>CANMKK010000005.1 GCA_947498455.1 uncultured Aquimarina sp.
GTTGAGTGCTTTTTCCGTTTTGTTGAGTGCTTTTTCCGTTTTGTTGAGTGCTTTTTCCGTTTTGTTGAGTGCTTTTTCCGTTTTGTTGAGTGCTTTTTGCACGCTTCGCGTGCGATAGATCAATATCATACAACTGGTCTTCCTTTTTCTACAATTCAGTCAGGTAAAATTTATTTGTTCTTCGGTTCGATAGATTTTTGTCTTATCAATCAACCTGAAAATAATTCTAATGAAATTTTTAATTACTACTCTAGAGTTACTATTGTTACCATCGCTATTATGTGCTCAAACTACAATCTCTGGTACAGTTACGGCATCTTCCGGATTTCCTATTATAGGTGCTAACATATACTTAGACGGCACTTATGATGGTGCTTCTTCTGATGAAAATGGTGTTTTTTCCTTTACAACCAACGAAACTGGAGAACAGCTATTAATCGTCTCTTTTCTTTCTTTTGAAACATTCTCTCTCAAAACTGCTATTTCTAAAATGACGGATTTAGAAATTACATTGAAAGAGGATGTAAACTCTTTGGGCAGTGTTATACTCAATGCGGGAACATTTTCTGCTGGTAGTACTGATAAAGCTTCCGTTTTAACTCCACTGGATATAGTTACAACGGCTGGAGCAGATGGAGATTACATAGGTGCTTTTCAGACATTACCAGGAACCTCTACAGTAGCAGAAGATGGACGTCTTTTTGTAAGAGGTGGGGATGCTAATGAAGCTAACGTTTATATAGATGGGCTTCGTGTTTTTCAACCATTTACGGCTACTGCCAATAATATCCCAACCAGAGGTAGGTTTTCCCCTTTCTTATTTAAGGGTACTACTTTTTCTACAGGAGGATATTCTGCGGAGTATGGTGATGCTTTATCGAGTGTATTATTACTTAATACGATTGATGAGCCAGATCAAGAAAAAACGGATCTTTCTTTTATTAGTGTTGGGCTCGGTGTCGGGAATACTCAAAAATGGGACAAAAACTCATTGAGTATGAATGCTTTTTATCTGAATCTAAAACCTTATCAAGAGCTTATTTCCCAACGGGTAGATTGGATTAAACCTTTTGAATCTTTATCGGGAGAAGCTGTGTACAGGCATCAATTCAAAAATGGTTTATTAAAAGTATATGGTGGCCTAAATTATACTGATTTCAACTTGATACAGGAAGATATTGATATCCCGGATGGAATTAATCTGAATCTCACAAACAGAAATTTATATCTGAATGCTTCTTATAAAGGTGATCTGGGAAATGATTGGACAATTACAAGTGGAGTTAGTTTTGCAAATGATCGTAATACCATAAAAATAACTGAAACCGATGTAAATAATGATGATAACAGTACACACCTAAAAACAAAACTCCGAAAAAGGTTTAGTAATCGCTTTAAAGTATCTTTTGGAATTGAACAGTTTTTAGGAAATTTTGATGAGAAAGTTGTTGATCCTGATCTTGGCTCTTTCAGATCCGATTACAATAACAATAGTAGCGCTGCATTTACTGAAGTTAATATTTTTTTCAGCAAAAAACTAGCTATGCAATTAGGTTTTAGAGGAACTCACAATTCTTCACTGGAGTATACTAAAATATCTCCAAGAGCATCATTAGCATATAAAATTACAAATACATCTCAAATATCGCTGGCCTATGGTGACTTTTACCAAACACCACAACAAAATATTTTGAAATATAATAACACATTAAGTCCTGAAAAATCTTCGCATTATATTGCGAATTATTTATATCAGCATAAGGGTAAAACATTAAGAGCAGAGGCCTATTATAAAGGGTATGATGATTTCATAAAATACGATACTCCAATACCCGAATTCCATAGTAATTATACGAATGATGGAGATGGATATGCAACTGGTCTGGATGTATATTGGAGAGATAATACTTCCTTTAAGGATTTTGAATACTGGGTAAGTTACTCTTATCTGAATACGAAAAGGAATTATAAGAACTTCTCAGAAAGTGCTACTCCCAATTTTGCTGCAGCGCATAATCTATCTCTTGTAGGAAAGTATTGGGTAAATGATTGGAAATCCCTAATTAGTACAACTTATAATTTTGCTTCTGGGCGTCCATATGATAATCCTAATACAGACTCTTTTTTAGATAGTAAAACTAAGTCATACAACTCCCTGAGTCTAAGTTGGGCTTATTTAATAAGTCAGCAGAAAATATTGTACTTCTCCGCATCTAATGTGTTAGGTTTTGATAATATATTTAATTACCAATATTCTAATACCCCAAATATTAATGGAAGTTTTGATAGACGTGCTATAAAACCTGCTGCTGATCGATTTTTTATTGTTGGGTTCTTTTGGACTATCAGTGACGATAAAAAAGATAATCAATTGGATAATTTGTAAGGAGTTAGTGGTGAAGTGTTGGGTTTTAAGGTTTCAAGAGACAGGAAGCAAGAGACTGATAGTTGATTGGCGAGACCCGAAAACCGAAAGTCTAGTACAATTCGGGATGCTTATACGACAATTCGGTCATTTTTAATTCTTACTACTTTATGTAATCAAGATCTTTATACTATAATATCAAAAACATCCATCATTATGAAAATTATTTTAATCGTACTCGCTTTTTTTTCTGTTATAAATATCAATGCACAGACTCCTTATGAAAAAGGAATGACCAAAGCTTTTGATCTTTGGAAAAATAGAAAGATAGATGAGGCTACTAACTTATTCGAACGTATTGGTAAGGCTGAAAAAGAAAACTGGCTACCTTATTACTATGCAGCTCAGGTTCATATCACTACTACTTTTAGCAGTAAAGATCAGGACAACATCGAGTCTCGTCTTAAAAAGGCTCAAGATTATCTTAATGAGGCGAAAACATTCTCTAAGGAGGATAATGCAGAAATATTAATTCTAGAGGCTTTATTATATACGGCTTATGTAACATCTAATCCTTCTGTATATGCCATGACACACGCTCCAAAAGTAGAAGCTTTATATCAGAAAGCTAAAGTATTAGAACCTGAAAATCCAAGAGCTATTTTATGTCACGCAGAATGGAAAATGGGTGACGCAAAATTCTGGGGTAAAGATCCAAAAGCCTTTTGTCCTGAAGTAGAAAAAGCTATCTTGTATTTTGAAAAAGAATCCCCTACTATACCATTTTATCCAACTTGGGGAAAGAATCAAGTAACGAGGGTTCAGAAAAATTGCGAAATGTAATGATGTTAGTTAACCCGATATAAATAATTATTTCATTCAATGAAAGATCTGAAAAAAATAGTCATAATATCCTGTATAGCCACTATTGCTATTTCAATAATAATATTGCTTGTCAATGGTTTCAGGTTCGATAGATTTCTTACAGTTCAGTATTGGGTTATAAATTTTGTGTATGCCTTTTTTCTTACCTATATCAACTCACTTTATTTTGGTTTTATTAATAATCGTTTTGAGTGGAAGAATAAAGGTTTACAACGTGTTTTAATCGGAGCGGGAGGTTCTATTATTGTAACGATGATCGGCTATTTTATGTGTGAGTATGTAGCTGGAGTAATCATTTTACGTGAGCAAACTACATCAGAATTCATGGCGGATCAATCTTTTAGAGATTATTTATTTCCGTTGTTAATTACCATTATCATTTCATTATTCTTTCATACCATATATTTCTATAAGGCATTACAAGAAAAAAAAGTAACTGAACAAAAGATAATAGCCGGAACGGCTTCTGCTAAATTTGCTGCGCTTAAAAATCAATTAGATCCTCACTTTTTGTTTAATAGCCTTAATGTATTAACGTCTCTGATTGATGAAAACCCAAAAATGGCTCAGAAGTTTACTACTTCATTATCTAAAGTATATAGGTATGTTTTAGAGCAAAAAGACAAAGAATTGGTAACCATTGATGAGGAATTAAAATTCGCCAATACATATATGACATTGCTTAAGCTTCGGTTCGAAGATAGTATCATATTCGATATGCCTACTACATCTAGTAATCCTGAAGCTAAAGTAGTACCGCTATCATTACAGATATTATTAGAAAATACAGTAAAACATAATATTGTAATGCCTAGCAAACCATTACATATTAAAATTTATGAAAATGATCATTTCTTAATCGTAGAAAACAATCTGCAACCAAAAGAGGTTCTTAAGCAAAGTAGCGGTGTAGGATTGGGTAATGTAAAACAACGATATGAACTGCTAACAAAAAGGGAATTTTCTGTATATAAAACCGAAAAAGCTTTTATTGCAAAACTTCCGATACTGACCAAAAAAGTAATATTAAGAGATATGACAATCCCAGATAGTATAGAAATTACACATAACATAAAATATACAAGAGCTAAAGAACGTGTTAAAAAAATGAAGGAGTTTCATGGTAATCTTACGTCCTATTGTATTGTGATTCCTTTTTTAATATTCATAAACTACTACAGTACGGGATTTAGAACTCCTTGGGTCATTTTTCCAATACTCGGATGGGGGTTAGGAGTATTGTTTCACTACGCAGAAGCGTATGATCATCACCTTATTTTTGGAAAAAACTGGGAGAAAAGAAAGATTAAGCAGTTTATGGAGGAGTCTAAAAAAAACAATTATGAATGATTTAGAAAAAAAATACTATAACGCAAAAAAACGATTAGAGGAAGAAAAAAAATATTGAGTTTATAAATAGAAATGAGAGTTAAAAAATAGTATCATGGAAAATTACGAATCACAAAAAAGATATGAAAGAGCTAAAAAACGTGTGGATAATGAAAGAGGTTTTTATACTCATTTGACTATATACATTGTTATAAATATTACACTCCTTTTTATTAATACAAATTTTGAAAGCCAAGGATTTAGAAATTGGTTTCAATGGCATTTATATATTACCCCTATTCTATGGGGGATTGGGTTACTTTTTCACGGATTACGTGTCTTTAAGGGAAATATTATTTATGGCAAAAAATGGGAAGAGCGTAAAATAAAAGAACTCATGGAGAAAGATGATTTACTTTAATCCACATGGTAGTTTAATTTTATGAGTTTTGTCTAGAAATTCTAAAATTGTGTTTCCATTGGATGTCTTGTGAATTTATCTAGGTTGTTGACTTTTGAAATTTAAAAAGATTATTACAAATGAAAAATTTAGAAGAACAAAAAAGATATGAGCGTGCAAAAGAACGTGTAGAAGAACTTAAGAAATTTTATAATAACCTTTTTTCATATATTATTGTTATTATTTTTTTAGCAGGTCTGAATTACTATCAAAATGAGTGGCGTTATGCTTGGTTTTTATGGGCTGCTTTTGGCTGGGGTATTGGATTAGCTTTTCATGCTATCAAAGCGTATAGAATTAATCCGATGTTCAATAAAGATTGGGAAGAGCGCAAAATAAGAAAATATATGGAAGAAGATGATAAAGAGAATCAGCTATGGGAATAAGAACATATTTTTTGAAAAAAAATTAATAATACAACAGCCATTATAATCAAAAAACGAAATGAATATTTTAATCATTGAAGATGAAAAGCCAGCAGCAAGAAGATTAAGTAGAATGCTGAATGATCTGGGTATGAAAATAAACACAATGTTACATTCTGTAAGTGAGTCTATCGAATGGTTTAACACCAATAAACATCCTGACCTTATATTTTTAGATATTCAATTAAGTGATGGATTGTCTTTCGAAATATTTGATACGGTTACCATTAAAAGCTCTATTATTTTTACTACTGCTTATGATGAATATGCTTTAAAAGCATTTAAATTGAACAGTATCGATTATCTTTTAAAACCTATAGACGATGAAGAACTGGAAGCTGCCATAAAAAAGTATAAAGAACAATTACCTACTACATCTGAATTAAAGGTAGATTTTGAAGATATCAAAAAACTATTGATCAATCCAATGGATCGCTCTTATAAAAAAAGGTTTACGACTCGTATAGGTCAACATCTCAAGATATTCGCTGTAGAGGATATAGAATGCTTTTATTCAGAAAATAAAGGTACTTATCTTCATACGAACGAGAACAGAAATTATCTAATTGATACCACTCTGGAATCTCTAGAGGATGAATTAAATCCTCAGCAATTCTTTAGGGTAAGTAGAAAGTTTTATATAAACATCAATGCTATCAAAGACATTATATCATATAGCAACTCTAGATTACAGATCAAGCTTCATCACTTTGATGAGCAAGAAATCATAGTAGCGCGAGAACGGGTAAAAATATTTAAAGATTGGCTGGAGTAATAGTACTAAACTCTTAATACTCCCATTGTCTTTTTTTGTTCAATTCTTCTTCTGCTTCTAATTCTTCTTGAGAAATTACTTTAAGAAAAGAAGGATGTTGTTCTATAGCATACTCCAATTTACTAACAATATCATCAATAGAATCATTATCATAATCAATATCTAACGGTTCTTTTATTACCATGGATTGTAATATTCCTCGCTTTTTGATACGAATTCCTTTTTTATCAAAAGATCGTCTAAAACCATCAATTACGATTGGGATTACTATAGGCCTGTATTGCCTTATAATATGTGCAGTTCCTTTTCTAATAGGTTTAAAAGGTTTAGTGGTTCCTTGGGGGAATGTAATTACCCATCCATCCTCTAACGCTCGCTTGATATTAGTAATATCACTCATTTTTACCTGACGGTTTACATCCTTTCCTTTATCTCGCCAGGTTCTTTCTACCGTAATAGCACCTGCATAGGCTAATATTCTTGCTAATAATCCAGCTCTCATGGTCTCCTTAGCAGCAACGTAATAAAGATTCATTTTAGGTTGCCACAAATATCCTACATTTTTGATAGAGTCTGTACGACCACTAAGACTTGCATTAAACACATGGAACATAGCTACCACATCTGCAAAATATGTTTGATGATTGGATACGAATAAAACATTATTATCAGGAAGTCCCTTAAAGACTTCACTTCCTTCAATCTGTAATTCATTAAAGCCACGATAACGTCTGTGGGTTATAGCTCCCAGAATACGAATAAGCCACTTTTTTATAAGTAATATATGTCCAAAAGGATTTTTCTTAAATAATCCCATAAATAATTTTAGTTTATTAATACATCCAAACTTATTGATTACCAAATAGTTTGTTATTAAATCTAATAACATCTATCCAAAAAAGAGATAGAATAAGCGTTAAATTCTTCTAAACATTCTGAAGAAAATAAGAGCCAAATATACAAAATCATGATTCCATCACAGATTTTAAAAGGATTTTAAGTTCACTAAGCATCATAGCAGTTGCTCCCCAAACTGTATAACCGTCTAACATAAAGGAAGGTACTTCGATATTTTCTGCGTAAGAAGTTGATAATTTTTTAGAAACAATAGTGTTTTCATCTAATAATTGTTCAATCGGAACTTCGATCACTTTATCTACTTCTTCTTCTTGCACAATAAAATTAGGAGTTTCTATGACATATCCCATAAATGGATGTACCCAGAAATTAGATGGAGGAATATATACTTTGGTCAGCTCTTTTACTACCTTAACATCGCGTACTCCTACTCCAATTTCTTCCCAAGTTTCTCGCAATGCTGCAGTTTGATAATTTAAGTCAAATTCTTCTACCTTTCCACCTGGTAAGGCAACTTGCCCAGAGTGCACTCCTTTATAAATAGGTCGTAAGATCAAAGATATATGTGCAATACCATCCTTTGGGTAAACAAGCATCATTACGGCTGCATTTCTAGGATTTTGCGCTTCTATTTTAATTTTATCAAGCTCTCTTTTTCTTATTTCTGGAGCCATTATAAAGTGAGCAGATTCTCCCGGTACTAACATTTTCTGTATTTTTGGAATCAACTTTTTAAATGTTTCGAATGTCATCTATGAGAATAGTTTTAGTAATTGGTCTGATCTGTACTTTGGTCTTCTGCAATTGTGAAGATAAGAATTCTAATAAAAATATAAAGAACACTACAAAAAATGGAGAGGCTATTTCATTAAAAAATACTACAACTAAGAAAAATACTACTAAAACCAATCTAAAAGAAGAGATAACTAATTCGCACATCTCCGATGATCTTCCTTTTAAACTCTCTAATGATAATGCCAGAGAATTTCTTTTGTCTTATGGCAAAGAGAATGTCGAAACATTAGTTCGTATTTCTACAACATATGGGGATATAGATATCCAATTGTATAATGAATCTCCACTGCACCGCGCTAATTTTATTTATTTAGTAAAGCAAAAGTATTTTGATGAAACTTTTTTTTACAGAGTTGCCAAGGGTTTTGTTATTCAAGGAGGAAATAGTGATCGCAAGCAAATGGCACAAAAACGTTTTGATATAGGTGATTACACCCTTTCTCAAGAGCCTATAAAAGGGTTAAAACATCACCGAGGCGCTGTAGCATTATCCAAACAATGGGTGGATAACCCTTCGAATCGCTCCACTCCCTATGAGTTTTTTATCGTTATTGCCAAAAACGGAGCATATCACCTAGATGGAGAACATACTATTTTTGGCAAAGTTGTTAAAGGAATGAATGTGGCGGATAAGATATCAAATGTACCTGTGGATGAAAGCGAATGGCCTAAACAAAATATCTTTATTAAGGCCGAAGTGATTAGATAAATTATTATATTTTTTTAATGTTAAAATGGTAGAATTTACCCAACACTATAAGCCCCTATTCGACACAAACTCCGTTTTGTAAATTCTCAAAAGTAGGATTATAACTATTATCAACACTCAGGTAGTTATTTCCAATTCCTCCTGACTGTACTAAAGATACTATCGCACAATAATCACTAAGATTATTATTGTTACGTATTTCTAGATTATTATCTATCAATTCTAAATTAGAAAGTCCTTCTAGGTTATTAATTGACGTATTCTCTATGATAAAGTCTCCTTTGATTTTTTTTAATGAGCTCCAATCATCAAGAGAAGTTATAGACCTATTATTAATTGTTCCAATAACAATGCTTAGATTTCCGTCTATTTCTTCATATCCAAAAGAAACAAAAAAGTCATAATCCGGAAAATTATCTAATCTAACATCACCATTATATACTCCCTGAGGTATATCTGCTTCACAAGACCCATTTTTTAATTCTTCAATTTTTGGATTATATTTATTCAATGTTAAAGCATAAAAAATATCTTGAATACCTCCATTTATAACCAAACTCTGGATAGCACAATAACTTCTTAAACGTTGATTTCCTTTAATAAAAACTCGACCTCCAATAGTTTCCAAATTATTAAACCCTTCTAAACTATTAATAAATGGATTAAACTTAAGTTCTAAATCGCCACTAATCTTCTTCAAGCTAGATAAACCCTCAATATTCTCCAATAAATCATTATGTGTGATCGTTAATATAGATTCAATAGAAACTAGATTATTCAAGGGGTCTACATTCTTCAAAGAATGACATTCTGCAATTTGAAGAAAACCTTGTATGCCTGTTAGATTTTTTAACCCATTAATATTTTCGAGACCAATATTATCAACTAATGCAATACTGCCTTTAATTTCGACATTTTCCAGCCCATCTAAATTAACAAGGTTTGATGTCGAATTAATTCTTATCGTCTGTATTGATCTCAACTTAGATAAGGGAAGTAATGATGTTATACTGGTGTTATGTACAGAATTAGAACTATCATAAGCAATAAATAATGTTCCGGTTATCTCTTTATATCCATCATCAATAAAGCCTTGTATCTCCTGCTGATCAGAAAAAAGAATATCTCCATCAAAAATATCACTAATTCCTATCCCTAAACAATTTATTGCAGTCTCACCACTTGACGCATTACTTTCTATTATAATTCGACCCTCAAAATCTTTAATTTCACTAGGAGTAAAAGTTATATTTATATCCTTAAAAGCTCCTGCATCTATTGTTCCTGATAGCCAATCCGAAGAAAAACCATCCGGAACCAAAATTGTACTAACCTCTAAAGGTGTATTACCACTATTAGAAATTTTAACCTTTTTTGTTCTTGTAATATTCTGTACCACCTCTCCAAAATCCAGTACAGTGCCATCATCAATCGTAAGTCCAATTATTGAAGTTGGATCTGGATCTACTTCTTCATCTGTATCACTTACAGGATCATCCGCATCAGAAGAGGAGCAATTGAAAAAAAATAGTATGGAAAATATTAAAAAATAGGTGTAATTCTTGGGCAAAGCTTTCATTCTTATTTTATTTTGGGAGATCAAATATATAACTTTTACAACGAACATTTCGACATCCAATCAAAATGACTCGACCACTAGCGATAAGAATTAAAAATAAATGAATATCAATAAGTTACATCAACTTTTTATCACTTATAGAGTTAAATAGTATGGTATTATTTACAAAAGGTAAATTCGAAAAAAAATTACCTTTTGTAAATTCACTCTAGACTATTTTTTAGCATATTAATTTTAGTAAAAATGTAATTATCGAAACTTCCTGACGGTTCTGACTTTTTACAAGAGTTTTAAGAACCTAGCTTACATCTTTTGGGTGTAGTAGTTGTAGTCTTCTAATACCTTAGAAAGAAATTTCATAGGCTTCTCTTCTGGAACAACATCCATAAGACCGCTTACTTTAATAGAAAGTTGTACAATGATATTATGATTCCCATCTCTTTTGGCTTCCTGAAAGATGTGCTTTATTTTACGCATTTCATTATCACTAAAAACAGTTACCTGTGGATATATTGGTATATAATCTTCTGGTATATCTACAAGAATAGTTTGATGAAATTTTACACGTTGCTTTTCGCTAATTACTGTAGTTGTGGCAGCTATATCCCCTAACCGTTGTCCAGTTCCTTTTAATAAAATTGTTATTACTGCAATACTTCCTGTAGCCAGTGTAATATCTAAAACTCTTAAGAGCCAACGTACCAAATAATTAGAAAAAGAAGGTTTAGATCCATCTAAGCGTACTACTTTTAATTTTAGCGTTGCTTTACCAGGTGACCTACCATTCCAAAATGTTTCCCATAATAAGTGGTATAAAAAGACTGGTAATCCAAATATGAGTTGAAATGCCCATCCCCGTCCTAAATCCACATCCAAAGCTGCCATTATAAAAAAAACAGCAATCAAATATGCTATTATTATTAACATATCAATTAAAAAAGCTAGTATTCTATCACCAATTCCTGCAGCATTTTGCTGTATACTCACATTTTGAGCAGTTTCTATTTGAAAATTATCCATTAATTATGTTTCTTTGAAGCTCCTAATTTTTAATGCATGCGTGAGGCGGCTTTTGTGAAGCAAAATAAAGATAAATGGTTAAAATTTGAAAGTGTTCTGCTTAATAATGCTCAAATTACTCCAGATGAGCTATCAAACTTGTATATAGAAATCACGGATCATCTTAGTTACGCAAGGACATTTTACCCTAATAGCCAAACACTTAGTTACTTAAATGATTTAGCTTCTAATGCACATCAAAAAATTTATAAAACTAAAAAAGAAAAGAAAAATAGGTTTTATACTTTTTGGGTGAAAGAGTTCCCCTTGGAGTTTTATTCTTATCAGAAAGAATTATTGATTACTTTCTTTATTGCTATATTGTTCACGGTGATTGGAGCATACTCCTCTGCCACTGATGGCGCTTTTGTTCGATCTATATTAGGGGATGGTTATGTAAATATGACCTTAGAAAATATAGAGAATAATGATCCCATGGCTGTTTATAAAAAAATGGGGCAACTGGATATGTTTCTCGGAATTACGATAAATAATATACGTGTAGCCTTATATTGCTTTGTTTTTGGGATTATGCTAAGTATAGGAACTGTTTTTATGCTTTCTAAGAACTTTATCATGCTAGGATCTTTCCAATACTTCTTTTATCAGAAAGGATTATTCTGGGAAAGTGTAAGAACGATATGGATTCATGGGGCAATTGAGATTTCAGTTATTATAATAGCTGCTTGTGCAGGTTTGGTAGTTGGTAATTCTATCTTATTTCCCAAAACATACACCAGGCTTACTTCTTTTATAAAAGGTATTAAAGCTGGACTAAAAATAGTAATCAGTACGATTCCTTTCTTTATCATTGCAGGTTTTCTGGAAGGCTTTGTAACAAGACATACTGAGATGCCAGATTGGTTGGCTATAAGTATTATAACACTATCATTTGGATTGATTATATTTTATTACATTATCTATCCAAGACAACTTTATAAACAATCATTAGCAGTAAAGAATGAATAACAAATACATTGAATTTAAGAAAAAAAGAGAACTAGGAGAGATTCTTACAGATACCTTTGCATTTATTAGAATTAATTTTAAACAATTATTATCGATTCTTTTAAAAACAAGTGGTATTCCTTTTCTATTATTATTAGCTGCTTCCGCATATCAAGCCTATGCAACATATGATGTTTTCGGTGATCTTGATTTCATTAATTCGGGATTTTCAAACTCGGGAAGTTTGATAATTTCATATTTATTTATTTTTTTAACAATAGCTATCTTTTATGCATCTGTATTTGGTGCTATAATGATAGTAATAAAGGAGTATATCAACTCTAATGGTATTATTTCTGAAGATAAAGTTATTCAGGAATTCAGAAATCAATTTAGTAATATATGTGGATTAGGAATCTTAGGAGCTTTAATACTTTTTTTCTCATTTTGTTTCTGTGCAATTCCAGCACTATATTTTTTAGTTCCAATGAATCTTATATTTTCTTTACTCATTTTTAAAAACAATAGTATTGGAGGTTCTATTTCTGAAAGTTTTGGAATCATTAAAAATGAATTTTGGATTACATTTGCAACATATATTGTAGTTTTCATTTTACTATATGTTATAAGTTTAGTGATTTCTATTCCTGTATTTGCATATACAATGGCCAAAACTTTCACAGCCGCTTCTGAAGGTGGGCTTACTGATCTATCCGTTTTTAAGGATTGGTGGTTTATTTTACTCAACACAATTCTATCTGGTTTACAATATTTACTTATTATAATTATTGGGGTGGCTAGTGCTTTTATTTATTTTAATCTAAATGAAAGAAAACATCATACAGGTACGTTAGAACAAATTGATTCTTTAGGTAAATCAGAATAAATTGAAAATCAAATTTTTATTATTTTTTTTAGTATCTTTTTCTGTATCTGCTCAGGTTCAGGATAGCATTAGTATCAATGAACCTAAAGAGATTCTTTATGATTATGATTCTTCTCAAAAAATTGTGAAATTTGATTCAGAAAAAATTCGAGAATATAAAGAAGATAGTGACTTTAGCTATGTAGAAGTTGAACAAACGGATTCCACCTGGATTCAATTAAAAAATTGGTTAAGTCAGATTTTTAGTGATTTTTTTAAGTGGTTATTTGGTGTTAACGAATTTAGTAGTTTTTGGAAAGTATTTTTTACACTGATACCATATATACTCATTATTGCTGCGCTTTTTTTACTTGGTTGGTTATTTATGAGAGTAAACCCCAAAGATATATTACTAGAAAAACAACAGGCTTCTCAGGTACTCCTCACAGAAGATGAAGATATCATACAAAATCAAGATATAGGACAATTAATTCATAAAGCATTGCAAAATGAAAATTATCGATTAGCCATTCGTTACTATTATCTTCATACTTTAAAAAGATTGTCGGATACCGAACATATTGAATGGGAGTCTCAAAAAACCAATACGGATTATATTAAGGAATTAGCTGATGATTCATTAAAAAAACAATTTCGAAACATCACGCGTTTGTATGATTTTATATGGTATGGAAATTTTGAAGTAGATGAAAAATCATTTCTTACTGCAGAACAAAAATTTAAATCTTTAACTAATAGACTGAAAACTTAATTTGTTAACTAAAAAAACAAAAATATTAATCATTGCAATTATTGCAATTATCGGACTGATAACTTTTTTTGAAGCTAGTGAACCTAATTCAATTAGTTGGTTTCCCAGTTATTCTAAAACGGATAAAATACCAATAGGTACCTTCGTTGCCTATAATTCTATGAAAGATGTGTATACCGTTAAAGATGTTAACCAACCTCCTTATGAATTCTTACTTGATAATGATTCAATAGCGGGGACCTATGTTTTCATTAATGGCACTGTTGGCTTTGACGACTCTGAACTAGATAGAATATTAAATTGGGTACAAAAAGGAAATACATTATTCGTATCTGCTCAATCAATTAGTTCTAACCTGCTAGATACGCTTCTGTTAGAGACAGATAATCTAGTAAGTCTAAATAAAATTACTACAAAACCGATTGTAACATTAGTCAATACTAACTTAAAAAAACCAACACCTTATCTTTTTGATAAGGATACAAAAAATTCTTATTTTAATGAAATAGACACTCTCAAGACTACTGCACTGGGTGTCGTTCAATTATATAATGACACATTAGAAATCAAACAACCTAAAATTAACTATATACAACAAGATTTTGGGGACGGAAAAGTATTATTACATACTTTTCCAGAAGCTTTTAGTAACTATTTTACACTTACTGATAAAAATTATGAATATACACAGAATCTATTAACGTATATTGACAGAGACGATACAATTCTTTGGGATAATTATTATAAATCCGGAAAAACATTTTATACTTCGCCTTTATATTTGTTATTCAAAAACAGGTATCTAAAATGGGGGTATTACACTTTACTTATAGGAGCATTATTATTTGTTATTTTTGAAGGTAAACGAAAACAAAGAAGTATTCCTGTTATGGAACCTCTAAAAAATCAGACTTTAGCGTTTACAAGGACCATTAGCGGGATGTATTTTGAAAAGCAACAACATAAAGAGATTGTAGAAAAACAAAATTTATTGTTTTTAGATTATATTAGGAATGAACTAAGAGTTCCGACCGATAGTATCGATGATCAAATACTCAAAGATATAGCAGCAAGAAGTAATAATAATATTGATGATACTAAGAAATTATTTATTTATTTTAATGAATTAAATACTAAGGGAGTAGTCAAAAAAGAAGAATTATTGGAGCTTTATCAACTTATAACAAAATTCAAAAACAAAACATAATATCAAAGAATATCAATTCTTGGTAAGTGGTAAATATAAATGTATGGAAAACGAAGACATTACTAAAAGCGAAATGCCTGAACAAACACCAGAGAAAATCCTTGAAACTTCTCCACAGGAGCAACATATAAATTTCGAAAACAGAATTGACCTTAGTGAACTAAAGCAAGCCGTTGAACAATTAAAAACCGAATTACAAAAGGTGATTGTTGGGCAACATGATTTTATAGAACTCTTAATAGTTTCTCTATTATCTAATGGTCACGTATTAATAGAAGGTGTTCCGGGAATTGCCAAAACAATTACTGCCAAGTTATTTGCCAAAACACTTCAGACAGAATTCAATAGAATACAATTTACACCCGATCTGATGCCTAGTGATGTGCTAGGTACTTCAATCTTAAATATGAAAACGAGTAGTTTCGAATTCAAAAAAGGACCTATATTTTCCAATATGGTATTGATTGATGAAATTAATAGAGCTCCTGCTAAAACACAAGCTGCCTTATTTGAGGTAATGGAAGAAAGACAGGTGACCATTGATGGTATCAGATATCCTATGGAACCACCTTTTATGGTATTAGCCACTCAGAACCCTATAGAACAAGAAGGTACTTATGCTTTACCAGAAGCTCAATTAGATCGTTTTTTGTTTAAAATAAAAGTCGAATACCCTTCGCTACAAGAAGAAATAGAAATCTTAAAAACACACCATGAACGTAAGGCACAAAAACCTTTAGATCTAGTTAATGCAGTATTAACTCCTGAGAAGTTGGTAGAATTTAAAAATAAAACGCAAGAAATTGTTATAGAGGAAAAAGTGTTGGGATATATTGCAGAAATTGTAACCAAAACCAGAACACATCCTCATTTATATTTAGGTGGTTCTCCACGTGCCTCTCTGGCTGTTATGAATGCTTCTAAAGCATTTGCAGCCATTAATGGACGAGATTTTGTAACTCCAGAAGATATAAAAAAATCACTTTTCCCTGTACTTAGACATAGAATTATCTTATCACCAGAACGAGAAATGGAAGGTATGTCTACAGAAAACGTAATTGAGATGATCATCCAATCTGTCGAAATTCCAAGATAACCGTGTTTAAATTCTATAAATCATTATATTTTACCAGTCGTATATTCTATGTTCTTGCAATACTGGCTGTATTATTTTTACTATCGTATTGGTTTCACATATTGTATCCACTAGCTTGGTTATTAGTATGGGGATTAGTGATTACCTCTCTATTTGATATTATCATTTTATATAACACAAAAAATGGGATTGTAGGCAATAGATTATTACCTGATAAATTTTCTAATAGTGATTATAATGCCGTACCTATTCGAATACAAAATAACTATCCTTTTACAGTACATACCGAAACTATTGATGAAATACCAGTTCAGTTTCAAAAAAGAGATTTTTTAAAAAAACTAACTATTTTCCCCAAAGCTATTGCAGATTTTGAATATTCACTAAGGCCTGTAAAACGAGGTGAATATGTTTTTGGAAGCCTAAACATCTATGCTACAACTAAGGTGAATTTGGTAAAACGAAGATATAACTTTGATTCATCGGCAATGGTAAAAGTATATCCTTCATTTATACAAATGAAGAAGTATGATTTTTTAGCAATTGACAGTAAACTTACTCAATTTGGGCTTAAAAAAATTAGACGAATTGGCCATACGATGGAGTTTGAACAAATCAAGGAATATATCATAGGTGATGATATTCGAACAATTAACTGGAAAGCTACTGCGAAGCTGGGTAATCTAATGGTAAATCAATTTCAGGATGAAAAATCTCAACCTATATATTCTATCATTGATGCTAGCCGCGTAATGAAAATGCCATTTAAAGAGCTTAGTTTATTAGATTATGCAGTAAATAGTGCCTTGGCTTTCTCTAACATTGCTTTAAAAAAACACGATAAAGTTGGTATGCTTACTTTTTCTAATACAGTAACTAATTTTTTACCATCAAACAGAAAGAAAACATATATAAATACTATTTCCGAATCATTATATAATATCAAAACGCAATTTTTAGATTCGGATTTTGGTGTATTATATAGTCAGGTAAAAAGACAAATAAACCATCGTAGTTTATTATTGTTATACACTAACTTTGAGCATATATCGGCTCTAAAAAGGCAACTCCCCTATTTAAAAGCATTAGCAAAAAAACATTTACTCGTAGTTATTTTCTTTGAAAACACAGAACTAAACCAGTTAATATATCAAGATGCAGAAGATCTACAGACCATTTATGATCAAACAATTGCACAACAGTTTGCTTATGATAAAAAAGTAATGGTAAAAGAACTACAAAAACATGGAATTCAGGCAGTATTGACTAAACCCGAAGATCTTACTGTAAACACTATCAATAAATACTTAGAGATTAAATCCAGAGGTTTGTTGTAACATATAAGACGTAATTTGTTCATTATTTGTAGTATAATCTATCTATGATTTAGGTATTAAGCTACATTTCATCCTATATTTTCTACAATTGGGTAGTTTACTTTATAAATACCAATACTATTTATAGACTTTTGAATCGTCAAACCAAACCTATAAATCATATTACAATGAAAACTCTAGCACTTTTCTTAGCCCTAGCCGCTATAAATTTAGTAACGCAAGCTCAAGAAACCGAAGGAATAACCATTACGGTTATTGTACCTAATATTACAAGCTCTGATGGTGTTGTCCTATTTGGTCTTTATGATGAAAATACCTTTATGAAAGCACCACCTATCCAATCCGCCAAAGGAGAAATAGTAAATGGTGTGGCAACTATAACATTTACCAATGTTTCTGCTGGCGAATATGGTATTTCTTGTGTTCACGATGCAAACAATAATAAAAGGATGGATTTTGAAGAAAATGGAATGCCCAAAGAAAGTTATGGAGTATCCAATAATGCTATGAGTTATGGCTCTCCTCAATGGAGTGATGCAAAATTTACGGTTGACTCAGAAAATTTAGCATTAGAAATTAGACTATAATATAGAATATCCTTATTCATCAATCAAAATAATAGGTTTTATACATCCGTATAGAACCTATTTTATATTTCAAAATACCCATAATAGACAAAATGAATTTTTGCAGTTTTTTTTATAAATATAATCAATAGCTTTATTACTTTTGTGAATCAAAAAACATAGCATGACTATAACCCAATTACGATATGTACTCGCAGTTGCCGAACATCAAAATTTCACTAAAGCTGCAGAAAAAACTTTTGTAACACAGCCTACGCTAAGTATGCAAATTCAAAAATTAGAAGATGAACTTAATATACTTATTTTTGACCGTAGTAAAAAGCCAATTGAACTCACAGAAGTAGGGAAAAAATTAGTTCATCAGGCGAGAAATATTGTTAATGAAAGTGAGCGTATTCAGGATATTGTCGATCAAGAAAAAGGGTTTATTGGTGGAGAATTTAAGTTAGGAGTTATTCCTACAGTGATGCCAACATTGCTCCCAATGTTCTTAAATAATTTTATTAAAAAATATCCTAAGGTTAAATTAAAAATAGAAGAACTTCATACCGAAGCTATTATGGAGCGTCTCCTAGATGGACATCTTGATGCTGCAATCGCCGCCACTCCATTAGAAAATGATAATATTAAAGAGCGTGTTTTATATTATGAGCCATTTGTAGGGTATATTCCTTCTGGTCATAGATTAAGTCCCAAAACAAAAATAGATGCTACTGATCTCGATATTGATGATATGCTATTATTAGAAGATGGGCATTGTTTTAGAGATGGAATTATCAATTTATGTAAAACACAAAGAAGCTATAATGAAGATCATTTCCAATTAGAAAGCGGAAGCTTTGAAACTTTAGTAAAACTATCTAATGAAGGACTTGGCATGACATTACTTCCTTATTTACATACCCTAGATATTAGTGAAAAGGAAAAAAAGAACTTACATTTTTTTAATGAGCCTTCTCCTGCAAGGGAAGTAAGTCTTATATTTAATAAAAGTGAACTCAAAATGCAAATTATTGAGGCATTACACGCTACAATTGCTGGTGTGGTAAAAGGCGCTATTACATTTCAGAATGTACAGATAATAAGTCCTATTGCAAAAATAAAAAGCGACTAAAAGTCGCTTTTTGTTTTTTATGATTTTAGGTAAATTAAACAAGATTCTAACTCTGGTTTGTTTAGTGCTAAAGATTGAATCCAAAGTTTTAATTCTTCAATCTCATGTGGTAGTAATCTATTTAAAGCTTTAATTACTTCCTTGGTAAAAAGATTAACATCAAAACTTACTTTATTCAGTACAGTTTTAGTGTAATCAAACATTGCTCTAGCCATAAATTAATAGGGGTTTAAATTGTTAGGTTTAAAACATGTAATTGTAAGACTATTCGTACGTATTTAATTATTGTTATAGCTAATATAAACAAATAAAATAAAATAAGTGTTCTTTAACCCTTATTTAACTTTGTTAAAAATTATTATCACCATCCAGAAGATCACCTAATCCCCCTAAAATACTACCTTCTCCTCTACTCTTACCTCCTGCTCTTGGCGCCAAAGCCAATACTCTATTTGCTAATCTACTAAAAGGTAAAGATTGAATATAAACTACTCCTGGCCCTGTTAAATTAGCAAAAAACAATCCTTCACCACCAAAAATAGTATTCTTTATACCTTTTATACGCTCTATATCATAATTCACTCCTTTAGAAAACCCAATAATACATCCAGTATCAATCTTTAATTTTTCTCCTGCTGCTAATTCTTTTCTAGCAGTTGTACCTCCAGCATGAACAAAAGCCATACCATCTCCTTCTAATTTTTGCATTATAAAACCTTCTCCACCAAATAAACCTCTCCCCAATTTTCTAGAAAATTCAATTCCCACAGAAACTCCTTTTGCTGCACAAAGAAATGCATCCTTCTGACAAACAAATTTGCCTCCATACTTTGCCAAATCAATTGGAATAATCTTTCCTGGATATGGTGAAGCGAAACTTACTCTTTTTTTACCACTTACTTCATTATAAAAAGCAGTCATAAACAAACTTTCTCCTGTAAGAAGCCTCTTTCCCGCACCAAATATCTTTCCCATTACTCCTTGGTCATTTTGCGAACCATCACCAAAAATCGTATCCATTTTTATTCCATCATCCATCATCATAAAACTACCCGCCTCCGCAATAACACCTTCATCTGGATCTAGCTCTATTTCTACATACTGCATTTCTTCTCCATAAATAGTATAATCGATTTCGTGTGCTACCATAATTTCTAATATTGATTTAATTGATTAATGAAAACTTCAAATTATAAGTAGATATATTTTATAAAATGTTACAAAAGCCTAATTGACTTTCTCAAAACTATACAGTGATTAAACATCTTTATGTTTTAGAAACTAACTTTTATAAATCCAATTAATCTTACTTTTTTACTTTTAGAGTCCACTCAAAATTAAAAACAGAAACTTCTACTCCATCTTTATTTGTCCCTACAGATTTCATCCAAACGGTTTGCCCTTCTCCGGTTTCCACAGTTTTTTGAATCGCTTCTTTAACCAAATGCCCATCATTACAAACAAACGTAATTCTACCAGTTGCCTTTTTTGTAAAAGTGGCATTATTAGTAGCAACTAACATAGATATCTTTTTTCCACTTTCTCTTATATGACCTATTACCATAGCACCCGTGCTTAGTTCAGCCGCCATTCCCTGAACAGCCCAAAACATAGAATTAAATGGATTCTGATTAATCCATCGATGCTTCACATCTACTATACAGTTAGTTTCATTAATTTTTTTTACTCGTACTCCGCATAACCAAGCAGAAGGCAACTTGAACATCGAGAAAGTATTAAGTTTTCCAGGAGTTATTTTCATTATCGAATTTATTTAGTCTCCTAAATTATTGAAAAAGAATGGACATACAAAACAAAACAAAATCATAAATAAATGTTAAAACACACTACTATGTTTTGCATAATACCTTTTTTTAACCATATATTTGCATAAGAAACTATTATATACTTTAAAAAATGTCTACTAACAACCACAAAAATATCGCAATGTTTATGCACTTAGGTGTATTTTCAAAGTTCTTTATTCCCTTTGGCAATTACATTATTCCCATATTATTATGGACAACCAATAAGGATAAATCAGAGTTTATTGATACTCACGGTAAAGAAGTTATTAACTTTCAGCTAAGTGTCTTGTTATACACTCTTATTCTAGGAATGATCTCTGTGCCATTTTTTATGTTTAATATTTTTGGAGATGTTTCTTTTTCAAATTTATTTCATTTTAATGATTTTAATATCAATTTTTCTAATGGAGGTGGTTTTAGAACATTAATTGGTGCTTCATTTGTTGGAGTAATTGCACTAATAGGTTTCTTTTTAGAAATTGTATTCATTGTTTCTGCAGCACTAAAAGCCAATAAAGGCGAAGTATATCGATACCCATTAACGATAAGGTTTATAAAATAATTTAAAAACATCGGATCTATGATACATTATAAAATAACGTAATCAATTATTTCATAAGCAATTTTAAAACCGAATTGTATCGTACGGTCAATACATCATCATCAATCAAAAAATGAACAGTTTAACTTTAAAAAATCAGTTTTATGAAGATCGAAAACACAAAAGCGCAGATGCGCAAAGGTGTTCTGGAATATTGCATACTTTCGGTTCTTAAGGATAATGACGCTTATGTAGCGGAAATTTTAGAAACCCTAAAGGATGCAAAGATGCTCGTAGTAGAAGGCACTATATATCCATTACTAACCAGGCTTAAGAATGCCGGACTACTTAATTATCGGTGGGAAGAATCTACCTCTGGGCCACCACGTAAATATTACGGATTAACAGAAACAGGAAAATTATTTCTCAAAGAATTAAACACCACTTGGGACGAATTACACAATGCAGTAACCATAGTTACTAAACAAAAAAAGAAGTAAAAAATGAACAAGACAGTTAATATAAATTTAGCAGGCATATTTTTTCATATAGATGAAGACGCTTACTTAAAGTTGCAACGCTATCTTCAATCCATAAAGCGTTCATTTACAGATTCTCAAGGTAGAGAAGAAATAATTGCTGATATAGAGGCACGTATTGCAGAGCTTTTTAGTGAAAAAATAAAGGATGCAAAACAAGTAATTGGTATCAAAGAGGTTGACGAAGTAATTACTGTTATGGGACAACCAGAGGATTACAGATTGGACGAAGAAATTTTTGAAGATGAGCCAACATCTTCATATCAAAAAACTACCAGATCCAGACAATTATTCAGAGATACCTCTAATTCATACGTAGGTGGAGTAAGTTCTGGTTTAGGGCACTTTTTAGGAGTAGATCCTATATGGTTGAGAATATCCTGGATTTTACTTACATTATTTTCTGGTGGGGGATTTGTTTTAATATATGCCGCTTTTTGGATTTTTGCTCCAGAAGCTAAAACAACAGCAGATCGACTGGCAATGAAAGGGGAAGCTGTAAATATTAGTAATATCGAAAAAAAAATTAAAGAAGGGTTTAACGACGTAGCTGATAAAGTAAAAGATGTAGATTATCAAAAATATTCTAATAAAGTAAAAAATGGATCTACTAACTTTTTTGAAGCCTTAGGTGATGTACTTTTGGCAATACTCAAAGTTTTTTCGAAATTTATAGGTGTAATACTTATTTTAGTAGGTGGTTTTACATTAATAGGCTTATTTATTGGCTTATTCGTAGTGGGTACTTTTGGACTTATTGAAACTCCTTTTACAGAATATATCCATGTTATTAACCACCCTAATGTCCCGATTTGGTTAGCAGCATTACTATTTTTCTTTGCTGTCGGAATTCCGTTTTTCTTTCTACTAATTTTAGGATTGAAAATCGTAATAAACAACCTAAAATCAATAGGTACTCCTGCTAAGGTTGCTCTACTTGCCTTTTGGATTGTCTCAATAATTGGTCTAACTATAATCGGAGTACACCAAGCAACGCAAGAAGCATATGATGCAGAAATTATTGAAGATACCAAAGAACTGGGAATCACAAATAGTGATACGCTAAAAATTAAAATGGTCGCTAATAATCGTTACATTAGAAGCTTATATCATAAAAATGACTTTAAAATCAAAAGAGACGAAAATGGTAATAAGGTATTAGTACTTCAGGATATTGAAATTTATATAAAAGAAAACAATGAAGATTCTATTCCGAAAATTACAATCAAAAAAAGTGCTGAAGGTAATAGCTATGATAATGCAAAAGAAAGAGCTTCTACAATAAGATATACCTATAAAATGAGAGGAAACTCACTATTACTAAACGGGTTTGCTACTACAGATTATAAAAACAAATATAATAGCCAAGAAGTTAAAATCATTTTATCCATACCCGAAGGAATTACGATACTAGCTGATGATAACACATCTAGATACAATAACTCTTGGAAATATGATGAATATCTAACCATTGATAATCAAGAAGGTCACCATATTCAGTTAATTGACGGAGAGTTTCATTGTAAAGACTGTGATGAAGCGAAAATAATCGAAGATGATGAAGAAGATGAAAATGTAAACATTAACATTAATAATGATAATGCCAAACTTAAAATCAATGAAGATGGCTTAGAAATCAAAAGTGAAGAAGTAGATATTAAAATAGACGAGAACGGTATTAAAATTAAAACCGATAATTAAACAATTCAAGAATAAATCATTCATCAAAAAACGAACAGTTAAATCAATCAAAAACACTAATTATGACTACACTAATTAAAATTCTAGTAGCACTTTGTATATCGATCCTATGCTGTTCTTGTAACATGGCATTCGATGGAGTACGTGGAGAAGGAGATGTTATAAGGAAAGAAAAAAAAATTAATGAAAATTTTCATACTATCAAATCTAGTAGAGGACTCGATGTAGTACTTACGAAAAAAAATGATGGAAAAATAATCATTGAGGCAAATGAAAACCTTCACGCACATATACAAGTGTATGTAGAAGATGAAACTTTATTCATTACATCTGATAAGAATATCTATCAAGCTGATGAAAAAAAAGTATATGTATCCTATGATAAAATCAATAAAATAACTGCTACCAGCGGTGCAGGAGTTACATCTCAGGAACCTATTGTTCAAAAAGATCTTGTTGTTAATGCTACAAGTGGTGCAGATATACAATTGAGAATAAAAGCAGAAAACTTAACCACATCCGTAACAAGTGGGGCAATAATGAATATATCCGGTAAAGTAAATAATCATAAGGCAAATGCAACAAGTGGCGCTAATATTAGTGCTGATGGGTTGTTAAGTCTTACATCTGAAGCCAAGGCAACAAGTGGAGCACATATACAGATTCATGCTAAAAATCAATTTACAGGAAAAGCAACAAGTGGTGCAAACGTTGTATATTACGGAAATCCAGAAAAAGTATCTGAAGTTGACAATTCCGGGGGAAATGTGAGACGTCATTAAGAGTATAATTACTATTCAACCAACCAAAATAAAGTTGCCTGTAAAGATTCTTATAGAAAAATTAAAACTATAAAAATCTTTGCAGGCAATTTTGTTATATTATACCAATACGACACTAAATACATATAATATTTTTATACCAATTTAACCAGAAGTATTATGGTTAAATTGGCATTATACGATTTATGGATAAGAAGTTCGTATAAAGAGTTTGAATTATTTTGTACTAGATTAAGGCATAAAATCAAAGAATAGCAGTAGCTATTGTTGAATTTTATAACGTAGATATAGTGCAAAAGAAACGAACTATATGCGAAAGTTTTATTCGTAAATCGTATTACACATACTTTATTATAAAATCATCGGTAAAAACTCTAAATGAAACCTAATAACCGAAGTTTTCTCTTTTTATCGATTTTTATACTTTTCTTGTCTCTGTAACTCTTGATTAGAGAGTAAGTCTGTTTATATTTATACCTAGATTTAGGTATAACGAATACACTTAAATCAATAAAAATCTGTTTAAAAAATAAAACTCTGCACAAAATGAGAACCAGTCTTCTATTAATCTGTTCAATTTTTATATTAGGAAGCTCGCAAGCACAAAAAAAAACAAAAATAAAAGGGAATAAGATTGTAGTATCCGAACAAAAGCAAGTGAACCCGTTTCACACAATACATTTGTATGATAATTTTGAGGTCACTTTAAATGAAGATAGTGACAATTTTGTTGATATAGAGGCAGACAGTAATCTTCAAGAACATATAGAAGTAGTAGTTGAAGACAGTATATTAAAAATTAAATCTAACAGATATATCAAACGTTCCAAAGCATTACATATTAAAATTTCGTATGCTTCAGAAATAAGTAATATAAATATATACGATAAAGTAGAAGTTAAATCCTTATCTCCAATAAAGTCCTCTAAACTAAGGATTGAATCCAATGATAATTCAGAAGTTTTTTTAACATTAGATACCGATAAAGTAACAAGTATATCTAACGGAAAATCTCAAGTAGAATTACACACCAATAGTGTCAATGCTTTTTATCAAGTTAATGAAAACTCAGAATTAAAAGGGATTATTTCTTCCGATCATCTAAAAATAGATTTGTATCAAAAAGGATATGCAAAACTAGAAGGAGATGTAAAATCAATGTCAGTAAGAGCAGATAGTGACACCGACTTTTATGGAGAGAAGTTAAGCTCTACTAGTACTTCTTTAATTGCAGAAGGTTCTAGCGATTGTTATATCTTAACCTTAGATGAAATTACAATTGAAGCCAAAGATAAGACAGAAATATATCTACTTAGTGAAAACCCTAAAGTAATAATTACAAGCCTTAATGACGAAGCATCTTTATACAAGAAACAAATAGACTATAATCCTAGTCGCCTTAAATTAAACTAAAAAAAGCATCCTTTTCAGGATGCTTTTTTTAGTTTATAAGAATATTCCGTTAAGCAGAAACTTCTTTCCCAGTTTCTACAGTAGCAAGATATCTTTCTGCATCTAATGCAGCCATACAACCGGTACCTGCAGCGGTAACAGCCTGCCTATATTCTTTATCCTGTACATCACCAGATGCAAATACACCAGGGATATTAGTTTTAGTGGATTTACCTTCCGTAATAATATATCCGGTATCATCCATATCAATTTGTCCTTTAAAAATATCTGTATTTGGCTTGTGTCCAATGGCAATAAACAAACCGGTAATAGAGATCTCTTCTTTTTCCCCTGTTTGATTATTAATCATACGTAAACCTTCTACCACTTGTTCTCCTAATACCTCATCAACTTCTGTATTATATAATACTTTTAGATTTGGAGTATTATTTACTCGATGCTGCATTGCCTTAGAAGCTCTCATATGATCTTTACGAACTAACATGGTTACATTAGAACAGATGTTAGAAAGATAAGTAGCCTCTTCTGCCGCTGTATCCCCTGCTCCAACAATTGCCACATCCTGACCTTTATAGAAAAATCCATCACAAACCGCACAAGCCGATACACCTCCTCCTCTTAATTTTTGTTCACTAGGTAATCCAAGATATTTTGCAGTAGCACCTGTAGAAATAATTACAGCTTCTGCTTCGATTTGTGTAGTATTATCTACAGTCACTTTATGAATACCACCTTCTTCTTTACTAAAATCAACAGCAGTCACCATCCCAATGCGAACCTCAGTCCCAAAACGTTCTGCTTGCTGTTGTAATTGTACCATCATAGTAGGACCATCTATACCCTCTGGATATCCTGGAAAATTATCCACCTCTGTAGTGGTGGTAAGTTGCCCTCCAGGTTCCATACCCGTATACATAACAGGCTTAAGATCTGCTCTTGATGCATATATAGCCGCAGTATATCCTGCAGGACCAGAGCCTATAATAAGACATTTTATTCTTTCTATTGTTTCTGACATAATCTTCTATTTATCTGATGTAAAAGTAGCAATTTGATCAGAAAACTTACAGTAAAGTTATTAAGAATTATTATGAAACTATAGACATTCTGGATAACATTCTAGATTATTCGAATGATAATCCAAAACTCTTATAAAAATTGTTTATTTATAAGTTTTTTGAAGCCATCATTTTGGAAATATTGGCCAGTTTATAAAGTATTACCTTGCTGTATATACCGTAGAAAAAAAATCATATTTTTGACCCAAAGTTTAGATACATGACTCCCTTTGATATTTTAGGAATTCTTGGTACCATAGCATTTGCTATATCCGGAGCCTTGAGTGCAATGAATAGAAAGTTTGATCTTTTTGGCATTTTTATCATTGCCTTTGTTACTTCTGTTGGTGGTGGAACCATTAGAGATATGCTAATTGGTAATACACCTGTATCTTGGATGCAAGATACTTTAAATATATACCTTATAGGATGTGTAACTATTTTATCTATTATTTTCAGAAATAAACTAGACTATCTTAAAAAATCCCTTTTCTTATTCGATACTATTGGATTGGGTATTTTTACAATCATAGGAGTAGAAACTGGCACACAATATGAATTAGACCCCATAGTTTCTGTGGCTTTAGGAGCAGTCACAGGATGTTTTGGAGGAGTTATTAGAGATGTTTTATGTAATGAAGTTCCCGTTATATTTAGAAAAGAAATTTATGCAAGTATCTCTATTGCTGGCGGAATATGCTTTATGATCCTGTATTCGTTTAAGTTGGATATGAATATCGCATATGTCATTACTACTTTATTTATTATATGTATACGATTGTTAGTTGTAAAATACCATGTCTCACTACCATCATTTACATTAAAAAATAATGACTAAGGAAATTATCTCCCTCATATATTATAAAACAAAGCCCTTTATTACTTAGGAATATACAATTATTGGCACCCCTTATTCATTTTACGTAAAGGTTTATATATCGAAGAAATAAGATTCAATAATTACCGAAACCAAATGCTCCTTATTTTCTTTGGAAATAGTTTCTTTTTAGGCTAAGTTCGTACCGAAAGTAAAAGAAACACACGATGATCATAGAACCTAGAACAAGAGGATTTATTTGTCTTACTGCACACCCTAAAGGATGTGAACAAAATGTTATTAATCAAATCAATTATATTCAATCAAAAGGAGTTATTTCGGGACCAAAAAAGGTCTTGGTAATTGGAGCCTCCACGGGTTTTGGATTAGCCTCTAGAATTACTAGTGCTTTTGGTTCTGATGCTGCTACCATTGGAGTGTTTTTGGAGAAACCTCCAAAAGAAGGAAGACCAGCATCTGCGGGGTGGTATAATAGTGCTGCTATAGAAACTCAGGCTCATCAAGCTGGATTATATGCCAAAAGTATTAATGGAGATGCCTTTTCGCATGAAATAAAACAACAAACTATTGAACTTATAAAAAAAGATCTAGGTCAGGTTGATCTTGTAATATACAGCTTGGCTTCACCGGTTCGTGTTCATCCGGACACAGGTATCAAATATAAATCAGCCTTAAAACCAATTGGAGCACCTTTTACAAATAAAACAGTAGATTTCCATACAGGAAATATTTCAGAAATTTCTATAGACCCTTGTACCGATGAAGACATAGAAAATACAATTACCGTAATGGGTGGTGAAGATTGGAAAATGTGGATTGATGCATTACATAAAGAAGGGGTACTTGCTCCAGAAGTGAAAACTATTGCTTATTCATATATCGGCCCTGAACTTACAGAACCTGTATATAGAAAAGGTACTATTGGTAAAGCCAAAGATCACCTAGAAGCAACGGCATTTGATATCAATACATCAATTGCCGAAATTAACGGTACCGCATACGTTTCTGTAAATAAAGCATTGGTTACCCAAGCAAGCTCTGCAATCCCAGTGATACCATTATATATATCGTTATTATATAAAGTAATGAAGAAAAATGAAGTACACGAAGGTTGTATCGAGCAGATACAACGGTTATTTGCAGAAAAACTATATACGAACAATACAATAACAACAGATAAAGAAGGTAGAATTAGGATCGATGATTTAGAAATGCGAGAGGATATTCAGGCAGAAGTCAAAAAGCTATGGAAAAATGCATCTACAGAAAACTTGTCCACAATTGGTGATTTAAAAGGATATAATAAAGACTTTTTTAACCTCTTTGGGTTTAAAGTTGATGGTGTGGATTATACAGAAGATGTTAATGAAGTTGTAGATATTCCAGGCTTACAAGAGGCATAAAAAACTTACTATTCTAGTAAGTTTATATCCTAGAAATATATCACTTTTCGGATATAATAAAGAATAAATGCTCTTAGATGTGATATATCTATTAGCATTTATTCTTTTTAATTTTTTACTCTAGTGGAATGCATCATTCTTAATCTCCATCCATCTTCAGTTGGTATTGCTAATGCACTTTCTAACCATTTGGCCTTACCAACTAAAGTATCAGCACGCCTAAATTCTGCAAAATTATAATATGAAACCATAATAGATTCATCATAATCATCAATAGAAATATACTCCATCCTATTGATTCTTTTTGCTCTATTTTTTCTAGCCAACTGCCCATTCATATATACCTTTATCCTCGAATTATCCCATACTTCTCCGTGCTCTAGCAGAATAAAATCATCCGTATGATACTTCGCTATTTTTGTAGAATCCACTCCTGCCCATAAATCATCAAATGCTCCTTGAATTAAATCTTTAGCGATTTGTTCTTTTGCTAACTTAGTAAATTTTTGATCCTTATTACTTTCTTGCTTCTGGCAAGAAACAAGAAATAGCAAGCTTATAAATAAATATTTCATGTATTGATATTTAATAAATTATATTGAGTAGTTGTATTTTTTATTAGAGTATGAACTGGCGACTACACAAAGCTCTATCCCCCGACAAATATAGAAGAATGATGACTCGGAATTACGTTAGTCGTCCTTTTTAAGTATTTTTTAATACAACTATTAAAGAACTATTTCTACTTTTCAGAAACTAGTCTAAATATAGTATATCATGAAAAAAAAGCTTTTTGTATTTTTTGCACTCTGTCTTTTTCAATGGATCCATAGTCAGCAAGTAAGTCAATTACAAGCTGTTCTTCCCGAGATTATTTCACAATTTCCTAATGTACGAGATTTTACCATCTCCCCTACTCAAGACGAAATATATTTTACCGCACAAGGATATTCCGGAGAATTATCTACAATAATAAGAGTTATAAAAAAAGATGGGACTTGGTCAGATCCTGAGATTGCTCCTTTTTCCGGACAATACCGTGATCTAGAAGCTATGTTCTCTCCAGACGGGTCTCGCCTATATTTTGCCTCGAATAGGCCAAAAACACAAACTCAAAAAGAGTCTAAAGATTACGATATTTGGTACATCGAAAGAAATAAAACTGCTTTAGGTTGGTCTTCTCCTATCAATATAGGGAGTCCGATTAATACAGACGGTGATGAATTTTACCCTTCCGTTTCGAGTAATGGAAATCTTTATTACACAAGTACAGGTTCTGGCACAAAAGGAAAAGATGATATTTTTATGAGTATCTGGAAAAATGATCACTATACACAGCCCATTTCATTATCCACTGCTATCAACACAGATGGATATGAATATAATTCTTATATCGCTCCAGATGAGTCTTTTATCATTTTTGGAGGATATAAAAGAACGGATGGATTGGGCAGTGGAGATCTTTACATATCCTATAAAAGCAAGGATAAAAGTTGGTCTAATGCAAAAAACCTAAATACAACTATTAATTCGGATAAAATGGATTATTGCCCTTACTATGATACCAAGACGAACACTTTATATATAACAAGTAAGAGAACTGCTATTTCAAAAAAAGATCGGAAATCCAAAAATATTAAGCAATTAATAGAGACCATGAACATGTATGAAAACGGTTTGAGTAGAATATATAGTATCGTAATTACATTATAGTATTTTATCCTAATATCACCTTCATTAATAAAAGCTAATACAGTATATTTGCGTCAAATTTGATATCTCCACAATTGAGAATACTTTTTTCTATATTATTATTCACTGCCTTTGCCCTAAGACCTGCAATAGAAGTTAGTACGGTAATGTATTATCAGTTGAATATTGATACAATTATAGAAAAATATTGTGTCAATAAAGAAAGACCAAAATTAAACTGTAATGGAAAATGTTATTTAATGAGTCAAATGAAGATGAGTAATCAAGATTCATCAGAAAAGTCTCAAAATAAATTAATTACAGAAGCTTTTATCCCTCTCTTTTTTCAAGATTACACTATCAAAATTGATAATGAGACTTCTTTATTTTTAGAATTTCAGAAGTATTGGAAACCTTTTTATTTACATTTAGAGAACACCTCTAATACAATAGATCAACCACCTGAAGGTAGTCCATTCATATAATCATCTTTAGGATATTTCACACCAAATAAATTCTGAAAATAGGCTAAAAATGCGAAATTACTTTTTTCTCCTTTGAAACGGTAAAATTCTTGCATTACTATAGTTATGGTTTCATTTTAAAATGAAGCAAAAAGGAAAACAAGGTGTTTTATAACAGGAAATCTTAAAGGTAAATAGTATTAATACCATTTGTCATTTGAATTTACCGTAATAAAATGTTCTTTTTTGCGCCTCAATTTCAGAATAAAAATAAACCGTAGCCCAGCTATGCTTAATTTTTCTTCTTCATTGAAACAAAAAAATCTTTATTTTCTTTTCCTGTAAATTCAAACAACAACTGGTATAAAATCATAGAATAAACGGAAGTTTAAAAGATAGCTACACTTAGTACCCGAAGCATCACTACCTCTATTCCAAAATATGAATAGTGTACAGCTTCGAAATACAGAAATAGTAGGATTACAATACGTCTTATAATTATAAAAAACACAAATGATTTTGAAGTAATACTATGGTAATTCAGGAAATTACCTAAAAACACATGTAAACTTCTTTTTCATCTCTAGACAGAAACCAACTTTACAAATAGTCACATGAAAAATAATATAGTTCTAGCCTTTTTCCTATATATAGGAATTGTTAGTTACGCACAAAAGAATTATCAAGGAAAAATAGTCGATAATTCAAATAATCCATTATTGGGAGCAACAATTACAGAGACTAATAACACTTCTAATACTGTTATGAGTTCTACAGAAGGATATTTCAGTATTACACTGAATTCTTCTAATGAAATAACAGTAAGCTTTTTAGGATATATCACAAGAAATATAAAATTATCTGCATCAAATACTATTATCAGGCTAACAGAAGATAATGTTGTATTAGAAGAAGTATTGGTTACTTCTGCCAGTAGGGAAATTCAAAAAAGATCTGAAATACCAGGATCCATTTCTTCTATTTCTACCAAAACTATCAAAGAAACAAAAGCCTTTGGAATTGATCAATTAGTAAATCAAGTACCGGGAGTTTTTATGTCTACCTCTCGGGCAGCCAGTAATGAGCAGCATTTTATGGCAGTACGTTCTCCAATATCTACCAAAGCACTATTTTTATATTTAGAAGATGGATTACAAATACGCCCTACTTCAGTATTTAATCACAACGCTTTACTAGAAATGAATGATATTTCTTATAGACGCATAGAAGTATTAAAAGGTCCTGCCTCCAGTATCTATGGTAGTGAATCTATAGGAGGAAGTTTTAATTTTATTACTAAGAATCCAACAGAAAAGCTTAGCGGAAGTATTGGATTTCAAACGAATGACATTGGGCTAACTCGTTATGAATTTGAAGTTTCGGATACAACCAATGATACATTTGGATTTTATGTTGGAGGGCACCATGTGAAAAGAAAAGATGGCCCTATTGAACATAGTGATTATGAAAAATTCGCTTTAACATTTAAGACCGTATTTGATTTTTCTACCACAACAAAATGGACCACTGTTCTGGATATCGTGGATTATAGATCTGATATGAGTGGTTCTCTTAGTGAATCTGATTATCAAGGAGGGAATTACGAAAGTGATCAAACATTTACAGAAAGAGAAGCTTTAGCCTTTAGAATGCGAAGTACACTCGATAAATTCTGGAATGATAAAAACAAAACATCTTTTAATTTTGTATATCGAGATAACAAAATGAATCAAAACCCATCTTATAGAATCCGTCAATTCAGAAATCAAGGGCAATTAACTGGGTTTGGTTCTGGTGAGATTAACTCTAATCAATTTAAAAGTTTTGTTGGTTTGATCCAACATAAACTAGATTTTAATTTTTCAAATTCATCATTAATTATAGGAGCTACTGGAGATTTCTCTCCACAAACCTATCTTGCAGAAACCACCAATGTTATAGTAGATACAGATACCGGAAGAAATACCGATTTCAGTATTAATACTGGAGATTTTATTCTTAATTATGAGGCGGATATTTTTAATTATGCCGGGTTTTTCCAATATGAAATAACTCCCTTAGAGTCCCTAAAAATAACTGCTGCACTTAGATATGACGGTTTCGAGTATACTTATGACAACCAGACGGATGGTGTTGTGGGTGTTGATGACTCTGTTGATACTTATAATAATTTAACACCAAAGCTTGGTCTTAATTATAATTTTTCCAGTACCACTGGTGTATATGCCAATTATTCTCAAGGGTTTGCTCCTCCACAAGTTTCTACATTATATCGCAATAGAAATGAATTGCAAGGAATAAAACCAAGTAGTTATGATAATTATGAAATCGGTGGATACTATTCCATTCCTTCTAAACTAAAACTGGACGCAGCCATTTATCTATTAGCAGGAAAAAACACATTAATTACACAACGTGATGATAATGATAATTTCTTTAATACTAATGCAGGAAAAACAAGGTCATATGGAATTGAATATGGTATTACCTGGAATCCAATAAAAGATCTATCCGTTACTCATAATGGTAGTTATGCAAAACATGAATATGTAGTGTTTTTTGATAATGGTATTGATTATTCTGATACCGAAAGAGAAACAGCTCCTAACCTATTGGGAACCTCATTAATTACCTATCGTAAGAATTTCAATGATTTTGTTTTTAGTGTAACGGCAGAACATGAACTTGTAGGCTCTTATAATACCAGTTTCGAAAATCAGGCAGAAACTGATGCTGGTGATTTTACTACCTCCATATATGACGGTCATAATGTCTTTAATCTTAGAGCATCAATTTCTTATAAAGATTTTGAAATATGGGGACATGCTTTAAATATTCTTGATGAGTTATATGCCGCCAGAGCCTCTTATAATAGATTTAGAGGAGAGAACAGTTATACCATAGGAAACCCAAGAGCATTTCATATTGGGCTTAGATATAATTTTTAATACATAATCCAAAATAAGTTCGATAAGAAAAAGGATATGCCTATTTCTTATCGAACGTATCATACCAATTCTTAGACGAAATCGTATGACAAATCAGATATACCATGAAAAAGAATGAAATACTTAATAAATGGCTATGGAAATGGCATTTTATTGCCGGACTAATTTCTCTTCCATTTATTCTTATCCTCTCAGTAACAGGAATTATCTATTTATTCAAGGCTGAGTATGAACAACCCCGACAAAAACATATCAAGGAGGTAGTAGCACAAGGAACACCTATTTCGTTTCAGGAGCAATGGGAAATTGCTAATAAAAATACCACCAAGAAACCTAACTCTATGGTAATACCAACCGCTCCTACAGAAGCATCAGAATTTATCTCTGGAAGATTTGGAGGGAAAACAAGTCTATTTGTAAATCCATATACAGGAAATGTAACCGGACAAGTTATTCCTAAGACATCATTAATGTTTAAAGTACGTAAACTCCACGGAGAATTATTATTAGGAAAATTTGGCACTAAAATAATTGAGCTTATCGCTAGTTGGATGGTAGTGCTAATAATTACAGGTTTATATGTATGGTGGCCTGGCAAAGGATGGAAACTTAAAGGTTTCTTTATTCCCAGAATTAACATAGATCGCAGAACGTTATTTAGAGATATACATGCCATTACAGGATTTTGGTTTTCTATCCTCTTATTAATGACCCTTGCAGGAGGACTTCCCTGGACTGATGTATTCGGTTCTAATTTTAAACAAATTCAAAAAATAACGAATACCGGATACCCATCTTCCTGGCAGGGAAAACAATTGCAATCACAATTGCAATCAGAACCATTATCGTTAGATCAAATGGTTGTCACAGCTAATGCCTTAGCATTATCAGGAGATGTCATGGTTCATTTTCCAAAAGGCCCAAAAGGAGTATTTAGCGTCTCTAATATCAACCCTTCTGACTTGGAATCCCAGAAAATGTTCCATTTTGATCAATATACGGGTAAACAAGTTGTGGAAAACACTTGGGATGATGTGGGTATATTAATGAGAGGAAGAATGTGGTTTATGGCTTTTCATCAAGGTGAATTTGGACTATGGAATTGGGTATTAATGTTATGTGTAGCCATAGCGCTCACTATTATGTCCATTTCGGCAATCATATCCTACATATTAAGAAAACGAAAAGGCAATTGGGGGGTACCTAAAGTTCCTACTTCTTTTAAGGTAGGATACGGAATCGTTTCCCTACTTATTATCGTTTCTATTATATTTCCACTATTTGGAGTTAGTTTGTTATTAATTATTGGTTTTGAGTATTTTAGAAAACGATCTGCAAAAAAAATGTAATACATTCAGATTAAAAAAATTGATATGCTATTATCTCAAAAAACAATACATTTGAACTATTCTAAAACATATGCATCATGAAAAAGACTAAATTTTATATTTTCCTAGCTATTATTGGGCTTGTCCTTAACTCTTCTTGTAATCAATTATCTCCAGAAGAAAAAGAATACGATGCCTTAATGCAAAAAATAATTGATGTTCACGATGAGGTAATGCCTAAAATGGGAGAAATGAGTTCTCTTATAAAAAACCTTGAATCCAAAATAGACACTTCCTCAGTGGGGCAATTACATGCAAAGGCTCAAAACGATTTAAAGGGATCTTATGACTTTATGATGGATTGGATGAGTGATTTTAGTGCTAAATTTCCTCATAACGAAAAAATCACTTCTGATGATAAAGAAAAGTTTACTACCAAAATGAAGTTGTTAAAAGAAGAAGAATTGGAGGTTAACAAATTAAAAAAAGAAATTAATGCTAGTATTGATCAGGCAAAAAAACTTTTAGAAAAACCTTAAAGCTCTTCTTATTCGCTATAAAGTAAGAATTCAGAGATATGGAAAATAAACAAATAGACTATCTAACATCATCCTATTTCTTTGACTATGAAAGTAACGAAATTCAAAAACTTATAGCTAGATATAAAACCGATTTACTATCCAATAAAGAAAAAACGAAACGGTTATATATTAAGGTACGTGACTCTTGGAGATATGACCCTTATCATTTAAGTTTTTCTAAAAAGAATTTTAAAGCAAGTATAATTGCTCAAAAATCTAAAGGTCATTGTGTGGAAAAATCCATATTATTGATTAGCTGTCTTCGTGCCTTAGGAATACCAGCCAGGCTTCATTTAGGTAAAGTTAAAAACCATATTGCAGTGGAACGATTAACGGAAAAATTCGGAACTAACGAATTAACACCACATGGAATGGTCAATGTGTATTTAAATAATAAATGGCTCAAATTATCTCCTGCTTTTAACTCATCAATGTGTAGAATATGTAATGTTTCTCCTCTAGAGTTTGATGGCGAAAATGACTCTTTTTTGCAAGAGTTTAATGACCAAGGAAAGATTTTTATGGAATACCTAGATGATTATGGTCATTTCCTAGATGTTCCATTAGAATTCATGATTAACAACGTTAAAGAACATTATCCCCATATTTTTAATAGTGGTGATCATAAGACAGAGTTTAATTTATAAAAAAGTTTTACTTTAGCAATCGCAACAAATCATAAATACCTATGAGAAAAATTATTTTATTTGCCGCCGTACTGTTACTAACCAATTCATTTGTACAGGCACAAAAAAAGAAAGACCTTCTTGCCGAAATTGACCAATTAAGACAAGAATTAAAAACCACTAAAGGAGAGCTTGCTGATTCTAATAAGAAAGTAAAAGTAAGTGAAGCCCAAGTTCGATCCATGGAGGTTCAGGTAAACGACCTAAAAGACACCAATGCGACTCTTCTTACCAATATGAGTAGCTTTACAGAACTATCTAACAAAAAAGCTACCAATCTACAAACCTCCCAAGAGATTATTAAGCAAAAAGATAAGCAGCTCAATACGATTAATGATGCTCTTACTAAAAGTGATTCTGTAAACCTTGCTGTTTTTAGTTCTTTTAAGAACGCTATAGGTGGTGATAATATCAAAATCAGTAACGGAACTATTTATATTATTTTAGCAAATAATACACTATTTGGTGAAAATGATAAGAATTATAAGGTAGACGATAAAGCAAAATCTACTTTACAAAAAATTGCAGCAACATTAAATGCCAACCCTAATCTCCACATTACCGTAGAAGGCAATAGCAATGCCCTAAAATTTGATGGTAAAACATTGATCGATAATTGGGACTTAAGTGCCAGACAAGCAGCATCTATAATTAGAGTTTTACAAAACGATTATCAAGTAGACCCTAAGCGTATGAATGCATTAGGAAAAAGTGAATACGGATCAGAAAGTATCGAAACATTTACCAGAATTATTATAGATCCTAAGTTTAATGAATTCTATGCTCTTATAAAGGATAATATGAAAAGTGGAAACTAATAAATAGTAAATTTACACATAAAAAAGGCTTTCTGAAATAATTTAGAAAGCCTTTTTATCTACTATTTGATTATATTATTTTGACGTTAAAATCTCCTATAAATAATCTGTTCTATTATTTTTTCTTTTCTAAATCAAGATAAAGCTGCTCAACCTTATCTCTCGCCCATTGTGTTTTTCTTAAAAACTTGAGACTTGATTTAATAGAAGGATCTTTTTTAAAACAATTGACGTTGATTTTCATAGCTAATCCTTCCCAACCATACTGGTCTACTAACGACTCTAATATAGTTGTTAATTTCACACCGTGCATTGGGTTATTAGGTTGTTCTTTTTGGTGAACATTTTCTTTATCCATTAATTAGATGATTAATCTTGTTTAAATTAGTTACAACAACAATATAGAGTAGATATCTGTATATCCCATATATACTTATCTACAAATTTAGTCGGATTTTGATTAATATGAAATTATTTAATAATTACGTAGGATATATAATTATGAGATTATAATACAGAAAGAACTACATCTTAATATAAATATTCTAAAAAATTTACTCAGCCCTAATAACTGTATACTCTTTATCATTTAGAACCGTGGCCGAAAATGTTTTCTCTTCTATTGTACCAAGATCGTTTTTCACCTTTGCTATAAAATCAATATAATATACCGCCTCCGCATTTTCATCAGTTTGAGTCTGAAGAAAATTGTATTCTTTTTTTGTCAAATCCAAAATCTTAGGAGAAGAAAATTCTTTACTAAATTCCAGAACAGATTGTATATAATCAGGTGTTATTATTTCTTTTCTTTCTTTTACAGAAAAAACCTTTTCGATGGTCATACCTACAAACTCAAAACTATCGGGGTTCTCAAAACCACTTTTTAGTGCTTCCGAAATATTATCAATGATGATTTCCTCTTTATTGCGTGAACAAGAAAAAAGTGTCAGTACACATATACCAAGTATCAATATTCTTCTCATTTTAGGACATATCTAAAAATTATAACTTCAAAGAAAAGAAAAATATTGGAATATTATGTATAATATCAATCTACAAAACTTACAACTTCAAAAAAGAGCTCTTCGATTATTTAACAGAGTTTTTGTAACGCTTCTGCCACCCTAAAAAATACATTTATTAGCTTTGTTATCCAAAAAATGACTTAACGATGTACATTATGCTTTTTAATTGATAGTAAAAAAATAAAAGTTGCTAATAATAGATTTGATAACAAATTCTAATCAAGAGTTCAATGAATGGGTTTATATTCACTATCGCTTCCCTAACAGTTTTTGTTAATGCATTAAACTTTTATATACCGTAATTCATTATTTACAAGACAACATGGATCCTATTTCAATAGTAGTTAATAAAATAAATAGTAAAAACCTCTGGGACAAAGAAATAAAATTAGAACGAAATGAGTATTTAAAAGTAAAAGGAAGTATTGATACGAATGTTTATTTAGTTAAAAATGGGAGTTTAAGGATCTTTGTATTAGATCAATATGAAGAACATACAATTAGATTCGGGTATAAAAATAACCTGATAGCTTCCTTAGATTCTTTTTTAAACGAAAAACCTTCTGATTTCTATATACAAGCACTTAAAAAAACAACTGTTAAGGTTATTACCAAAAGAAACTATATGTCCTTTATTGAGTCATCTTCGGAGAATAAGGAAATATGGCTAAATATTTTGCGAAGTTTTGTCTTACAACAAATGGAAAGAGAAAGAGACATCCTAACATCCTCTCCTTTAGAAAGGTATCACAGAGTTTTAAAAAGAAGTCCACAGCTTTTTCAAGAAATACCAGATAAATATATTGCATCTTATTTAAGAATGACTCCGGAAACATTGTCTAGAATCAAAAAATCTTAATTTCAATCAAGTTTTTAAACGATACATATGCTGAAATTTGCAATAAAAAACAATGGAGTTAACACCTAAAGAATTACTACAAGAATTATTGGAAGTTACACGTGAGAATTTAAATACAATAGAACACCTAAAAAACAATTCTCTTGAAACATTAAATTGGAAACAGAAACCAGACAGTTGGAGCATATTAGAATGTATAGAACATTTAAACAGGTATGGAGATTTTTATATTCCCGAAATAGCACATCAGGTTAAAAATTCTAATCATAAGAATTCAGACGTTTTTAAAAGTAATTGGCTCGGCAAGTACTTTAGTAAATTAGTTTCATACAAGGAAAAAATAAATAAAATGAAAAGTTTTAAATCCATGAATCCGATAAACTCGAAATTAGGTATTGAAACACTCGAAAAATTTATACATCAACAACACCAAATAATACAGCTATTGCACATATCACAAAATGTAAACCTTGACAAAACAAAAACTGCTATTTCTATATCCAAATTAATTAAGCTAAGGTTAGGTGACACCTTTAGAGTTTTAATATATCATAATCAAAGACATGTGAAACAAGCAGAAAAAGTAATGCAAAATGTCAATAAATACCAACATTCTGTCTAAAAGTTTATTTAAAATTTAATAAGAGAGTGGCTTATTTAGTTGTAGCATATCCAGAAATAGAAAAAGAGAATTTTGATTTGATTCAGAACTATAGAAAGAAAAATGATATCCTTTCATATTCTGTTATTGATCCACATTTTACAATAGTATTTCCTGTTTTTGACCTATCAGAAACATCATTCTTAATGGAAATCGAGAAACAAACGAAAAATTGTAATATGATAGAATAAACGATAAACTTTATGCTGGCAAACTAAAAGAAAACCCACATCTCTATATCCCACAGGTCGGAATTGGAAATTCATTAAACAAACTAGCATGAAAAAAAATGATAGATGAATGGAATAATCGGAAATTCTAAACTAAAGGAACTGTATCAACTTTAAACAATTATAGAATATAAAAACAATAAGGTTAGAGAAGTTATTGACATCCAAATATGAAAACTAAATCATAAATCTCATTTTATGAATCTCTTGTCTATATTTTCCTCAAATATAAACACAAGATTTCTTAACTTTAAGAATCTAATGAAGATTAATTCCAAAATAAACAAATATCCAAAAAAACTAATGTTTCTATACCAATGAACCTAATACATGAATATTGATTCTTCTATAAAAATCGAATGTAAACACTTTGATCTCAGGATTATCTCCCAAGATGAGTATAAAGCTTATTTTACATTGGTGGATACTAATAGGGATCGATTAACACGATATTTCCCTAATACTGTCAAGTCAGTTAAAAGTCCGGAACAAGCGAAAAATCATTTGATTAAAATTCATAAAAAAAATCAAGAAAAAGGTATATATCCGTTTGGTATTTATAAAAATGATACACTAATCGGGTGGATTAGTATAAAAAACATTGATTGGGGGATTCCTAAATGTGAATTGGGATACTACATAGACAAATCTTATGAAGGAAAAAGTATAATTAGTAATGCAGTTCAGGAAATTGTCGGGTATAGTTTTGAAAATTTGGGTATAGAAAAGATATTTCTTAGAATAGGAGCTAACAATATAGGAAGCCAGAAGGTAGCAACTAGAAACGGTTTTCTAAAAGAAGGTATTCTTAGAAAAGAGTTTAGAATTGAAAATGGAGAAGTTATTGATTTAGTATATTATGGAAAACTTCGAACCGAAATATAAAATAGAAAAAAACCGTTTGAGATATTAGTATGAACAATATACAATACATAGAAAATGAAATTTTAGAATTAAGAATTCAATTGCAAAAACATGAGCTTTATAAAAATTTAAAAAGCATTAATGATATTGCCATTTTTATGGAAAACCACGTTTTTGCCGTTTGGGATTTTATGTCATTGCTAAAAACATTACAAATAAAACTCACCAATGTGAGTATACCTTGGATCCCCTCAAAGAATCCTATATTATCCAGGTTTATAAATGAAATTGTTCATGGAGAAGAAAGTGATATTAATGAATTGGGAGAAGCTAAAAGCCATTTCGAAATGTATCTCGATGCCATGCATCAAGTAAATGCTAATACCACGGAAATAAACCGATTCATAAAACTAATTGAATCAGGACAGTCAATCGAATCTTCATTAATAAAATTACAGGTAGATAAAAGGGTAATAGATTTTGTGAAATTTTCTTTTGAGCTTATTAAAACCGACAAACCTCATCTGGTTGCTTCTGCATTTACCTTTGGAAGAGAAGATATAATTCCAGATATGTTTATAGAAATACTAAAAAATGCAGACTCAGGCAATAAATTATACAATAAACTTACCTATTATCTACAGAGACATATTGAACTCGACGGAGATGAACACGGACCGCTTTCGCTTCAAATGATCTCTGAACTATGCCAAACAGATAAAATAAAATGGCAGGAAACCCTAATAGTCGCAAAACAATCTCTGGAAAAAAGAATTCACCTCTGGGATGCAATTAATGATCTAATCAAAAAAGAGAAAATCATACCAGTGTTGTTTGAATTTACTGGAAAAAAATAAATAATCCCTTCCATCAAAAAAGTTAGATTTAATGTAATTTTGAGTTACTCAAAAAAGTAATCAAACGAACTTTTATTTATTACAAGGTCTTTTGGAATGCCATTACAGCTTTTTAAAAAAGGGAAATGTCCCTGTATCAAACTATGGATTTAGCTTAGAAAGTTGATTGTTCATATGTTATCGTGTGTCAATTAATTATAAACCTACCTACTATATGGATAAAAATGAACACAGCATTGATCTATTTAATAATCTAATCGCTAGTCAGTATATTGATTATGGTCGGATTACATAGATAGATATGAAGACACGGATATTTCTAACTTCTACAAATATTATGGAATCAATACAGAGAGATATTTTGTTATCTGATTGTATTGTAGAGAGTCTACCATAGGTGGAGTCGTCCATTATAGCAGCATACAATGCATAGCACATCTTTTAGACAGAAAAGAATATGAAATCCATTTAAGGAAATCCAAAATTATTTAAACCCTACAAACGGTTAAACGAATCATTAAAAATAAACCCTTGAAAAACAAGGGTTTAAAAATTAAGATGTCGGGTAGAGAGGATTCGAACCTCCGATCTCTGGTCCCCCAGACCAGCACTTTAACCGGACTAAGCTACTACCCGCTTTTACCACATAAATCACTAAAAATCAATATTATAAAACTAATCAGTATTTATTTTTGACATTTTAGAATAAACCAATACTGTTAATTTTTAGTCATTATTTATTAAATATTGCTACAATTGTTTGAAAATTCACAACACTTCTATTTCAATGATCCAAAAGCAAAAAATTTTAGATACTAGGCGACTTTCTATAAGCGGATACCCAATAGAAAGTCAAATTTATTGCGATCGCAAATATAAAAATATAGGTTTAAATAAACATCAAAAAAATAAAACTTTAAAAATACCCTTCTATTACCAAATGTGTAGCAGAATTAAATGAGGAAGTTGATTTTTATAGTATTAATAATACGATTTACGTATAAAACTTTCGCATATAGTTCGTTTCTTTTACACTATATCTAAATCAAAAACACTATTCGTTCTAAATAGTATGTCTTTGTTTAATGAGAGTAATACCAATTTAACCATAATACTTTTGGTTAAATTGGTATTCCATATCCCCTACTAGTCATCATAGCATTCTTGCGGTGCTATAGAATAGGGAGATATAGATCTTTACTGAATATAAAGCCCATAACTATCAAAAAACACGTTAGAAAAGCTAGATTATATTGCTAACACACTGTTAAACAAAATGAAATAATCATTTTTTGTCATATACTTAGAAACTCAGGTTATTTCATAGAATAACCTGAGCATACTTTATAATGATTTTATTATCTAATCGTCATTTAAACTGTTTAGTTAATAACAATCTTTTTAGTTTGTACCTGATTTCCTGCATCTACTTTTAATATATAAACCCCTTTAGGTAAAAAAGAAATATCATGTTTAGTGTTATACTTCCCTATATCCATTTTTTTATGTAATAAGATTTTTTCTTCCTTACCTAAAATAGATTGTAAAGTAATTTTCACACTTCCCTTATCCTTAATATTTACGGTTATATGAACTACGTTTTTTGTAGGGTTAGGATAAATTCTTATAAATTGATCGGAGCCATCTATATTTGATGACTCATGCGATAACGTCTCTAAATGACAAGAACTAATTAACTCCCACGATCCCCATGGCCCACCAGTTCCTGGTTCTTCGTTTTGTGTCCACCATTTGTTTTCGTATATACTATTATTGTGAGATACCTTAACTCCTCCTTCAGAAGGGTAAATTGTAGAGGGATCCCAAGCCGCTATACCATTACAGTTTCCACTGGTATTTGTTTCTTTAATAGTAATACCGACCTGATGCATTGCCGTAGCTCCTTTATCGTCTGTAGCAGTAACTTTGATGGTATAATCTCCATAAGCGGTTGGTGTCCAACTGATATTATTTCCTTGTGTAAGTGCAGTACCATTTATTTCAAACTGAACACTTGCAATTGTACCATCGGTATCAGATGCATCAGCAGAAAGGGTGATCGCAGTAAGTACTTCCTGTTCGAAAATCTGACCTTCTGTTGGTTGAGAGATGTTTACCGTAGGAGGTTGATTGTCGGTTTTCTGTTGGATAGTAATATTAACCTGATGCGTTGCCGTAGCTCCTTTATCGTCTGTGGCAGTAACTTTGATGGTGTAATCTCCAAAAGCAGCTGGTGTCCAACTGATATTATTTCCTTGTGTAAGTGCAGTACCATTTATTTCAAACTGAACACTTGCAATTGTACCATCGGTATCAGATGCATCAGCAGAAAGGGTGATCGCAGTAAGTACTTCCTGTTCGAAAATCTGACCTTCTGTTGGTTGAGAGATGTTTACCGTAGGAAGTTGATTGTCGGTTTTCTGTTGGATAGTAATATTAACCTGATGCGTTGTCGTAGCTCCTTTATCGTCTGTGGCAGTAACTTTGATGGTGTAATCTCCAAAAGCAGCTGGTGTCCAACTGATATTATTTCCTTGTGTAAGTGCAGTACCATTCACTTCGAACTGTATTGCATCTATAGTACCATCAGAATCTGATGCATTGGCTGATAATGTGATTGCGGTAAGTGTTTCTTGTTTTATTGCCTGACCATTTACAGGAGAAGTTATAGAAACTATTGGCAATTCATTTTCAGATGTATCGCAATTCCTTATTTTCTCCCATACCTCACTATTGCCGGGTGTGTCTGTAGATTGTGCCCACCATTTATTTTCGTAAATGATATCGTTATGTGCAACCTGAGTTCCTTTAACCTTATATTGTTTTGGTGTCCATACCGAAACATCACCACATTTTGCAACTTTTGTTTTAAAATAGGTTATTGTCGAATAAGACGATGTAATAGTTTGATTAATAGCTTTAATCCTTATTTCGTACCCTGTATTCTGAGAAAGGCTTTCTAGACGTGCCATCGTTCCTTCTGCTATCTCTATAGAAATCCAGTCCGCTTCATTTTCTTTTTTATATTCTAATATATAACCCGAAGCTCCATTGGTAGCATTCCAGCTTAATTGTGTACTATTATCTGTAATATCAGAAAAAGAAATTCCCGAAGGAGGAGATAAGGAAGATACCGCAGTGGTAAAATAAAATTTGTAAGAATACAAGGCACTATTATTAGCACTTACCTGAAGGACATATTGTTGCCCTTCTTCTAGGTTTGACAAGTTTATGGAAGCATCGGAAGAAGTAACTGTAATCCAATTATTTACAGATTTTTTTTTATATCTAACCGTATAATTCATTGCATTAGCTAAAGGGTTCCAACGTATAGATGCAGTTGTTTTGGAACTATTTTGTAACCTGATTCCTAAGGGGATAGTTACCCCATTACCGACTTGTAAAGCATTATAGGCATTAACTCTACCTGTTCCCAGTTGTCCTTCATAGTCAGGGCTAAGATGATCTATAGGATCTGTAGTCTCCAGAACCACACGTTTTAATTGTTCGGGAGTGATATCTCCATAATTATTAGACAATACCAATGCCGCAACACCAGAAACATGGGGACATGCCATGGAAGTACCCTGTAAGTATCCATAATCTTCATTCGGAAAGGTGCTTAATATACCATTTGTCCCAACACCGGCACCTGGCGCCGCAATACTTATTTGCGTACCATAGTTTGTTAAATTAGTCTTTTGATCTTTATTATCAAGTGCAGCAACAAGAATTAGGCGATCTAAGTTATGCGGATACTGGGATAAGTTATTATTTTCATTCCCTGCCGCAAAAAATATAACTCCTCCATCCATAGCCTGATCGGAACCACCAGCATTATTTCTAAAATAATCCATAGCTTCTTCCAAAGCAGGTATTCTATCATAATTCTCAGGTAAGTACCAGTACATCCAACTATTTTGAGAAATAACGGCTCCATTATCTGCTGCATATACAAATGCTTCTGCTCCAATATCGGGTACATTTCCTTCTACAAAGGTACAAGCCATTAGTCGTACCCCATCGTTATTTCCTGTTCCTCCTGCAACTCCAGCTACACCGATACCATTGTTTGTTTCGGCTGCAACTGTACCAGCAACATGAGTGCCGTGTTCCTTAGAAGGTATGTTTCCACTATCTCCAATAAAATTATAGCCATGTATGTCATCTATATACCCATTATTGTCGTCATCTATACCATTGCCAGGTATTTCTCCTTCATTGACCCATAAATTGCCTATCAAATCCGGATGAGTGGTATCTAATCCGTTATCATTTATAACTACTATGACCCTAGAATCCCCTTTTTCGATTTCCCAGGCTTCTTCTAGATGAATATCTCTTCCAACTGTTCCTCCTTTTTGCCCTGTATTATTATAATGCCACTGCTCTCTATATCTTGGATCTGAAGTAACAGATGAGGCTTCACTTATCTTGTTATCCAATCGTTTTATAGGTGTGTTTGGTAGATTAACAGATTTATTTCTATTGGTTACGGTAGGGTACACGGCATGTGCAATAGTAACAGAGGTGCAATTTTTGAGTTCTTGTATTGCCTGATTTACTTCAATCGGAGAATCATAAGTTATTTGATACCAAAGATGCAAACCTGCTGCTCTATGCTTACTTTCATTTCTACCAGATGGTCTAAATATACGTTTCATAGATTTAATGTTCAGCCGTTTGCTTACTTTATCAATATCAGGTATTTCTGTTCTTACATACCCCTTATTAGTAATTATTTTGGAATGATCTTTTGATAGTTGCAATGACTTGTCCAATTGTTTTGTTTGAGAAGGAACAAATTTGATACAAACTGTGTTTTTAAATTGCCCGAGAGTATTTACTTTATGTTGAGAAAATGTACTACTGGTAATTAGTAGTACACTTAGTATAAGTATCAGATCTTTAATCGAATTCATGTGTTATTAATTTTAGGGTTATTTTAGAATCATTACTTTTTTAACTTCTTTATGGGATCCGTCTATTTCTATTCTCAAGAGATAAAAACCTTCTTTCATGGTTGTTATATCAAAGAATAACGAATGAGTATCTTTAGAAATAAGCTGGTTTGTAAATTGTTTAGAGAACCTTCCGTCGATAGTATACATAGATATCTTAATTTTTTTAGGTAATTTTTGTTGAAATGTTACTTCCATTTGGTTGGAAATAGAGTTAATACCAACTTTTACCATTTCAGATGTATGTATTGGTTTTGTTTGAACATCCGGACAAGGTTCTATTAGTTCCCAAGATCCCCAGGGACCACCAGTTCCAGGTTCTTCGTTTTGTGTCCACCATTTGTTTTCATAGATATTATCATTATGAGACACTTGTACTCCGCCTTCTGATGGATATATTGTATTAGGATCCCATGCAGAAATACCATTACAATCTCCGCCAATATTGATATTTTTGATGGTAATCGTTACTTGATGTGTTGCGGTAGCGCCTTTATCATCTGTTACAGTTACTGTAATGGTATAATCTCCAAAAGCAGCTGGTGTCCAGCTCATATTATTTCCTTGTGTAAGTGTAGTACCATTTACTTCAAATTGAACACTTGCAATTGTACCATCGGTATCAGATGCATCAGCAGAAAGGGTGATCGCAGTAAGTACTTCCTGTTCGAAAATCTGACCTTCGGTTGGCTGAGAGATGTTTACCGTAGGAGGCTGATTGTCGGTTTTCTGTTGGATAGTAATATTTACCTGATGCGTTGCCGTAGCTCCTTTATCGTCTGTGGCAGTAACTTTGATGGTATAATCTCCAAAAGCAGCTGGTGTCCAACTGATATTATTTCCTTGTGTAAGTACAGTACCATTTATTTCAAACTGAACACTTGCAATTGTACCATCGGTATCAGATGCATCAGCAGAAAGGGTGATCGCAGTAAGTACTTCCTGTTCGAAAATCTGACCTTCGGTTGGTTGAGAGATGTTTACCGTAGGAGGCTGATTGTCGGTTTTCTGTTGGATAGTAATATTTACCTGATGCGTTGCCGTAGCTCCTTTATCGTCTGTAGCAGTAACTTTGATGGTGTAAGCTCCAAAAGCGATTGGTGTCCAATTGATATTATTTCCTTGTGCAAGCGGGGTACCATTCACTTCAAACTGGATCGAATTAATAATACCATCAGTATCTGTAGCGTTGGCTGATAATGTAATGGCAGTTAAGTTATCTTGCTGTATTATTTGGCCATTTGTTGGGGTCGTAATTGTTACAGAAGGTGGTTGATTACCAGGAGGATCACATTCTCCTATTTTTTCCCAAGCAGAAGAATTATTTGGAGTATTTCCTTGTGTCCACCATTTATTCACATATATAAAACCTTGATATGCAACTTTATAACCAGCATCCGCATATACTTTATCATTTTCCCAGGCAGCAATCCCATTACAGCCTCCGCTGCCATCATCCAAAGTTAAAAAAGATACAGAATCCGAAAATATAGAAGACAAGGTCGCATTACTTGCTTTTACCTGAACTTCATAAAATATGTTAGGAGCAAGAGTAGTCAAAGTAGATGATAAAGAAGTTATAGATGCATTTGTTATCCAGTTTGTTTCGTCTCTTTTTTTATAACGAAGGGTGTATTGATTGGCATTAGTAGTAGCGTTCCAATGTATCGTGGCTTTGGTGGCCTCTATAGAAGAGACCGTAATAGTATTAGGGACTTCGAGTTCTAAAGTGATAAATGAAGTAATTGGTGAATATGTAGAAACTTTAGATAGGCTTTCTGCTCTTACTTGAACTTCATACGATGAACTTTTGGATAGGTTTGTTATTTTTATGTTTGTAGCATTGGTGGTATTCTCTATCCAGGTATCGTTATTTTTTCTATATCGAACAGTATACCTTAAAGCTTGATCTACTGCATTCCAGTTTATAATTGCGGTGCGTGCTCCAATATTAGATATTTCGATAGTATTAGGTGTATCTACAGTAGCGTTTCCATACTGCAAAGCTTTTAAAGCATTGATTCTTCCTGACCCTAATTTCCCAACATATGCAGTGTTAAGTTGGTCTACAGGGTCGGTACTGTTTTCCATGATATGTTTTAGTTCAATTCCGGATATATTTCCTGCGAATTCAGAAACAACCAATGCTGCTACTCCAGAAGCGTGTGGACAAGCCATAGAAGTCCCTTGTTTATAACCATATCCACCTCCAGAGGTAGTACTTAGTATTCCTGCAGTTGTACCGCTTGTATTTTGATCTCCTCCTGGTGCTGATATATCTACCCAAGTACCATAGTTAGAATAGCTTGCTTTTTTACCCGAGTTGGCAAGGGATGATACAGACAAAATAGGGTCGTATTTAGCTGGATAATAGGTGCCTTCTGCTCCATTATTTCCAGAGGCAAAAATTACAGTTCCTCCATTCATAGCATTACCTGCTCCTCCGGCATTAGCAATGAAATAGTCGATAGCAGCTTTGTCTGAAGCTCTTATATCTATAGTGAACACTCCATAACCCCAGCTATTTTGAGAAATGACAGCTCCATTATCAGCAGCATATACATAGGCTTCCATAATATTAGCGATGCCGTTGCCAAATACAGAAGTAGCCATTAATCGAACTCCATCATTATTACCTGAACCACCAGCCACGCCTGCAACACCAATATTATTATTAGTTTCTGCTGCTACTGTACCGGCTACGTGGGTACCATGATCACCTGCAGATATGGTTCCGGTATCATCTGCAAAATTATAGCCGTGTATATCATCAATATATCCATTGTTATCATCATCAATATTATTACCCGGTATTTCTTCGGGGTTCACCCATAAATTGCCCTTCAGATCTGGATGATTTACATCAAACCCTGTATCCATTATTGCTACGGTAACTTGAGAATTGCCGGTTTGTATTTTCCAAGCCTCTTCTATATTGATATCATTTCCAACAATTGCATCTGGTGATTGTCCGGTATTATTATAATGCCATTGTTCTCCGTATCTGGGATCGTTAGGAACTCCATCCAAACTTTTAGCAGCTATTTTTTGATTTTTAACATGTATAGTTTTTGTATTTTCGTTATAACCATCGGCATATTTCACTTCATAAACGGGTTCGGCTATCTCGATCGAAGTTGCATTTTGATATGCAGCTATTACCTTATCGATTTCTTGTTTAGTATCAAATCGTATTTCGTACCATAGATGTAATCCGTGTTTTCGATGTTTTGCTTCAAATTTTCCAGCGGGACGAAATAGCCTTTTCATGGTATATGTCTGAAACATCTTATTACAATGATCTACATCTTTTAGATTAATTTGTAAATATTCATTTTTCTTAGCATTTTTTAAGTCCTTACCTTGTAATTCTCTATCTATTTTTTTAGTAAGACTTGGCTTAAATCGGATATGTAGTACATTGTTATATTGCCCATTTTTATTGATTTTCGGTAACTGTTGTCCAGTTACTGTGAAAAAAATGAAGGTTAATATAAAAAATAATATGGTTTTTATTTTTTGTAATCGTATGTCATATAATATTGTAAAAAGATGGGTACTAGACAAAAAGTTTGAGCCTAAAAATTTATTACTGCGAAAAAGCATATGGAGTATGAATTTAGTTAGATATAATTATGTATACCACCCTACAGAATTACGATCGCAATTCTGTAGAGTAGAAGTTTTTAGTTAATAATTATTTTTTTTGTATAATATTGCCCGTTCCTTTCTATTTTTAACAAATATAGTCCCTTAGAAAGTGAAGATATATCATAAGATACCTGATTAGCACCATGTTTTAGGTTTATGGTATTCAATTCCACTTGATACTCTCCTCTTAGGTCATATAATGTTATTTTTGGAGGATCTTGGTTGTTTTTAGTAATCTGAATATGTAATATATCCTGTACCGGATTTGGAGATATACTAAAATCTTCAGATTGGGAAGCTTCCAAAGCCGAAAACGAATTAGTACAAGGGCCTATTAAGTCCCAAGGCCCCCATGCTTCTCCTGTACCTGGCTCGTTATTTTGTGTCCACCATTTGTTTTCATAGATGTTATTATTATGAGATACCTGTACTCCGCCCTCTGAAGGATATACCCGGGTGGAATCCCAGGCAGGAATACCATTACAATCCCCACCGGTATTGATATTTTTTATGGTAATTGTTACCTGGTGTGTTGCCATAGCTCCTTTATCATCTGTTACAGTGACTTTGATGGTATAATCTCCAAAAGCAGTCGGTGTCCAACTGATATTGTTTCCTTGTATAAGGGCAACATCATTTATTTCAAATTGAATAGTGTCGATTGTACCATCGGGATCTGATGCGTTGGCAGAAAGGCTGATCGCAGTAAGTACTTCCTGTTCGAAAATCTGACCTTCGGTTGGCTGAGAGATGTTTACCGTAGGAGGTTGATTATCGGTTTTCTGTTGGATAGTAATACTGACCTGATGTGTTGCAGTAATTCCTTTATCATCTGTGGCAGTAACTTTGATGGTGTAATCTCCAAAAGTAGTCGGTGTCCAACTGATATTATTTCCTTGAGTGAGTAATGTATTGTTTACTTCAAACTGGGTAGATGTTATGATTCCATCAGGATCAGAAGCATTTGCCGATAAAGTAATCGCAGTAAGTGTTTCTTGCTCAAAAACCTGCCCATCATTGGGTTGACTAATACTAACGATTGGTGGTTGGTTGCTGTTTTTTTCATTAATAGTGATGGAAATTTGGTTAGTAGTTGTAGCACCCTTATCATCAGTGGCAGTAACTTTGATAATATAGTTTCCGAAAGCAGAAGGCAACCAACTAATATTATTTCCTTGAGCCAAGTTTGTTCCATTGGCTTGAAATTGTATAGATGCTATGGTACCATCAGAGTCCGATGCATTTGCCGATAAAGTAATCGCAGTAAGTGTTTCTTGCTCAAAAATTTGTCCATCATTAGGTTGAGTAATATGTACCGTTGGAGGTTGATTTTCATTGCCAGTTGGACAGTCTCCTTGCCTTTTCCATGGTCCATTTGTACCTGGTATATCACTTGGACCTGCCCACCAAGAATTAGTATATATTACCCCTTTATAAGCTACTTCAGTACCATTAACAGAATAATCTTTAGGTTGCCAGAGTTCAATTTCTCCACATTTAGTATAGGTAGTTATAAATGTTTGGGAAGAACTATATGAAGATTCAATTGTACCGTGAATAGCTTTAATTTGTACCTCATATTCTGTTTTTGGATATAACTCGGTTAATTGTGCAGTGTTACCTATGTTTATTCGAAAAGTATCCCAATTACTACTGCTTATAGTTTTATAGCGTATATCATATGCAAGTACATTATCAGGTCTAATCCATGTCAAGTCAGAAGTAGTTTCTTCAATATTAGAAACTACAACACCAGAAGGTACCTGTAAAGATTCTACTTTGGTAATAAAAGTAAATACAGCAGAGTAAGGAGAGGTTACTCCGGAATATACAGAACGTACTTTTACATCGTACCATTCACCTTCTTCAAGATTAGTAAGGTTTGATGTTGTTCCCATAGCGGTAGCAGAATTCCAGGAAGAATCAGAAAATTTCTTATATACAATTTCAAAATTAGTGTCAGATAATAAAGATTTCCAGTTAATCGTTGCACTATTAGTAGTCATGTTCTGTGCTCTTACCAAAATAGGGATATGCATATTTTCAGTTATCCTTAAAGCTTCGTAAGCATTAATACGACCTACTCCCAATTTTCCTTCGATTCCTGTATTTTTAAAATCGATAAACTCTGTTGTTCCTTCGATAATCTCCCGTACTTGAAGTGGAGTTATATTTCCGTAGTTATTAGAAACGAGTAAGGCGGCTAACCCAGAAACATGAGGAGCAGCCATAGATGTACCTCTAAGGTAGGAGTATGTGTTATTAGGCAAGGTACTCCAAACTCCTTCGGGCTCAGATGGGTACATAGCATTTCCACCAGGAGCCGATACACTAGCCCAATCTCCGATATTAGAATAGGATGAACGCTCATCATTTCTATCGGTTGCGCAGACAGCTATAACGGGTTCGTAAGTGGCGTGGTGTGTTTCTCGTTCTGCACTATCATTACCCATAGAAAAAATAACAACTCCACCATTCATGGCTTTATCAGATCCTCCCGCATTGGCAATAAAATAATCTATCGCCGCTCTTTGCGCCGTAACTGTATTATCAACATCACTTGATCTATTCCAGCTGTTTTGGGAAATTACGGCTCCATTATCAGCAGCATAGACATATCCTTCTGCAAATCCCCCAGAACCTCCACTGTTAAAGACACCAATAGACATGATTCGAACTCCATCATCATTACCAGACCCACCGGCAATTCCTGCAACTCCGATACCATTGTTAGTTTCTGCTGAAATAGTTCCTGCTACATGATTACCATGACGGTCTGTTCCCGCAAGAGTTCCCGTATTTAATAAAAAATCATATCCATGTACATCATCTATAAACCCATTATTATCATCATCAATATTATTTCCTGCAATTTCTGCAGTGTTTACCCACATATTGCCTTTTAGATCTTCGTGATTAGGGTCAATGCTATGATCGGTTACCGCTACGATTACTCTAGAATCTCCTTTTTCGATTTCCCAAGCTCTTTCTAAATCTATATCAACACCAGGCGTTCCGTTACTTTGCCCCGTATTATGATAATGCCATTGCTTTGTATAAATAGGATCGTTTGGAAAGCTAGAGATAGAAGTCGTTGTTTTATTTTCTGTAGAAAAAGTAGTTGTAGAATCTTCCTTGAGACTCGGTGCTTTAACTTTTGCAACGGGATTTACAACTTCTATTTCATCTATGTCTTGATATGCTTTTATTACGGAGTTTAAATTTATTTTAGGATCAAATTTTATTTCGTACCAAAGATGAAGCCCAGATTCAATATGTTTTTGTTCGAATTTACCTGCTGGGCGAAAAATTCTTTTCATACTACCAACATCGAATTGCTCATTGTTTTGATCCATTTTCGGAAATCCAGTTTTAATAACCGTTCCGGTCTTGGTATTCATCATTTTACCAGAAACATCAGCAGACGCTATTAGCATTTGCTGAAGCCTCTTTGTTTGATTAGATTTAAATTTGATTTGAATAACTCCTTGACGCTGCTCTCGTATAAGTATACTATTTTGCGCATATGTTTGATATGAAATTGCTACTCCTAGTATAAAGACTAACAACATAAATAATGATTGGTGTTTCATAATTTAGAAAGTTTTGTACATTATGTTGATTCTAAATGAATTTTTAAAATAGTAGTGATGAGTTAAATATCCTATAGAATAAATCATCTTTATTCTATAGGGGTATAGACTATTTAATAATTAACTTTTTACTAAATATTCGATTTTTAATTTCTATTTTGACCATATACAATCCTTTAGGTAACTTGGAAACATCATAAGATTTTTGATATTTACTATTGTTTAATACCTTGTTTGCTTTTAAAGGTAATTGTTGCCCAGATAAGTTATAAAGATTTACATGGATAAAATCTATATTCTTTTGATCAATAAGAATATTCAATATTTCTGTTGCTGGGTTCGGTGATATGATAAAATTCTCTTTGTATGCATTTTTTTGAAGCGAAGAAGAAGGACAAGGTTCTATAAATTTCCAAGGTCCCCATAAGTCACCAGTATCAGGCTCGTTATTTTGTGTCCACCATTTATTTTGGTATATACTATTATTATGAGATACCAGCACTCCGCCTTCTGATGGATATATTGTCGTAGGATCCCAAGAAGGAATTCCGTTGCAATCTCCATCAGTAATCGTTTCTTTTATTGTTATTGCAACCTGACTTGTAGCAATAGCACCTTTATCATCGGTAACCGTTACTTTGATAGTATAGTCTCCAAAAGCGCTAGGTGTCCAACCTATGTTATTACCTTGAGTGAGTAAAGCACCATTAACTTCAAATTGTATATTAGCAATGGTTCCATCAGGATCCGATGCATCCGCAGATAAGGTTATTGCAGTTAACACTTCTTGATCAATTACCTGACCATCAGCCGGGTTGGTAATGGATACCATAGGTGTTAAGTTATCAGATATTTCTTGGACAGTTACCTGTATTTGATCGGTTGCACTATCTCCCTCATTATCTGTTACTGTTACTTTGATAGTATAGCTACCAAAATCTGAAGGCAACCAGCTTACATTGTTGCCTGAGGAAAGTAAATTTTCATTGACTTCAAATTGGATCGCCTCAATAGTACCATCTTGATCAGAGGCATTGGCGGATAGAATAATTGCTGATAAACTTTCCTGTTTGATCACTTGGCCATCCGTAGGATTCGTTATGGATACAATAGGAAATAAATTACCTCCATCGCTACAAGCTTCTAATTCTTTCCATGCACCAGCCTCTCCAGGCTCTTCATTTTGTGTCCAATAACTATTTTCATAAATATAACCATTATGAGCTACAAGACTTCCTTGATCCCAAAAACTAGTTGAAGGATATATTTTACTAGGATCCCAAGGTTCAAAATCACTACATATTGATGCTCCAGTTATAAAGGTTATTACAGGAGAATACTCAGAAATAATATCTCCATATACTGCTCTAACTTTGATTTCATAAGAAGATCCTTCTATAAGTCCTCTTACATGAGCTCTTTGGGTGCCTTTGGGAGTAAAAGAAATCCACTCTTGTTCATCTGATTTCTTATATGTTACTTCATACCCAGAAGTATTGGTTATTGCATCCCAATTTAATTTAGCCTCGTTTCGTCTTCTTTCTGAAACTCTTACTTTTTCAGGAATTTTAGGGTTATTAATATCGCTCCAAAATATTTTTCGTTCAGAATATAAAGAAGTCTCAGAAGCGTTTTTTGATCGTACCTGAAAATGATATTCGTTTCCTTTGATTAAACCTTGTACTTGATAAAAATTTGTATTGATATTAGAAATAGTTATCCAATCTGCTGCTCCAGTTACCTTATAACGAAGTTCATAACTATCGGCGGAGGCTACACTATTCCATTTAATTTGTATACTGGTTTCGGTTCTACTTTCCATTGTAATATGGACAGGTATATTTTCTAATTTAGCTGATAATGATGTAAATGCATTTATTCTTCCCGCACCAAGTTTATCTGCATATCCGGGATTGAGATGATCAATCGAATCAGCTCCTCCCTGAATAAGGGCTTTCAATTGATAAGGTGTTATATTGCCATAATGGTGAGAGACAATTAATGCAGCGACTCCAGATACATGAGGTGCAGCCATTGATGTACCTGTAAGGTAACCATAATCAGATTTATGTATGGTACTCATAATTCTTGATTCTTTTGGGTCTGTAGTTCTTCCTGCTCCTCCAGGGGCAAATATTTCTCCCCAAGTCCCGAAATTAGAAAAGCTAGACTTCTGATCTTTATGGTTGGTAGCACCTACATGAAATACAGCATCGTAATAATCTGGATAAGAATCATTATATTCAAAACCATTATTTCCCATTGCAAATACAACTAGTCCCCCGTTCATCGCTTCAGTAGGTCCTCCTGCATTGGCAATAAAATAATCAATACCTGCTTTTGTAGCTGTGATATCCGCTTGATTTGAATATGGATATGAGCTTAAAGCCCAACTGTTTTGGGAAATTACAGCTCCGTGATCTGCAGCGTAAACATACGATTCTTCGAGCCCACCTCTAGGGCTTAGAATACTACAAGACATTATACGAACACCATCACCATTACCTGTACCACCGGCTATTCCGGCCACACCTATACCATTATTTGTTTCTGCAGCAACTATACCTGCGACATGAGTTCCATGTTTTTTACCAATAATAGTACCTGTATCTTGTGAAAAATTATACCCATGTATATCATCTATATATCCATTATTATCATCATCAATTCCATTCCCTGGTATTTCATTTTCATTTACCCACATATTTCCTTTTAAATCCGGATGATCCACCTGTACCGATTCATCCATAATGGCTACTATCACTCTATCATCTCCTTTTTCAATTTCCCATGCTTTTTCCAATTTTATATCACTGCCAGGAGTTCCATTACCTTGCCCTGTATTATTATAATGCCATTGTTTGCTATATTCGGGATCGTTAGGAGCTTGTATAAAATTAGATGTAGTACTATTTTTTGATTGTAATTTGTTTGTAGAAGATTTAATAGTTTGAGATGTATTACTGTATCCATCGGCATATTCAATCTTATAGCGAGCATGGGCAGTCTCTATTTGATTAGCACTTTTAAATAAGCGTATTGCTTTATCAACTTCACTTTGGTCACTATATTCTATTTCGTACCATAAATGTAATCCATGCTTCCTGTGCTTTTCTTCAAATTTACCGCTATGGCGAAACACTCTTTTCATAGTGGTAACCTTGAGTTTTTTACTGCATTTGTCAATGTCTTCAATCCCTATTTTCACATAACCTTCTTTTTTAGAGAATGACATTTCTCCACTTTTTTTGGAATTAGTCAAAGCTTTATCCAAAACTGTTTCTTGTGCATTAGAAAACTTTACAATTACAACGCTTTTACGTTGTCCTTTTTCATTAAATTCTTGTTGAGCAATCAATGTTCCTAAGGAAAAAAAGAATAAAAGAAAAAACGAGAGTTTGTGTGAATTTTTCATTAGATAATGGTTTTTACTAGATAGTCAGTTGTTAATTTTACAAGTTATCTAAAATGTAATACCATTTCTGACTTGAACATACCCAATAAAACGACTTCTTTTTTAATGAGTAAGTTCAAATCAGAACGGTATAATTATTTTTGGCTCTAGTTAATAATTAGTTTTTGTGTATGATACTTTTTGTTGTTCCCTATTTTCAGAAGATAAAAACCTCTGAGCAAATTGGATATATCATATGATAAATGTTGTACGCCTGTTTTTAGGTTTTTATGGTCCAACAGCATTTGTTGCTTTCCTGTGAGATCGTATAGTACTATGTTTACAGTATCTTTTGTTTCAATATTCAGGCTTATGTTCAGATAATTTACAGCAGGATTTGGCGAAATAGTCAAACTTTCTATACCTAGGTTCTTTTCTCCTGAAAATGATGAGGCACAAGGTTCAATTAATTTCCAAGGTCCCCATGGACCTCCTGTACCTGGCTCATTATTTTGTGTCCACCATTTGTTTTCATAGATGTTATCATTATGAGATACTTGTACCCCTCCTTCTGATGGATACATTATAGTAGGATCCCATGCAGGAATGCCATTACAGTCTACCCCTACACTGGTTTCTTTGATGGTAATGTTTACTTGATCCATATCTTCAGCTCCTTTATCATCTGTAGCCGTTACTGTTATGGTATAATCTCCAAAAGCAGTGGGTATCCAGTTGATATTATTTCCTTGAGTGAGTGCTGTTCCATTCACTTCGAATTGGATACTGGCAATAGTACCGTCAGAATCTGATGCATTTGCGGATAATGTTATTCCCGTTAGTATTTCCTGTTCAAAAACTTGTCCATCGGTTGGTTGAGAGACACTTACAACAGGAGGTTGATTGTCAACTACTTCCCTAACTGTAATATTGATCTGATGTGTTGCTATAGCGCCTTTATCGTCTGTAGCCGTTACTGTAATGGTGTAATCCCCAAAAGCAGTAGGTATCCAGTTGATATTATTTCCTTGAGTTAGTGCCGTGCCATTCACTTCGAATTGGATACTGGCAATAGTACCGTCAGGATCTGATGCATTTGCGGATAAAGTTATTCCCGTTAGTATTTCCTGTTCAAAAACTTGTCCATCGGTTGGTTGAGAGATATTTACAATAGGTTTTTGATTATCAGCCACTTCTCTAACTGTAATATTGATCTGATGTGTTGCTATAGCGCCTTTATCGTCTGTAGCCGTTGCTGTAATGGTGTAATCCCCAAAAGCAGTAGGTATCCAGCTGATATTATTTCCTTGAGTTAGTGCCGTGCCATTCACTTCGAATTGGATACTGGCAATAGTACCGTCAGGATCTGATGCATTTGCGGATAATGTTATTCCCGTTAGTATTTCCTGTTCAAAAACTTGTCCATCGGTTGGTTGAGAGACACTTACAACAGGAGGTTGATTGTCAATTTTCTGTTGGACAGTAATATGTACCTGATCTGTAGCAGTAGCGCCCTTATCATCGGTAACCGTTACCTCGATGGTGTAATCTCCAAAAGCAGTAGGTGTCCAACTGATATTATCTCCTTGGGTTAGTACAGTATCATTTACTTCAAATTGGATACTAGCAATTGTTCCATCGGTATCAGAGGCGTTAGCCGAAAGCGTTATCGCAGTAAGTACTTCTTGTTCGAATATTTGACCGTCATTAGGTTCTGTAATGTTTACAGTCGGAGAAACATTGCCTCCTCCTTGTGTGCATTCTCCTGTTTTTGACCAAGCGCCACTTGTTGGAGGTGTTATACCTGACTCAGAATACCATTTTGCCGTATAAATCACCCCATCATATACTACAACTTCTCCTCCGTTATAAGCTCTGGTATGAACCCAAAATGGAGTATCATTACAGTTCATTGGTGTGGTTGTAAATTTGAATATAGAAGAATATTCAGAGGTTAAGGTTTCATTTTTACCTCTAATTCTAACCATATATTCGGTTGACCCCATTAAGTTACGAAGTTGTACAAATCGAGAATCGACTTCTCTAACTTCTGTTTGTAGCCATTCAGAAGCATTTGTAGGTTTGTATGCTATTTCATAAATACTGGCTCCAGGGGATCTGCTCCAGGTAATTTCGGCCCTTGATCCGGTAATCTTTGAAAAATTAATTGTTGAAGGAGGGGTTATAACATCTATGGTAGTGGAAAAAATAATCGAAGATGAATAATAAGAAGTCTCAGTATTTTTTTTTGACCATACCTGTACTTCATAAATAGTTCCCTTTTCAATATTATCTAGGGTATATGTGTTCGTTGTAGAAAGTGGTGTTTCGTTCCATTGGGTACTTTCCAAAGCCTTATATCGAATACCGTATTGGGTAGCGCCGGGAACATTATTCCAACTTAATTCCGCACTAGTAAGTGTGATACTATTTGCCGAGAGATTTTCAGGTATCCCTAGTCCTTTGCTAGCCCGCAAAGATCGTAGAGCATTTAAACGACCGGCTCCTAATTTCCCTTCATAATCTGGATTCAAATGATCAATAGGGTCAACTCCTTGTAGTAATGCTTTTTTTACCTTTTCTGGGGTAATAGTACCATAATTGTGAGATACAATTAACGCAGCTACACCAGAAACATGTGGAGTTGCCATAGAGGTTCCCCAAGAAAAACCATAGCGATTATTATAAACGGTACTTAAGATGGTACTTTTATCTTTACCTACAGTAGATTCTCCTCCGGGAGCAGAAATATTGGTCCAGGCTCCATAGTTTGAAAAATTGGATTTTTTATCTTTATTATCAGTGGCGGCTACAGAAAGTACTTTTTCATAGGCACCCGGGAATATTCCTTCTGATGTTGTGGCGTTGTCGTTTCCTGCAGAAAAAAATAATATTCCACCATCCATTGCAGCATCAGGTCCTCCTGCTTCTGCAATAAAATAATCAATGCCGGCTTTTACGACAGCCTCAAATCGACCGCCAGAGTTCCAACTGTTTTGAGAAATAACCGCTCCGTTATCGGCAGCATAGACATATGCTTCTTCAACCTTTTCATTGTAGTCTGCTCCTCCCCCATGTATTGCATTACTCATAATACGTACACCATCATTATTTCCGGTACCTCCGGCAATCCCTGCTACTCCTATGCCATTATTTGTCTCTGCAGCAATGGTACCCGCTATATGAGTGCCATGATTATTACTTACTACAATAGTTCCGGTATCGGCTGCAAAATCATATCCGTTGATATCATCTACATACCCGTTATTATCATCGTCAATCCCATTACCAGGAATTTCTCCAGAATTAACCCACATATTACCATCCAGATCCGGGTGATTGGCATCGACTCCGTAATCCATAATCGAAACAATAACTCTAGAATCTCCGGTTTCAATATCCCATGCTTTTTCTAATTTAATATCACTACCTGCAATTCCATCTTCTTGTCCCGTATTATTATAATGCCATTGTTCATTGTATCTGGGATCATTAGGAAAAGTATTAGAATCAAATGTTGAAGCATTTTTTGGTTTAGGTACTACTGGCGTACAGTTTTCTTCTTCTAATTTACCGGAAAATTTAATTTTATGCTTGGCATGTGCTACTTGAATTTGTTTTGATTTTTGATATAACAATAAGACTTCATCTACCGAAGTTTTACTATCATACTCTATTTCATACCATAAGTGTAGTCCATGCTTTCTGTGTTTTTCTTCAAATTTACCACCGTGACGAAATACTCTTTTCATAGTAGTAACTTTGAGCTTTTTACTGTACTTATCGATGTCTATGATCCCTGTTTTTACATAACCATCTTTTTTAGAAAATGACATTTCTCCATTTTTTTTGGAACTAGTCAAAGCCTTATCCAAAACTGTTTCTTGTGAGTTAGAAAATTTTACAATCACAACGCTTTTACGTTGTCCTTTTTCATTAAATATTTGTTGAGCCTGTAATACTCCGAATGTAGAAACAAGCAAAACCATAAAAAGTAGGGTGGTTGTTTTTTTTATCATTTTAATAATTTTTTCAGTTAATAAGATGAGTTTTTCTGCGTTTTTTATGAACTTTATTACCAAGACAATATTTCATTAAGAAAGGGTGACAAAAAAGATATAAAAACTTCATAAACAGTACATTATACGGATTAACCGTAATTTATTTGTATATAAACAACATCAAAAACAGACAAAAAATACAGGTTTTACCACATCAAGTACAATATGTAATCTGTAAAAAAGCATACGTTATTTGATTTATTTTAAATGGAAAAGCCTTAACAATTCAATAACTTTTATATAGATTTGTCTTACACTCTACTAAGCCAAAAGCTATTAATGAATATTATATTTACGGAAATACAAAAAAAAAATCAAAAAGTTTTTAAGAACTTTTTTAGTAAGAATTATGACGGCTTGGTAAGGTATGCAAATGGATATCTTTTTGATATAGCTGCTAGTGAGGATATTGTACAGGATGTTTTTATTTATATATGGGAAAATGCAGAAAACATTAACCTTACTTCGTCGCTTAATGGGTATCTTTCTGCTATGGTTAGAAATAAATGCTTGAATTTCTTAAAATCATTAAAAATTACAGATGATTGTAAAATATTAGAATTCAATTTTCAATTAGTCACAGAATACGATTTTGATACAACCTCTGAAAGTGATAAGAAAATAATACACCACCAGGTTCTTAAAATTGTGGATACACTTCCCGAAAAAATGCAGGAAATAGTCAAATTAAAATTTATAAGTAATTATAAATATGCAGAAATCGCAGAAGAATTAAACATTTCAATTAACACTGTAAAAACACAATTAAAAAGGGCCAAAGTGATTATTTCTAAAATGCTAATATCTGTGTTGATTTTACTGGATATCAACCATTAAACAAAAAAAACTCTCCATTTACTGTAAATTTCTCCTACACAAACACAAGTAGCATTTTATTAGGAATACGTTTTCGAACTTTAAACATTAACTAGCGAAAAACGCTTCGAAGTATTCATCCAATTGGAATAAAACAAAGAAAAAAAATCCTTTTTTGTCACCCTTTTTCAATAGTTATTTGTCTTAAGTATTAAAAAGAAAAAATAAAACGCTAAAAAAAGATAAATAACTAAAACATTGTGGAATTTAAACAAATCATAAAAAAAATAAACGGGTTACTCTCCAAGGAGGAAGAACAGCTGTTTGACCATTGGTATAATGATTCTGCTGCGCATAGATTATATTTTAAACGAGTAAAAGAAAATTATTCGAAAATTCCTGAAAAAATAGATCTGGAAGATGGGTGGAAAAAAGTAGTTAAAAGAATTAATATTGCTCCTAAAAAAAATACTTATTGGAGATATGCAGTAGCTTCTATACTGCTTTTATTACTGTCGACCACTTTTTTCTATACATATAAAAGTTTTAACTTCTTAACTAATGAAACATCAATTACAATAACACCTGGTAAGGATAAAGCCATCTTAACATTAGATAATGGTAACAACATCGTTTTAGAACAAGGTAAAAATTTTGAAATTAAAAATATGAGTAGTACTGGTAAAAAACTAGTGTATCAAACGACCAACACTACTCCTTCAGAAATCACTTATAATTATTTAACGATACCTAGAGGAGGGCAATATTTTGTGGAACTAGAAGATGGCACGAAAGTTTGGTTAAACTCGGAATCTAAACTAAAATATCCCACATCTTTTATTAAAGGGAAAGGTCGACAAGTAGAATTAATATATGGAGAAGCCTATTTTGACATATCCCCAAGTTCTCATCACGATGGATCATTATTTACTGTGCATTCTTCTTTACAAGAAATAACGGTTATGGGTACAGAGTTTAACATTAAGGCATATAAAGATGAAAATCAATCCTATACAACCCTTGTAGAAGGTAAAGTAATTGTTACTACTGCGTATGCTAAAGAAATATTACACCCGAATCAACAATCTATTGTAGAAGCTAATAATTCTATAATAGAAAAAAAAAATGTAGATACTTATAATGAAACCTCCTGGAAAGAAGGCGTATTTAGTTTTGAAAAAAAATCCTTAAAAGAGATTATGAAAGTACTATCTAGATGGTATGATATGGAAGTAACTTTTGCTAACAAAGAACTTGAAAATGTCAAATTCGTCGGTGTACTAGGAAAGGAACAAAACATTAAAAGTATATTAACAACAATCAAAGAATTAGAAGTTATTAATTCCTATGAAATAGACGGAAAACACATACTATTAAAATAACACATAAGAAGGGAACGAAGAATAGACATTTGACGGTATCGATCTTCGCCCCTACTCTTTTGTATTAAATCAATTAAATCAATGTTTAACTAATCAATTCAAGCAAATTTATGCAAATTAAATTAACTAGTATCCTTTTTTATTTTAGAAAGGAAGTATTGAGTATAATCATGAGGACTTTTATATTCTTATTCTGTACTACTGCGTTTAGCTTTACTACACATAATATCTTATCTCAAAATGCAGAAATTGTAATTAATACGGATATGATTATTACAGTAGATGAAGTTTTTACCCTGATTAAGGAGCAAACAACATATCGCTTTATTTATAAGGAAGATATGTTTAAAGATTACCCAAAAGTATCTATTAAAAAAGGGGTTATAAAAGCAAATGATCTTTTAAATAAAAGTCTATCGAACGGGCATTTTGGTTTTCATTTTATTTCTAAAAATAATATAGTAATAAAGAAAAATCAAGATTCGGTTCTCCCTACAGAAGCCAATCTACAGTATATCATTACGGGAAAAATAACTGATGAAAATGGAATTCCATTGCCCGGTGTAAGCATATTTATTAAAGATTTCAATACTGGAGTTATTTCAGACTTTGATGGAAAGTATACTATTAAGATACCTGATAATCTAAAACAGCCTACTCTAGTATTTAGTTTTCTTGGTTATACACAACAAGAAATTAAAGTGAATGGGCAGCAGACATTAAATGTTGAAATGGTGCCTGATGTAGCTTCATTAAAGGAAGTTGTTGTTATTGGTTATGGCACTAGGGCAAGGAAAGATATTACAGGTGCTTCTGCAACACTGGATCCCGAAGTGTTAAAAACGACTACATTTCCAACCATTGGTAGTATGATTCAGGGAACACTACCTGGTGTACAAGTAATATCAGGAACAGGAGAACCTGGTTCTCCGGTGCGGATTAGAATTAGAGGAGAAGCCACCATTAATGAAGGTTCTGATCCACTAATCGTTATTAATGATGTACCGATGCCTAATGATTTTAATCTCAATGATATCAACCCAAACGATGTAGAATCTTTGCATGTATTAAAAGATGCCTCTGCTACTGCTATCTATGGATCCCGAGCCTTGGCTGGAGTAATACAAATTACCACTAAAAGAGGTTCTAAATATACTAAACCAAGAATATCGTATATACAAACTACGAGTATTAAAGGGTTAGAACAAAAAATTAATGCCCTAGATGGTGATCAGTTCAGAGATTTGTACGATGAAGGATTAATAAATTATATTTCTTCAAGATATGATGTTAGAGACAGACAAGAAGCCATAGATTATACTTCTAGTACGGGTCTAAATTGGTACTCCTATTATCAAGAAAATGCAGATATCAAAGATGCAAGTACTGATTGGGTAGACTTATTATTACGAAATTCAATTTCTAGTAATCATTATTTTTCTTTACTAGGTGGAGATGAAAAAATACAATATGCATTTTCCTTCGGACTTCATAAAGAAGATGGAGTCTTAGTCGGCACAAGTTTTAAAAGGAATTCATTAAATTTTAATTACGACCATCGTTTTAGTGATAAAGTGAAAGTAGGTTTTAGAATTTCGGGAGGAACCAATACCAGAGCAGGTGGTACTGCCACTATAGGAACTGCTACAAATCGACGTCCTGATATCCAAGCTTTTAATGACGACGGCAGTTACTTTATTGATACGTATATCCGAACAAGTGGACCTCCTTGGGCTCCTAGAGAAGTAACCAGAGCAAGAGATAACCCTTTAGTTTTGGCAAAAGAGGTTACCAATGATCGATTAACAAGAAACATTACGCTAAGTCCTTATGCCGAAATTGAACTTCTTAAAAATATAAAACTAACAACCCGATATAGTTATTACCTTTCCCTAGGTGAAGGAGAAACCTATTACCCCAGTTTTTCTGATCACTCTTTAATAAGAGAGGCTCAGGGAGTTCTGGATATTAATGAAACAGGAAACACAAGTACTATTTTTACAAATTTTATTTCCTATTTAAAGAGTTTTAAGGATCATGATATCTCTGGAACACTAGGTATGGAACATAACAAAAGTGTTTCTAGTTTTAGAACTGATCAGTTTCAGGATTTTCCGGATGACTATATTCTTAATACTCCGGGTAATGCAGGGGAACATATTAGTGGAAGTGATAGTGAGGAACAAACATCATCCATAGGTTATTTTGCCAGGCTTAACTATAAATATCAAAACAAATATTTATTCTCTGGGTCTTTTAGAGTTGATGGTTCATCTCGCTTTGGTGTAAATAATAGATATGGTATATTCCCATCAATAGGTCTGGGATATATTATAACCGAAGAGCCTTTTTTAAAGCCTATTAAAAATGTAGTAAACCATTTAAAAATAAGACTTAGTGCTGGTAAAAGTGGAAATGATCGTGTAGGTGCATATACCCATTTAGCACGATATACAGCAACTAATGGTAATTACCTGGAGCAACCCGGAATAGTAGCTGAGAGTATAGGAAATCCTGATCTAAAATGGGAAACCAGTACAGAATATAATGCAGGGTTAGATTTTGGTTTTATGAAACATAATAGAATCAAAGGTTCTATAGATATCTATAAGAAGGATATTGAAGATATGCTGGTATATAGAACACTACCGCAAAGTACTGGTGCTGATAGAGTCAGAGAAAATCTAGGTAGTATTACGAACAAAGGAATTGAAATAGCGCTAAGTGGGGTTATTATACAAGGAAATGACCTTAGCTGGGATATGGGGATTAATCTTTCCAAAAATCAGAATGTCCTAAATAAAGTAGGGCACGATAGAATTACTGCTATAGATTCCGGAAGTCTGGTTTTAGGAGATTACCTATATGAAGAAGGACAGCCATTGGGTCAGATTTTTGGATATAAAACAGATGGCTTGTTTAGAAGCTATGAAGAAATTGATCAGTATAATGCATTGAATCCAGATAGAATGTATCAAGAGACATTTTGGAGAACATTACCTGGACATATTAAGTTTGTAGATACTAATGGTGATGGTTTTGTTAATGAAACCTGGAGACCCGATGAACCCGAGGATAGAGTCGTTATTGGTAATACGCAACCAGACTTTACCGGTGGGGTATATATGAATTTTCAATACAAAGGAGTACGCCTTAATGTGAGATCTACATTTCAATTAGGAGGCGATAAATATTGGAAATATGGAGAGCGTCAGTTCGGAATGGGAAGTAATTCTAACCCAAGCAATGTAGATGCCATTGCATTAGAACGTTGGACTCCAGAAAACCCAAATGCTAAATACCCTTCATTTCAGCATGGGTATTTTACGAATAAAACCAATGATTTTTGGGTATATGATGCATCTCACTTCAAAATACAAGAAATTGTTTTATCCTATGATCTACCCAATTCTCTATTAGAAAAGACCCATATTTTTAGAAGAGTTAACATCTTTACTTCTATTAATAATGTAGCGACTTTTACCAAGTATCCAGGATATGGTATTGGAGAGTTCGAAACCGACCCAAGTGGCAGAGGTGCAGGTAGTATTTTTGACTATTCTTCATACCCACAAGAACGTGTTTTCAGGCTAGGTGTGAAAATTGATTTTTAAAAAAAATAAAATGATGAAAAGTAAAGTAGCAAATATTACGGTACTATTGTTATTTATAGGTTTGATTTCCTGTAGTATTAACGAAGTACCCCCTCAAGATTTAGTAGAAACTAATGTAATCACCAATGAGTCTACTGCCGAAGCAGCACTAATAGGTGCATATCAACCCTTAGAAATTATTCAGGAGGCTATTTTTGGCTCTTTGTACATTTCGGTTGGGAGTCATATGGCGGGACTTACAACAGGAAGTTTTGGAGATTTTTATGATCAATTACAAGAAAATCAATTTACACGATCGGCGGGGTGGGAAGATTGCTCTAAAATTATAAATGCCGCTAATCTAGTAATTCACCGAACTCCTGAAATTGCAGATACCGAGTTTAGTCCCGGGAGAAAAAAAGAAATCATAGCAGAAGCTAGATTTTTGCGATTTTTTGCGCAGTATTACTTATTACGACACTTCGGGCAGTTTTGGGATATCAACTCAGAATATGGAGCTTTAATGAGACGAGAGCCTGCGGACCTAACAAATGCAGATCTAGCTCAATCCACTGTATCCGAAACCTATGATTTTCTGTTAGAGGATTTAGATTTTGTAATTGCTAACGGGGCTGATTTTGAATCTGTATACAGGGCATCCAATCTACTGGCTAAAGCCTTTAAGGCAGAAGTATTATTAATGAGAGGTAATAGCACGGATTTACAAAATGCTATAGTATTAGCAGAAGAAGTGCTTAACAATCCTAGTAGAAGTAAGGAAAATACATATACCGATATTTTCGAAAATGGTTTTGACTCTTCGGAACTATTATTTACGCGCTTTATGGATGAAAACCTACAAAGCTTTTCCGAAAAAAATGTAGACAGCATGTTTAAAATGTTTGGTGGAAGATTATATCCCACTACTTTCTTCGAAACATTATTAGGAAATGATACTAGAGCACCTATGTACACTAAAGTTATTGATGAAATTACTATCGTTCCTAAAATATTCAAAGAAGATGCACGCTGCTTGCCTTATTATATGCGAACCAGTCAGATGGAATTAATAAAAGCAGAAGCCTACGCTCGACTCGGACAAAAGGAAAAAGCAATCGAAGCCATTAATATATTAAGAACACGTGCCGGAGAAAATACCTTGGATATAATGGATATTACTGATGACCAATTTATCCGAACTATTTTTGAAGAAATTTGTAAAGAAATAGCATTAGAAAAAGGATATGAATGGTTCACAGGGATACGCCTTAAAAACACCAATGGAAATGCCTTAATTTTTGATATAAAACCCGAAATAACATCAATCAATCAGTTGATTTGGCCCATACCATTAGAAGAAACAGAATTTAATGCATTGATAAAACAAAACCCCGGTTATTAATTAACAAAAAAACGTATTCAGTTAATATTAACTATTTAGTAATCAATATATAAAAAAGTAGTTTATAGCTTTTAATTAAGGATTACTCATTTAGTTTATACGATCCTAAATTAGCCATCTTGTCAAAATAGGAAAAGGAGGATCAAGCTTGAATGCATTATTTTGTAGTTAAATTGATTTTAAACACTCAACTAAACTTCTTTTGGGGACTAGAATTTTAGTTGACGGGGTTTTTATGATCATTATCCATTAATACAATAGCACTCTTATTTTTTAAAAAGCCATTAAACATAATTTTTAGAAGACATCTATACCAATAATAGTCAATCACCTATACCAAAGAAAAGTTCAGAAAGTGTCCAAAAGGTTCATCATTTTTTGAATTTTTAATACAAATCTCATAAAACTAAACTCCACAATGTGGATTAAAAATAATAAGCAATGAAAAAAATAATAACATTATTAGTAATAATTATATGCAGTCATCTCCAAGCGCAAAATCTGAATGATCCATTACCTATAAATGACAATATAAAAAAAGGAGTTTTACCGAATGGTTTAACTTATTACATATATAGTACCGATGTAGTCAAAAATGTCGCTAGCTATTACATAATCCAAAATGTTGGTTCGGTATTAGAAAATGACGATCAACAAGGTTTAGCTCATTTTTTAGAACACATGGCTTTTAATGGCACTAAGAATTTTGAGGGTAAAGGTATTTTAAATACGATGCAAAAACATGGGCTTGTTTTTGGAAGAGATATTAATGCCTATACCTCTTTTGATGAAACAGTATATAATATTAATCATATACCCACCACACCAGAACTTATAGATACTGGCTTATTAATATTACACGACTGGTCTAATTATTTATCATTAACAGATAAAGAAATTGATGCAGAACGAGGAGTTATTAAAGAAGAGTGGCGTACTCGGCAAAACGGTAGAATGAGAGTATTAGAACAATCATTACCAGTAATGTATAATAATACGATCTATGCAAAACGTCTACCTATTGGGAAAATGGACATCATAGATAATTTTAAATATGAAACACTTCGTAATTTTTACCACGATTGGTATCGAACTGATCTACAAGCAATAGCTATTATTGGAGATATCGATATTTCTTCTATAGAAGAAAAAATAAAAAAAATATTTTCCTCTATTCCTGCAAATACTAATCCGAGAAAACGTTTTGTTATAGACATCCCTGACAACGATGAATTATTATATTCTCTAACCATGGATAAAGAGGTGACTACTTCTCAGATTAATTTTAGCATTCGGAACTCTAAATCAATGAAAGCTGAAACTATAGCGGACTTAAAAGAGTCTTTATTAAGCAATATGGCTGTAAATATGTTATCAGCCAGAATTAATGAAATTACTCAAAAACCGGATGCTCCTTTTTTAAATACTAGTGTAAGATATAGTAGTAACTCAAGGACAATAAATGCATTTTCTCTATACATTTCGCCTAAGCCAAATGAACAACATTTAGCATTTAAAACTGTATTAGAAGAAGTAAATAGAGCTGTAAAATTTGGTTTCACTAAAGAAGAAATAAACAGAACAATAACTCAGTTTAAAAATTACTATGAAACTGAAATCAGCAAAGAACAGGATAAACCTCATCGATCTATAATTTCTACTATTAAACGAAATTATTTAGAAAATATAACGATGACCGATATTCAAAAAGAATATGAGCTAATACAAAAAATTCTTGACGGTCTAGAAAATGATGAAGTCCATAATAGAATCAAGGAACTATATAAAAAAGAAAATAGATCACTAATTGTAACAGGTGTTGAGGGAAATAACAATCTAACGAATACCGATGCTATAAAAATAATTAACACCGTTGAAAAAGACGATACACTTACCCCCTACTCAGATAAATTCGGAAACAAAACATTGCTCTCTAATATTGACATTAAAAAAGGCATCATTATATCAGAAGAAGAGAATACCGCTCTTGGTTCAACAACATTTAAACTAAGTAATGGTATAACGGTTCATTATAAGTTTGCTGATAAAAATAAGAACGATGTAAAACTGCAAGCCATTAGTAATGGAGGAATGTCTTTAATAAAAGATATAGATCTCCCATCTGCAAGTTTAGTAACGAATGTGGTAGGACAATCTGGATTAGGAGATTATGCTCCAACAGAATTAAAAAAAATATTGGCAGGAGAAACTGCCTCTACGAATATCGATATTTCTGATATTACAGAAAGTATTTGGGGGTCATCAATAACAAAAGATGTCGAAACCATGCTACAAATGATTCATTTGCGCTTTGTAAAACCACGTTTTGATAATGATGCATATAAAGTTTTTATGAACAAAGTAAACAACTATTTAATTAGTAGAAGTAAAAACATAAATGAAAAAATAAAGGATAGTCTAACGACAACACTTTATGGTAAACATAATAAGAAACACCGCATATTTAATAATGATTTTCTAAAGGATGTCTCTTTTAATAAAGTAAAATCTATTTATTTAGAGCGATATAACAATGCTTCAGATTTCGAATTTTTTATTGTTGGAGATGTACAAAAAGAAAAATTAAAACCATTATTAGAAAATTACATAGCAAGTATTCCGACTAAAACAGTAAAAGAAGACTGGAAAAATACCAGTACGGATTGGATCAGCAATAGTATAGATAAAGATATTTATCTAAAAATGAAAGACCCAAAAAGTTCTGTAAGAATTGCTTACAAAAGTGACTATCCATATAGTTTAAAAACCTCATTTGTAGCAAAAACTGTCAAGGATATACTTGCTTTACGCTTTACCGAAACTTTAAGAGAAGAAGAAGGAGGTACTTATGGAGCTAGAGCCCAAGCCGTTGCTTCTAAAAAACCCAATGAAGAAGCATCTATTACTGTATCTTTTGATTGTAATCCTGCCAAAGTGGAACAATTAATTACCATTGTTCATAAAGAGATAAACAAAATAGCTGCAGGGGATATTAACGAAGAAGACCTAAACAAGACAATTGCTAGTTATTTAAAAAGTAGAAAGCAACAGAAAGATAAAAATCGATATGATATGAATGTATTGATTAATTATTATCGAGAAGGATACAATATGAACGACCCTAAAAATTTCGAAGATATTGTAAATGCTATAAGTATCGAAGATTTAAAAGAGTTTACAAGAAAAATACTTGAAAGTAATACATCGTATGAAATAGTATTTAAGCCTAAAGAATAATATGATTTACGCATAAAACTTTCGCATATAATGCAAAATAATTCAAACTTGTTATACGAATTTCTTATCCATAAATCGTATAAATCAAGGGGTATTAAAACTGAGCGATTAAAAAAAATATTGCATTTTTTTATTGAAATTATCGCCCTAAGCGTATAGTAGTTTCATATGAACTGAAGCAATAGCACATTGATATAGATCAGTTTTCCGTATTATAAGTATAAACCTCCTCTCTTTCTTTGACCTAAATAGAGAGGAGGTATTAATACTTAAAGATCGTTATTACCTTTTTATAAATTTCTTGGTATATATTTCTGTATCACTTTTAATAGATATAAAATAAATTCCTCGAGGTAATTGAGATACATTAACGGTATTACTTTTTTCGTTAAAAGTTCCGTTTGTAATTTCCGCTCCAGTAACATTACTTATTGCATATAAAAATTGATCATTATTAATAATGCTTCCCGGAATTATAATATTTAACCGATCATTAGCCGGGTTAGGAAACAAGGTTAATTGACTTTCCGAAGAAATTATTGTTTTTGTTTTTGCCACAGTATGTAATATTCTGATATTCTCGATAGATGCTTGCCCACTGCGCCAGATAGATGTGTTATCAGCTGGCTTCTTATAAACAAAACGTATTTTGATTTTGGCTCCTTTATATGCTCTTAAGTCATTGGTCCACTTCATCCACGAATTAGTGTCTCCGGCATACCAAGGTAATGTAATATTAGAATTGCCATTTTCCCAGGTAATTCCATCGTCCTCACTAATTTGCATTATAAGGGTGTTCACCTTATTTATATCTAGGTTACCGTCTGGAATGTCTTGAAAAAGGTTTATATCATATTTTAATTCTATGTCACCTGTAGAAGGTAGTTCAATTGAAGGAGATGTTAAAATAAAATTTGTAGGATTAATACTTTGTATATAATGCTCCCCATTCGAAGGAGCAGTATCAGGTCCATATCCCTGTAATCTAGGAGAAGATACTATTCTCCAACCCCCCGAATCATTAATTTTCCAATTTTCTATGCCATTTTCAAAGTTCATAATATAAGGGAAACTTGTAATAGATCCGTCAATTTTAAATTCTTGGGAAAACCCTATTGATATATCAACAGAAGAAGAACTTGAAGCTATCACTTTTATTTTATTATGATTACCATACTGCTTAGGAACAGTAAAGGTAAACGATCCCGTGTTTGCGACATTTGTGGCCAATATTATAGGATATGTTTCTCCTCCATTTGTAGACATGCTTATATCCACCTGTGGATAATCCTCTGATTGCTGCCAAGTGATTTCTTTTGTTAGCCCTGCGAATAATTCTTCATTTAAAGAAGGGGATATTACATCAAAGAAGTACGAGTATACCCCTACTGCATCCCAAGATTTTTTTACTTGTGTTACTTCCTGCGAATTTGCACCATATAAATCTGTAGCTGCTTGGATACTGAGAGATCTGATAGTTTTATAATCAGTATTTGAAGTCATATACACGGTTAATGTTCTAAAAATGATATCCGCCGCTTTGTCTATACCAATGCCAGTCACATTATAGTTAGCTCCATTATCATTAACTCCAGATTTTCCCTCTGATAATAAATAAAACCAGTGAGAGACAATGGTAGAATTATTGTGAACATTATTACCTGTACTCTTCCAAAACTCACCATTATAAGTATCAGGGTTTTTTCCAAAAATCCCTCCGATTTTAGGATTTTCCAGATTTCGGACTCCTGAAACTATCGTATTATACAAAGTTGATGGTGCTGTTAACTCCCCACTTATCCAAGTTTCTCGGTCAGGAAAAAAATGGTATTCTACTGCTGCTCCAAAAATATCACAAATCCCTTCATTAAGAGCGCCAGATTCTGCACCTTGGACATATGTCAACTCAGCAGTATATTCAATTAACGCATGGGTATATTCATGTGCAACAATATCTATTGTACTCATGGGATGAGGGTCGCTAGTTTTAAAACCAGTTTTACCTAACTTAATTTGTGCTCCATTCCAAGAAGCTTTATCTCCACTTTCCATTAAAACCTCAATAGAAATTGGAGAATCTATATCATTATTAAAACTAAGCCAATTATGCACGTCATTAAAATAATCATACGTTTGTCCTACTCCCCAATGTGCATCAAGAGCACTTCTATTGATATCATCATCAGGAGCATTTAAAAACCAACTAGAAGTACCACTTATAAAATCTGTTAAATCATCATTTCTAGTTCTGATATTTCTCGTTTGATCATGCAAGATGTATTCACCTGTTGGATTTTCTGAAGATTCTATGGATTGCAAACCACTATACCATGTTTTTCCCTGACCAGTTACTAATGGCAAAGCACTTTTTCTTACAGTAGCAGTTTTGATTAATCTTTTGCCTAAGGAAACATTATGATTAGAATCTATATCTTCCTTCTTCAGGCAATTATGCACTTTATTATTTTCTAACAAAATTTTTCCTGTATGTGCATCTACATATATATCCGCATGATATATAGGAGCAACAGCCTGAATGTTAAATTTGTAAGCAAGTTTCATTGCTTTTACCTTCTGAGAAGAAGCTTCGACTATTACTAATTCTGCTTTAGGCAAAGATAACTCAGTATTGATCTCCCCCCATGCATATTGATTGGCATCAATATGATTTAATGCTATATTTAATGATTGATTTTCTGACACAGAAGGATTCGTTTTTAAGGTAGTAATTCTTTTAAAATCCCCGTTTATCGCATGTGGTTTTCCGTTTTTATAATGTACGTTATAAGTTGCAAAATCTACTTTAATTCCTTTATAATACTGTTGGTATTTAAAGTGATCATAACCAAGATTATCTGTAGTTTTTTTAACAACCTTAAATTCATCATTTGAATTTAGGTTTAAGTATTCCTGTAATATCTGTTCAGGGCTTTTATTAGTACTAGTATTAGCATTTTTTTTAGAGTCATTAGAATCAGCTTTCTCCTCAAAAGTGATCAGTGACTGACTACCATTTTGATGAGTTTCCTTAATTGTTTGTGCATTTAATATGGCTAAGGATAAGCCAAATAAACTTGTTAAAAGTAATCTTTTAATTTTCATAATTATTGTTATTTATTTTGGTAATATTTTAAACCGAGTACAAACGCTTTATATCAGTAAGTGTTATCCTTTATTTATTTTTTATAAAGCGATTTTAATCTTCAAAAAACCTATATATCAGACTAAAAACACAAATAAAGGTTCTGTAAATTAATTGAATATGACATCATACCCATTCAATTCATATTGTACAATTTTAACTTTATGATTCCATCAACACAGCCTAGTTGTTCTTTTTTACTACTCCCTGATCCTCTGCCAATAAGTGATGCATGATTCACTGGTACGTTAATTTCCAATTCATAATTTTTGGAATAATTTGTAAGAATGAACTATACCTAGGTAAAGCCTTAAGGAATTCTTTATATTAATTTTTTAATCACTCCTTGAGAGTTTAAATCCTCAAGGCTTTTCTTGAAAATGAAATGATAGTTTCGGAAACATACTTCGTGAGCTTGCTCCGAAGTTGTTGATTGAATATTTTTCTTAGAACAAAATATTTTAGGGATAATTGTTGTATACCTTGTGAGAGGTAACTTTTTTGAGGGGGCTTTTTTCATAGTTTTTAAATACTTAATTGGGAGCTTTTTGTAAAGGTTAAACAATAATGCTTATCGCTCCAGGTTGTTTTTTTACTGAAATTTCTCCGTTTTACTCAGTATATAAACAAGTAGGAAAAAGAATTCCCTAATTTTTTACATAAAAAGTATACACAAAACAACTACTTGTAAATCAACTACTTGTTATAAATTTAGATTTTAAGTACGGGATTTAATTTTTGTAGGACTTTTTTTTAAATAAAACGAATAATTATCGTTAAAGAAACAAGAATATCGTATTTTTTTGCTAGTTTACATTATAACCCTATAATAATTATTTGGTAATCCATAAACCTACAATAAACACGGTATAAGAAAACTACAAGGTTAGAAGAAGTAAACAACGATTTTATACAACTTAAGAAAGTCCTTACAGTCAATACTGTACAAAAAGTATATTTCGTAACTATATAAGAAAACTGCTTAAAGACAGTTTTTATATTTTATGTTGATATCCATTATCAGCACCTCTAATGATTAATGGAATACTTCGAAAGATTACTATCACCCTTTGGCTCCCTGATCTTATCATTTTTTACCTAAAGAAAGACCATTCCCACTTTATAGATAACGGTTATAAGTACTTCCATAATATACTAACCTCCTTTCATTGAAAGTTCTAAGTATTACAAAAGCATTGCTAAGTATTTCATTAATAGTTCGAAGTACTATATTTAGTAACCTAATGAGGTAAAAGGCTCCAAAACGGAAAAGAAGGACATCGTTTAGGCTTTTAAGTACTTGTTAAAGGGTCAGCAACCTTTACTGAAATAGTCCGAAGTACTTAAGTAATCTTAAAAATAGTTTTGTGAGGGTGATTCTTTAATTTCTTGAGAACAATTCAGGAGAAAAGTAATACGTTTTTAGTGAATCGTCCCAGAAACTTTATACTATAAAATACAACCAGATTTTTTAAAACCGATACCGTTACATAAATTATATGATATACTACAAGGATTAGGAGAAAATATTGGTGTGTGTGTTTGTTAAAGCATTGTCTCGATGAAACAAGGGAAAAATTCTTATATAAAAAAAATCCATTTCCTGTATCACCAGAGTAAAATTAAATTCCCTAATGATATGGATTAATTTAAGGGATATCTGAGTTAATATTTTATAACACTACTATACATTAATTATAATTTCCCTTTTTTTAGACTCTGTTTTTATACAATAAAATTTTAAATTTAGCGATTCTTAACCACGCAGATATATTATTATTTTATGAGTTTTAAAGCTACACTTTTCATTTTCGAAAAAGAATACCCCCTTATTGATATAAAGTATAATCTAAAAAAAATGGTGGACAATACTGGTCGCCCAACTACCAGAACCCATGGAGGTAGTATACAAGTACAATTTGCAGCCACAAGAGATGATAGCGGGATGTATGAAGCCATGTTATCTCCGACACAGATGGTTAAGGGATATATTAGAACATATCGCCGTGATGGGATACAAAAGGATTTTGATATAGAGTTTGCCAATGCTTTTATATCCTACCTTAAAGAGCATTTTAATGCTGCAAGTACAGAACCTATTATTATGGAGGTTACTATAAGCCCTATGATACAGAGAATAAAAGGTACTATTTTCGAGTTACCCGCTAATCCTTCTAATCCATTTATAGAAGAAGCAGCACCAACCGTTAGGGAAGATGGAAAGGAGTTAACCGCATATTTTATAACGGACGAACTAGGTAATGAGATTAAAGAATACGAAATAGATCAAACCATTTTATTACATATAGAAACCAAGAACCGTATAGGTCATATAATCACAATTAATTTAGATGATAATGAACATGATTTTAAATATAATGGGGCAGTATTAAAAAATGATACTATCAAAGATTTCACCATAGATAATGACTTAGAAATTATAGAGTTAGAAGTTATAGAACAACAAGAGGCATAAATTATGGGCAATACTAAATTTAGAATCACTTTTGCTGATGGAGAAAGCAAAACAATAACTGCCAAATATCTTAAACCTGAGATAGTAGGAGGATGGTGGAGTTATGATAAAGAAGGGAAAGAAAAATACGTATATGGCGAAGAAAAAAACAGGGTTAAGCTAGGAGATACTATGTATTTCCATGTACAAACCAGAGATATAATAGCGGGTAATGAATTGTCGTTACAATTAATAGATTATGATTATTTTTGGTGGATGGGTGAGCAAATTGATTGTTATGATCCTGATACTAAAAACTTTCCGAATGATCCAGTCATACTAAAAGCTAAAGTAAGGGGAGTAACGGAAAAAGGAGAACATTTTGGCAAAAGTATAGCCACTGTAGAGATATTGATGGATGAAAAATGGGAACCCGTACTTTCAGAAGATTTCCATACTATAGAGTTATATTGGCAAGTTCGTTATACCAGTAAAACCAATAGAACTATTAAGAAAAATTTACCTGAAAGTAAGGATGATTATTTACATGTAGGTTATAATAACCAAGATTTGTTTGTAAAACCCGCAGTAGCGGGCAGTAGTTTGCCAGAATATTATGACAAATGGGGTAAGTTGGTTTTGTTTACTTTTAAACGAGCTAATAATGTAGCTAAAGAGATCAATAAAAATGCTGCTATTGAGCGATTTATAGTAACCAAAATCAAAATAGATGAAACCATTACTTTATCAGGAATAAATAAGGTAAAACGTCAATTGTATTATGAGCGTATAAACCTAACTACAAATGATAGTAAAAGAATGTTATTTGTTACTGAAGAAGCAAGCGAGTTTTATATTAAAGGAAAAGAAAGTTTTTCTAAAGTAACCAATACAGAAATAAAAAAAACTAAAAAATTCAGTGAATATTTCAATAAAAAAGATGCAGGTGATATTGCTACAGTAGGATTAAAAGAAGGACGAGAAATCCTTAGATTCTTGGATTATGTGAGTGTTACCAAAACATTAATGAGTATGTTTCCTAAAGAGGGGGCTATAGGATTAGAAGTCCCTAAACCCTCATCTGCGGCAAGTATTATTGGAACATTTGCTACAGGAGAACTTACATGGGCTCTTGGTGGGGCGTTAAGTTCTTTGTTTATGGTAGCAGATATTATTGCAACACAAGAAGTTAATAAAATAATGAATGATGTAAAAGACTATAATCTGGAACTATTGCAACAAGCAAAATTAGGAGGATTGAGTAAATTGCGTTTGTTTCTTGATTTATCGAGAACAGAAGATTTAATTAATTTTAGTATAATAGATAATGTTTCAGATAAAACTCATTGTAAAGTTATGAATGGAGAAATTACAACTATAAATGATTTTCGAAAATCACTAAGCGATGATTCTTCAAATTCAGAGGTTTATTATTCTTATTTAATACAAAAAGTGACAAAGAAAGAACAGGAACGAGAAATTTTTATAGTAGATTCCACATACTTACAATAAACAAAAAAAATGTTTAAAAAAAGACTATTATTATTACTAGCATTACCTGTCTTGGTAAAGTGTCAAGATAAACGTCAAAGCATTGAAATTGAACAATTAAAAACCGAACAACAAGTTGTGTTCCGAATGAAATACAATAACGATACTGAAAAACATCAAGTATCAATAATTCAATTCCCCATAGTATTGACCGTTTATAATAATTTAAATAAAGAGACGGAAATTAAAAAGTTTTCATATTTATATAACCCCTTAAATAAAAATTTGATTCATCAAAGTGCAAAGATTTATCAAATTGAAAACAATAAGTTAAAAGAAATAAATCCTTTTTTTGATAAAATTTTGGTCAATAATACACCAAAAAAATTTCTTATTTATACGCGACATGCTTTAACGGATACTGTAAATTATAATTACAATTATTTCAAACCTTATATTGATAAGATGAAGGAAAGAAAGATAGATTCTCTTTTGATGGGAGCTATAAATGAATTTAAAAAAGAACATTCCAAACTTACAGAAAACTTATTGTCACACGATGAAATAGTACTTCTATTTAATAAAAAAGTGGAGGAAGTTATATACCCTACAGGAGAAAAAGACTCTTTGTTTTTGCAAATAAAGAAACCAGTTAAATTTTAGATAAAGATAACTAATCCCGGCCTTGAAGCTACAGAACAAAAAAAAATGATCGGAGGATGGTAAGAAAAACACCTCTCTTTAAAATTATATACACTTTATGGATGTGCTATTTGGATAGAGAACAAAGTTTTCATAAACACATTTTCAACCTATAACACACTTATTTAAAACATCTTAACCAACAAAATAAAACAAAAAAAATGGATGGATTAATGCTTATATATATGGGTCTTGGATTACTTTTTATTTTCATTATTTCTAAAATTAAAAAGCCCAGTAAAACGAAACAAAAAAAACTCGAAGATCACGCTTCTTTTGATTACGACTTAGAACAAATAGAAATTGACAATTTTCATATAAGTGAAGAAGTAGATATCCATTCAAAGCATGATAACGAATATGGAACACCACATAAAACTTTTGGACAGCATACTATTGTGGATAGAAAAACAATGACCTCCTTTAAGACTTTCCTAAATTTCGAGGTTACCTATCAAAACTATTCTCAAACAATTAATGTTGAATTACCTGTAGATCATACGATACTAAGAATGAAATTTTATATGCAAAAAACTGCAAAAGTTTACTTAATTGAAGAAGGTAATGAAAATACTTTACCCTTATTGGTTATGGACTTTAGGTTTTTAGAATTTAACTTTTTTAATTCTCTTCAAATCAATTTCAGGGATAGTTTTAAAGAATCAGAAGTAAAATCGAAACTATAAAAACCGAAACGGTTCAAATTATAATAAAAAAACATTTTTTCCACAATGTGCCTTTGAATTTTTAAGACTTTTTATGGATAATGTAAATATGCTATAGAAACAGATTTTGCAGAAAATATAAAGGTTGAATTTTAAAATAACAAAACAAGGATAATAAAGAATTATATAGGTGCCACTTTATAATTTGATCCTTTTTTTACTTGAGTATCATCTATTTTTGAATAACAACTTAAAAATGTAGCTCATGTTATTTATCAAAAACGTATTAAAACCCATAGTATTTAGCTGTATAACACTTACTTCTTTTATTTCTTGTAGTGAAGATTCATCAAGTGATGATCAAAAACCTGAAGAAATTGTCGTTGAAGATTTTGAAAATTTTGCAAAAGATTCTAAGTTTAAAGAGCATATGAAAAACTTTGTGCTTGTTCTAAATAGAATTGAGGATCACGAAAAAGCTATAGAAATTTTAGAAACTTCGGGGAAATCAAGACTGAATGATATACACCAAATGGAACTTACTTTGGCATTAGGATTTGAAAATACCGAACAAATGAATACTGCTTATGATCAGCTTACTGAAGAATGGGAATTGTTAAATCATCGCTTTGATCTTAGTAACCAAAATTATGTACATATTGATAATTTGATATTTCACGAATTACTTTTAAATAGATATGATTTAGATCTTAGTGAAGTTTTAGGGCTAAAAAAAAAGGAATTGAGCAATAAAGAGTTAAATTGTTATAATGATATATGCATTCCCCCTTATTTATATGCTCTGAAGCCTTTTGATACTGCAAGGACTGTATGTGATGGGATTGATCGTTCTACAACTGAAGGAAATAAGCTTTACTTTGAATGCATAAGACCAATAAGACAACTATTTGCATTAGAACTTGAACGTGCCGATTTTTTCTTTGCTTGTTGTTCTTTTTACGGCTGTGGTATAGAACGACCAACAGTGGTTGGCGGAGAAGCTTTTAATTATTCAAAATGCCCACAAGCACCTTTATCAAAAGATTATTAAAGCGAATTATTTAATATTTATACTGCCCTAATCTCAATTAAAAATACTGTTATAAGATTTAGTCAAATATAAAAAAATGTAATGCTTTTGGTTTGTTCTTTAGAAATGTCACAATTTTTCAGCAAGGTTTGATTCAGGCGAATATGGAGCCGGAATCGTTTATTAAGTATAACTTGATGTACTGCTTTATAAAGATTACTAGCTCCTAATACTTTTGCTATCATAGTTTTAAATAATTTATCACTAGTGTCCGAAAGTATGAATTAAAAACATTGCCGAAATCAGATTAAAATTCATAAAACATTAATCAAAAACACCTTACAGGTTTTTAAAACCTGTAAGGTCTCACGTGATACAAAAAAGATAATTTCAAGGAATTTAGTGCTTTACCTATCATTTTTAAAGAGATTTCAAAAGTTTTTGTGGAGTTTTATTAAACTTTCTGATGCCACTGATAATTTATGTACTACTGTTATGTAGTTATTTTTTAACAGAACGTTTGTTACCTAAATCATCTCTAAATATTTAACAAAATATTAATTACATGTTGATAAAATGGAATGAACTTTGATTATAAAAACTCAAAAGTATTCGTTTAATTATCCATTCTCTATGATCGTATCAAGTAAGTTCGTTTTCCTAAATAATCTCAGGGATTCTCTAGCAATCTCAAAATACCATCCTCTGGTAGCCACTAGTTATATTTTTACTATTGATCGGTCATTCCGAATGGTCAGTCATAATTCCATGGTAAAAACAAACACTCACTTTAGCCCAAGTAATGAGTTAAAGGGTATGCACAACATATTGTACTACACCAAACAATCTACTTAATTCTTAAGGTGTAAAACCTTGTAAAAATACTCCCGGATTTGGTTTCAGGAGTATTTTTTTTGCCTAAAAAAGGCCAAAAGTCATGCGCATGACTTTTGTTTTTCGACTTGATGACTTATCAAAGTCGCCTTGATGACTTTTTTTTTGCTTTTGAAGACTTTTTATACTGTGTTTACACCATTATTCATTTTTAAAACCAATATTATTTAACCCCCTAAAGACATATAAATATTTTTTTATCAAAATATAGTATCACAAAAAAAACGCTAAAGCTTCTTTTTTTAAGCTCTTTTATTACGGTATTTCAGTTATTCTAAGGTTTTTAAATGGTGCAGTTTCGCGTAATGCTACAGTATTTGCGGATGTATCTGCAAGAAAAACTACTTGTTTTCCATTACAAAAACTATCATTATGAATAGAACACTCGTCTACTGCAATGGCATGTCCATCCGATGGAATTCTAAAAACAGTAAAATGATACTCAGGTTTTTCTTGATTGCCCTCTATCTCCAAACACTTATTTTCGTATTTGTTTATTTTCTCATTTTCCTTTTTGTTTTTAGGAATAATACGTCCTAAAAGAATCCTACAAATATTAGTTTCCCTTTCTTCCTTATTAGGATTCGGAAACCAGATATGTGGAAATGGGTGATGCTCTACAAACAAACCTCCTCCTCCATATGATTTCATCACATAATCTTTTATATATCCTGGTAAACTTGTATCATATTCCATCCCAAATAACGGTTTATCAAAACCCATATAAAATGATTCCTTAGGTTTCAGTAGTTTTGCGCCATAATAATGTAACGTTTCATGAAAATCCTTATGATCTATATCTAAAACAGGAAAATCTACATTGGTTTCATTTACCAAAAGAGAACCTGTAGCACCAAAAACATTTGATGAGGCTCCCACAGACGGAAGTCCCCCTCCATCCTTGCCACTTACCCATTTTGCCTGAACCACCACAGAAGTATCCTTTTTAGGAGGTTTTGCATTTTTCTTTAATTTTTTTAACTCTTCTAATAAGGAATCTTTTTTATTCGGTTTATCCGCAACCACACTTACAACACTATCCTCTCCAAGATGTAATTGTACAGTCTGCCCTTCTTTGATGGGTCCATAAATCCCGGTAGTTGTCATTAAAGGGATTCCCTCCGCCCCCGATCGTATTACTACAGCGTCATTGAGAAATTCAAAATACGTGTCTAAAATCCTTTTATCTGGCCTTTTTTTAACATACTGCCATTTCCGTTCCTTTAATATTTTTTCTCGTTCTTTTGGTGAAATTACTTCTTCAGAAGATCTTTGTCTTCTTCTATACACATGACTCATATTACTTTCTTTTCGTTTACAGTTATTCGATTCATAAACTTCCTCTGACGGTTATCATTAGATACAAGACCGCTTTGCTACAAGAATCAAGATACCAGACTCTTTATTTCATTTTTTAACTCTCAACTACTCAATACTTTGCACTAAATACTTTGCACTAAATACTCACAAACTCACTCCTTAGCAAACCTACGTTCGGATAAATTATATTTCTTTAGTAACTCATCAAACTCTTCTCGTTCCTTAATCCCTATAACATCAGGCGAGTATCCAGACCCTGCTCCAAAATAGAGAAAACTAAAATCAAATCCGTTCAATCGTTTCGATATTCCATGACATCCCATACAGCCACCCATACTAAAATAGTTATTGTGCTGTTTTGTATCCAATACGTTTAATTCATTTCTTCTATTTTCTAATGGTTGTCCATTAATATCAAAAGAAATACTTTGTCCACCTCTAAATAACTGAATTCCAGGAGCACTGCTTTCCGTCACATTATTAGCCAGATAATAATCCGGAACACTTTCATCATTGGTAGGTATGCTCTGTACTCCTTTAAGAAAATAATATTGCCAAATAAAGTTTTTATCGAATCCCTGTAGTTTTTGCATGAGTCCTAGTGCATGCTGATTTACATTTGCCACCATTTGATTGGTAGTAGGTGGTTGGGTAACTGGTACTGTATATACATACTTGCCTTCCCCTACTATAACTCTTTTAGCTCCGGCAATAGTACTAACATCTACATTAGGAATTGGTATCCGCTTGCCATTAGGTTCTGCATATGGTTTTTTGGTATATCCCTTGGGAAAAGGATTTGGAGAATATAAAGAATCCCCACTAAATGTAGGTACAGAATCTGGTAATGCGATCTGAATCTCTTTATATGTTGGCACATAATATGTTCCTCCTTTTAAGTTATCTTCATGCTCAAAAGTGGCAAATATAAACGAAGGATAGTTTGGTGTTTTATGGATGATATGCAAGCCTATCAATGCAAATTTTCTGGTCTTAGCCACTGGAGCACTATCCTCCCCATCATAATAAATCCCCTCTGTAACGAAATACTTATAGTGTTCCTTTTCTGCTATCGAAGCTAATGGACGCCAAGTCGCTTTAAGATGTATGGTTCCATCTCGCTGGGTAATTCCATTAGGATATGTCTTTGGTGTAATATTATTTAGAGTAGTATAATTATCATTTACATAGCCCCAGGAGACCTTATTTACCTTAGCCTCAAACAATGCCTGATAATCGTTTAATGGGTCTCTTGTATTTTCTTTTGCAGGAAAAAAAAGAAGGTTCTCTGCTATCTGAGAAGCCTCATCTAGATTCGTATAATTTGTAAACGGTACTGTATATGGAATGGTAGCCCCTGTCTCATTCTGATAAAACATCACATAACTGGGAGTAGCATCCCAGGGTTTTGGAGGCAGTGGTTCTCCCTTTGATCTATATGGAAATAATTCGGTTCTGTGATGGTATGTTTGCCAATTCAATGTTTGATCCGGATTTTTACCTGAATTCTCAAAACTACCACCAGGAATTCCTCTTTTAGCACTTGATCCAGAAACCAACGCAATAAATTCTAACCAAGCAAAAGTAGCAAGATCCTCATGGTCAGGATGAATAGATCCATCCGAGTCTCTATATATATCACTAGGTATTAATGGTTTTTCTACTGTTAAATTTGCCAATGTAAGTTGTTGCCCTTTGACAACTGAAGACCCAAAATCACTCCCTTGCTCCTTAATAAAAGAAGGTGGTTTTTTGGAATCCTGAGCCCTAGAAGTACACATGACCGTAAGTGCAATTAATACAAAACTCCCGAGAAAATAAACTAGGAGAGACTTACGAAGGGCGTATATTTTTTTTAAGATAGATTGATTTGCCATTGTCTACTATGTATAACGATTTTTTTCTCCTGGTTTCTCCGAGAGATATTCTACAATTTCCCATTCGAATCCTGCTTTATCAAAAAAATAAGCTCTCTTACGATATGGGCTTTTTTCTACAGCTATTCCCTGGCGATACCCTTTTTGTAGTAATCTCATCGCAACAGCATCAAAATCAGATACTACAAAAGCCAGATGATTAATCCCGTAATTAATATAAGTACGGTTCCATATTTTTGGATGATGCTTAGGATCCACTGCTTGTAATGCGATATACGATTCATCATTCCCAAAATGAACCCAGCGAGGAGGGTCTTCCCCGCTGGAATCATCTTTTCGTACTTCAAAATCTGGAGCAACCGTTTGCAAAAAAGCAATTGCTTCATCTATATCTGGCACACTAATATTTGCGTGCTCCAGAAAAGTCTTTTTTGATGACATCAGATGTCTATTTACTATTGTTCTTCTTTGGATTCAGCATTTTCATATACTTATTTACCCGCTCCGTTTCTACCTCTCCAGAAGTTAATCCATGAACATCTGGGGAAAATCCAGATGTCTTGCTGAAATATAAAAAGCTAAAATCAAATCCTGATCCTGTCTGAGCGATTCCATGGCACCCTAAACAACCTCCTTGATTCACTACTTTGTTTCCTTGTTTAGCATCTCTCACGTTTGCTTGATTTCTCGGAATCTGAAGTTCTTTATTTTTAATCCCTTGTCCACCTGTGAATAGTTGTATCCCTGGCACAGAACTTTCAGTAACGATATTTGCCAAATAATAATCCTCACTCTCTTCAGAATCGGTAGGAACTCCCTGTACTCCTTTTAAGAAATAATACTGCCATACAAAGTTTTTATCAAAACCAGGGATTCCCTGCATTGCCTTTAGAGCCTGACTGTTTACAGTATTAACGTCAGCATTCGTGGTTGCTGGTTGTGTCACAGGAACACCGTACACATTACCTATTGAGGTAGATACTACTTTTGACCCTTTGATATTTAATACAGACCCATTAGGTAATGGAATTCTATTCCCCGAAGACGGTTCTGCATACGGGTTATTCAACCACCCTGATGGATATGTCGGGTTCGGTACAGTTGCTGTTGGATTACTGGTAGTGGTAGTGGTAGGCAAAGAATAGCTTATTTTTTCATACGAAGGCACATAATACAAACCTGTAGGAGTACCACTAGCGGTTTTTAAATTATCCTCATGCTCGAATGTAGCAAATATAAAAGTTGGGAAATTTGGTGTTTTATGGATAATATGAAGCCCTATCAAGGCATACTGTCCTAAGACTGCCTTAGGATCATCATCTTCTCCTGTATAATAAATAGCAGTAGTCGTATGATATCGATATTGATCATTGGTCGGTATAGAACTTAAAGGACGCCAGGTAGCTTTTACTTCTATAGTTCCTGAATCAAAATTGATCCCATCGGGGAAATTGGTATTGAAATCTGTAAATTTTGTATAATTACTATTCACAAAACTCCATTCTTGCTGATTTACCTTAGCTTCGAATAATACTTGAAAATCCTTATCTGGATCCATAGTATTAGGGTCTACGGGAAAATAAAGAATGTTCATCCCTATCTGGGTAGTTTCATCCAGATTATTATAGTTATTATATGGAATATCCACCATTTGTTGATTTCCACTAGCATCTTTATAAGACATCTTGTAAGAAGGTGCTTGATCCCAAGGATCTGGTGCACGTCCGCTAGTATTTCCTGCTATATAAGGAAACAACTCAGAACGGTGTTGATAGCTTTCCCATACCAATGCGGTATTTGGTTTTTTTCCTGAGGTAGCAAAACTTCCTCCAGTTTCTCCTCTTGCTGCCCCGGTACTCTTTGGAGATGCTAAAGAAATAAACTCTAACCAAGCAAAAGTTGCCAGATCCCGATGATTCGGCCCAGAGGTACTGCTTGGTCGATAAATGTCACTAGGAATCAAAGGAGTAGATGTTGTCATATCCGCGGTAGTCAATACTCTTCCCTCAGTAACCGCTGGGCCAAATTGCGAGGCCAAAGATGAAGCTGCATCAAAATCACTTTTCTTAGAATCAGGTACATCAATATATGATGTTTTTTGTTTAAGTGGGTATAATGCAGTAAACCCTATGAGTCCAATAATCAGACCTGCAAAAATTAAAAACCTAGCCTTGTTTTGTGTGTTAAAAGTCATGGAAACGTTGTTTTTAAAAAAATTAGTTGTTAGAATTTTTAAGTGCTTACATTTCTATATAACAATCAATATAAATAAGAAATAATCCCCAAATAAAATCGATATTAATTTCGAAAAACACCTGTTTATAATGATATTACAACAAAAATATAAACTGAAAATTACGACTTTTATCAACACTAAAAAACGGGTAATTACCCCCGTTTTTTATCTTCATAAATTAATTAGATTTGTTATTACATTGCCTAAAACCATAATACATCCATACACAATGAATGACATACTAAGCTCTCGCCCAGAAACATTACTACCCACTAAATTTGGAACATTTAGAGTTAGAGTATACGAATTAGATACGCATACTTTTGCAACTGCAATCATCTCTGGACCTACAAAAAATCAAGTCAATTTAGCCGTTAGGGTACATTCCGCATGCCTTACAGGAGAATCTTTTGAATCTTTAAAATGTGATTGCAAAGGACAACTGGATTTGGCCATGACCTATATTGCAAAACATGGAGGAGTGATTTTATACCTACAACAAGAAGGGCGTGGGATTGGATTGGGAAATAAAATAAGAGCGTATGCATTACAGGAACAAGGGCATGATACTGTAGATGCCAATCTAAAACTTGGTTTTGCTGCAGATCTCAGAACCTATGATGAAGCAGCAATGATTATAGCAGATCTGGGAATTACATCTATCCATTTATTAACCAATAACCCGGAAAAGGTAAATGCACTAAAATCTTTAGGAATACCCGTTACCGGGCGTATTCCTGTATTAGCGGATGTAAATCAATATTCCGCAGGATATCTGGAATCAAAACGTGCTCGTATGGGACATATGCTAGAGTCAGATCGTTATGAAAATGGAATAAAAAGGCCTTTTGTACACGTGAATTTTGCAATTAATAGTTGTTCAGAATTTTCTGCGGATAATGGGTCTCAACTAAATCTTTCTTGTTCGGAAGACTGGCAAAGGGTACATGCCCTAAGAGAAACCTATACAGCGGTTGCTGTTGGTGTAAATACCTGGTATACAGACCAACCTAAATTAACAGCCAGAGAAGAAAAACTAAAAAGGCCTCCGGCCAAACAACCAGATCGCGTCATTTTTGCGGGGCAACGCCCTTGTGAATTTACCAATGACAATCGCAGGACTTTTATAATCGGGAACAATCATCCGACCGTAAATGATGGTCGGATTGCTATACATGCTTCTGGATATGATTTAGATACTGCTCTTTATGACTTACGTGAGCAAGAAGTGATGTCCCTTCTTGTAGAAGGTGGCCCTACTCTTATTCGCTCTTTTTTACAACAAGGACATATCGATCTCCTTACTATTTATGTTGCCACCAAGGATAAAGAAATTGCTTTGAAGTCTGCTCAGAAAGCACTTCCGTTTGATCCTGATGATATTTGGATTGAATCCTTCGGAGAAGGAAGTTTACTTACCATAACCTCTCCTGTATTATTAGAAGCATCAGTAATCGAACAAAAAAATGTAACCGTATGAATCAGTTAGTATTTGGGATATTTGGTGGATCAAAAACTACTACAACTTATCATCCTACCCTTCGGGAATTAACCATAAGTTGGTCTCGTTATGGATATCAAGGCGAAATTATAGAAGCAGACACTTTAGACGAACTTCTTACTAAAGTATCAGAACAACAATATGACGTATGTTTTATCCAAAAAGCAGGTCATGTAATTGATGAACAATGGGTTCCTCCTTGCTGGAATCGCGAAGGTTTTCATAATAGCCTTCATAAACATATATTGGAGACTGATTTTCTGGTAATTGGAGAATTCGAAGATAGTAATTCTAAAAAAATGGTTTTAAAAGATGATTGTCTACTAATAGATATGCATCAATATAAAAAATTAGGAAAACCAAGGTTCGAGACCTTTATTGAGGTCTGTAAGAATCATCGTCTTCCGGTAAAGGGTTTTTCTAAAACTGTGAATGAAGGCCGTTTTTATCTTACTGCTTCCAATCCGACTTCTTTTGAGTTACAACTCAGAAAAAACCCTGAACAAATTACCAGATTTTCTGAAATGACCGCTTCGCAAACTTCCTTTTTAAAGGGAATTCAGTCTCAGACAACCAATGCTCAAAAAGGGGTTTTTCTATTCAATATTGAATCTTATAAGGATTTAGGAAACACCCCTAAGCCTATAGATGCTGTATTTAGTGTCGCAGCAGGTTTTAAGGCAAATCGAATTCTAGCCGTTAACGGTTTTGATCAAAACACCAGAGTTGTTTATTATGATTATAGTAAGCGTGCTCTAGATATTAGAAAACAAATTGTGGAAAACTGGGATGGTGAAGATTTTCCGGATTTTGTCCGTCAGATTTTTACTACCAATCCCACACCGGAAACCTTCTACCAATTATGGTCTGGAGTAACCCCAGAAAATATAAACTGGGATGATGTACAATGGTTTTGGGATTACGAATTAGACAAATGGGGAGGTGCGGCTGCTTTTAAAAAACATTGGATGGCGTATAGAAATTTGTCACATACATATATACATTGTAACCTATTATCTGATCAACAGAAACTTTTTAACGAGATACAAAAATACAAAACACCTTTCCTTTGGTGGAGTAATGCTTTCTTTACGGTATACAGTAATTGGTTATATACCTATCAGGATCGAAAAGCTATGTACGAAAATTGGATAGCATCCTTGGCTGCTTCTCACCCTCACTGCCGTATAAATGGAGCTGATTATAACAATACCAGTGTCAATGGGCTTACGATACAGGAATATGTCGAACAATACAAAAATCACACAGCGGATGAATTACATCCAGTCAAATTAAACGAAATCGAAATATCATATTAAAACGCTACTATCATGAAAACTACAGATTTTACGCATCATCGAGGTCCTGTTACCTGCGCAATAGAAATCCCGGGATCTAACAAGATTATTACCTCTGCTTATGACGGAGCTACCGCAATTTTTAATCCAGATACCAAAGATGTTCAGTTATTAGGGTATCACGAGCATTTAGTAAATCGCGTTTCTGTAAATAGCGAAGGAACACTGGCAGCTACCTCCTCCTCTGATTATAATGTATATATCTGGGATTTAGAAAAAGAGACCCTAAAAACTGTACTCAAAGGTCATGATGATGATGTAGAGGATTTCGTATTTATAAGTGAGCATCTGGGAGCATCTGTTTCCAGAGATTGGAGAATTATTCTTTGGGATTTAACAAATGGCAGTATCCGACGTATCATTCTAGGACATGAAAAAGATGTGCTTTCTATCAATTATCACGATGGAAAATTATATACCGCCGGTGATGATATGACATTACGTGTATGGGACTTAAAAACAGGAAGTGAAATTGCCAAAATGGGTCCTTTCGAGACTGAAACAGATACATGTGCAGTGGATGCACTTACCCAACGTATTATTCTTGGTTGTGATGATGGAATCGTACGTATTTTTGAATTAAATACCTGGAAACTAATTGCTGCAATAGAAGGACATTCTTCTGCCATTAAAAAAGTAGCCGTTTCTCCAGAAAATGGTGATATCCTATCTGCAGCATATGATCAGCAGATTTTGATCTGGGATGCTCAGACATTTACACAAAAGAAAAAATTAGATTCACATACCTCTCTATGGGAACGTTCCTTTAACTGGTCCTCTGATGGAAAACGTGTTGTTGCCGGAACATTTGATGGTACAGTACTGATTTGGGATGTGAAGTCTGGCACCTGTATTCACGAAATAGGAAAACAAGAACAACAACATGGAAATCAATGCTTTAATGAAGTTGCATCTATGGCTAATGGAGAAATTGTCGTAGTAAGTGATGATGGAAGAATTAGAACGGGTACTCTTACCAACACAGAATCGGATTGGACAAACACTATTGTCCCGGATTCTGGTCGCGTATTGATGAATGCAGTAACTTCTGATGCTCATACAGGTACTATTATCACTGGGTCTCATGACCAGCGAGTTCACTTTTTTAGCAAACAAAACGACGTCATTTCACAAAATTATAATATCCTTCTTGGTGAAGGGCCAATTAATTGTATACGGATTTCTAATCACCTACAATATCAAAACAATGCATTTGTTGCTTGCTACAGTGGTGCGATAGTACAATTAGGATCTGATGGGCAGATCATACAGAAAATCGCAGCTCACGAAAATGCAGTAAAAGCATTACGTTTACATCCTATACTTCCATTAGGAGTAAGTTGTAGCGCTGATGGAGGTGTGACCACCTGGAATTTTGATGGCACCTTGTTCAAAGAATACAAAGGGCATACCGCTATTGTAGATGATGTGGATATTGATCCTACGGGAACTTATATTGCAAGCGCAGGGAGAGATTTTACGCTAAAGATTCACAATCTTGATGATGCTGTATTATTACACAGCATCCATCTGGGAAGAAAATCTCCGAAAGCATTATTATTCTTAACAGCACATATAGTTATTGTGACGAATTATTGGGGAGAACTGATACGAGTGGATTTGCGAAATGAATCCATTACTCGAGCCACTATTGCTACTAATGGCATCAGTGCTGTTGCGCAACATGGAGAACAACTAATCGCAACTTCATACGATGGTGCTGTATATCTAGTAAATCCTGATGATTTATCAGTGTCGAACACGTTGCGTTCCATGGTACAAAAAGTAGAATTACCTGCATATGCTTAAAAACAAAAAGGAAGTTCGTTTTTTAATTTGTGCAGCACCACGAAGTGGGAGCAATATGCTCAGCAGCTTATTAAATGATCATCCGGATATTTTATGTCACCACGAATTGTATAATCCCAATGGCATTTTTTATGCGCTACATCTTCGAAATACAGGATTTAGTTTTATGGATATGGATATCGCTACGCGTGACCAAAAACCTTTAGATTTCTTAGATGAAATATGGGAACATCCGTTGGGGTGTTCTCATATAGGTTTTAAAATGACACATTATCAGAATCAGCTCATTTTTGATACCCTATTAGCCGATCCTACTATCCTAAAAATTGTACTGAAACGTAAAAATAAGATTGCCATGCATGTTTCTAAACTGATTGCAGAACAACGAAATGTGTGGGAAGATTATGGAGAACAACCACTCAAGAAACCGAATATTAAAGTCGAAGTGAAGATCTCTAATCTACAGAAGGACATCGCATATAACAATGCTTTTTATAAAGATATTGATCAAAGATTAAAAAATAATAACCAATCGGCTTTTTATACAGATTATGAATTACTCTCCTGTTCTGCAATGCACCAACAGTTACTATCTTTTCTAGGCTGTAGCATTGTTCCGATTCGGGCAAAAAGCAGGAAACAAAACCCTGAACCATTAAAGGATTTGATTTCGAATTATAACGACCTTAAACAACAGGTATTGAGATCTGAATTACTAGAGCACGTATAACCTATATAATCTTACAACTTCTTAATAAAACTTGTTTATTTTCATACACTTTAGTTATTTACTACACCTATCTAGGTAACATATCCCCTACTTATTACACTAACTAATAAAAACAATTAGATTTGTAATAAATACAAGGAATGTAATAGCAATTGCTATTATATTCTTGTTGTGAGCAAGCAAAAAAATGAAAATAGAGAAAGCTATAAAGAATGACTCAAATGATTTAACGGAATTAACTATCCGGTCAAAATCTCATTGGAATTATAGCAAAGAACAAATTGAGGAATGGCGAGACGACTTAACTGTTTCAGAAATTTATATACTTGAAAAGGAAGTCTACAAATTGATTAATAGAGATGATTTAATTGGGTATTACTCATATTTTAGAATAAATGATTTAGACGTAAAATTGGAGAATTTATTTATTGAACCTGAATTTATTAGAAAAGGATTCGGCAAAATGATAATGAATGATTTTCTGCAACGGATTCGAAATGCAAAATTCGAAAGAATTATTTTAGATGCTGATCCTAATGTTGAAAAATTCTATGAAAAGATTGGATTTAAGGTAATTGGAAAATTAGAAACTTCAATTAAAAATAGATTTTTGCCTATAATGGAAATGAAAATAAAGCCAGCTCACAATGTATATAAAAAATAGCGCAAGTAGTTGCTAAAACTAAGGTTTAGGAATTTTTGGAAAGTCGCCAAATTTTTAAATTTGACGACTTTCAAATAAAAAATAAATAGTAAAATTTAAAAAATTGGCTTTTGTTTCATCCGAAAAGTTATCACTTATTTTGAGCGCTACTTTTCATATACGGAGTGGAGCCGTTACCACACATAAAAAACATCACTAAAAATGAAAAAACTATTTCTTATAATTTTAGTTTCGACAATATCTCTAAGTATATTTTCTCAAGTAAAACGCCCAAACAAAAGTTTCCTTCAAAAGATTGAACAACGTGTAGGACTAACAGATGTCAACTTAGAATATTTTCGCCCCTCTATTAAAGGTAGGATTATATTTGGCGGACTTGAAAAATATGGAAAGATATGGAGAACTGGAGCTAATAGAAACACGCTTATAACCTTTAGTAAAGAAGTAGAAATTGATGGAAAAAAATTAGCTGCTGGATCATACTCAATATATACAATTCCAAATAAAAAATCTTGGGTCATATATTTTTATACGGATACAGAAAACTGGGGGGTTCCTAAAAATTGGGATTCTGAGAAAATTGCTCTTCAAACCACAGTACCTACAATCGAATTAAATAGGGATGTTGAAACATTAACAATTAACATAGACAACATAAAAGAATCTTCAGCAAATCTCGTAATAATGTGGGAAAGAACTTATGTGACAATTCCTATTGAATTTAATTTCTTAGATGTGTTAGAAAAAACTACAAAAGCTGAGTTAAATAGAAATGCGGATGATTTTCATATTGCAGCTGTAAATTATTATGAAAGGGACTATAATTTAGTGCAAGCAAAAATATGGATGGAACATGCTATTTATTTAAGAGAGAAACCTGATTTCTGGGATTATAGAGAATACTCAGTAATTCTTTCAAAATTGAAAGAGTATGACGAAGCAATAAAAGCGGCAAAATATTGCATCGAACTATCTAACCAAGAGAAAAGTGCTCAAAGGGATGTCGCAATAAAACTTAGTAAGGAATCAATTAAAGAATGGGAAAACGAAAAATAACGTGTGGTAATAACTAAGTATTCGTATGGTGCGTAGCGCCCATATATGAACACGCTGTTGATTATCCTATGCTGCTATGCTGTATGGTTTTGCTTACTATGGGTTTTTCGTTGATTAGGTTTTGGGAAGTATTGCCCTTTTCAGGAGCTTTTTTGTGCAAAGTGATGTTTTTGCGTTTAGGTTTGAAGCGTGTTTTCTTTTTTTACCATTAGACTTACTGTTTATATTTCATTCGGCACTTATTTTAGTAAGTATTGTTCATTTTTGAGCATAGGTATCCTTTTACATCATTGCGTTACTTTTTTCGGGGCTTCTATTTTTTTGACTTTGTAGTCTCTCTAACCGATGCTTCGCAGGTACACGGTTATCAAACTGATATACCGTTTTCAACACTCCCTTTTTACAGGTAGGGCATATCAGATGTTGTAGTGTTACTTCCTTTGTTTTTAATTTGGGAGTTCCCAGTTGCTGTAATACACTCTGCAGGTGTAACGGTTTTGAGGTACTGCTCAACAGCCCAAAATGGAGGATTCGTACAAACCTTTTGGGTAGGATGTGCATGGAAAACCTGCGTATAAACTCTTTGGCTTTTAGGGTTAAGAGTGCTGGTTTTCCATCTTTTTTGTAATTTTTAACTTTGAAGGAAACCCCTCCAAAGCAGTGTTTATTTTTAGATCAAAAAAGAAAAATGAGACTTGTGAAAAGGATTAAAAAACAAATTAATAAATTTGATATCAAACCTGAAGATCTTGATTTTTCAACATCTTGATTTTCAATAACTAAATTTGACGTTAGTCGAGATATGAAAAAAAACATTCTGCTAATATTGATAATTCTGATTTTTACTGCAAAATCAATTGCTCAAGATTGTGAATACACAGCATATTATCCTTTAGTGGAACTTGCATCCAAAAACTATTCTGACAAAAACTATGAAGATGCGGAAAAGAATTTAAAGCTTGCTTTCACAAAAACTGAACATCCATTAGGTTCCGATTTGCATTTAGCTTTTTCAGTTGCCCAAAAAAGAAAGGATACAAAATGGGCTGAACAAATTGCAATCCGATTAGCAAAAGGTGGAGTTCCTTTAAGATACTTTAGATATTATAAAAAATCTGATTGGTATGACAATTTTGTAAAGGATTTTGAAAACTACTCAAATTTTTACAAAGAAAATTTCTACCCTGAATTAAGAGATAAATTTAATTCATTAATAGAAAGAGATGCTGTTTTTACCAAAAAAACAATGGACTGGTATTATGGAACAATTGAAATTGCAGCAGAAAATGCTTATAATGAAGCAAATGCAATTTATTCAGAACTAAAACAGCTGACTGAAAAATATGGTTTCCCAAGTGAGCATAATATGGGATATAATTACGTAAGAAGATTTAATAGGATTGAAGATTATCATACTCTCGTGCTGATGATACATATATACAAGTATGGAGAACGAATTTATGAAAACGAAATCCCGAATTATATTTGCAATGGTATTTTACACCCAAACTCGAAGCAAACTTTAAAGCAAAGTATGGGTTTTGGAAACAGTAAGGGAATCGAGCACGAAATGAAAGTTAGACAAGAAATGTATAAAAAGAAAAAAGGATAAATACGTTGCCTAATAACTAAGTATTTGTATGATGCGTAGCGCCCATATATGAACACGCTGTTGATTATCCTATGCTGCTATGCTGTATGGTTTTGCTTACTATGGGTTTTTCGTTGATTAGGTTTTGGGAAGTATTGCCCTTTTCAGGAGCTTTTTTGTGCAAAGTGATGTTTTTGCGTTTAGGTTTGAAGCGTGTTTTCTTTTTTTACCATTAGACTTACTGTTTATATTTCATTCGGCACTTATTTTAGTAAGTATTGTTCATTTTTGAGCATAGGTATCCTTTTACATCATTGCGTTACTTTTTTCGGGGCTTCTATTTTTTTGACTTTGTAGTCTCTCTAACCGATGCTTCGCAGGTACACGGTTATCAAACTGATACACCATTTTCAACATTCCCTTTTTACAGGTAGGACATACCAGATGTTGTAGTATTACTTCCTTTGTTTTTAATTTGGGAGTTCCTAGTTGCTGCAACAGCAAGAAAATTAGCTGTAATAATTTGAAATATGGTGACCAAAGGTATTACATATCAAAATCCTCAAGAGTATCTTTACCTTGACCAAAAAAGAAAATTAGGACTGGTAAAAAGAATTAGAAAACAAATTAATAAATTTGATATCAAACCTGAAGATCTTGATTTTTCAACATCTTGATTTTCAATAACTAAATTTGGCGTTAGTCGAGATTTGAGAAACTGAATGAGAAAGAAGAAAAAATTGATTTTTATTTCAATTCTGTTAATCGGAATTGGGTTTATACTTTGGAATTTCGGATTCTTTAACCACTATAATTATTTAACTGCAAAGTCTGATATTGAAAATAATAATCCTCAAATTATTTTTATTGGAGAGTTGAGGTTAACATCTTCAGACATAAATACTGTAAGCAAAAAATATGGGTTTAAAATTGTTAATTACGGCTGCTTAATTAGCTATTCAGAACAAAACGGAATTGAAATATACAATTCCCAAATGGACAATTATTTGGATACACTAAATGAAATTGGCTGGAAATCTAAATATAAAAAAGAAATTGACTCTTTGATGAAACTCACTAACATTCCTAAAACAGCATTTTGGATTGAAAAAAATGAAAACGGAAACTGGTACAATATCGATTGGATGCATAATCACAAAAACAATGCGAGAATTTCTATTTTTGACAAATACGGAAACATTGTAACAAAAGGACATTTTATGATAATCTGTCCAAGTGATGAGATTGAATTTATGGGCGAATTAGAAACGAAAATTGACTTTTATGATGGTGAAAACATTCAATTAAAGAGTAATTGCTATCTAATGAAAAGATAGGCTGGGTAGAACAAATGAATATATACTTTGAACTCTTTAAATTTTGGAAAAGAAACAGCAAAAGACAAGTATGAAGAATTTTTGCGAGATTTTGACGAATTAATGAATGATAAATTATCTATTCTAAAAACTAAACGATTAGCTAAGAGCACCTTACATTTTTCCGATTAGGCTTTTGAAAAATACAATAACACACACATGGTCTTGCAGGCCTTGGTAGTTTTAGAGAATCTCTTTATCCAAATTTGACACTGACTTAACTGGTACTACTTATACCAATGCAATTTAACCATAATACTTCTCGTTAAAACTTGTTCATTTTTCGTTTTATTTTCTTAATCATATTTCCCATAGCTAAGTATATGAAAAATAATCATAGCGGCATAAATCAAAAAAGCAACTTCGTTTTATCTCAGATGTTTTATAATCAAATTGATATTACTTATGATATTTGAATCCTTGACAAACAATAAGAAAATTACTTAGTATTTCTTTCATTGACAAAAGCTCCCCAGTCAGCAATAAGCTGAATTAAAGGAATCAATGTTTTACCAAAATCAGTCAAAGAATATTCCACTTTAAGCGGGGGTTTTGAATAAAAAACCTTTCTTTTGATTATTCCATCTTCGACTAATGCTTTCAATTGCAAACTTAGCGTACGATCGGTAACAACGGTTGACATTTTCTTTCTTAGCTGATTGTATCGTAATGTTTCATTCATCAAATTATACAAGATGGCTGTTTTCCACTTTCCCCCAATAATCCCCATCGTTAAACTTGAACAACAAGGGTATTCTCTCCCATTAAAATTGTACATATTTCCAATATTTAATTAAACTATCCTTTTTGACCGTTATTGCAAAAATAAACTACTTTAATTATTTTAGCAACTATAATTTTTATAGTATCATTTTTTCATAATGAAATATGATTTAAAATCACATAAGAGAGATTAAAAAAATTCAACCTTAAGAAAAATAAAATATGGAACAATTTAAAAAAAGAGCAACTAGTTATTCAGGGTTATACGAGTTTAATGATTGGAAATTCAAGATATATCACATAAAGTATGATGAAACAAGAGTTATTCCAGATGTTGAAACAATTATCAAATCTAAATTACCCAACTTGATTAAAGAAAAAACCAAGATAAATGCATATCCGAATTATAAGATAGGAACTGTTATCATTCATGAAGCAAAAGATTGCGTGTTCACATTAGTAAATTGGTGGGTTTATGAAAACGTAGTCCAACATCATGTTTATTATTCAGAATTAGATTCTCCAAACGAAATAGTAGACTACTCTGATAAAGGAATACAATTTTGTGTTTGGGATTTAGGTATACTTTGGTACGAAAGAAATTTATGGGTAGAGACCATTTTAAAGAATTCAAAAAAACCAAATTGGGATTCTTATCTTAAGAATTATTATCAACCGAATTACATAGAATAATGAAATACAATAATTATTAGAAATGACATTAGTTAGTTCTAGTTCGATAGATATTTATATCTAAATGCCAAAAAGTTCCATTTCCTAAACATTAAGGGTAATTAGAGTAATAAAAAAATGATAGAAAAATTACACAAAGCAATAGAATTAAGAAATCAAAAAAACTATTCTGATTCAGAAATAATATTGAATGAATTAGTTAACGACTACCGAAAGAATGCTCAAGTTTATTATCACTATGCTTGGCTTTGCGACAATATGGAAAGAGAAGTTGAAGCTCGACCAAAATATGAAAAAGCACTTGAATTAGGATTAAGCGGTGAAGATTTAAAAGGTTGTTATCTTGGACTAGGTAGTACCTATAGATGCATTAGAGAGTATGAAAAATCCATCGCTATTTTTGACAGAGCGATCAAAGAATTCCCATTAAACAATGAGTACAAAGTTTTTAAAGCTATGACATTGTATAATGCGAAGAACTACCAAAAAGCAATGAATTTGTTATTGAATGTAATTGCAAAAACAAGTTCTGATAAAGGCATTCAAGAATATCAAAAAGCAATTGAATATTATTCGGATAAGTTAGAAAAGAAAATATGATGAATTATTAAACTTAGCAAAGTAACTACAGCTAGTCAGGTAGACGCTCTCCCCCATAATTGAGGAGACTTGTCTTGCTTTGCTTACGGAAACGACTCCGAGCATAAGAGATTTTAGCCCTTTGAGATGTTCATAAAATGAACTTATATTTTCCATTAAAGGCACAAACAATGGCTATAATTAATACGAGATTTAGTCCTTAACCCAAAAGTTTAGAGCTTTTAACCAAGTGCGTCAAATCTTTTGATTTGGCTTTAGAACAGAAAAAAAATAAAAAGTTTTGGTAAGTGCAAGTTCTAAAGTTACCACTCTCCTACTCCCATACTAATCATAACCGAAACCGTTATGAGAAAAATATTTCACTGGAAACGGGGTAGTAAAAGTAACACCTTATGTAGAGATTTGTTATATAAAATTCGAGAAAAAACTTAACCAAAAAGTATGGGTGCCAAAAAAAGAATTATTGAAAAGGCTAAAAAGTACGAATGTGGTAATATAGATTATATATTAAAATCAATAATCCCCAACATCATCTTTTCTGTAAGTGAAAACGAATCTGAACCTGATTTGTTAGATTCAAGATTAGGAGGAAAACCTGCTACACCTAATAATTTCAAATGGCCTTTACAACCTAAATCTAAAAACTCTCACTTAGCGTTTTTCTTTCAACTTAATTTTGAACAGATAAAACCTTTTGATATTGATAACATATTGCCTGCTCATGGTATACTATTGTGTTTTGGATCAGTAACCAATGATATTATGTGGGAACAGGAAATCCCGGATGCTTTTAAAATTTATTACTTCCTGGATACAAACGCCCTCTCTTTGACTGAGATTCCAGAAGAGATTCCTTTAGAACAAAAACTCAAACCAAGATCAATTATACCAGTTGTTGTTTGAATTTACTGGAAAAGAAAATAAAGGTTTTTTTGTTTCAATGAAGAAGAAAAATTAAGCATAGCTAGGCTACGGTTTATTTTTATGCTGAAATTGAGGCACAAAAAAGAACATTTTATTACGGTAAATTCAAATGACAAATGGTATTATACAATTTACGGATAATAAGTTCGTATAAAAAGTTTGAATTATTTTGTACTAGATTAAGGCATAAAATTAAAGAATAGAAGTAGCTATTTTTGAATTTTATAACGCCAGATATAGTGCAAAAGAAACGAACTATATGCGAAAGTTTTATGCGTAAATCGTATTAGTTATAAAACTAGTTTTTCTGCTTCCTAGATATCCGTTTAACTATATATAGAATGAACTATCAGAGGAGGATGCGGATGGGATAGATGAAGTCGCAAATACTATGCTTGGCGAAGCCTATACTATTACAATGCGAATGGAAAATGACTAGAAATTATGGCTTAACACCACCAAGGGCGATTTTCATACCTTATTCAGTCACAATTTAATACTTAGGAGTACCTTTTCTATACACGATTTTATTGTAGAAGAACCACCGTGCCACTTGCTTTACTTACGGACACAACTCCGCGCATAATGGACTTTAACCCTTTAGGGTGTCTATTAAAATAAACTATATTTACCATTCAAGGTACACACAACACTTATGTGATAATGCGAAATTCGGTTTAATCTAAAAGTAATTACTTATTTGGTTTGTCGCCAAAGATTTAAATTTAGTATTTTAGAAAAGATAAAAACAAAACATAAAATTTGGCTAAGTGCTAGCTTGAAAATTAGTTATTTTCTACTTCCATATTACGCATAGCTAAACATTATGTGCAAGCAATAAAAACCAAAATGGCATATTCAGATAACGTATCAAGATTAGCTCGATTGACCTCGATTTTATTGAAGTTACAATCTAAATCTTTTGTATCGGTTAACGATTTAGCCGAACAATTTGAAGTAAGTAAGAGAACAATTTATAGAGATTTAGACTCACTTGAACAATCAGGTATACCAATTATTTCTATCACTGGTAAGGGGTACTCTCTAATGGAAGGTTACAATATTCCTCCAGTTATGTTTACAGAATCAGAAGCAAATGCTATAATTTTTGGACAAAAATTAATAGCTAAAACAAAGGATGAATCGCTTATTAGTGAATTCAACAAGGCTACTGATAAGATAAAATCTGTTCTCCTAAACGTACAAAAAGAAAAAACGGAATTTCTTGCAAACAGAACAATAATCGGAAAAAATTTGCAAGACGAAAGGACTAGTAATTACCTTTCTGAGATTCAAAAAGCATTGACGAATTTCGAAGTATTAAAAATCGAATACAAAAAAAAAGATACTGAGATAACGACAAGTAGAGAAATTGAACCGTTTGCCATTTATCATAATCCTTCAGAAAATTGGATTCTAATTGCTTGGTGTCGGTTACGAGAGGATTATAGGAATTTCAGAATAGATAGAATTCAGAAGTTGAGTAATAAATGGCAAAAGTTCACACCTCATAAAATGTTATTGGAAGAATACATAGAAACTCAAAAGAAAAAGATTTTTTAAAATTCCTTTGACAAAGGGTTGACACAAGACATACTTAATTTTGCAATGATTAACAACCAAAAGAGGAAAGTTAACACATGTAAAAACAATCTTTATAAGTGTACTCTAATTATACAGAACACTTATATGTTGTTGGTTTTATCAATAATAAAATTAAAGAATATGAAATCGCAAAATAAATCTTGGCTAGACAAAAAGGAATACCCATTCAATTCCAATTATTTTGACCTACCAATGGGAAAAATGCATTATGTTGACGAAGGTACAGGAGTTCCAATTGTATTTGTTCACGGAAATCCAGGTTGGTCATATGAATTTAGAAAATCAATTAAAGATCTCTCGAAAACAAATAGATGTATCTCTGCTGACCATATCGGTTTTGGTTTATCTGATAAACCATTTGATTGGAATTATTTACCAAAAAATCATGCAGAGAATTTCGAAAAATTTATCAATCACTTAAATTTAGATAAATTTGTTTTAGTTGTAAACGATTGGGGCGGACCAATTGGATTATCATATGCGGTAAATAATCCTGAAAAAATAAAACATATAATGATTACTAATACTTGGATGTGGTCAGTGAAAGATAACCCATCCAGTAAAAGGTTTAGCAATTTTGCAGGTGGATTGATTGGACGCTTTTTGATTAAGAATTTTAATTTTTTTGGCAAGGTAATTATTAAAAACTGCATGGGTAATAAAAAGTATTTTGACCCAACTATCTACAAACATCTTGAAAACCCAAATGACAGAAAAGGTTGTTGGACTTTCCCTAAACAAATAATTGCATCAGATGATTGGGTTGATAGCCTATGGCATAAACGCACTAGTATACAAAACACACCAATATCTTTGGTCTGGGGTCTAAAGGATTTTGCGTTTAGTTATAAAGACCTTAATACTTGGGTTAAAGTATTAAAACCAGAAACAGTGATAAAACTAGATGATGTAGGGCATTATCCATATGAAGAAGCTACTGAGATATTTAATGAACAATTAAAGAATGCCAGTACATAGTCGAGTAGACGACTCTCTTCATAAATGAGGAGAGTACGCCTATCACAGTTCTGCTGCTACCTAATCTACTATCATAACCTTTTATTGCGAACATTACTATAAATGCGATGTCCTAGCCTAGCTTATCCAAATTATAATAGTCTATGTATCCAGTTCGTATTCCTCAGAATCAATCGCGTAGTTTGGCTTACTTCAGTACATGGGTCGCCCCAGACCGCTTTGAAAAATGTAGAATTCTTTCTATTCAAATTAACCAGAATATTTGCGTAAACACAACAATTGGGATTGATCCATTATTTCGTTATTTACTGACGTCGCTACTGACGTGATAGCCACCCTTAAACTAGAAAAGCCTTCATTGTCAACTGACAATGAAGGCTTTACACTGGTCGGGGTGGCAGGATTCGAACCTGCGACCTCCGCGTCCCAAACGCGGCGCGATAACCGGGCTACGCTACACCCCGAATTGGCTACCTTTTTGCGGGTGCAAATATACACAAACTCTTTTATTAAAACCTAGAAAAATCTTTAAAAAACTATTTTAAAATTCTTTTTAATTGTAGTTCAAGTAAAAAACCAAGCTTTGAATAACATTTCCCTACCCTTAAAATATCAGTAAACTCACCCTTTGCACTTTCTCCAATTATATGCGGCGTTTGCGTTGAGTAAACTTCCATTTCAGGATTTAAAATTTTAATAAATTTAAGAGTAACTTGTAATTTTGCTTCCTCATGTGGTCCAGAAGGAAAAGTATCATATCCAAAATACACCCAATCCATTTCTATTCGTAGAATATAATTTACCCCATCCCTATCTTCATCCTCTGTAAAACTTAAATTACTATATTTTTTTAAACGATTATTTATTTCACTTAAAAAATCCTTTCTCCAAGTTTCCTTCTTCGCTTCATTGTATTGTAATTCCCATCTTTCGACTCTTTCCTTTCCTCCTTTTTTTGCTAAATTCTTTTTTTTATCAACTAAATATAGTTCTTCTGTAAAACCTCCATAAATTTCAAAATTATCCGAAAAAACAAGTTGCACTCCTACTTTAGTTTCATTCTTTAAAAAGGCTAACTTCTTTTTATCAATCTTAATTCTTTGTGCAAAAGAAAAAGTTGTTATACATAGTAACAAGCAAAGAAAAAGTAATTTTCTATTCATTTTTGATTCCGTTTTTTGATTTGGGTGCAATTATAACTCATTTTTAAGAATCCAAACTCTATTAGTTTGCGATATTTGACCAAAATTTGTCTTTTGAAAAAAAAACTAGCACTCCTCTTTTTCATATGTAATGGTATCATCCAGGCACAGCTAAAAGTTACAGGTCTTATCCTCAATAAAAATAATGAAACCCCTATATCGGATGTAAGAATCGTAGATATCGCTTCTGGAAAAGAAACCTATACGGATAGTTCTGGGAGATTTAGCTGTACTACTTCTGGCATACTAGAAGTTTCTTTAACGGGATATCAAACACAACGTATAGAATATACTACCAATCAAGATCATATAATTTATTTAATTCCTACGTCAATCACTCTTGATGAGATTGTCATTAATAAACTATCCATACCTTTACCACAAAAATATTCCGTAGCAACCGTTTCTTTAGTTTCCAAAGAAAATATCCAACGAGGAAACTTGCAAGCATTACACCCTGTACTTAATAAAGTGCCTGGTGTTTTTATGCAAAATGGCACCCTGAATACCAATCGAATTTCGATCCGCGGCATTGGAGCAAGGAATCTATTTGGTACAGCTTCAATTCGAACATATTTTGGAGATATCCCTCTTACTGATGGTAATGGAGAATCTGCTATTGAGGATATGGAATTAGAAGCACTATCTTCTATCGAGATTCACAAAGGTCCTTCTTCCAGTAGTTATGGTGTTGGACTTGGAGGAGCCATTCTACTACAACCAGAATATATACAACATCAATCAACAAAAAGCTCAGTTTCTACTTCTTTTGCAAGTTATGGTTCCAGAAAAATTCTTACCAAAGTAGGCCTAGGAAGAGAGAACTACAATCTACATATTATATCTAGCAATACTCACATCGATGGCTATCGATATAATAATCAATACAATAGGAATACAATAACAGCTACTTCCGCAATAAGACTTGGAGATAAAGATGATCTGTCGATGTTAGTTGGTTATATAAATCTTAAAGCGGGTATTCCTAGTTCTCTAAGCAAAGAAAATTATACCAATAACCCTAGGCAAGCGGCTTTTACTTGGGGAAGAGCAAAAGCCTTTGAAGATGTTGATTACGGAATTTTAGGCCTTACCTGGAAACATTCATATCATAATACATTATCTCATCATACGAGTATTTTTGGTTCATACAGAAAAAACTATGAGCCCCGACCTTTTAATGTTTTAAACGAAAAATCAAATACTTTTGGTTTACGAAGTAGAATCTTAGGTACTACTGTGTTATTGCAGAAAATGTGGAATTGGACCATTGGTGGCGAGCTTTTTTATGATATCTATAATGGTAAAACCTTTGAAAACCTATATCAGGATTTTCCAATAGAAACAGGAAGTGTTAAAGGCAATAAACTCTCTGATTTAGACGAAAAAAGAAACTATTATAATCTATTTATAGAAACCAATATAAAACTTAATAATCGATTACGGTTTAATTTAGGATTACATCTCAATCAAACATTTTTTGATATTAAAGATCGATTACAATTGGGAGATGAAAACAATTCGGGGAAATTTGATTTTGACCCCATTATATCTCCTAAAATTGGTCTCAACTATCTTCTAAACTCTAACATCACACTTTTTACTAATGCAGCACACGGCTTCTCCACTCCTACCACAACAGAAACTTTGCTCCCTGATGGTGAATTTAATGCTAATATTAAACCAGAAATTGGTTGGAATTATGAGCTAGGAACTCGATATAATTTCTTGGATCAAAAAGTATTTGGATCTTTATCTCTTTATAGGATGGATATTTCTGATCTATTGATTAGCAGAAGAACTGTAGAAGATAGCTTTTTTGCTATCAATGCCGGGAAAACTACTCATAATGGAATTGAATGGGAAATAAATTATATGATACTAAAAAAGGATAGCATACAATTGAATTTCTTTACTAATGGTTCTTTACACTATTTTAAATTCAAAGATTTTAAAGATCTGGATGATGATTTCTCAGGGAACGATCTAACAGGTGTTCCAACGGAGGTTATCAACCTGGGTATTGATTTAATTAATAAAAAAGGTGTCTACGCTCATCTAAATTTTCAGATGGTAGGTAAGATTCCAGCAAATGATGCTAATACCGTGTATAGCGAACGTTATGATTTATTACAGGGTAAAATAGGCTATCAGAACGTATTGGGTAAACATATTTCTTACAACTTCTTTTTTGGAGTCAATAATATCCTAAATACCAGATATGCTTCTCAACTACAAATAAACGCTAAAGGTTTTGGAGGCAATGCTCCAAGATATTTTTATCCCGGCTTACCTGTTAATGTATATGGAGGGATTAACATAAATTATAGGTTTTAAATAATATTTCTTTGTATTTTTCCACGGAATTGAATCAATTTTTATGAGGTTAATATAACGCCAATTGTTTTTCTGTTAATCCAAACATTAGATAATTTCACCTTAAAACTATTGTATATGAAGATTTTTTTTGTACTTAAAATTATATTCTTAAGCACCCTTTTTTCTTGTGCACAGAAAAAAGAAAATGATATCTTATTAGAAGACGATATCAAAAACTATACAACAGAAATAGTAGTTCCCGATTTACAAATTCCTTGGGGAATGGCTTGGCTGCCCGACGGTAGTATACTAATAACAGAAAAAAGCGGTGAGTTAATTCATTTTAAAAATGGAGTTAAGACTCTAATCGGCAATGTACCCGAGGTGTATAATCGTAATCAAGGTGGTTTGCTAGATATCGAAATACACCCTGAATATAAAACAAATGGATGGATTTATATTACCTATTCCTCTAAAGAAGGTGAAGAAAAAGGAGGAAATACAGCCTTGATCAGAGCAAAACTAAAAGACAATGCACTATCCAATATAGAAAAGTTATATAAAGCAACTCCTAATTCCACACGGGGACATCATTTTGGTTCTCGAATAGAATTTGATAGTAAAGGGTACTTATATTTTAGTATTGGGGATCGAGGGAATAGAGATGAAAATCCTCAGGATATCACAAAAGATGGTGGTAAAATATATCGCTTAAATGATGATGGAAGTATTCCTAAAGATAATCCTTTTGTAAATGAGACATCAGCAAAAAAAGCAATATTCTCGTATGGCCATCGCAATCCACAAGGAATGGCCGTTCATCCTGTTGATGGAAATATATGGGTACATGAACACGGTCCCAAAGGTGGTGATGAAATCAATAGTATTAAAAAAGCCGTTAATTATGGTTGGCCAGTTATTACCTACGGTATCAATTATAGCGGAACGATCATCACAGATATTACAAAGAAGGAAGGAATGGAGCAACCGCTATATTATTGGACACCATCCATTGCTCCTAGTGGTATGGATTTTGTTACCAGTAATATATACCCGGATTGGAAAAATAATATCCTTGTAGGTTCTTTAAAATTTCAATATCTGGAATTAGTAACACTAAAAAACAATACTGTTATCAAACGAAAAAAAGTATTGGATGGAATAGGACGTGTACGAAATGTGCGTCAGGGACCTGATGGATTTATTTACGTAGCAGTAGAAAACAAAGGGATTATAAAAATAATTCCCAAACAGTCATGATAAAAACTAAAAAACATATTGCAATACTAGTGTTAGTATCGCTTTTTCTTTGTCTTTCTATGGTTGCAAGGCAAAAAAAAATCAATGAGTCGGTTTCAATACATACACTAGAAAATAATCAAGAAACGGAACTAGCAAAAAGTATAAATCGTGGAAAAGAAATTTATACTGATTTCTGTATGCAATGCCATCTTCCTAATGGGCAAGGAACGCCTAAAGTATTTCCTCCCCTAGCCGGATCAGATTGGTTGACCAATAATAGAGAAAAAAGTATCCACTCCGTAAAATATGGTCTTAATGGACCAATAAAAGTTAATGGACTTCCCTACAATAGTGCAATGAGTCCTATGGGACTAGAAGATGAAGAAATTGCTGATGTAATGAACTATATCATGAATAGTTGGAATAACACCCAAAAACAAATGGTTACACCAAAAGAAGTTGCTACTATTAAGAAATAACACATAACATTACACCAAGTTTCACATTCCTATTTTGCAATTATTTTTTTACTATTCTAAGAAAATCTACTTAAATTCCGCTTTATGAAATTTCTGCTTTTTTTTACAGTATTTTTTATAAGCACTACCTCATATAATCAACAACTAGATGAGGCTTCTCCCAATAGATATAGATTCAAGCATCGCTCCAAAGTTTTCAAAGGCTCCAAGTTGGAAATAACAACGCAATTAAGAACTATTAAAAATAGTCCAAAATTCTCTGGCATACCAGAAGAAATACAAGTCGAGCTTAATACTCTTTTTAATACAGCAAAAAGCCATGTTTTTCCAAGACGATATAAGAAAAAAGCAATCCGATTTCTTAACGCTTTATATAGATATGAAGAGTTTGTAATTATGTACAATGGAGCTCTTTATGATGTCATTGAAAAATTAAAAAGAGATATGAAACGTATTGATTTTAAACTCGAGAAGCAATTTATTAGATCTAAAACCGCACTAGACCGTAGCAAGAAAAAAGATTCAACTAATACCGAAGAAATAAATTATCTAACTCAGGAAATGCAAAAAAGCCAGATTAGATTGGCAAGTCATCGGTGGATGAAAAAAAAATTCGACACCTATAAAGGTATTAATGTAATAGAAAACCCTGTAAGGCTTATTGAAGAATTTAAGAAAAAAGAAGCAGCATATATCTTCTCCATATTCGAAAAAAAAGAGGTTCCCGAAATTAAGAACTACCTAGAAAATCAGATTATTGATTTTTATTATAAAAAAGCAATCGCCGAAATTACACCTGAACAACTAGAACTACTTCATATTAATAAATATAACTAAGTAAAAAGAATATCATTCAATTTATTTTACTAGTTTGCATCAATGATTCCAACTGTTTCCAAAAAATACAAAGCCATTGGCCTAATGTCTGGCACCTCTCTAGATGGTTTGGATATTGCCTATTGCCATTTTCAATATATCAATGATTCCTGGTCATTTTCTATTCTAGAAACACAAGAGATTCCTTATGATACGGAGTTTAAGAAACGTCTTAAAAACGCTATAACATTAGACACACCTAATCTTCTGGCATTTCATAATGAGTATGGTATCTGGTTAGGCAAAAAGGTAAAAGAATTTATTACCACCAATAAGCTCGATATTGATTTTATTTCCAGTCACGGTCATACTGTGTTTCATCAACCAAAAATAGGATTGACCTATCAAATTGGTTCTGGACAACACCTCGCCAATGCAAGTGGCAAAAAAGTAATCTGCGATTTTAGAACCAATGATGTGGCACTAGGTGGTCAGGGTGCACCCTTGGTGCCTATCGGAGATAGCCTATTGTTTCATCAATACGACTTTTGTCTTAATCTTGGAGGGATTAGTAATATTTCATTTGATCATAATGGTAAAAGAATTGCATATGATATTTCTCCCGTAAATATGTTACTAAATTTTATTTGTAAAAAAATAAAATTAGAATATGATAAAGGAGGGCAATTGGCAAAAACAGGAAAACTAAACAGTACATTATTACACGCCCTAAATTCTCTAACCTACTATAAACAATCATTCCCGAAATCATTAGGTTATGAATGGTTTTTAGAAAAAGTAATTCCCATTATTACCACTACAAGTGATACGGTAGAAAATTTATTATACACCTCTGTACAACACATCACTGAGCAAATTGCTTCTGCAATAAAAATAACAGGGAAAATGAATGCATCACTTTTAGTATCGGGCGGTGGGGCAAAAAATGATTTTCTAATTAGTATGCTAAAAGAAAAACTTACAAATCAGGTTACTATAGTAATCCCTGAAAAATCTATTATTGAATATAAAGAAGCACTTATTTTTGCTTTTTTAGGAGTACTAAGGGAACGAAAAGAAATCAATTGTCTGTCTTCAGTCACTGGTGCTGTAAAGGACTCATCATCTGGAGTTATATACCATCCTTCTTAGAATTTAAATTTAAAAAAAGAATATCTTTTAGTTAACAATCTCATTTGTCTAAAACAAAATAACTCAATAACAATCTTTAAATTTGCCAAAAAACACATAGAGAATGTTAATTATTGGTATAGCTGGAGGAACAGGTTGTGGAAAAACTACTGTAGTAAATCAAATTGTAAACGAACTATCAGAGAATGAAGTTTCTGTTATCTCACAAGACTCTTATTATAAGGATACCAGCCACCTTACGTATGACGAAAGAACCTTAATTAACTTTGACCACCCTCAATCCATAGATTTTGATTTATTAGGAGAACATCTTCTTGCTTTACGGAAAGGAGAAACCATACAGCAACCTGTATACTCATTTGTAGCACATAATCGTACAAATGAAACTATTGCAATGCAACCAACCAAAGTAATTATTGTTGAAGGTATTTTAATACTTACAAACCCTACCATAAGAGACCTGTTTGATATTAAAATATATGTACATACTGATAGTGATGAACGCCTGATACGTAGATTAAAAAGAGATATTGCTGAGAGAGGAAGAGATATGGAAGAAGTATTGGATAGATATCAAAAAACATTGAAACCCATGCATCAACAATTTATTGAACCCACTAAAGAATATGCGGATTTGATCATTCCCAATAACAACTACAATAACGTAGCCATTGGTATTGTTCGAACATTTATTAAAGAACGCTTAAATTAACTTTTGTACCTTTATACACTAAATCATACAACCCAGATTGAAGTTAAAAAGTTATTTTGAAAAACTAAGGAATATTCCAGCATTGATTCCTGTTTTTGCCATATTTTTAAATAAATATGTGCTCATTATTCTTGTTTTCATAATATGGATGTTTTTTCTTGATACGAATTCTTGGTTTATTCATAGAGAACTGGATCAGGAAATTAAAGAACTGAAGGATAATAAAGAATACTATAAAAAAGAGATTGTAAAAGATCAAAAAAGTATAAAAACTTTAAAAGATAGTAACGAACTGGAAAAATTTGCCAGGGAGGAGTACTTTATGAAACGTGATAATGAAGAAATTTATATTATAGAACACGAAGATAGCATTCCCAAAAAACAGCAGAACGATGACTAAATCTTTATTTAATGGCTTTGATGTTGTTTCCGCAAAAGAATGGAAGCAAAAAATACAATTCGATTTAAAAGGAGCTGATTATAATGAAGCTTTGATACATAAATCCTACGAAGGCATTGATATAAAACCATTTTATAATCACGAAGACATTCCAACTCCACAATATAAAGTAGAACATCCGCCTTCTTGGTTAAATTCCATTAAAATAAGTATTAATACTGCCACCGAAGGCAAGATAGCAGTAGTTGATGCTATAGATAAAGGTGCAGAAAGCATATATCTTATAATTACTAATAAAGAAATTGATCCTAAAGAATTATTAAATATTCCATTACAGCTTCCTATTTATATTGAAACATTATTTTTATCCATCGATTATAATCAAAAATTAAATGAGGTAGCCTCAAAATATAAGGGAGATATTTTTCTATTAACTGATATTATTGGCAATCTATCCAAAACTGGAAACTGGTTTAAAAACCTCAATGAAGATCATAATCTACTATCAAAAACCTTAAAAGAAAGTACACATCTAAAAAACTACATAAGTGTTGATATAAGTTTGCTTCAAAATGCCGGAGCTACGATGATACAACAACTAGCCTATGGATTGGCTCATGCTAATGAATACCTAAACTATCTGGAGAATTATAATATGATCTCTTTTGATAAGACATCAATCGTTTTTAAAGTTGCGGTAGGAGGTAATTATTTTTTTGAAATAGCAAAACTTAGAGCGTTACGTATATTGTGGTCCACCTTATCATCGGAATACAATACTATTAAAAAATGTATCATTATTGCACATCCATCAGAAAGGAATAAAACCTTTTTAGATTATAATGTAAATATGCTTCGTACCACAACAGAATGCATGAGTTCGATTCTAGGAGGGGCTGATATCATATATAATCTTCCTTACGACAATACTTATAATTCGGAAAATGAATTCGGAACAAGAACAGCTATCAATCAATTACTTATTTTAAAAAATGAAAGCTATTTTGGTCTTGTAAATAATCCCGCATCCGGGTCTTACTATATAGAAAGTTTAACACGTCAATTATCAGAGAAAGCTCTACTATTATTCAAAAATATCGAAAAAGCAGGTGGATATTTAAAACATATAAAAGAGGGCATAATTCAGAAAAAAATAAAAGAAAGTGCAGAAAAGGAACAAGAACTTTTTGATAATGAAAACATTATCTTAACCGGTGCAAACAAATATAAAAACAGAGAAGAAATCCCCTTATCATTTAGAAAAACCATTTTTTTTAACAAAAAATCAACAAAAACCTTAACAAACCCTATAATAAAACGAAGATTATGTGAAAAGATTGAGAAAATTTCACTTTAATTACTAATTATATGGCAAGTTATTACTAAATTAGCGGTCAATTAACAAACAGATAACAAATAATTAACAAAATTAAATCTTAATCGATGCCCCATAAGATTAGATTAATAACTATCAGTATAATACTTTTTCTTTTTCCCCTTACCAATCAGGCTCAAAACTACGATTGCTCTAATGTAGACAAGACTGGTCTTCTAAAAAAAGCATATGCCTCTTTCGAAAAAGATGTATTTAGTTATTATAATTTTGGTACTGACTCCATAAAAGCATTTAGAACTTTTTTAGCAGAAGTAGCTAGTTTATCATTAGATCTCAGGAAACTTCCTTCCGATAACTCTATCCGATTAACTCGAGAATTTAAAGGAAGAATAGGTACAAAAAATTCAATCTGGATACGCTTAAGCGATTATGAAAAAAATGAAGCTGCAAAAAAATCATACACACCTTCTTCCACTTCTTCAAAAACAAACAAAGAGGAAATACTTATATTTAACTATAGAGGAGGTTTTATTCAGTGCCTTAAAAACACGAATAACTCTAAAGAGTTTAAAGAACTAATCTACAAATTAGAAAATGATGGTAATATAAGCACCTCTCTCATTGCCCAAAAAATATACTACCTTAAAGATGAAGAGATAAATACACCTCAAATTAAAAAATATATCGCCTTTGATATTTACTACTCAATCCTAATGGTCATAGAAAAAGCATTTAAGTAAGCCCTTTTTTTCTTACTTTCTGATCATTAATAAAATTTCTTTATCAAAGTAATTTATTATTAAAAGCGTAATTTTACCTTTTAGTGAACATTTTATATGCTATCTAATACGATTTATGGATAAGAAATTTGTATAAGGAGTTTGAATTATTTTGTACTAGATTAAGGCATAAAATAAAAAATAGCCACTTTTGCTGAGCTACGTCGAAGTATAGCTATTGTTGAATTTTATAACGCAGATATAGTGCAAAAGAAACGAACTATATGCCAAAGTTTTATGCATAAATCGTATAAGTAATACGAAGCACCTCATTATTGCTCTAAAAAAGAATGCAAGAACCTTCGTGTATAGTTTATCTTCGACACGCATTATAACAGATTAAACAGCTTTATCTTGATCGCTAAATGATTTTTAAAAAGAGTATATAAAATTTAAAAAACTAACAGCTACATATATAAAAAATAACAGTTTTACTATGTTTAGGTCTATATTTCAGATTGATAATTTTGAAAAAGACATAAAAATTTACAGTAATTTTTATATCATCTCTGCAAATAGACAAACATTTATGATCAACCTAACAACTCCATTCGAAGTTAATTTTGATAGGTATATAGAAAAAATGAAATTTTAAAAAATGAATAGAAAAAACCTTCAGCATATCAAGATCAATACCGAATTCAAGATAAAGGATTCGAGCACTCATAATAAAACAAGTATAACCCCTGAAGGTATTACAATAAAAAAAAGCTATAGTGAGCATGACATAGATGATCTAAAACATCTCGGTTTTTCTGCAGGAATCCCTCCATATCTAAGAGGCCCGTATTCTACAATGTATGTACGCCGCCCATGGACAATACGACAATATGCAGGTTTTTCTACCGCAGAAAAAAGTAATGCTTTTTATAGGAGAAATCTTGCTGCCGGACAAAAAGGATTATCCGTGGCTTTTGATCTAGCTACACACAGAGGATATGACAGTGACCATGAACGGGTATATGGAGATGTCGGAATGGCCGGAGTGGCAATTGATACGGTCGAAGATATGAAAATACTCTTTGATCAAATCCCTCTTGATAAAATGTCTGTTTCCATGACTATGAATGGAGCAGTATTACCAATTATGGCATTTTATATTGTTGCAGCAGAAGAACAACAAGTAGATAAAAAACTGCTTTCAGGAACAATTCAAAACGATATCCTTAAAGAATTTATGGTACGTAATACCTATATCTACCCTCCTACTCCTTCGATGCGTATAATCAGTGATATTTTCAGGTACTGTTCTAAACACATGCCAAAATTTAATCCAATTAGTATTTCGGGATATCATATGCAAGAAGCAGGCGCCACCTGTGATATCGAATTGGCATATACCTTAGCAGATGGATTAGAATATGTTAGAAAAGGAATAGAAGCTGGATTAGATATTGATTCATTTGCTCCACGCTTATCTTTTTTCTGGGCAATAGGTATGAATCATTTTATGGAAATTGCAAAAATGCGTGCTGCACGTATGCTGTGGGCAAAATTGATAAAACAATTTAATCCAAAAAACCCAAAATCTTTAATGCTCCGGACTCATTGCCAGACAAGTGGATGGAGCTTAACCGCTCAAGACCCATTTAATAATGTTGCCCGAACCTGTATTGAAGCCTGTGCAGCTGCTTTTGGAGGCACACAAAGTTTACACACCAATGCGCTGGATGAAGCAATTGCTTTACCTACAGATTTTTCTGCCAGAATTGCCAGAAATACACAAATTTATCTCCAAGAAGAAACGCAAATAAACCGTACGGTAGATCCCTGGGGAGGTAGTTATTATGTAGAATCCTTAACTAATGACATTGCAGAAAAAGCCTGGAAACTTATTGAAGAAGTAGAAGAATTAGGAGGTATGACCAAAGCAATAGAAGCCGGAATACCAAAAATGCGTATTGAAGAGGCCGCCGCACGAAAACAAGCTAGAATAGATAGTGAACAAGATATTATCATTGGCGTTAATAAATACAAACTCAAGGAAGAAGAGAATATTACAACATTAAAAGTTGACAACAATGCCGTAAGAAATCAACAAATAGAAAGGTTAGAAAAAATAAAAGTCGAGAGAAATGCCAGTGCAGTTACAGAAGCTTTAAATAATCTTACCAAAGCTGCTAGGGATAGTACAGAAAATTTATTAGCTTTAGCAATAGAAGCCGCTAGACAAAGAGCTACATTAGGTGAGATCAGTACGGCAATTGAAAAAGAATTCGGAAGGCATAAAGCACAAGTTAAATCATTTACAGGAGTGTACGCTAAAGAAATTAAAAATGATTCGTCTTTTAACAAGGCTCGGGAACTAGCAAATCAATTTGCTGATCTCGAAGGCAGAAGGCCACGAATAATGATTGCCAAAATGGGGCAAGACGGACATGACCGAGGAGCAAAAGTAGTTGCAACCAGTTATGCAGATGTAGGGTTTGATGTAGATATAGGCCCCTTATTTCAAACTCCCGCGGAAGCAGCAAAACAAGCTGTAGAAAATGATGTACATATTATAGGAGTATCATCCTTAGCAGGAGGTCATAAAACACTGGTTCCCCAAATAATTTCTGAATTAAAGACACGGAAAAGAGAAGATATCATGGTAATTGTCGGCGGAGTTATTCCTCCCGATGATTATGAATATCTATTTAAAATAGGTGTAACAGCCGTTTTTGGACCAGGAACTAAAATTAGTGATACTGCTATTACCATTTTAGACATATTAATTTCAACATTTGACTAAAAAAAACTATGCATGCATAGTTTTAAATAATAATTGTAACTTCCCCAAAAAAAATAATAACACTAACATATAATCAAAATTATGAGTTATACAGATAAAATGCTTCGAGATGGAGCTTTAGAAGGTAAAAATATAGTGGTAACTGGTGGAGGAAGCGGTTTAGGAAAGTCTATGACCAAATATTTTCTGGAACTCGGAGCCAAAGTGGCGATTACCTCTCGTAATCTGGAAAAACTACAAAATACAGCAAAAGAACTGGAAACAGAAACCGGAGGCCAATGCCTTGCTTTTCAATGTGATGTTAGACACTATGACCAGGTAGAAACTATGAAAAATAAGGTTCTCGAAGCATTCGGCACAGTAGATATCTTATTGAACAATGCTGCAGGAAACTTCATTTCTCCTACAGAACGTTTATCCGCTAATGCATTCGATACTATCATTGATATTGTTCTAAAAGGAACGAAAAATTGTACATTATCTTTTGGTAAACATTGGATTGATACCAAATATAAAAATACAACTGTGCTTAATATAGTAACCACCTATGCATGGACCGGTTCTGCGTATGTCGTACCAAGCGCGACTGCTAAAGCTGGTGTCCTGGCAATGACCAGATCTTTGGCGGTGGAATGGGCAAAATATGGAATGCGATTTAATGCAATTGCTCCGGGTCCTTTTCCTACCAAAGGTGCTTGGGATAGATTACTACCAGGAGATATGAAAGACAAATTCGATCTTTCTAAAAAAGTACCACTTCAACGTTTAGGAGAACATCAAGAATTAGCAAATCTAGCAGCCTATTTGGTTTCTGATTTTTCTGCTTATGTCAATGGAGAAGTCGTTACATTAGACGGAGGAGAATGGTTAAAAGGAGCTGGCCAATTTAACTTATTAGATCAAATACCTGAACAAATGTGGGATTTACTAGAGGCAACCATACGCGCCAAAAAGAATAAATAACCAATTTGATGATATAACATCTCAGATAAAACGAAGTTGCTTTTTTTATGCCGCTATGATTATTTTTCATGGCCTTAGCTATGGGAAATATGATTAAGAAAATAAAACGAAAAATAAACAAGTTTTAGCCAGAAGTATTATGGTTAAATTGGCATAACTTAACTCCTTCTTTTATCTATACCCTAATAACCCAAGTAATCGAATAAGTTTGTAACTAGATATCATATTTTAATTGCTACTCAATTATAATATGATATATTCCCTCCAGTAAACTTGATCATTTCTAAAAAAAGAACCAACAACTGTCAACTAACAAAATAGTTGACAGTTGTTGATTTTCATTATTTTTGAAAAAATAAAAATTAACCCACACTAATTATTCATCAATGAACAGAAAAACAATTTTTAAAACATTTATTGGAGTTTTTTTATGTAGTATTCCGCTGAGCACGTTTTCGCAAGCTACTTTAGATAAAAAACTTGGAACGACCTCTATTATAAAAAATAAAGAAAAACTTCCTGTAGATCCCGATGTTAAAATAGGTAAGTTGGATAATGGCCTTACCTACTACATTCGTAATAATGGAAAACCTGAAGACAAAGTAGAATTAAGATTGGTAATCAATGCCGGATCTATATTAGAGGATGAAAACCAATTGGGTTTAGCTCACTTTATGGAGCATATGAACTTTAATGGAACTAAAAATTTTAAGAAGAATGATTTGGTAGATTATCTACAAACCATTGGTGTAAAATTTGGTGCTGACCTGAATGCATATACAAGTTTCGATCAAACTGTTTATATATTACCAATTCCTAGTGATGATCCAGAAAAGTTAGAAAAAGGATTTCAGATTATAGAAGATTGGGCTCATAATGCAGAACTTACAGAAGAAGAGATCGACGGAGAAAGAGGTGTTGTGTTAGAAGAATATCGTATCGGTAAGGGAGCTAATGAACGTATGCTCCAAAAATACTTACCGATAATAGCATATAATTCTCAATACGCTAAACGATTACCAATCGGCACAAAAGAAGTTCTTGAGAATTTTAAGTACGATGATGTAAGAAGATTTTACAAAGAATGGTATAGACCTGATTTAATGTCAGTTATTGCTGTAGGAGATTTAGATGTCGCCACTCTGGAGAAAAAAATAAAAAAGCATTTTAGTAATTTAAAAATGCCTGAAAACCCTAAAAAAAGGGAAGTATTTGATACTCCTAACCACGATGAAACACTTATAGCAATAGTCTCAGACAAAGAAGCATCAAACTCCATTGTTAGGCTAATATATAAAGACCTGAAAATTACTAAGCCGATGAGTACCATGAATGATTATCGCAATAATCTTGTGCAAAATCTATTCGGTCAAATGATGAATAATCGTCTTAAGGAGTTAAGAAATAACCCTAATCCTCCTTTTGTTTTTGCCAGTAGCGGGTATCGGGGAACTTTTGCCAGAAATAGAAAAGCATATCAATCTTTTGCTTTAACTTCTGAAACCGGGCAATTAAATGCCTTAAAAACAATTTTACAAGAAAATAAGCGAGTACAAAAATACGGTTTCAAAGCAGGTGAATTAGATCGTGCTAAAAAGGATATTTCTGCCAGATGGGAAAAACAATATAAAGACAAGGACAAAAGAGAATCCTCTCGTATCGTTAGAGAATATATTAATAATTATCTGAAACAAGAACCTATTCCCGGAATTGAATGGGAATATAAGTATACTTTATCTCAATTACCTACTATTACATTAGAAGAGGTAAACAGTTTAATAAAAGATTTTCTACACGAAGAAAATCGCGCAGTGGTAATGACAGGGCCAGAAAAAGAAGGTTTTAAGCAAGTAACCAAAGAAGAAATCGTTTCTTTATTAAAAGAGGTAGAAACTGCCGAAATAACAGATTATGAAGATAAGAAAGTTAGAGAAAATCTAATTGAAGTATTACCTAAATCCGGAACAATTGTAGCAACTAAGAAAAATGAAGAATTAGGAATCACTGTTTTAGAATTGAGTAACGGAGCGAAAGTTACCTATAAGAAAACTGATTTTAAAAATGATGAAATATTATTTTCGGCATACAGTTATGGTGGTACCTCTCTATACACAAATGAAGTTCTTAAACAAGTTTCACATGGCGGACGAAGTGTATCCAAAACAGGACTTGGTGGTTTATCTTTAAACGATCTTAACAAAGTTATGTCAGGTAAGATTGTAAGAGTTAGTCCATACATTGATGGGCTTTCTGAAGGTTTTAGTGGCTCTACTACTCCAAAAGATTTAGAAACTTTATTTCAACAGGTGTATCTATACTTTACGGATATAAACAAAGATGAGAAAGCTTTTAGATCTGAACTAGAGAAACAAAAAGGATTTTTAACTAATTACTTATCCAATCCTCAAAACTATTTTCGCGAAGAGTTTAATAAATTTCAATATGGCAAAAACCCAAGATATATTGGTTTTCCTACTGCAGAAAAGTTAGATGCTACCAATTATGAACTTGCCTATCAAAAATACAAAGAAAGATTTGCCGGTGCAGGTGGTTTCAACTTTTATTTTGTTGGTAACATTGATGATGTAAAGTTAAAGGAATATGCTATGAAGTATATTGCCAGTTTACCAGATACAGGTAAAGGTGAAACTTATAAAGTATCTGATTTCAGACCCCTATCCGGTGCTCATGAAAAAACTATATATAAAGGTAAAGATCCTAAAAGTTCCGTTAGCATAAAATGGAGGGGTGATACAGAGTATAGCAAATCAGAAGATTTAGCAATACAAGTTTTAGGAGAAATACTTACTATCAAACTAATCGAAAAACTTCGTGAAGAAGAAGGTGGTGTATACGGTGTAGGTGCAAGAGGTAGCTTAAACAAGTTGCCCTATGGAAATTACAATTTTAGTATTGGATTTCCTTGTGGTCCCGAAAATGTAAAAAAGTTAACAGATGCTGCGATTTCCGAACTAAAAACGATTATATCAGAGGGACCTACAGATAAAGATTTAACTAAAGTCAAAGAATCTAGACTATTAGATTATAAGGAAAAAAGTAAGCAAAATCGATTCTGGTTATATAATCTGCAAGATGCTGATTATTATCAAGAATCATTCGAAACAGGAAAAACCTATGCTGAGACTATAAACAAACTATCTAAAGAAGATGTAAAGAAGGTTGCCAAAAAATACTTGGATCAAGGATATATTTTAGGGGTATTAATGCCAGAAAAAAAATAATCTTTTTTTTTATTAGCAGTAAAGGCCATCTCCCAAAGGGGATGGCCTCTTTTTATATAGTAATGTTAATACTTTTCATTTTTATAATGTATAATTAATTGTATTTTTATCCCTACAAATCCAAATCTTCCCATATGGGTAAAATCATAGCAATTGCCAATCAAAAAGGTGGTGTAGGAAAAACTACAACCTCCGTAAATTTAGCAGCTTCTCTAGGTGTTTTAGAGAAAAAAGTATTACTTATTGATGCAGATCCACAAGCCAATGCGACTTCTGGACTGGGACTAGATGTCGAAACTATAGAAAAAGGAACCTATCAGATTCTTGAACATACGGTAGATCCCAAAGATGCCGTTTTAGAAACTAGTTCTCCCAATGTAGATATTATCCCTGCACATATTGACTTGGTGGCTATCGAGATAGAACTTGTAGATAAAGATGAGCGTGAGTATATGCTTAAAAAAGTTATGGAAGATATTAAATCTGATTATGACTATATCTTAATTGATTGCGCACCTTCTCTTGGTTTATTAACGCTTAATGCCCTTACCGCTTCGGATTCTGTAATCATACCAATCCAATGCGAATATTTTGCATTAGAGGGACTTGGTAAATTATTGAATACGATTAAAAGTGTACAAAAAATTCATAATAAACAATTGGATATAGAAGGTCTATTGCTCACTATGTATGACTCTAGATTACGCTTATCTAATCAAGTCGTTGAAGAAGTACAAAAACACTTTAATGAAATGGTTTTTAAAACAATCATTCAGCGAAACATTCGTTTAAGTGAAGCTCCTAGTTACGGAGAGAGTATAATAAATTATGATGCGGCTAGTAAAGGTGCCAGTAATTACTTAAGTTTGGCACATGAAATTATAAAGAAAAATAGTTAGTGATTCATGGCGAAGGCAACAAAAAAACAAGCATTAGGTAGAGGATTATCAGCATTATTAAAAGATCCCGAAAATGATATAAAGTCTGCAGAAGATAAAAATGCTGATAAGGTAGTTGGTAATATTATAGAATTGGACATCAATAGTATCGATGTGAATCCTTTTCAGCCACGTACCAGCTTTAATGACGAAACATTACAAGAACTTGCTACATCGATCAGAGAAATAGGTGTTATTCAACCTATTACGGTTCGTAAATTAGATTTTGATAAATACCAGTTAGTCAGTGGAGAAAGACGATTTAGAGCTTCTAAATTAGTTGGGTTAAAAACCATACCTGCCTATATCCGTATTGCCAATGATCAAGAGTCATTAACCATGGCTCTGGTAGAAAACATACAACGACAAGATTTAGATCCAATAGAAATATCATTGTCCTACCAACGTTTAATAGATGAAATTAACTTAACACAAGAACAGTTAAGTGATCGTGTGGGTAAAAAGAGATCTACTATTGCTAATTACCTAAGGTTATTAAAATTAGACCCTATCGTGCAAACCGGGATTAGAGACGGTTTTATTTCTATGGGACATGGAAGAGCTCTTATCAATGTAGAAGACCAACAGCAACAACTTGAAATTTATGAGAAAATAGTTGCTGATTCTCTTTCTGTCCGTAACACAGAAGAATTAGTTAGGTCTTTACATAATAAAGAAGAAAAAGGAAGTCCAAAAAAAACCGATACTAAAGCTCCTCAATATGTCCTTAAGGGAATAAAAGATTTTTCTGAGTACTTTGGAGCCAAAATCGATATTAAAGTTTCTAACAATGGACGTGGAAAGTTAATTATACCTTTTTCTTCAGAAGAAGATTTTAAACGCCTAAAGAAGCTTATTAATAGTGAAGATTAATTCTTTTTATAGTATCCTGTTATTATTTTTCTGTACTCACATACTATTTTCTCAAGAAGAAAATAATGATGAACTAAAAGTTGTAACAGAAAAAGTTGCCGTTAGAAAAACGAAAAACGAAAAAAACAGGGCATATGAACCTTTAGCACCTGCTCGAGCCGCTTTTTATTCGGCTATCCTACCAGGGCTTGGACAAGTATATAATGGAAAAGGGCTCTATTGGCGATTACCCATCATATATGGCGCTCTTGGAGCAGGAATATATTCTTATACTTGGAATAACAAACAATATAATAGATTTAGGGATGTATATAAAGCTCGATTAGCAGGTGTAGACCCTAATTCACCAGATTTAGAATTCAATGATTTTTCTGATGATCAATTGATAGATCGCCAAAGACGATTTAGAAAAGATCAAGAACTATCATTACTTATTACAGTAGGTTTATATGTTCTTAATATTATAGATGCAAACGTAACAGCACACCTACAACAATTTAATGTATCTAAAGACTTGTCTTTTGCACCCAAATTGGATTTTAATGAATTTAATGCACAGCCCAATTATGGTCTGTCACTGAACTATAGTTTTTAAATAAAGAATTAAACACATCAATATACTATGAATATTGCACTACTTGGTTATGGAAAAATGGGTAAAACTATCGAGAAAATAGCCATTGAAAGAGGCCATACAATTGTATTAAAAGTAGATAAAGACGATACATCATATGATCTGTCGGTTGCGGATGTTGCCATTGATTTTAGCATTCCAACCGCAGCAGTTAACAATATCACTAACTGCTTTAATGCCGGTGTTCCTGTAGTTTCGGGTACTACCGGATGGTTAGATCAATATGATCAAATGATTTCGTTATGCAAAGAAAAAAAAGGAGGTTTTATATATGCTTCTAATTTTAGCCTGGGAGTAAACCTCTTCTTCGAATTAAACAAAAAATTGGCGCAAATGATGAATCCTGTAGAAGGGTATGACATCCACATGGAAGAGATTCATCATACGCAAAAATTAGACGCTCCTAGCGGAACTGCAATCACCCTTGCCGAAGGAATACTAGGTAACACCTCTAAAAAAGATGCTTGGAAACTAGATGAAGGAAAAGAAAATGAAATCCCTATTAAGGCATTACGAATAGAAAATGTTCCTGGAACACATACGGTTACCTACACTTCTGAAGTAGACGATATCGAGATCAAACATACTGCTCATAATCGACAAGGTTTTGCTTTGGGTGCTGTAGTAGCTTCAGAATGGTTATATAACAAAACAGGAGTTTTTAGTATGAAAGACGTTCTTGGCTTATAATAGCATTTCTGTAACGTTTTGATTAAAACACACACCTATATAAAAAATAAAGAAGAATGACACTTATAGAATGGTTTATCTTTTTCCTGATCATACAGGCAATTCATTTCTTAGGAACTTGGAAGTTATATGTTAAAGCAGGGAGACAAGCTTGGGAAGCAGCAGTTCCGGTATACAATGCAGTAATATTAATGAAAATCATTAATCGTCCCTGGTGGTGGGTTATTCTATTACTCATTCCTGTAATTAATGTGATTATGCTCCCCGTAGTGTGGGTAGAAACGATTAGAAGTTTCGGTAAAAACACTACAAAGGATACAGTTATAGTAATTGCGACCTTAGGTCTATATATCTATTACATAAATTATATTGAAGATGTAACCTATATTGAAGATAGAAGTCTAAAACCTAAAACTGTCGCTGGCGAATGGATTAGCTCTATTTTATTTGCGGTAGTGGCTGCCACTATCGTGCATACATATTTTATGCAACCCTATACCATACCGACAGGGTCATTAGAAAGAACCTTATTAATAGGTGATTTTTTATTCGTAAGTAAGTTTCATTATGGCGCAAGAACCCCTATGACAGCGGTTTCTTTCCCTATGGTACATGATACTATTCCTAAACTAGGTGTAAAATCCTATAATAGTGATATTCAATATCCTTATTTTAGACTTCCTGGTTTTCAGAAAATAAAACGTAATGATATCGTGGTATTTAGTTGGCCTGTGGATACAGTTCGTTTCTTTAGAGACCCATCTGGAGCACATATGTATAAACCTATTGACAAAAAATCTAACTACGTAAAAAGATGTGTGGGTATTCCCGGAGATTCTTTATCTGTAGTAGATGGCTATGTACATATCAATGGTAAAAGAACGGCACTACCAGATCGTGCAGAAGTACAGTTTTCTTATACCGGAACTACCAAAGGAGGTAATTTTAATCCTCAAAACCTCTATAACAGATACCGAATTAAAGCAATGGATCCGCAAGAGTTCGGTTACAATAAGCAACGCTTTTTTATTAAAGGAATTACCGAGGAACAAGCTAATAAATTTAAGAACCATCCTAATGTAGCAAGTATAGATCGACAAATCACTCCAAAAGGAGAAAAAGCTTTTGGTATATTCCCTAATAATGATAAAGTAAACTGGAATTATGATAATTTTGGTACCATCTATATCCCAGAAGCTGGAAAGACTGTAAAAATGGATTTAAAAAGCTTCTCACTATATAGAAGAATCATAGAAGTATATGAAGGTTCCGAAATGGGTATAGATAACACCTTATCGGTAAATGGCACTCAGGTACTATTAAACGGAACACCTATTGACTCCTATACTTTTAAACAAGATTACTATTGGATGATGGGAGACAATCGACATAATAGTGAGGATAGTCGCGCATGGGGATATGTTCCGGCTAATCATATCGTAGGAAAACCTGTCTTTATATGGATGAGCTATGATACGAATGGTAAAGGATTTAATAAAATCAGATGGGAACGTCTCTTTACCACTGTAGGTGGTAACGGAACACCTAGATCATATCTGTACTATTTCTTAATTGTTTTAGCAGGTTGGATCATATTTAATAAATATAGAAAAAGAAAGAAAGCATCGTAATCAAATTAAAGCATCTTTTACCATAGAATATAAATCTGAAACTATTTTAAAAGAACGATCTCTACTAAATAAAAAGACCTGTCAGGTTTTTAAAACCTGACAGGTCTGATGATAATGAGTCCGAGATTATTGGCAAAGCAATAAGATTTTGATATACACATGAAACCCACCCTACTCCATCCAACATATTTTGGCTCGATAGCGCAATTTGTAGCTATTGTACAAGCAGAAACGCTTATATTCGAGGATTGTGATAATTATCAGAAACAAACCTATCGTAATCGCACCTATATTTATGGAGCTAATGGAAAACTACTATTAACTATCCCCATAAAACATTCTGGAAAAGATAATAGACAATTATATAAAGATGTTCGTATAGAAAATGCCTTTCAGTGGCAATTATTACATTGGAAATCTATAGAAACAGCCTATCGCACTTCTCCTTTTTTTGAGTTTTATGAAGATGAATTCATTCACCTATTCGAAAAGAAAAGAGAATTTTTACTAGATTTTAATTATGAATGCCTGCAGGTAATTTCGGATTGTTTACAGCAAGATAACATATATTCTAAGACAACATCTTATAAAAAAGATGTGGAAGACTATCATGATATGAGAATATTGGCTACTGCAAAAAAAGAGGCACCTATGAAACCAGAAAATTATATTCAGGTATTTTCTGATAAATACGGTTTTATTCCTAATCTTTCTATATTAGATTTATTATTTAACGAAGGCACCAATACTATTACCTATCTAGAAAATCAATCGATTTTCTAATGCTTCGGCCTATAATACATTATGGATTACACTTTTTAGTTCCTGTCGCTATTGCCCTACTCTTTTATCCTAAATATTGGAAAAAAGCATCCCTAATTTTTATAGGAGCTATAATCATTGATATGGATCACTTATTAGCCCAACCTATATTTGACCCCAATCGCTGCAGTATTCGATTTCACTTTTTACATAGCATACCTGCAATAATAGGGTATTTCATACTATTATTTCCTAAAAAAACCAGACTCATAGCCATAGCACTACTGTGGCATATCTTTACAGACGCAGTAGATTGCTGGATGATCAATAATATCTAAATACACTTCATTAACCAAAAAATACACCTCAAAAGTCTCTAAGTTTAGTTTATCGAATCTCAAATTTATTTTAATTATACCACCTATTAAAAAATTAGAAAGTCTATACCATAAAATCATAGTATGACCATTTTTAAGCTAAATCAAAGTGGAAAGGAATACATTTATACCAAATTTTAACAAAAAAAAAGCATAACTCACTGATTAAAAAGAAGTAACATCAAGAAAGAACTTCAAAAAAGTATCCATAACCCGTAAAATTGGCTAAAGAAGCATAAAACCGCACTTCATAAGAAAGAAATAACTTACCATATTTACAGCAAAAACAGACTATCAAACTCATAATCAGGTCTAAAAACACAAAATATATGTTTTTATACCTTATTTTTTGATGATAAACAGTAAAGATAATAGGGAAAAATCCACTAAATTTATATTCAAAGGAATTTAAAGTTGAAAAACTGAATTCGAAATCACTCGTATTATCTATTACAAATCATAATCGTCAACATTGTTTATTTATCGTAAACAGATTTAGTAGATGAATATCTTAACACCCTATTATTTTAATTACCCCAGTATAATCTATATGTCTACAACAGACATAAGACGTGTAAGTTAATGTACACCAATAAAACGAACCAAAGCAAGAATTTTAATACATCATGATTATGTAGAAAATTCCAGATGACATCTAAAAGAATAACACAAACATCTGAAATTAAAATTTATTGATTTCTAGAAGTATGAAGATGAAAAAATTATTAATACTAGGCTTTTATATAATGAACGTATTAATAATTTATGGACAAGAGAATGATCGCTGGATTGCTGGTATAGGAATAAATATTGTGGACAACTCAGGTACTCGGTTTGACGAGTTACTATATGTCGCGGATAATTGGAATATATCGAGATTGCTAAAGGGAACTATAGAAAAAAGATTCAAATATGATTGGGGTATTGAATTATCATTTTCAATGAATCAATTTTCTAAAGGAAAAAAAATAAATCTGATAGAAAACGAAAACAACCGAGATTATTATGCAATTGATACAATGCTAAAAAATTATACTTCTAACTATTGGCAAGATGCCAGACATGCTTGGTATACTGCTTATATAGTTGTTGGATGGGGAGGGAATTTTTTTAACGGAGGATTAAATAATACGATTAATGTGGGAGCGGGAATAAATATCAAAATGAAGCATGGATTCTGGATTAATTTTCAAACGTTAGGAAAATTTTCGATTGATAATAACACTCCCGGAAATGCAAATCATTTACAACATTCGATTTCGACAATAATCTGGTTATAAAAACAAAAAATATGAAGCAACATTATTTTTCACACGAAACAGCCATAATAGATGAAGGATGTACTATTGGCAAGGGTACTAAAATATGGCATTTCTCTCATATTATGAATGATTGCAAAATTGGAGAACGATGCAATATCGGTCAGAATGTAGTAGTATCTCCAAAAGTCGTTTTAGGAAATAATGTAAAAATTCAAAATAACGTATCAGTATATACAGGAGTCACCTGTGATGATGATGTATTTCTAGGGCCATCTTGTGTTTTTACTAATGTTACAAATCCTAGAAGTGCTATTCTTAGAAGAGGAAAATATAGCAAAACAAAAGTTGGAAAAGGAGCATCAATAGGTGCTAATGCTACCATTGTATGTGGACATGATATTGGACCATATGCTTTTGTAGGTGCTGGAGCAGTGGTAACCAAAGACATAAAACCATATGCATTAGTAGTAGGAAACCCTGCCAAACAAATTGGCTGGATAAGTGAATTTGGGCATCGATTAGAATTCGATAATCGGGATATCGCTACCTGTCCAGAAAGTAAAGAAATTTATAAACTAAAAAATCAAAAAGTATTAAAAGTAGAAATCGCAGAAAAAGAATTTTAAAACCCCACTCTATAGTAAGTAAAACTTAAAAAAACTTAAAAAAAATGATTATGGATAAAAATTTTGCCTTGATTGGTGCAGCAGGTTATGTTGCTCCCAAACACCTTAAAGCAATAAAAGACACCAATAATAATCTATTGGCTGCATTAGATAAATTTGATAGCGTAGGAGTCTTAGATAGTTATTTTCCAAAAGCAGATTTTTTTGTAGAATTTGAGCGCTTTGATAGACATCTGGAAAAATTAAAAAGACGAAAAGGGGTTTCTATCGATTATGTTAGTATTTGTACACCAAACTACCTACACGATGCACATATAAGAATGGCACTTAGACGAGGTGCAAATGCTATCTGCGAAAAACCACTGGTATTAAATCCCTGGAACATCAAACCGCTTCAGGAAATAGAAAAAGAATATGATAGAAAAGTAAATACGATATTACAACTGAGACTACACGACAGTATCACGACTCTTAAGAAAATGGTGGAAGAAGGACCAAAAGATAAAATATACGATATCGATCTAACGTATATTACTTCTAGAGGGAGTTGGTATAACAATTCTTGGAAAGGAGAAATCGAGAAATCTGGTGGAATAGCTACTAATATTGGAATTCATTTTTTTGATATGCTACTTTGGATATTTGGAGGCGCTACCGAAAATATCGTACATAAGTACGACGCCCATAGTGCTGCCGGGTATTTAGAACTGGAACGTGCACGTGTACGATGGTTCCTTTCTATAGATCAGGAAAACATACCCGCTTGGGCCAAAGTTACCAATCAAAGAACCTACCGATCGATCCAAATCAATGGCGAGGAAATTGAGTTTAGTAAAGGATTTACAGACCTGCATACCAAAAGTTATGAGGAAATTCTTAAAGGAAATGGTTTTGGCCTAACAGATGCTAAACCTTCTATACAATTGGTGCACGACATCAGAAATGCAGAAATAGAACTATCGAAAAATGAATGTCATCCACTTATTGCTTTTCCTAAAACATCTATAAGTCTATAAAATAACAGTTTCATTTAGAATTAAAAAATGGGAGCTAACATATTAATTACTGGAGATTATTGCCCGATTGGAAGAAATCAATTATCAATTGAAAACAATGAATATGACTCATTGTTTGGAGATTTTTTGAACTATTCTAAATCTTCTGATTTGGCAATAACCAACCTAGAATGTCCAATCACGGATAGTTCTAAAAAATTAAAAAAAACGGGGCCAAATCATAAAGCCCCACCTAAAGCCATAAAACCAATTGTTAATGCTGGTTTTAAATTAGTAACACTAGCCAATAACCATATTATGGATTATGGGCCGGAAGGGCTTCAGGAAACAATGAATATATGTGAGCAAGAAGGAATTAATTATGTGGGTGTAGGGAAAAATATAGAGGAAGCAAGAGAACCATACTATGTAAAAATCAAAGAAAAGACCTTTGCAATCCTAAATATTGCTGAAAATGAATTTTCTACAACATTAGGAGATTATTATGGTGCAAATCCTCTTAATGTAATTACTAATCATTATGACATTAAAAACGCTAAGGAGAAGGCTGATTATGTAATTGTTATTTCGCACGGAGGTCGAGAGCATTACCAATTGCCATCCCCACAATTAAGAGAACGCTACCGTTTCTTTATTGATAGCGGAGCAGATGTAGTCGTAGGGCATCATTCTCATTGCTTTAGCGGGTTTGAACAATATAACGATAAAACCATTTTTTATAGTTTAGGAAATTTCTTGTTTGATTCTAAAAAAAGATATGAAAACGGTATATGGACTCAGGGGTTTGGAGTTTTATTAAATTTTGAAAATGATCGTATTAATTTTGAGCTAATACCCTACAACCAAGGAAGGAAAGAAGACCATAAAATTTCATTACTGAGTAATAAAGAACGTATCATTTTTGATAACAAAATCGAAGAGTTAAATGCTATAATAGCAGATGATCAATTGCTCAATAAAGAATGGAACAACTTTTTAAAACAATATGAACGCCCGTATGAAGTGTTATTATATTTTCAGAATACATATGTGAGGTCCATTATAAAAAAATTACGGCTTCCTGTTTCATTTTTACACACCAAAATACATAGCATGTTACTTCTCAATATAATGAGATGTGAAACTCATAGAGAAATAATGATCGATATTCTTAAGAAAGATTTCAAATAGGCTTAACACAACTCCTTGTTAGAGTATAAACAACCTTAACCCCTAATCATAGCAGACATTACAATTTAATAAAGTAGACCTTAATCTAAAAAAATGTTATTTAATTCTTTAGAATTCACAATCTTCTTACCTATTGTTTTTATCCTTTATTGGTTATTAAACAATAATAAGCCTACGTATCAAAACTTCTTTCTTTTGATAGTGAGCTATATATTTTATGGTTGGTGGGATTATAGGTTTTTATCCTTAATAGCATTTAGTTCATTTGCAGATTATCTAATTGGACTAAAAATGTCCCAAACCGATAATAAGAATAAAAGAAAGCTACTATTAATCACGAGTATTTGTATAAATATTGGCTTTCTGGGAGTCTTTAAATATTATAATTTTTTTGCAGATAGTTTTGCAGAAGCCTTTACATTATTCGGTAGATCATTTGATCCATTCAGATTGCATATTATTCTCCCTGTAGGAATTAGTTTTTACACATTTCAGACGTTAAGCTATTCTATAGATATTTACAAGAAGAAATTAGCTCCTTCTAAAGACATCATTGCTTTTTTTGCATTTGTAAGTTTCTTTCCTCAGCTAGTAGCGGGTCCTATAGAAAGAGCAACCAATTTATTACCTCAATTTTATGCTAAAAGAGTTTTTAGCTATCAAAAAGCTGCAGATGGAATGCGGCAGATTTTATGGGGGTTATTCAAAAAAATGATAGTTGCTGATAATTGCGCAGTTTTTGTAAATGATGTATTTCTAAATTATAATGAGTATTCCGGAAGTACATTGCTTTTAGGCGGAGTTTTCTTTGCTTTTCAGATTTATTGTGATTTTTCTGGGTATTCGGACATTGCAATTGGTACATCTAGATTACTAGGTTTTAACTTAATGAAAAACTTTTCTTTTCCTTATTTCTCCAGAGATATTGCAGAATTTTGGCGGAGATGGCATATTTCTTTATCCACGTGGTTTAGAGACTATCTATATATCCCATTAGGAGGAAGTAAAGGGAATAACTGGTTTAAAATTCGAAATATTTTTATCATTTTTATTGTAAGTGGATTTTGGCATGGAGCCAACTGGACATTCATAGCTTGGGGATTTCTTAATGCCTTATATTTTATTCCGTTAATGTTATTAGGTAAAAACCGAATTAACACGGGGAACATTGCTGAAGGTAGGGTACTTCCCAATCTTACAACTATTGCACAAATTGGAGTTACTTTTTTTATAACGATTATCGCATGGATATTTTTTAGATCTGCATCCATTAGTAATGCATTAGAGTATATAAGTATCCTATTCTCTAAATCATTATTTGCATCACCGGAAGTATCATCTCCAAAAACATTTATGATCGCTTCTTGCTTTATAATAGTATTGGTTTTGGTAGAATGGTTTCAACGTGATAAAGAACACGGCTTAGAAATAACGCCAGAAAAAATTCCCTTTTCCATACGATGGAGTCTGTATTTCTTTCTTGTGGTCTTATTAATTTCTGTGGGAGGTAAACAAGAAGCATTTATATATTTTCAATTCTAACATCTATGGATATGAAAAAGTTTATTATAAAATCAATAGTATTTTTCAGCTTATTTATCTTATTGCTAGCTATTGGGGTCTTTGTTCCATCAAAAAGTGTTAGGGATGTATACCACCAATCCATTATTACCAAGCATCAGTATTTAGACCAAAATAGTGACAAACAACGGTTACTCCTCATAGGAGGATCTAATGTTACCTATGGTTTCTACTCCCCTCTTATTGAAGAAAAATTTGATCTAAAGGTGATTAATACCGCAGTTCATGTAGGGTATGGTCTAAAATATATTATGGATGATATAAAACCCTATATCCGGAAAAATGATATCGTAGTTATCGTTCCGGAATATGTACACTTTTATAACGATGGGCTCTATGGAAATTTAGCACTTATCCAGGGACTCTATACTTCTCCTGAAAATATAAAAAACTTAAACCTTAATCAGGTCGGAACTGTCCTAAAAAACATTCCAAGGCATTCTATACTAAAAATCAGATCTTTTTTATCCTCCAAACTATATAAGGATACACAAAAAGAGGTCGAAAAAAAACTAGTCTTTAACAAAAATGGAGATATGATAAGTCACTGGGAAATGCCTCCCAAAAATATTACTCCAAAAAAACGTGGAGGTACATATAATCCCAAAACCCTGGAACTAATCAGCAGTTTTTCTGATTATGTTATGAGTAAAGGCGGTATATTTTATTTTTCTTTTCCTAGTCTAGATAGAACTTCTTTTACCATAAGCGAAGAAGCTATTAAAAAATTAGAAGTCGAAATAAATAAGACTGGAATTACTGTTTTAGGCACTCCATCGAGATATAGTTTCGCCTTGAATGAGTTTTATGATACTGTGAATCATCTGACAAAAAAAGGACAAATCAAAAGAACGAACTATTTAATTAATGATTTAGAAACACACAAGATTCAGAAATGGTTGAGACGCCACGAAATAAGTAATAGGAATAATTAATACGATCTATGACTTCATTAAAACAGAAAACAACTAAAGGATTAATCTGGAGTAGCATTGATAAATTTTCTACAATGTCTATGCAGTTTATTCTTGGAATCATATTAGCTCGTATATTAATGCCAGAGGATTATGGTTTGCTGGGAATGATTGCTGTTTTTATGGCCATTGCACAATCCTTAATTGATAGTGGTTTTTTTACAGCACTTGTTCAGAAAAAAGATGCAAATCAAAAAGACTACTCCACTGTTTTCTTTTTCAACCTAGGTATAGGAATTGTGATATACTTTATTTTATTCTTCTCTTCTACTTATATCGCTCGTTTTTATGAAGAGCCTATACTTATAGATTTGGTAAAGGTCGTATCACTAAACATTATTATTATCTCTACTACGCTTATACACAAAGCTATTCTCACTATCAAAATTGATTTTAAAACTCAAGCAATTATAAATATTACGGCCGTAATAATCGGAGGAGTTATTGGAATCTATATGGCCGTCACTGGATACGGAGTCTGGGCACTCGTATTTCAATATTTATCCAAAAATGCAATCACGGCCATCTTATATTGGTTAATGAACGCATGGAAGCCTAGCTTTCTTTTTGATAAGAGATCTTTTAAAAGTTTATTCGGATTCGGATCTAATCTTATGGTTTCGGATTTGTTACGCCTATTTTTTCAGAATTTATATTCTATAGTTATCGGTAAGGTATATGCTGCCCAAGAATTAGGATATTTTACCCGGGCAACATTATTTAAACAAGTTCCCTGTGCCTTAGTCATTACGATTCTAAAAAATGTGATTTTTTCTGCAATGGTCAAAGTAATCGATGATAAAGTGAAAGTGAAAAAATTATTGGTAAGAAGTATTCGACTAACAGGCTTTCTACTTTTTCCGATTATTATCATTTTATTGTTTTACTCTAAACTGTTAGTAGTAGTACTACTGACCGATAAGTGGCTTCCTATTGTTATTTTACTACAAATCTTGTCATTAGAAATCATTTTTTCTTCAATTCGGCATATCAATATGAATTTTCTAAATGCAAATGGAAGAGCCGATTTATTTCTTAGAGTCGAAATCATTAAAAACACTTTTACTGCTGTTGCTATTCTAATCACTTATAGACTTGGGTTAATACCAATAACTATTAGCTATGTTGTAATATCATTTTTTGGATTTCTTATCAATACATATTACTCTGATCGGTTTATTAAATATCCTGCAATAGAACAGTTAAAAGACTTATTACCTTATGCATTAATGAGTTTAATAACAGGAAGTATTAGTTACTATTTATGTCATTTTATTGATAATCACATACTGCAATTAACAGTAGGAGTGGTATTAAGTTTAGTACTATATACGTGGGGATCTCATATGATGAAGTTTAAAGAACTAATTGACATCAGAGAATTGGTACTCAATAGAATAAAGGTTACAAATAAGACGAACACCTAATGGATCGATATCGTGTAAATAAGATTTTTAATTAATTAAAAACATCAAGAACTAGAAACATAATATGTATTGGGCTAAAAAAAATACAGATACAGCAATCATTTTTACACTTTGTGTTTTAAGTGTGCATATACTATTGTTTTCTGATTTCTTAATGTCACTTCCCGTACTACTAATGGGGCTGGGGATTGTACTCTTTTTCTTTATTGTAATGAATGGGTATTTTGCTAAATGGCAGGAATGCTCTAATATAAAGACCAAATTATTTTTTCATAGTGTATGTTATAGGCTCTTAGGTGTGGCGGGAATGTATATGCTTACTATGATGTATGATCCTAGTAATTTACCTTTTGATATAAAAGGAATTGATTCATGGAACTATCATTACTCCGGAATAATTGCTGCAGATGCTATTAATCAGGATAGGGATTTGTTTCAAGCTTTATCATTTTTTTGGAAAAGTAAGTCCGACTATGGCTTTTCTATGGTTATTGGATTCTTATATTCGATATTCGGAAAATTTCCCATTGTAATTAAAATTTTTAATGTAATTGTAGGCAGTTATACAGTTGTAAGGATATATCAAATTACAAAAATTATTTATGCGGAGCAGCAAGCACGTATTGCAGGAATAATAACCATGTTAATGCCAGCATTTTTATGGTTTGGTGGAATGTTCCTAAAAGAAACAATTTTAATGTTTCTTTTAATTAACACAGCCTATTATGCCATTAGGATTACGAATTTTCCTAACCTAAGAATCGTATATATTCTTTTATTAATGAGTCATTTTGGAATATTATTTTATTTCAGAACAGTGTTACCTCCAATTATTCTAGGAGCAGCTATGCTTCAAATCGCATTTTATAAGCAGAAGAAAAAAAGGCACTTACTACTTTCTATTATTATTATTACTACTCTGTTGATCAGTAGTATCTACGTTATGAAAATGTTATCGATGTATGATATGGTAGAAAAAACAGTTGAGGCTAGTTCGGATCAATTCGGAAATGAGTTGGATCAAGCATCAAAAAACAGAGGGATTAATTATGCAGCTGCTTTAGTTGTTCCATTATTAATTGCAGGTGCTATTATTACGCCCTTTCCTTCATTATTAGATTTTGAAGAACGGCAACTTCCTATTTACTCACATTACCAAAATGAAATTATTAGAAACATCATGTACTTTTTCGTCTTTTTAGGACTTATAAGAGCGATAAAGCAAAAAAATAAAAAAACTATCTATGTAGGAAGTTTTGCACTTATTTACATTATGATCTTGGCAGCATCGGGTATCTCTTTCCAAGATCGTTTTCAGGTATTATCACTTCCTTTTTTGATCATTTTCATGGCAGATGGAGTTGTTTCTAATTATCCTAAAAAATGGTTTCATTGGAAAATATACTTACTGTTTATTTTTTTAGGAATCTTGATGTGGAATGTTTTTAAACTAAGTAATAGAGGATTGATATAAATTAAATGTACACTAATTATGATAAACGATTTCATCATACTAAAAGAAAAAGAAAGCTTACTGTACTCTGTGAAAACTAAATTACAGTTATCAGAAGAATGGTTATTATTGACCAATAGTACGTTTTTGGATTTTCGCCAAAAAAACAATAGAGTTATCATAATCGGAGATTATATCGGAACAGAACAGGAACTATTCGCTACTAAAAAAAATGATATTCCTAAACAAAGAGGTAATTTTTATGCAATACAGATACAACAAGGAGTAATATCGATTTATAATAGTTTTTTTAGTTTACTACCTCTTTATTACGACTTAAACTCCAGTATTATCTCATCTTCAATTCAATTAATAAAAACTTATTCTCCTAAAGAGTACAACATTGACAAAAAACATATCCTAGAAAAATTACTGTTCAATTATGGCTTTTTTAACCGTACTATGTATGAAGAAATTAACCTCTTACCATGTCATCGGTATATTGAAATCGTAAATGATAATACAACTATTCATAAACATTTTGAGATAACAGAGTTTTTTACTGACACGCCTAAAAAAGGAAAAAAAGTAGCAAATAATTTGAGTAATCTTTTTATAGAAACATCAAAACATTATTTTCCTAATGACCATTTTAGCATTGCATTTACCAGTGGTTTTGATGGTCGTACATTAGTAAGTTGTGCCTCTTATTATCATAAAAATTTTTCTACTTTTTCTTTTGGCAGATCAGAAGTTGATGATGTTCAAATCCCTAAAAACAATTCACAGGAGATAGGTATTCCGTATCACCATATTAATTTAGGGCTTTCTGAATATCTAAAAGATGGATATTATAATAATGCAGAAGAATATATGTCCGGAGCCTATCAAGGTAATGGATTTTTACAAGCACATTATGCATATAGTACAAAAAAAATAGATTCTAAATCTAAATATCTCTTATCTGGATATATTGGTAGTGAATTATTTAGGGCATTACATGGTACCGGAACGGTTACTACTGGAGCTCTTAAAGATGTCTTTACAATTTCTGATGAAAATATCTTAAAAACCAAACTGGAAACCGCTTCAGTACTTAGAATACTTCATAAAAATGAATTCAATAATGAATTAAATGAATTAATAACAGAAATACTACAGTATAAAAGAGACCTCCCAAAGGAAATTTCTCAGAATCAGCAATTTTACATTTTTGTATTCGAAGAATTATTCAGAAAGTTTTTTGGGCAAAAAATAGCTATTCAACAAAAACATATAAAGGTAAGAACCCCTTTTGTTGATTACAATTTTGTAAAAGCATTATTACAAACTGAATATGCAGGAGCCAATAATACCTTCTTTACTAATAACCCTTTTAAAAGAATAAAAGGACAATACTTATATGCAGATATTATTAAGAAAACAAATAAAATTATTTATAAACAGACTACTGGTAAAGGGTATCGACCAATAGATGTTAGAAACTGGTTATATAGATATCACGTAATCATTCCTTTTTTAAAGAAAAAAATAAAACGAAAAGTAAAGAAAGAAAGTCTGGACTTCTTTGGGGTTATTTCTGGAGTACAACATAATAAAGAAGAAATTATGGGACTCCTTAATACGACTTCGTTTTTCGATGAAAGTAAACTCCGCGAGATGTTACAAGAACTTACTATATATAGCTCGGCAAGAGATAGAGATTTATTATTAATGGCTCTATCCATAATAAAAAGCACACAAATACAACATGATTTACAATCAGTATAAGTGAACTACATCAAAATGATTTCATAGGTATCAAAATTGATGATGAATAATAAAACCTATAAGACGATAATTAACGATAAAATATAGGCTCATGAAGCACATACTAGCATTAATGGATTATAAATCCGTATTCGGATCAAAGAAATTTAATTTTCCATACAGAAGCGGTATGGATAAAGAAAAACTAGCTCATTATTTCCAAGAGCTAGGATATATTGTAGAATATAGATTCTTTAATGAAATCGATTTCAGAAGTAAGGAATATATAGGAAAACACATTATTTACACCTCATCAGAAGATGTCGATTATTTATATAAATCCTATATCGAAGATATTATTTACGGCCTTGAGCAAATGGGGGCAAACGTTATGCCCACGTATAATCATCTAAGAGCCAACAATAATAAAGTTTTTATGGAATTCCTACGAGATTATAAGGGCTACACATCTAATCTAAAATCAAGATCATTTGGCTCTATGAATGATTTATTAATGGAAATAGAAACATTAAAATTTCCAGTAGTTTTTAAAACTTCGGAAGGCGCAGTCGGTAGAGGCGTGAAACTAGTAGAATCCCCAGAAGATCTGATCCGACAAGTAAAAAAAACTACAAAACGTAATTATAAAATGGATCTATGGGATTTTGGTAGATCATTAAAACATAAAGGATATATTAAAGAAAGCCTGTATCGTAAGAAGTTTATCGTCCAGGAATTTATTCCCAACCTAAAAAATGATTGGAAAATACTTTTCTACGGAGAGAAACTCTACATTTTTAAGAGACCAATCCAAGAAGGCAGAGATATACGAGCTAGTGGTGGTGGAATTCAAAATTACCATTATGGTCTCCAAGCAGAAGCTCCTTATAAAATTTTTGATTATGCATCAGACATTTATAATAAAATGAATGTACCCCATGCCTCTATTGATATTGCATATGATGGTAAGGAATTTTATTTAATAGAATTTCAATCATTGTATTTCGGAACTTCTGCATTAGTGAACTCCAAAGGTTACTTCATAAAAGATAAAGATGTTTGGAGATTCATTGAAAATCAAATCGAATTAGAAAAAGCATATGCCCTAGGTGTAGATCACTACTTAAAGAAACAGAATAAACTCTCTTTTGAAAAAGTATGTAACGATTAAAAAACTTATTATGAACCCGAAAGTAAATATACTCTTTGTATCGAGTGGTAATTCCAAAAATGGAATATCCCCTCTAGTATTTAATCAAGGAAATTCTTTAATTCAATTAGGTCATTACGTTACATTTTTTACGATAAAAGGGAAAGGGATGAAAGGGTATATAAAACATATTTTCATTCTTAGAAATTTCATAAAAAATAACTCTTATGATGTCATCCATGCGCACTATTCCTTAAGTGCTATTGTTACAGCTCTTGCAGGGGGAAAGCCCTTGGTAGTTTCTTTAATGGGCAGTGATGTAAAGGCATCTCCTCTATTAAAATACCTTATTAAAGTATTTAATTTTCTTTTTTGGAGAAAAGTCATTGTAAAATCTCAGGATATGAAAACGTCTTGTAATATTGAGTCTGCATATGTAATTCCTAATGGTGTTAACTTTACTAAGTTTAAAGAATATTCTAAAAATGAGTCTATAAAAATTACTGGTTGGGATAAAAATAAACAACACATTTTATTTGCTGCAAACCCAAATAGAAAAGAAAAGAACTATCAATTAGCAAATGATGCATTTAAGCTATTAAATACTAAAAATGTAGAACTTCATGTTCTTGTCGATATTCCTCATGAGCAAATGCCTGCTTATTTTAATGCTGCTGATGTAATCATACTTACTAGTCTTTGGGAAGGTTCACCCAATGTCATTAAAGAAGCTATGGCCTGCAATTGCAAAATTGTTGCCGTTAATGTTGGTGATATTAAAGAAACCATAGGAGATACAGACGGATGTTATGTTACTAATTTTGACAAAAGAGAAATTGCAATTTGCTTAAAAAAGGCTTTGGAATATACGGACAAACCTAATGGAAGAGCTCATATTGCACATTTAGACTCTGAAATTATAGCCAAAAAATTAACCAATATTTATATCGAGAACTTATGATAACCACATCGATAACTATTCATAAAAACAGTAGTCAGATACCACCTGAACATTTAGATAAATTGTCGGAGAGTGCCACTGCCAATTTCTTTCAGACTAAAGAAACCATTCATTTTTTTAAATCTATTGGTTTAGAGACATTCGAATTTGCACTAGAATATGATAACAAACTAATGGCATTTGTTACAGGAGTAATCCAAAAGGAAAAAGGATTAAAATCTACTTTTACAAAAAGAGCAATTATTTATGGAGGACCAATTCTATCTCCTAATATACCTGAAGAGTATATTACTGAACTATTTAAAACCGTAATTAGAGAACTTAAAAATAAAGCGATATACATTGAAATTAGAAACTTTAATGATTATAGCAATTATAAATCCGTATTAGATAAAATTGGTTTTGAGTATCATCCTCATCTTAATTTTCATGTAACAAGTGATACTGAAGAAAATGCAAAAAAGAGATTGAGTAGTAGTAAATTAAGGCAAATAAAAAAGAGTATTAAGGAAGGGGCCGAGGTGAGAGAAGCATCAGAAGAGCACGAAATAGAAGCCTTTTACCGTATTTTAAAAAATCTTTATAAAACCAAAGTAAAAACTCCTTTACCAGAATTATATTTTTTTACTACACTCTGGAGTCAAGGGTTAACCAAGTTTTTTTTAGTTTTTTATCACAATGAGGTCATCGGTGGAATTGTCTGCCCAATTTTTAAAAATAAAGTAATCTATGAGTGGTTTGTTTGCGGTATTGATCGAACCTATAAAAATGTATACCCTAGTATCCTAGCTACCTGGTACGCTATACAATATGCGTGTAAAAATAATATAGAACGATTCGATTTTATGGGAGCAGGTAGACCCGATGATGACTATGGGGTTAGAGAATTTAAATCAAAATTCGGAGGCGAGCTTGTAGAACATGGTAGATTCTTATATGTATCGCAACCATTTTTCTATCAACTGGGTAAAACTGCTGTAAAAATTCTAAAAGACAGCAAATGAAAATAATTATAGATATAGGTCACCCTGGACATGTACATTTGTTCAAAAATTTTGCTAAAGAAATGCAGCAAAAAGGAAACAAAATTTTATTTACCTGTAGGCAAAAAGAATTCGAAATAGAATTATTAAAATCAGAAGGACTTACCTATGTATCTTTTGGAAAAAAATACAAAACAACTTTCGGAAAGATATTTGGTTTACTAAAGTTTGACTTCTTAGAATTTATTCAAGGGCTAAAGTTCAAACCTGATTTATTTATAAGTCATGGATCTCCCTATGCAGCTCATGCTGCTGCTTTATTAAGAAAACCACATATTTCGCTGGAAGATACCGGTAACATGGAACAAGTAAGATTATACCTACCTTTTACAGATAGTGTATTAACATCTGATGCTTTTCATAAAGACCTAGGAGCAAAACAAATACAGTATAAAGGATATCATGAGCTAGCATATTTACATCCTAATTGGTTTACTCCAGATCCCAAGATATATGATATTTTAAAAATCAAAAGAGATACAAAATATATAATTCTAAGGTTTGTATCCTGGAATGCCAGCCATGATATAAACCAATCTGGTTTGTCCATCACTGAAAAAAGAGAATTAATTGAGCATTTAGAAAAGACATATACCGTTTTTATTTCTTCGGAAGGGGAATTACCTAGTGATTTACGGAAATATCAAATAAAAATTCCACCACAAGAAATGCATAATGCCTTAGCGTATGCCAGTATATTTATAGGAGAAGGAGCTACCATGGCATCAGAAAGTGCGATACTTGGCACACCAGCCATCTACATTAATAGCATATCAGCGGGAACAATAAGCCAACAAGAAGAATATGAATTACTATTCAATTTTAAAAATGGTACAGGTGTAATCGACAAAATAAAAGCACTTGACAAAATTTCTGACAGAGAAAAATTATTCGAAAAAAGACAACAAAAATTGCTAGAAGACAAAATTGATGTGACCGCTTTCCTAATATGGTTTATAGAGAGATACCCTGAGAGTAAAAATTATACAATTAATAACCAAAAAATAGCATAAGAAAACCAATGATTGATTTTACAGTAGAAAAATACAAAGATTTATTAGAAGCCATTATTCTTAATAATTATGAATTTCAAACTTTCGAAGAATTCATCCTAAAACCCAAAAGCCGAAGTGTCATTCTTAGACATGATGTGGATGTAGTACCGGAAAACTCTTTACTTTTTGCAAGAATTCAAAAGTCTTTAGGAATTAAGGGGACTTATTATTTTAGAGCAGTACCCGAAAGTTGGGATGAAAGAATTATACAGGAAATTGCCGCACTAGATCATGAAATAGGATATCACTATGAGTGTTTAACCACAACCACTGGTAATCTGGAAACAGGTATTCTAGATTTCGAAAAAAATCTATCATTACTTAGAAAACTTGTTCCTGTATCTACAATATGCATGCATGGTTCCCCTATGTCCAAATATGACTCCAAAGATTTGTGGAAAACATATCGATATCAGGATTACGATATAATAGCCGAGCCTTATTTTGATATAAATTTTGATATAGTCTTCTATTTAACAGACACTGGTAGAAGATGGGATGGTAGAGATAGTAGTGTTAGAGATAGAGTTACGACAAAATACACCAAAACATTTCATAATACACTAGAAATCATTGAAGCCATAAACGCTACTAATATACCTGATCAAATAATGTTTACATTTCATCCACAAAGATGGAATAATAATATTATGAAATGGAGTAAAGAATTAGTTGCGCAAAATGTAAAGAATGTAGTAAAACGCCATTTTTATGTAAAAAAATAATTTTACCTGTTCATTTTTATTGTAAAAGTCTTACTTCAACTAAGCTTTGTACCTGTATATAATCTTTAATGATTAAAATAATCATTAAAGATTTTTTAATCATATCAGTTTCATATTGCTTATAAATATGACATAGAAAAAAGCTTCTGCTTTCTGCCGAACAAAATACAGGATATCCACTATCTTATTCTATAATTTCTTATCATTTAGGAAACTTTTTCCTAAACCTTAATTTTAATCGAATTCATTTATAATTCTAGAAAGGAATTAAACTATTCATCTATACATACAATTACTTAATCGATTTATATCATTTTTTTAAGTAAAAACATGTAAGTTTTTACATATATGAATTTTAAAATTCTTTAAAAAACTACAAATTCCCCTTAAATATACAGGTAAAAACCTGTATTTCATATATTTAGCATATAATTTATGCGTAAAAACCATCAATAAATCACATCATAAAGTGGTATATTTAAGTATAACCAAAATAAAATTGATATGCTTAAAAATCCATCGAAGAGAAACCATAGAAGAAGTAATTTTTTCGTTTTTAGAAATTACTTCTTTTACTACCCAACAATAACACTTAATAAATCTATTGCATTACATGATTAACAGAAATATTAGTGTTGAAGCTTATCCAATTTGGAGTAAGAAGTATAAAGTCCTTACCAGTTTAATTTCTTCAGACACTATTCCTTATGCGTTAAGGGTTAAAAGTAAGGTTGCAATTAGGGGAACAATTGCAAAAAAATTAGGAAATAAAGCTTGTGATTACATTACAAGCTATATACAAAACTATAAACTTTTTAATGTTAGAATATGTAACACAAGAAAAGAAAACGACATAATTTCTGGTCATTTAGATACTTATAAGGCCATTATAAATTTAAAAAAAGTCAATGATTACAGGCGTATTAATAAATTTTTTGAAGCTGTAAACGAAAAATTACCAATCGATGGGATATTTATTAATCGGGTAGAAATCTATGATACCAGAAAAGAACGGATTTTAAAAAAGTTACCCAAACCATTGAATCGAATACATCACTTTTTAGATTACATATTTCATAGAGTGATGCCAAAACTAAAATTAACCAGCGCCCTATATTTTAATATAACTGATGGTTACGATAGGGTACTTACCAAAACCGAATTGTTAGGAAGGTTATATTCTTGTGGTTTTGATATTATAGATGAAAAAATAATTGATGAACACCTATATTTTGTGGCTAAAAAAAGAAAAACGCCATCATACGATATGAATCCTACGTATGGGCCTCTTATAAGCCTGCGAAGAGTTGGTAAAAATGGAAAACAAATCAATGTTTATAAGTTCCGTACAATGTATCCTTATTCCGAGTATTTACAACAATATATTTTCGAAAAAAATAATTTGAGAAAAGGAGGTAAATTAAATGGGGACTTTAGAATCTCTAATCTTGGTAAGCTTTTAAGAAAGTATTGGATAGATGAACTACCTATGATCTTTAATTGTATTATTGGTGATATGAAAATAATAGGTGTTCGCCCTCTAAGTAATCAATATTTTAATCTATACACTAAAGAATTACGAGAGAAGCGAACAAAATTTAAACCTGGACTTATTCCACCCTTTTATGCGGATATGCCTGAAACTTTAGATGAAATCATGGAATCTGAACTAAACTACTTAAATGAGTATGAAAAAAACCCTCTCCTAACAGATATCAGGTATACATATAAAATTTTTAAGAATATAATAGTTAAAGGAAAAAGGAGCCTATAACCAAAGTAATAAATCGAAACTTTTTTTGCCCACATTTCTCTTTTCTCTTTTTTCCTACACCCCATACCATTTTTAATTACCGTATAAAAAAACTTTTTATACGGTAATTATATTAACTCCTGATGCTATTTCTCAATATAAACCATGTAAAACACTGAAATTCAAATTTTTTAAAACTCTCGATTCTTGTTCCATAAAGCGATAGTGATCTTAAATCTCTATTGGACACTAATGATTTTTAATACATTATTATACGATTTACGTATAAAACTTTTGCAGTTTAGCCACCAAAATAAACACCTATAAAACAGCGGTTTAAACACTACTACAACTAATCCATCAACTAAAAAAAGCTTTCTAAACAAGAATGAGCTTGAATTACAATTGAGATATATTTTGAAATTTCCCCATAATTATTCATTAATATTAAGTAAATTTATGCTAGACACTTAATAATTCTTTAACCGTAAGCATTTCTTTAAATGGACTATGAAATAGATGATGATTCCGAAAATCTATTTGTAAAAGAGCTCTTAGAAAAATACCTTGCCCATTGGAAGCTTTTTATATTTGCTTTCGTTATATGTTTTACTTTAGGTTTTTTCTATCTACGCTATACCCCTAAGCTGTATCGAGTCACCTCTACTATTCTACTGAAATCTGAAAAAAACGATATCGTATCGGAGCTTTCTGCTTTGGAAGACCTTACCATATTTAAAAACACAGACAAGGAATTAGAAAATGAGATTGCCATACTTGGATCCAGATCCTTAATAGAAGGGGTTGTAAAAAAATTAAACCTTAACATTCAATATTATCATAAAACCAAATACTCTAAAAGATTTGTAGAAATTGCGCACGACTCATCTCCTATCAAAGTAAGTTTTATTGGAAATTACGATCCTAAAAAAACATCAAAATTCATCATACATATTATTCCCGACGGAAAGTTTATTATCAAAGATGATGAAAAAAAAATCATTTCCAATGGAGCCTTTAATCAATGTGTAAGCTCACCATTTGGAGATATTTTTATAGAACCTAATTATGAAGTTCTTGTAAAATATATGTATGCTAACATTCATGTCAATATAGCTCCATTGACCGATACTGTAGATAGATATAAATCTATAATAAATATAGGGATCACTAATAAAAATACAAGTGTAGTAGCCTTAACCATGACCACTAGTACTAAAAAAATAGCTACGGAAATCCTTAATAGCCTAATAGAAGAGTATAATGATGATGTAATCAATGATAAGAATAAAATATCTAGTAATACTTCTGATTTCATTAATGAACGTCTGGACATTATTAATCAAGAATTAGACATACTAGAAAAAAGTGTAGAATCCTTTAAATCTACTAATAACCTTACAGATCTTACATCAGAAGCTTCTATAATGTTGATGAATGCCTCTGAGAGTGAAAAGCAAATTCTAGAAACAACAATACAAATAGGCTTGGCAGATTTTTTACTAGATTTTATTAAAAACTCAAAAAATGAACTTTTACCAGTTAATCTAGGTTTTAGTGATCTTACTGCTGTAGAAATTATTAATACTTATAATGACATCTCATTACAAAGAAATAAATTATTAAAAATATCAGGAGAAGAAAATCCTTTATTAGCTCTACATACCGAAAAACTAGCTGATCTAAGGTTAAGCTTACAACAAAGTCTGCTAAACCAAAAAAAAACATTAGAATTAAAGGTTAACAGATTAAAAAGTAGAGATCTGAAAGTTAATTCTAAAATAGCATCTTTACCAAAAAAAGAAAGAAAACTAAGAGATAAACAGCGCCAGCAACAAATTAAAGAAACTTTATTTCTATATCTTTTGGAAAAAAGAGAGGAAGCTGCAATTTCTCTGGCAGCAAGAGTGTCTAATGTAAAGATTATAGAGAGAGCTTATGCTACGAAAAACCCTATTAAACCAAAGAAAAAAATGGTTTTTATCTCTTGCTTTCTATCCTCTATACTATTTCCCGTAATTATCATTTTCTTTAAAGGTTTAATTGATACTAAAATTCGGGATATACAAGAAATAAAGAAAAAATTAAAACTTCCCATAATTGGCAATATTCCCAAATCTACTGATAGAGAATTAGTAACCCCTAGTACAGATCGATCAATTCTGGCAGAAGCCTTTAGACTTATGGAAACCAACTTGGATTTTCTTCTTTCTCACTCTAAGAAGAAAGGAAAGACGATTCTTGTAACTTCTAGCATAAAAGGGGAAGGCAAGTCTTTTGTAGCAAGTAATCTGGGAGTTACATTAGGAAGATCTGAAAAAAAGGTTGCATTATTAGAAATGGATTTACGCTCGGCTCGACTAAAAAAGCGCATGGATATTAAAGGATATATTGGAATTACCAATTACATTAAAGATTCATCGATTCTCATAAAAGATATAGCTAATAATATAAACAACTTTAATAATCTAGATATTTATATTGCCGGCCCAGAACCACCTAATCCTACAGAATTATTAAAACATCCTAGGATTAAAGAGTTATTTATGGATTTAAAAAAAGAATATGACTATATAATTATTGACACCCCGCCTATCACAGTGGTTGCAGACACTCTTTTACTAAGTTCCTATGTAGATTTATGCATTTATGTTATTAGACAAGACTATACAGATAAGAGGCTATTAGAAATTCCTAAAACACTAAAACAAGAAAAGAGATTTCCTTTATTTTCTATCCTTTATAATGACATTGATTTTAATAAAACCAATAAGTATAAATATAATTATGGATATGGTGAAAAAAAAGAAAATACTTTTTTAAAAAAAATACGTAAAAGATTTACTTAATGGTGGTTATTTTATTTCGAAATAAAAAATATTTTGTTAAATATCTCTAAACGAAATCAATCTTGTAATCATTCTCAAAAAATGATCAACACCAAGTCGTCTAACAAAAAAAGAGAATATTCCCATATATTTTTCTTAAAATTCATGTATAAACTTAAAAAAAAACTCTACCTTTAAAATACTATACATATCGGAATATCCCCATTCCTTTCTACATAATCAATTAAACTATCGTAAACTCATCTCGTCTATTCTTGTTCAATAAGGTATTAATTTCCCTTAATAAGTATTTATTAGATGAAAAATATAGTTCATGAAAAAAGTAAAAGATAAATTTTGTTTACTGACAAATGATGTGGAAACAACATCCATTTGGCATAATTCTTTGCGCAATGAAACAGGGAAGAAAGTATTAGAAGAAGGTATGCCTATCCTCTTAGATTTATACCAAAAATACAATATCAAATCTACCTTTTTTTTCACAGGGTACATAGCAAAGCTGTATCCAGAAATTGTGAAAATGATTGTTCCATATGGACATGAGGTTGCCAGCCATGGCATGTCACATGAAAAATCCGATGGTTTTGATGAGATGTCTCTAGAAAAACAAATTAATCATTTAAAAAAATCCAAAGCCCTATTAGAAGATATCTCTGGATTAGAAGTGACTTCCTTTAGAGCTCCTGCCTTAAGAGTTAACGATAGGACAATTATAGCTCTAGAAAAAGCAGGTTATCAGATTGACAGTTCTATTGCTTCTCAACGTTTTGATATGTTCATGTCTTTTGGAGGATTACAAAAGCTTAATTGGTTAACTGCCCCAAGATTACCATATCAGACATCAAAAAAATCATTATTTAAAAAAGGTAATAGTTCGATTACAGAAGTACCTTTAAGTGCCAGTTTACTTCCATACGTAGGTACAACAATGCGTATTTTCCCTTTTCTCACATCTATACAGCGTAGACTACTTTCATTAGAATCAAAAATGAATGGAAAACCAATAGTCTTTGATATTCATCCTAATGAGTTTATTGATGAAAGCAATGAAGAAAGAACTATAAACAAAAGATCTTCTAATCTTATCGCTAGTTTTTTACAAGATACGCTAAGATCAAAACTTAAAATAAAGAACTTAGGGAAAAATGGTGTTGACTTATATGAAAGAGAAATAAAATACTTTATTTCCGAACATTATCGTTTTTCTACAGTTAAGGATTATTGTAAATTATTGAATACCTGAATAATATGAGAATTTATATAATCACTATGGATGACCCTATCCAAACATATGACTTTATAAAAGATATTATTAAAGGTCGTAAGGATGATATTGTTGGTTTAGCTGTTCCAAATGGAGACAGGTTGACTCTTTCTAAAGGTAAGTCAAAATACACATACATTATTTCATTACTTTTAATAATGGGACCTTATCATTTTGCTAAAAATGCGTGTATTACTATTACCCATAAAATAAAAAAGAAACTGGGAAGTTTTGGATGGATTAATGACCCAACAATAATAGGGTATGCCAAATCTCAAAATATAGAAATCAAACGTATTAAATCACCAAATAATGAAGAATTCAGAAAGTATTTAGAATCTCTAAACTTAGATATTATTATAAATCAAAGTCAAAGTTTTATTAAAAAGGATTTATTAAAAATTCCTAAAATTGGTGTTTTAAATCGACATAATGCTTTATTACCCAAAAACAGAGGTCGATTAACGCCTTTTTGGGCACTTTATAAAGGAGAAAAAGAAACTGGTGTTTCAATACATTTCGTAGAAGAATCTTTAGATTCAGGGGATATTATTGTCCAAAAAAAGTATACAATTTCAAAAAAAGATACTTTTAATACTTTAGTAAAAAAGAACTACTCCTTTGCATCCCAAGCTATGCTAGACGCACTAAAAAAATTAGAACAAAAAACTAATCAATTTTTCCCTAATGATGATCATTTGGCAACGTACAATTCGACTCCATCACTTAAGGAAGCGATAGACTATAGGTGGAAAAAACTGAAACGCCAATTGTAACATAACCTTAGTTATTAAAAAAATAGCAATAATACGAATTGAATAGTTAGTAACTTCGCTTGAAAAATCAATCTACCTTAGATCAAACTATTTATTATTCTAAATCAAAGTTTCACCTTACTATAAATCGGATAATGATCAGAGAGCTCTATATCAAAACTTTTAAAATCGATAACTTCACTATCACTAGGGACTAATATAAAATCAATACGTGCAGGAAACAGATCAAATTTAAAAGTTTTTCCGAACCCCTTCCCTGCCTCTTTAAAAGTATCCTGAAGGCCTTCTGATTTTATTTTATAGTATATATAAGAATATGCGGTATTATTAAAATCTCCCACCACTATATTCTTATATGGAGATGATTTCATATGTACTATTAGTTGTTCTACCTGATTTTGTTGTTTCTTAAACGAAAATTGGATACGTTTCAATAACTTTTGAGAATCTGCCTTAGCCAATTCATCTGTTTTAGAATTAATTCTATGAGACTGCAAATGTATATTATATAAGCGTATCGTATCGGTACCCTTAACAATATCTGCATAAATAACATTATTAGCTGTTTTTTCGAAATTTAAAGAACCCTTATTTATGAATGGGTATCTAGAAAAAATCACCAAGGCCAATTCTCCATTGTCGTTATTAAAATACTCATATTTATGAGGATACTGTTTAAAATCAATATCCGGATTATTATAAAATTCCTGTGCGCAAAAAATATCCGGATTTTGCTCTTTAACCAGCTTAGAGATATTTTGTGGGATCTCATCAGAATCTATCCACCGAAAACGATTAAAACTATGCACATTATAACTCAATAGAGAAATACTACCTTCTTTATCTTCAGAAGATTTTCCTCTTAATTTATATAATGATGATACATGAGAAATACCTAGAATTAATACTATCAGCGATAGTAGCATTTTTCGTTTTAATAATATCAACCAATACAGAAGAAACAATACATTGATTATTATTAAAATAGGTACCGTAAGGCTTAACACAGATAACAATGGAAATACCTGAGGAGAAACATAAGGCAATAAATAAGATAGTAATAGAGCAAAAGCTATAATAGAATTGATCACAAAAACTATCTTATGAATCACTTTTCTCATCCCTAATCCTTCCCTGCTTTAAACAATAAATCTTTTTCTTGTTTAGTCAAACTTTCATAACCGCTTTTACTTATTTTATCCAGTATCGCATCAATCTGAGCCTGATTGGGGTTTTTATCCCTAGATAGTGTCGTTTTTGTGGAAGACACCTTACTTTTTTTTGATTTATGTACTGTTTTTAACGGGCTTTTTTTTCTTGGAGTAAACATACTTACCACAGCATCCATAAGTTTCTCAAACCAACTCCCTATATCATTCCCTTTTTTTAGCTGACTGGCATAGAGGTAACCAAATAGTGCACCACCAAGATGTGCAATATGTCCTCCTGCATTACCTCCACGTATTTGTATGATATCCAGTACTACTAAAAAAGCTGCTATCCACCAAAACTTTATATTTCCTAAAAACATAAGCCGTATACTCATATTAGGAATATACGTAGCCGTAGCAATTAATATTGCCATTACTGAAGCAGACGCTCCTAATAAGGTCGGTGAACCTACATCCGAAAAAGCCGGAAACAAGTTATAGGATAACATATAAAACAATCCTCCAAAAATGGCTCCTAAAAAATAGGTAGTGAGTACTCTTTTGGCCGTTAAATAGGATATAAAATATCTCCCCGAAAAATATAAGATGATCATATTAGAAGCAATATGCAGTATTTCTTCATGAAGAAATGCATAGGTAATAATTGTCCAGGGTTTTACAATGAATTCGTTGAATTCTTTCGGGAAAACAAACAAGTCATATATAAAACCGCTTGGTAATTTAAATAAGAAGGATAACGTATTTATAAGATGAAATGAAATAAATACCAATACATTAATGACTATCAATTTTTCTATGATAGTCATCATTTTATACTTAAGTTTTAAATCATGTATAAATGACATTAGTTCCAACGATTTTGATTAAACGAATTTTTTTTCCAATACCACATGGTTATAAATCCTATAACTGCTCCTCCAATATGTGCCCAATGAGCTACATTTGTTGCTCCATAAATACTCTGACCAGTAATTCCACCAAACAAATCCATTGCAAAATAAGCACCTACCAAATATTTCGCTTTAATAGGTACAGGAATAAACATAAGGTATAAAGGTAAGTTAGGAAATAATACTGCAAATGCAGCAATAATACCCGAAATTGCTCCGGATGCTCCGACCATTGGAGTAGCATAAGAAGAAATCATACTTCTTGTCGTATCTATGGAAATACCCTGAAATTCACTAAAACGATTTGTTGCTACCGCTTGCTCTATAAAATTAACGATTTCAGATTTCGTAAAACCTGCCTGAATATAAGCTTGATACCCTTCCCAATATTGTAAATATGAAAATAAAATTTGTAACCCTGCCGCTCCTAAACCTGCAGAAAAATATAAAAACAAAAATTTCTTACGACCTATAGAATACTCCAAATGGCTTCCGAACATATATAACATAAACATATTAAAGAAAATATGCGTGAATGTTTCTTGACTGTGCATAAACATATGTGTTATAATCTGCCATACTTGAAAATTTTCATTTTCGGGAAACCATAAAGCAAATAACCTATACGCAGTATCTCCAAGGGTCAAAGCCCCTATAAAAAAAATAACATTAATAATTAATAATGTTTTTACCGTGTCTGTAATTCTCCCCATATATCCTTAAAATTTCTTATCTATATCATCTACTGTTAACGTGATGAATGTTACCTTATTATCTGGTGTTATTGTTGGTTCTGTACAAGCAAAAAGGCTGTTTACAATATGCTGTTGCTGTTCGGGTGCTAAATCCACTCCTGTTCTAACAGCCAAACTACCAGAGATAGATCGTGCTAAAAGATCTGTCAGCGAAAATCCACTATCAGGTACTTCTTGCTCTATATCACTTACTAATTTTTCTAATAATACAGAGACTTCACTTTCTGTGGTTACCGTAGGAATCCCGGAAATAGTTGCTTCTTCTCCGGAAATCATATCAAATACAAAACCAGTATTTTCTAATTGCTCCTTTACTGTTTTTAATAATTCTACCTCTTGCTTAGAAAATGATAGTTTTAACGGAAACAATAATTGCTGACTTACAGCACTCGCCATTGTTATATTACGCAGAACTTCCTCATATACTATTCGTTGATGTGCACGATGTTGATTAATAATTACCATACCGCTCTTGATCGTAGTGACAATATATTTACGTCGTAATTGGTAGGTGGTGTTATGTTCTAATTCTGCATTCTCATCTCCCTTAAATAAGGATCCTGTAACCTCTACACTCTCAAACTCTACTGTAGAAAAATTATCTGCTGTAGTTTTAGGAGTAGTATCTGCTGATTCCAATCCAACATATAAATTCTCCCAACTACCTGCTGATTCCTTTTTAAAATTCGTATAAGGATTAGACGTATTAGTACCTGAACTTTTTCGTTTTTCTTCTTTAAACGGATTAAAGCTTCGATCTACCTCTATTGTAGGTACCTTTGCTGTTTTACTTTTATACTCATAGGGAGTATCCATAGATGAATCTCTATTAAAATCTAATACAGGAGCTACATTAAACTGTCCTAAGCTATGTTTTATCGTAGAACGTAGCATTGCATACAGCGAATGTTCGTCATCAAACTTAATCTCAGTTTTAGTCGGATGAATATTAATATCAATTGTTTTAGGGTCTACCTGTAAGTATATAAAATAACTGGGATGTGTTTTTTCTTTTAGTAATCCTTCGAAAGCAGAACTAACGGCGTGATTCAGATATGCACTCTTAATAAATCGATCATTTACAAAAAAGAATTGCTCTCCTCGTGTTCTTTTGGCATATTCTGGCTTACCCACATAACCACTAATTTTCACCAAACCCGTTTCTTCTTCAACTGGCACCAATTTTTCATTGGTTTTTCCTCCAAAAACATGAACAATTCGTTGACGGCAATTAGATATCGGCAAACTAAAAACCTCACTTCCATTATGAAACATATCAAATCGAATATCAGTATGTACCATAGCTACACGGTGAAACTCATCAATAATATGTCTTAGTTCTACAGTATTCGATTTTAAAAAATTTCTACGAGCAGGAATATTATAAAATAAGTTTTTTACACTAATAGAAGTTCCCTTAGGACTAACGCAAACTTCCTGAGAAGTAACTTCACTACCTTCAATTTTTATTTCTGTACCGACTTCATCATTTTCTAATCTCGTTTTTAGCTCTACATGCGCAATTGCAGCAATAGAAGCCAATGCTTCCCCTCTAAATCCTTTGGTATTTATCTGAAAAAGGTCTTCTGCAGATTTTATTTTTGACGTTGCATGACGTTCAAAACTCAGGCGAGCATCTGTAACACTCATACCACTACCATTGTCAATGACTTGGATAAGTGTCTTACCTGCTTCTTTTATGATTAATTTAATATGGGTCGCCTTAGCGTCTATTGCGTTTTCCAGTAATTCTTTAACAACAGAAGCGGGACGTTGCACCACTTCTCCTGCAGCAATCTGGTTTGCTACATGATCTGGTAAAAGTTGGATGATATCTGACATTTATTGTCGTGCAGTAAATATGGATAAATCAAAATCAATTATATACAAAAATAGAAATATCAATATAAATGCGATATAAATAATTCTTTTATTTATTACTCTGTTTCCTCTATTTCGGCTAGCTTTACGATCTTCTCCCCATTGAGCTCCAAAATCTATAGCATTGGTAGTCTCGCGATATTTCGTAATTCTATTTTCAAAATCGTAGATATTACCTTCACTTTTCCCTTTATAATATCGGGGAGTATAATTATATCTTCTATTTAATTTTCTTTTAGGGATACTTAATTTCACGAGTGGCTCCTTTCTTTTTGTATTGTTCAAATATACTCAAAATGCCATGTAATCTAAAGCTTTTAGCATTACAATAACATTGAGATATTAACATAACAAGTATGATGCCTAAAATACAAACTGTAAAAAAGAAAAATAAATTAGGTATACTAATCCAATTCCCAAAAGCTTAATTAATTCCTTTCTTTTTTCATAATATAGCCCAACAACAAAGACAATAGAACTTAAAAAGTAAGAAATGTAGCTTATGTATGTAGTATATTTTGCGAAATCTATCCTCTGAATATTCTCTATAAAATATATATCAATAGGAATTTCTATTAATTGATTTTCTAGGTCAAATAACAGATAAACAAATTTTACAACTTCAAATAATATTAATATAATTACCACCAATATCGAACCATAAATATATTCACTTTTTGTCAATATTTTTTTTGCATTCGCTGTAAACCAAACTAAACCTATTATTAATAACAAGAAAATTAATGCTATTATGGTGGTAGTTATATTACCAAAATGAAATACGGTCTTATAAAAACTTTCATCATTGTTAGCTATTAAGTAATCATATATTATCTCTGTTTTAAAATAACCTACTACAAAAACTAGTATCGCATAAATTAAAACTGTTAACAATAAATCTCTATATTTAAAATCTTTCATCATAATATCACAAAATAAATAATAGTACTTTCTATCAATGCACTTATAAAAATTAGAATCGTTGGCACGATTAAACCCTTTGCTTTTGGGAAGTAAATTGTCTTGATTTTATCTTTTCCAATTATATCAGAGTAGAAATAAAAACCATTAAAGCTATAAGAACTAAATAATAATAAAGCATAAATTTCTGTAGGAGCATGTATTAAACTTAATATTTTAATTGAAGTATTCAATTCTTGATTAATTGATAGATTGAAGAGTAACACTCCTAATATAAAACCATTGTAAGTCAGAACCAGTATAGCTAACACCCCTCCAGTAACAAAACTTAAAAAGCATAATATTAAAACACCAACCATAATATTGGTAAAAAAAATTTTAATGAAATAATCCAAAAAAGAGAGGTCTTGACCAAAATCAGATGAGTTTCCACTACTAATTTCCAACAAGACACTATTTTCATTTGAAGCAAGCCCAAGGAAAATCCCAAAAAAGAAACACAATAATGTTACAGTTTTATAAGCATCAATTGTTTTCATGTATGTTTTTAATTCTTTGAGATAACGTAGGATGTGTTATCGATTTTTTTTCTAAACGTCCGTTTTTATATTCATTAAGCCTGATCAAAGCATTTTCATAACTCTTACTCCCAACCACTGAAACTGCATATAAATCCGCTTGATACTCCATTCTTTTTTGAAAAGCTAAAGAATAATACATCAATAATCCATATAAGAATCCATTTAATCCAACCAAAACAACTTCATAAACATACTCTTCAAAAAAATACTCAGAAAGGACAGATAGTATCGCTGCAAGAAAAGAAATAATAAGTGTGTAAAAATATATTTTTAATAAATGATGATATTTATGATGTCCTAATTCGTGAAACAAAATACTTTTTAGATCATCTTCTCCCAAATTTTCTTTCAAATCTCTCCCTATAATTATGACCTTACCATATCCAGTAACCCCCATTGCAAAGGCATTGCTAATTTTAGATATAAAAACCTTTACACTACTCCCTCCATGCCTTTTAAAAACATTTTCTAACCCATCATCTCTTTCTCCTTTATGCAATAAAGCATAAAAAATTGGTTTAAAAACAAAGTTAAAAGTAGGGATTACACTAAACATTAACGTTTGAAAAATAATATAAAAAATTAACGATGAACTATCAATATAATAAGATATAGAAGAAATAATACTGCAACAAAAGCAAACAAACAACCAACTAATCAAAACAATATGTTTAGAATCAACTAACATCTTTCTTTTAAAAAAATACCAGTAAGAATACCAAAAAATGTGAAGTGTGGTAATAACTGTATTTACCGTTAATAAAACTATAAAAAGATTCATTAATTTTTGAATTTTAATAATCTAAAAAAATCATTCTTAAAAGCTATCTTAGAAATTAATCTTTTTAAATCTAAATAAAACAATATAAATGGATTACAAAACAAGACCCTTTTCATAAAAAAGGGTCTTGTTTGAACGCTTACAATGCCCCGAACAATGCTCCTACTCCTGCACCAATTGGACCTCCTAAGGATCCTAGTCCAGCTCCAATTTCAGCTCCATTATAAGCAGCAACTATAGCTGCTGCTCCAAATGTAGCACCTGCTCTACCGGCCAGATCAACTTGTCCGGGTTGGCCATCAACACCACGGGCTATTGCCGTGGCTACTCCCCATCCTATATCTACCTGAGTATTTGTTTTTTTTACAGAAGCACCAATAACAAATAGTAAAAAGACACCAAATGAAAATCTTAAAATTGATTTTTTCATAAAATAAAATAATTTTTGATTATAAAAATCCCAACTAACGTTTAGGGTTGTACGCTTATTATAATATAATAAGACCACAAACTTAAAAAAGCACTCTATAACATCCATACAGATTTCTGTATCACGAAGAAAAAAACAGAATTTTAAAAAAATAAATTAATCATAATCAATGAATTACACTCAAAAAAAAAAAAAAAAAATATGTTTTTCTTTGAACTTAGAATTTAACATCCTAAAAAACTTTAAAATCCTTTTAAAAATGGAATGGAATACTAAATTATATGAAATTATCTTTTTTATATCAAGTGAGGCTTTTCAGGTTTTAGAAACCCGAAAGGTATTGACTCTCAGTATACTGCAAATTGAAATCTGATTTCAACCAGGATTTTAATGTACACTTTTGAATACTAATGTTTTTGATTATAAAAATCCCACTTAACGTTTAGGATTGTACGCTTATTATAATATTATAAGGCCACAAAAATATACATACAGATTTCTGTATTACGAAGAAAAATAGGATTAAAAAAAATCACTTATAATCAATACATTATATTCAAAAAAAACTGTTTTTTTTGAACTTAAAACCTAGCATCCTTACGTAATTGCGCCATCTTAATAGCAGCGATAGCAGCCTCGGTTCCTTTATTACCATGTTTGCCTCCGGAACGATCTATAGATTGCTGCATTGTATTATCAGTCAATACACAAAAAATCACTGGAATATCATTTTGTATATTAAGATCTTTAATCCCTTGTGTAACTCCTTCGCATACAAAATCAAAATGCTTTGTTTCTCCTTGTATCACACTACCGATGGCAATAACTCCATCTAGCATGTCATAGGATTCTTGCATTTTTTTGCAGCCATATATCAACTCAAAACTTCCTGGAACATTCCAACGAACGATATTTTCTTTCATCGCTCCACAATCTATCAAAGCATCAAATGCGCCCTGAAAAAGACCCTCGGTAATCATTTCATTCCATTCTGAAACAACAATCCCAAACCGAAAATCTTTCGCGTTTGGGATTGTAGCTTTATCGTATTGTGATAAATTTTTATTTTCTGTAGCCATATTTAAAATTCAGAATTCAGAATTCAGAATTCTGAATTTATTATTCAAACTATTTCTGCATTCCTTGAGCTCTTCCTAAATGTACGTCCGCTTGATTCGCTTCTGCACTTTTAGAAAATTCTTCTTTTATTCTTTCTAAATACGTAATTGCAATTTGAGGTTTATCTAATGATATTGCAGTAATAGCTGATTTTAATAAGAATTTTGGTGTGGTGAAATCATTATTCTTAGCTTTTGCAGCTTGCTCATAATACTTCAATGCTTGATCCGGCTGATCTAATTGCATAAAAGCATCTCCAATACCTCCTAAAGCGAGAGGGGCTAACATCTGATCATCACTCTTAAAATCATCAAGATAGTCGATTGCTTCTTGGTATTTTTTAGTGTTTAGGTACGAAAAACCTGCATAATACTTGGCAAGATTAGCTGCTTTAGTACCTCCATAATTTTCTATTATTTCTAAAAAACCATACTTACCTTCTCCTCCATTAAGTGCTAACGTGTATAATGAATCACGAACGGTACTATTACCATTCACAGCATTATCAAAATACTCCTGTGCTTTAAATATTTCATTAGAAGCTTCTATTTCTTTCGGCTCCTGAATATATTTCTGATATCCTAACCACCCTAAAATGACTATAGCAACAGCTCCAACAATAATAAATATGTATTTCTGATTGGCAGCAACCCATTCTTCCGTTTTGGAAGCTCCTTCATCTAAGGTATTAAATACTTCAGCAGTTGTAGAATTGTCTTCTAATACTTCTACCTCTTCTTCTTTATTCTTCGGTTTGTATCCTCGTTTCTTATAAGTGGCCATAAGTTAAATTTAATGAACGGCAAAAATAAAATATTTATTCATAATTAAAAGCGAAAATATTTGTTATTTTTCAATAATTTGCACTTCTTTTATAAGAATTCCTTTGAAAATATGAGTTCTTGATGATCAGATATTTATGATTCTAAAATCCATTTCGTTAATCAATTATAAAAATTTCGAGTCCATTAATTTCGACTTTGATGATAAAATAAATTGTATTGTTGGCAATAATGGAGTGGGAAAAACTAATATTCTGGATGCCATTTATCATTTATCTTTTGGGAAAAGTTATTTTAACCCAATTACAAGTCAAAATATAAAACATACTACTGATTTCTTTGTAGTTGATGGATGCTATCAAAAGAATGATCGAGATGAAAAAGTTATTGTAAGTGCTAAAAGAGGGCAAAAAAAGGTGATTAAGCGTAATGGAAAATCCTATGATACTTTTAGTGAACATATCGGTTTTCTTCCTTTAGTTATTATATCTCCTGCAGATCGAGACTTAATTACCAATGGAAGTGATACCAGACGTAAGTTTATTGATGGTGTTATATCTCAGAGTGATCAGGAATACCTATCTACTTTATTGAAATATTCTAAAATTATATCTCAGCGTAACTCTTTGCTTAAGTATTTTGCAGCCAATAATACTTTTGATCCAACGACACTAGAGATATATAATCAGCAACTTCATGAATTTGGTACGATAATATACCAAAAGAGAGCAGCCTTTTTAGAAACGTTTATTCCTATTTTTATAAAACGTTATGCTGCTATTAGTTCCGGAAACGAAACTGTTTCACTATCATACCAAAGTAAATTATCTGATACTGACCTATTATCGCTCTTAGAATTAAATTTAGGAAAAGATAGAATGCTTCAATATACAAGTGTTGGAGTACATAAAGATGACTTATCTTTTGACATTGATGAACATCCTATTAAAAAATTCGGTAGTCAAGGTCAACAAAAATCATTTTTAATAGCATTAAAACTTGCACAATTTGATTTTATCAAGAAGCGGAGTAATGTAAATCCTTTACTACTGCTAGATGATATTTTTGATAAACTTGATGAAAAGCGTGTAGAACATATCATAAAACTAGTAGATGATCAGAATTTCGGACAACTCTTTATAAGCGATACTCATGCCGATCGTACTGAGAGTGTGGTAAAAAAAATATCTCAATCTTATAAAATTATTAAACTTGAGTAGTTTAATATACAAACACAGAAAACTTGAAACTACTTAATTTAAAATTTTATCTGACTGCTATAGTTATTAATAGTATTCCATTACTATTAAGTAGAATGAATTGTTCTGGTGAAAGCTGTATTGCTATTTTTATAACATTTGGTTATTGGATATTATGGTCAATAGCATATCTCCCTTATTTATTAATCGAAACAAAAGTTATTAAATCTAAGGCAGAAAGAGTTTCAATATTTTACCTACCATCTCTTATTGCATTAATATTGTTATTACTTTCAAACTTTGATATGTTTAAAATAAATTTTTTATTATTAGTAACATTAGTAATACCCAATCTCATTTTACAATTATTTTTCGATTTTTACTATCGAAAAAAAAATCATTTTATCTAAATAGAAATAAGTAACGATCAAATATTAGTTTTATCCGAAACACGTCTGTATTTAACATTAAAAAAAATCTTAAAAATATACTAAAGTTGATGAAAAAAAAGTCCCTCTATATATTATTTCTAGTAATAGTTTCTTGCTCAAAACCGAATCCCCTAGATTACATTCAACATATAAGTGGATACTGGGAAATAGAAAAAGTTGTACTAGCAGACGGAACGGAAAAGTTATACAAATTTAATCAAAATATTGATTTTTTTGAAGTTCAGGAATTTTCTGGTATACGTAAAAAAGTACAACCAAAATTGGATGGCAGTTTCATTGTTACTCAGGATATCAAAAACTTTTCCTTAGAAGTAGAAAACGACAGTTTGAGAATATATTACAAAACGCCTTTATCAAACTGGAAAGAAACCATTATTTCTGCAAAAGAAAACGAAATGATTATTAAAAATGAAACAGGAAATATTTACTTTTACAAACCTTATGAAAAGATACAATTATAATGGCTAAACGGCATAATGAACATCAAAGTCTAAGTGACGCCCTCAAAGAGTTTGTCAGTGAAAACAAACTCCAAAAAGGCTTGGACAGAGTAGAGATACGCGATGTCTGGGAACAAATTATGGGACCTGCTATTAATAAATACACCAGAAACATAAAACTGGATAGAGATACATTATATGTAGAACTAACATCTTCTGTACTTAGAGAAGAGTTAAGCTATGGTATAGAAAAGATTATTATCAATCTAAACGAAACCATGGAAAGAGAAATTATAAAAAAATTAGTGCTCCGATAATTATTATCAGCACATATTACCAATTACAATTATTACTATTATGTAAATACTTTTCTTAAATCTCACTAGTGTCCGAAAGTATGAATTAAAAAAATTGCTGAAATTAGATTAAAATTCATAAAACATTAATACGTAAAGACCTGACAGGTTTTCAAAACCTGTCAGGTCTCACGTGAACTAGGAATCTTCAATCCTTACTGGGCATTACTGAATTTTATTCTATAATAACAATATCACAAAATTCGGTTCCGATTGGACAGGCAGAAGTTTCTGTTTTTATACATACTTGATGTGTACCAATATCAAATTGAAAAAATAAAGTATTATCTCCATTTACTCCTCCATCCTCTTTAATTATCTCTCCATTAATTACCCATTCGTAATTAATTGTAGTAATTCCTTCAAAATTTGCTGTAAAATTATAACCAGAAGTATTTCCCTCTTGTTCCATTGTAAAATTAAGATTAGGGCAGATTGGTGCTACCTCAATTTCTTTACAGAACTCAATTAATTCCTCACAAGATGGAATTAAAGCTTTTACACATACAGTATGTATTCCATAAGTAAGATCAGTTATAAGCTGATTATCCCCATCTACTCCTCCATCTTCTTCCACAAGGTTATTATCTACATACCATTCATATTCAAAATCAGACATTCCATTAAAATCAGAAGAAAAAGTGTATTTTGATGTCCCTTGCTCTCTTTCATATTCAAAAAATAGTTCAGGACATAGAGAAGGAACTTCTACTCTTTTACAAAACTCAACTCCTTCAGGACAAACATCCGTTTCAGCTTTTATACAAACGTCATAAACTCCCGGAGTATCAAAACTGTGAAATAAAATATTATCACCCTGATTACCTCCATCAACTTCTACAAATTGATCCCCTATAAACCAATTATATAAATCTGGAGTATTTTGGTTAGAAGAACTGGCTATAAATTTATACCCAAGATTAAAAGGATTCACTACTTCTGAAATAAATTCTAATTCTGGACATTCCTTTTTACAAGATTCTATAATTCTATAAAATCCATAATACGTATTAATTTCTACAGAGTTAAACTCGGGAGCTACTAATACTAACAATGGAAATTTAAACATTGGTTGATAATCTAAACCCTGACCGTTATAAAAATCTTGAAATTCCTGTTCGGTCGTAAAAACAACTTCTCTTTCATTAGAGTTTATCAATGTAACGGGGTAATCCAACTTAAAACAACTTTTAAAAAAATGATCAAACTCATCTCTTACCGTATCGAATTGGCATTCCCTAAGCACTTCTAACAATTCAGGTTCACTACTAATCAAAATTTGCTCATCACTACCCTTATACACTATACTAATTGGAAACTGAATTCCAGTAATATTAAAATTTGCACTCTGATTAGAAATTACTTCGACTAAACCGTTATAATCATCTAATCTAATACTCGAATCCGTGTTATAACCTAAACTAATAGGGTATATAAAACTAAAACATTGTAGATTTTCATCAGAAAAATTATCTCCCGAATAAAATTCATCAAGAATTGTAACCACAGCTGTACTTGATACAATTGCATCTATAGTATCATCTTCTCCAAAAAAAGAATCATCATTGACGCAAGCGCATACTAACACTAGTGCAACTAATGTACAAAACCGTATATATCTGGTTAAACTGTTCACATTACTTTTATCTATATAAGTAAAACGCATGAATATTATTTTACCCTACCTATCCTTTAAAATTAATTGCAAAATAACGTATATAATTTAAATGTAAATTAAAAAAGCTTTATTTAAGTACTTTAACCTACTCAGATACCAAAACATGCATTGTTTTAATTATCAATTATACGATATACGGATGAGAATTTCGTAAGTCGTTTTATACAATAAAAATTCCCTGAAAGTATGGCTATGCCTCCAGGGAATCAACCTAATTGTTTAAACTAAACAAACCTAATTTTCTATTCTTCTATCACTAATGCTTTACAGTACATTACACCTTCTGGGCAATTTGGTGTTTCCATAATGATACATATCTCATAAGTACCTACTCCAAATTGATAGTACAAATAATCATCTCTACTCTCGTTTCCTAACTCTTCAGTATCTATAACATCTCCATTAATCATCCATTCGTACGAAACATCTTCTATACCATCAAAGCTAGCCCAAAAATTATAACCCGAAGTATCTCCTTCTTGTTCAACTTCAAAAAATAACTCAGGACACTCGGCAACATCACCTTCGATTTCAATTACCTTACAATAGAATGTTCCTTCTGGACAATCTGGAGTTTCTGTTTTTAGGCATACCTCATATACACCCGGCTCGAATTGATAGTAAAATCTATTATTGTCTCCAAAATTAGAATCATCAACAAACTCTCCATTAATGAACCAGCCTAACCACTCATAATTATCCGCTCCTTCAAACTCTACTTGAAAATAATACGCTGGGTTATCTCCATCTTGCTCAGCAATAAATTTTAAATCAGGGCATTTATCCTCACCTACCCATATTTCTTTACAAAACAACACTCCATCTGGGCAATTTTCTGTAATAACTTTAAGGCATACCTCATACTTTCCTGGCTCGAATTGACGTCTCAACACTCTATTTTCCTCGTTAGAATCTGTAGGGTTCTCCACAATTTCTCCATTTATATACCATCTTATTTCACTTACTTGATCTATTTCTGGTATGTCTGCTTCAAAAATATACCCTCTCTCTACTTCTGGATCTATTTCTTTTACAAAACGTATTTCAGGACAATCTTTATCAATTTCTTCTATTTCAATTATTTTGCAATATGATGTTCCATTAGGACACTCTTCAGTTTCTGACTTGATACATACTTCATAGCTCCCCGGTTCTTTAAACTCCCAGAACAAATAATTTTCATCATCAATACCTGTATCCTCTACCAACTCTCCATTAATATACCATCCAAAATGAGTCTGTTCCATACCTGGGAAATCAGCAATAAACTTGTAATGCGAAGGTTTTTCATACTGTCTAGCTTCAAAAAATAAATCCGGACACGGATTATTATCATCTACAACCACATTAATCTCTTTACATACTTCAATGGGACAATCAACATCAGCAGCTTTTACACAGATAGTATATGTACCCGTTTCGAATCTATATTCGAAAACTTGATTCGCTATGTCATTAAGATTACCAGTATCTACATCCTCACCATCAATAGACCAAGTTAACTGCACATCTTCAATACCTTCAAGTTGAGCGGCAAAACGATATACAGCACTTCCAGGCACATTATCAATATTAATAGTTACATCTGGGCAGTCATCAAATTCATCATTTACTTCGCAAGAAGTAAAAACCAATACTAATGAAACAATCATTACATACCAAATTCTAAGTTTTTTCATCATTCTATATTTTTAGGGTTATTATGTAATTATTTTTTTAGAGAAGCTTTCATTGTCCTCACAATACTAAAACGCACTACAAAAAGAACACCCTACCCCCAAACTCTTAAATTTTACTTTTTTGTTTTTGATCTCAACAAAAAAAAATCTAGCTTTGACACTACATACCTCCTCAAATGTCTGAGAATAAAAACTCTACTTGTAATGAAAAAGTTTTTGATAATTTTTTCAAAAGTCATGCTAAACTTTTGAGAAACTATCTCTACTATAAGTTTGGTGATCTTGATCAAGCAGAAGACCTTGTTCAAGAATCATTTATTAAACTATGGAATAACTGCGCTAAAGTACCAATAGACAAAGCCAAAAGCTATATATATACGTTAGCAACAAATCAAGGTATCAGTATTGCACGCCATCAACAGGTAAAATTTAGATATGAAAATTACATTACACAACGTAAAAGCGACCTAACAAATGAAACTCCAGAATTCATAATTCTGGAAAAGGAATACATGGAAAAACTAAAAAATGCTATTGCGGATTTACCTGAACGACAAAGAGAGGTTTTTCTTCTAAGTAGGATAGATAAAAAAACATATAGAGAAATTGCCGAATTATCCAATGTATCTATAAAAGCTATAGAGAAATTAATGCATAAAGCTCTAGTAACGTTAAGAAAGAAAATTGGAAATATTTAATGAACGATAACTCTAATCATTTGGGCTTAATGATTATTATGATACATAATTTTATAAAAATAATGTTAAAAAAGGTAGGGTAATTCTTTATAAAAACGTTTTTAATATATAAGCACTTGTTATGTTAGATGATAAAAAAGACGATATATTCTTATCCAGGTGGATAAACGACGAACTTTCTCCAGAGGAGCTTCGTGAGTTTCAATCACATCCTGAATACAAATATTATATGAAGATAATCACTGGTGCAGATGCTCTAGACTTACGTGATTACAACATAGATATGGCATTAGATACTATTAAAACTAAAAATGATCATGTCCAGGATAAAACTACAAAACCAATAATCAAATTATGGCCATATGCTGCAGCAGCTGCATCAATTGCAATCATTATTGGTCTATTTATATTTACATCCACAGATACTACATTTACCACAGCTCATGGAGAACAGTTAGCTGTATTATTACCTGATGGTTCAGAAATGATACTTAATGCTAAATCTGATGCTAGTTTTAACAAAAAAAACTGGGACAGTAATAGAACTGTTTCCTTACATGGAGAAGCATATTTTAAAGTAAAAAAAGGAAGTAAATTTACCGTTACCACTACGAATGGAAATGTTTCCGTATTAGGAACACAATTTAATGTACAGTCTCAGGGCTCTTATTTTGAAGCAGTGTGCTATGAAGGAAAGGTAAAAGTTACTCATAACAAGGACAGTAAAGTTCTTACTGCAGGAAAGGCATATCGAAATATTAAAAATGTAACTCCAGAATACTGGACATTTACAGATCAAGAACCTTCCTGGATTCATAATATTAGTTCTTTTAGAAGTGTTCCTCTATATTATGTATTTAATAAATTAGAACAACAATACAATATAAATATAGAAACTAATGGTATAGATACTGCTGTTATTTATACTGGAACTTTCCCAAACAACAATAAAGAAGTTGCTCTTAAAACAGTTTTTAGTACCTTAGGTATACAATATCAAATATCTGAAGATAATAAGACCGTGGTATTAGAAAAGTAAAAGGATGGCAAGACTTTTATGCATGTGTATACTTTTTTGGAGCTTATCCGTTTTTTCGCAAGAAAAGACAGTAGTTATTCATGCCATAAATAAACCATTATCAGAAGTTATTCCTATTTTAGAAAAGCAACTTAATCTAAAATTCTCTTATATAGATGCCACAATTGTTAATAAACCGGTTTCATTAAAAATTACAACAAAAACAACTACACAAAACATTATGACTAGTTTGCAACAGCAAACAAAACTGAGTTTTAAGATTATAAATAACAATTTTGTCACTATAAGTGAATTCTCTAAAACAGACGAAATACCAGTTTGCGGATATGTTTTGGACGAAAACAAAAAGCCCTTAGAAAACATCAAAGTATTTTTTAAAGCTACCAGAACGAATATCAATACAGATGAGAATGGATATTTCGAAAACGATACGGTTCCTTATAACTCTGCCATATTAATAAGCGCCCCAGGATTTAGGCAAAAAGTTTTAAATTCTTCTTCTTTCCTATCTTCTAATTGTAATCATATACACCTTAGCAACTCGATAGAAACCCTAGACGAAGTTTATATTGAAGAATACATCACCAAAGGAGTTACCCAGAACAAAAAGGTCGTTACTATTGATTTAAAAAACATTGAAATTTTGCCAGGTCTTACTGAACCTGACATTCTACAAAGCATACAGCTAACTCCTGGAGTGAACAGTCCTTTTGAAACTGCTTCTGGTCTTTATGTTCGTGGTAGTCCTCCTAATCAAAATTTGATATTATGGAATGGTATAAAAACATATCATCAAGGTCATTTTTTTGGAATGCTATCCGCTTTTAACCCATATGTAGTAAAAGAAGTGAATTTTTCTAAAAGCGGAGTTAGTGCCCGTTATGGAGATCGAATTTCTGGAGTGATTGATATAAAAACAGAAAATGAAGTCATTAAAGAGTTTTCTGGAGGTGCTGGTTTTAATATGATTAATGCCGATGCTGTTATCCACACTCCTATTATTAAAGATAAAATGTCTCTGCAGATATCAGGAAGAAGGTCATATACCGACCTTTTAGAAACTTTTACTTACAAACAATATGCTGATCGCGTTTTTCAAAATACATCAATTGCAGAAACTACAGAGCTTAATGACGCTAAAAACGATTTTTTTTATGCTGATTATAACGCTAATCTAATAACACAGCTATCTAACTTTGACAAGGTAGAAATCAATACTATATATAGCAAAAACGACCTTAATTTTAAAAGAAACGATGCCATAACATCTTTTGGTGATGATCTCATAACTGAAAATGAGGGGTACAACATTAATTGGAGTCATATCAGAAATAATCAATTAACCATACAAACAAGTGGATATTACACTAAATACCTTCTAAACTATCAATTTATTACCGAAGACTCAGGAAATATTTCTGAAATTGAAAGTAAAAAAAATAGTATAAAAGATTTTGGAGCAGAATTAAAATTAAATTATGACATCTCTGATTATAGAACCATTTTAGCAGGATATCAATATTCTAATAATTCAATAAAATATGCTTTTATTACTACAACACCCACATATGAATTAACTTTAGACAAAGATGATCGTTTGATCAATACTCATGCTGCGTATATGGAATATAGGTATACCACCCCTCAAAGATTTTATCTTTCTGCTGGTCTTCGTTTTAATAATTATTCAGAACTGAACAAATCCTATTTTGAACCAAGGGTTTTTATACAAAAAGACCTGAATAATCACTGGAAGATAAATGCTACTGGGGAGTATAGAAGTCAAGCTGTTAGTCAAATTCGTGAATCTGTAGTCAGTGATTTAACCTTAGAAAACCAAATCTGGACACTCGCTACCGAGGATAAATTTCCTGTAATTACTAGTTATCAGTTCACATTAGGCAATAGTTTTAGGAAAAATAAATGGTATATAGACCTAGACATCTACTATAAGCAAATCGAAAATATCACCTCTCTAACTGCAGGTTTTATTAATCCAATAGACAATGTATACCACAGCGGAGAAAGTACTATTAAAGGCCTTGATTTTTTTTTAAAGAAACAATTTAAAAACTATAAAACGTGGATTAGTTATTCCTATATTGATACTAAAAATAAATTCGACAATATTAATAATAATGAATCATTTCCAGGAAACTGGAATATTGAACATACTGTAAAATGGTCTCATTTTTATGAAGTTAACAATTTTCAGTTTTCTCTAGGATGGCTATGGCATACCGGAAAAGCGTACACTAATGTTTTAGATATAGACCAACAAGGAGATCTAATCACCTTAGATTTTGGAGATATTAATGGAAATAACCTTCCTCTGTATCATCGCTTAGATTTTTCTGCTATTTATGATTTTAAAATAAACTCTAATCCGGATCTTAAATACCGATTAGGCTTTTCTGTTTTAAATATCTATAACAGAAAAAATTTATTAAACAGAGAATTTAAGACAACTAATTCTTTAAACAATCAATTTGTGAATTCAGATATTTTTGCATTAGGAATTACTCCAAACCTTAGCTTTAGAGTATTTTGGTAACACATCTTATACTTTGTCTTATGCACAAGGCTAGACAATACCTATGCAATTTTAACATTTTATGATACCAAATTAACCAAAGAGTATTTCTTATATTTTTTTATTATTTAAGGCTAATTTCCATTAATCATTTTCTTGTACCTTACTAGCCATAATTTTAAAATAGAACATGAGAAAAACAGTAATTACCGCTAGTTTATCACTATTAGTAACATTAGGGTATTCGCAAAACACACACGAGGATTATAAAATAAAAGATAACACTTCTATTTCCTGTACACCTGTAATCAGTCAAGGTAAAACAGGTACTTGTTGGAGTTTTTCTACAACCTCTTTTATTGAATCAGAGATTACAAGACTTGGACATGAATCTACCGATTTATCCGAATTATATCAAGTCAGAAATACTTATTTAGATAAAGCTGAGAATTATATTTTAAGACAAGGAAAAGCTCAATTCAGTGAAGGTGCTCTTGCACATGATGTTATTAATTCTATACGTAAATACGGAATAATACCTCAAAAAACATATACTGGTTTTTCTATTAGTAAAGAAAATAACTATAATCACAAAAAATTAATCAAACTACTAACAGGAATGGTTGATAATGCTGTGGAGCATAAAATCCTTTCTAAAAATTGGTGGGAAAGTTATAATGCAATCCTAGATATTTATATTGGTAAAAGGCCTGAATCTTTCACTCATAATGGTAAAAACTATACTCCTATCCAGTTTGCAAAAGAATTAGGAATCGTTCCAGATAATTATATATCATTAACATCTTTTACACACCATCCGATGTACAGCTCATTTATTCTGGAAATTCCAGATAATTTCTCTAACGGAGCTTATTATAATATTCCTTTAAATGAACTTCAAGAAGTTGTAGATGTAGCGTTAAAACAAGGGTACACTGTTGCATGGGATGGAGATGTTGGCGAAGTCGGTTTTTCTCAAAAAGACGGACTTGCAATCTTAACAGATAGCAAGGAAAGCAAAAACTTATTTACCGAATATCAAATCGAAAATAAAGTAACTCAAGAATCAAGACAGCAGGAATTTGAGAATTATAATACAACCGACGATCATTTAATGCATATTGTAGGAAAAGGTGTGGATAAAAAAGGTAATTCGTACTACAAAATTAAAAATTCGTGGGGTACAAATGGAGCTCAAAATGGTTACATATATATGTCCGAAGCTTATTTTAGAATGAAAACTGTTTCTATATTACTTCATAAAGATGGTATTTCTAAAAAAATAAAAGACAAGCTTAAGTCATAAAAGTATAAAACATCATAAAAAAAACCATTTGTCAATATAACAAATGGTTTTTTTATCTAGTTTTTTAAGCTATTTATAATCAACAAGCTTGGAATAAGCTTATAAAATATAAATCGGCTAAAAAATATTTACAAGGCAAATCTCGAAGAGCTATGCCCTAAAGCAATTGATTAAAATTGCTCTCTTCCAGAAAAATGGAATACTCCTTCTATAGCTGCATTTTCATCACTATCGCTACCATGTACGGCATTCTCACTAATAGATGTTGCAAATTTCTTTCTAATTGTTCCTTCTGCAGCATCCTCAGGATTTGTCGCTCCAATTAATGTTCTAAAATCTTCTACAGCATTTTCTTTTTCAAGAATAGCTGCCACTATAGGACCACTAGTCATATAATCTACTAATTCTCCATAAAAAGGACGCTCACTATGCACAGCATAAAAAGCTTTAGCATCATCAGTAGTAAGTTGTGTGAGTTTCATTGCTACAATTCTAAAACCTGAAGCTGTAATCTGTTCAAGGATCGCTCCTATGTATCCTTTTCTTACCGCATCTGGCTTAAGCATGGTAAAAGTTCTATTTGTTGCCATTTTTAAAATTTAGTTTTTATCTTAATTCTATTTTTTTAAAGAAAAAATCATTTCTTTTTTAACAATACCTCTGATTTTGTTAATCAGAAATAAATTTGTGCAAAAGTATATATAAAAGCATCAAAAACAAGAATTATAACAGTAAAGTACTTCATTTTCTATAGTTAAAACCAGATTATACATTAAAAATCTAGGGTTAAACAGCCAAATTTTCTTTTAAAATAGTTTTTCAAAAAACAGAAAAGAAATTCATAAGAATATATAGAAAAATCACTCTTAAAAAACATATAAAATATCCCTAAATAATTACTGTAGTTATGATCAAAAAACATCAAAAAAGACAAGAAATTATAAATTATTAGTATACAACAAATTAACAATCCTAGCAATTCTATAGGAAAAACATACAACAAAAAATTATTCTTGAAAAATACCTAAAACAAATACTATACTACCCGTACAGGTTATTTTTTTAAGATTTATAACTAATATAGCACAATGTTTTAAACAACGATTTATGTTATTTCTAAAGAAATAACATATTGATAACATAATTATGATGATGGGAGATCATAAATTTTGTAATGACTATGTACATACTAAATATGACACCTTATTTTCAAATTATGAGCAATATTGATTGTAATCTTTCTACAATAAAAAAACCTATAGTGTATATCCATAATAGTATAATACACCACTAATTAATCCTCACCTTTTTTAAAATATTAAGCTGATTATATCATTTTTTTTGATTAATCACTTAAATATAAATTAACACTTATTAACCTATTTAAACAAAAAATGAAAAAGATTAAAAAAACCCTATCCTTTTTTACACTCTTGTTGTGTATGACTGTAATCAGTGCTCAACAACAAATGAATTCTTGTAGAACTTCTCTTACTATGCAACAATTGCACAAGGATTCAAATGAATTTGAAAAATTCAAAAAATTTAATGAATTCACTAAAAAATTTCCCGAAAGCTCTTATGCCAAATCCAATAGCAATAAAAACATTATTATTCCAGTGGTTTTTCATATCTATGGAAGAACACAACACGAAAAAACAATAACAGATGAAAAAATCATTAACTCTTTAAATATGGTTAATGACGATTTTCAAGGACTCAATCCAGATTTCTACACTGTAGATCCATTATTCGAACCGTTAAGATCTAAGACAAACATAACATTTCGATTAGCTGCAATTGACCCTAATGGTAATCCTACCACTGGTATCATTGACCACGCCGCTGCTTCAGGACAAGGTAACTATGATAGCACCGTGGTTGCTAATGATGCCTGGGATAATAAAAAATATATGAATGTGTATATCACTGCTGACCTATATGATGAAGAGGCTACAGCAACCAATGATGATTGGAAATTTCATTCTGGTGTTGCTTGGTATCCAAATACTACCGATACAAATGCAAATAGAGCAAGAGTAACTTATAATGGTAGATATCTAAAAGGAAATACAGATGATGAATTCGCATCTGTATTGACTCATGAATTTGGACATTGGTTAAACTTGTTACATACTTTCGAAGGAGGTTGCTCCAATTATAATCAAGATTATGTAGATGACACCCCGCAAGAAGATAAAGAATCATCAGATGACCAATGCATTGTCGGTGCAACCGATTGTGGTAATTCGTTAATTAATTACGAAAACTATATGGGGTATGATTCTACAGGTGGTTGTGCCAAAATGTTTACAAAAGGGCAAACTAATAGAATGTATGCAGCACTATATCACGATGCAAGAATAACTTTATGGCAAAATGATAATTTAACAGCTACAGGAGTAGGTAATAGTTTTACTATCATCCCACGTGTTCACAATGGCATAAGCTGGTCAGAAAACACAAATTCACTACAGGTATGTCCAGGTACAAATGTACGAATAGGCATGCAAAACGTTTCTTTTGATAATATTTCGATATTGAAACCAAACGGATTAGCCGAAACTACTCCAGATGCAAATACATATTGGAGTTTTAACAACGTTCAGGAAAGTGATTCGGGAGTATATTTAATCCGTTATGATGATGGAAATAATCAGGTTGGTTTTGCTATGATTTCATTACAAGTAGGATTTAAAATAAGTCCTTGGGTACGTAATGGCACCGATGACTGGTTAAGCTCTTCTAAAATCAGTGCATGTCCGGGAAGTAATATTTCTATAGGAATGCAAACTAATACAACTGGAAATAAATCTCTAAAACTACCTGATGGAACTACTAGCTCCGTAGCTGATGATGATGGCATTTGGTCTTTTAACAATTTACAAGCTTCTGATGAAGGTATATATACCGTTCAATATGATTTAGGCGGTTGTGTCTATACCAAAGAAATTGAACTTACTTTGCAATCTATTATATATCCTTGGGTAGAAAGAAATGGAAAATGGCTGCAACAATCATATCTGGAGGCTTGTGTAGGAGAATCAATCCATTTAGGTATGCAAAATGCGGCCGGTACATCTAATGTTTCCATAACCGGTCCTAACGGATTTAATGATAACACTCCAGATACAGCGACTGGTTTTCAGATTACTAATTTAACCGAGCAACATTTTGGTACCTATACCATCACTTGGGATGATCCTGACAGCTGCTCGGGTTCTACTGATATAGAGTTAAGACGCAATATTGATGCCCTCGATACCTGGGTAAATAAAAATGATGTTGCTTGGGCAAAAAGAAATACAATTTTTGCATGTGTTGGAGATAATATATCATTAGGAACTAAAACGGATGGAACTACGGATTATACAATTAAACATCCTAATGGTACAATAGACAACACACCAGATGGTTCTACATATTGGAATATCGATAATATTCAGGAAAGTGACCAGGGTACATACTTGATAGAATCTACCAAAGGAGGATGCTATAGAAAAGCAGCAATAAAAGTAATTATTGGTAATACCGAATTAAAAAATAAGGTAGAATACCAAGTAAACAATCAAGATTTCACCATTTCTACTTCAAATTCTGTTACCATCAATGAAGGAGATAAAATTACACTTAGAATACCCAATGATTCATTTGAAGGTACAATAAGTTGGACAGGTCCTAATGGTTTTACCTCTTCATACAATACTATCGAAATTTCGGATATTGCTTCACCAGATATCCACAGAGGAACTTATACTGCTACAATTACCCATACAAATGATTGCTCTATAGTAAAAACGAGTGAAACAGTTAATTTTGATCTTAATTTCAACTCATTAAGTACAGAAGATAACGTATTAAAAAATACGTTTGTTGCGTTTCCAAACCCTGTACAAGATAAACTTACAATCCAATTAAATAGTGAAGTATCAGATTTCAAAATAGAAGTTATAAACATTTCCGGTCAAATAATTAAAGAATACACTTCTGACCTATTCGATGGTAATAAAATACTTCTGGATCTTAAAGATATTTCTAGTGGGGTTTACTTCATGAAACTTACAGATATAGTCGCCAAAAATACCTCTATACAAAAGATTCAAAAAAAATAGTATCGTGTAATTTACCATCAGAATAAAAATATTTTTATACAAATAAGCGGAATCAATTTTCAATTAGTTGATTCTGCTTTTTTTTCATTGTATGGTAACAAATCTTATAATAAATTCAATTTCCCCATATTCTCATACTAGCAATAAATCGTATATTCGCTGACTTATGAATAGTACGCAGATAAAAGAAATAAAGGAATTATTATCAGTTCCTAAAAAAATTGTTTTAATTCCTCATAAAAATCCAGATGGTGATGCTATTGGTTCCACACTAGGTTTACGTCAATACCTAGAAGGATTAGGACATAATGCAACAGTAATCTCACCTAATGAATACCCAGGTTTTTTAAAATGGATTCCTGGAGAAGAAGGAATTATTAAATATGATTCTGATACAGATCTAGCAACCTCCAAGATCAAAGAAGCTGATCTTATCTTTACATTAGATTTTAATGATTTATCCCGAACTGGTATAATGGAGCAAGTTTTGGCAAATACTAAAACTACGTATATCATGATTGATCATCATCAACAACCCAGTGATTATGCTACATATATGTATAGTGATGTAAGTATGAGCTCTACTTGCCAAATGATTTATCATTTTATCGAGAAACTCGATGATCTTGACAAAATTACTGCTGATATAGCTACTTGTATTTATATTGGTATCATGACCGATACAGGATCTTTTAGATTTAGGTCTACCACGAGTACAACTCACCGTGTAGTTTCTGATCTTATCGACAAAGGTGCTGATAACACCAGGATCCATGAGAAAATATATGATACGAACACATTATCCAGATTACAACTTAAGGGAGTTGCTCTAAAAAACTTAACTGTACTGCCCGAATACAAAACAGCTTACATTACATTATCTCAAAAAGAACTAGATGATCATAATTTCAAAAAAGGAGATACAGAGGGATTTGTAAATATAGCTTTATCCATTGCAGGAATAGTATTTGCTGCTATTTTTATTGAAAATAGAGGTGAAAAAATTATTAAAATTTCTTTTAGATCTAAAGGTGTTTTTTCCGTCAATGAGTTTTCTAGAAATCATTTCGAAGGAGGTGGTCACCACAATGCATCAGGAGGAAAAAGTAATATTTCACTACCTGAAACCGTTGAAAAATTTATTAGTATCTTACCATCTTATAAAAATGTTTTAAACCCATGAAACAGATCCTAACTCTTTTAGGCCTATTATGCATCTTTTTTTCCTGTAAAGCACCTGAAGCTAGAAGACCTGTTAATAGTTCTTCCGGATCGTTTATAAATGAATCCATTAACAGAAACAAAGAATTAACTGCCAGAGAAGAAGCGAAAATTCAAAAAATAATTAATAAAGATTCCATAAATAATTACATCTCATCCGATGGAGGTTTTTGGTATTCTTATATGAAAAAAGACACGATATCTAGTACTACTCCAAAATATGGCGATATCGTTAGTTTTAATTATGATCTAAAAGATTTAAATGGAAATATAATATATAAACAAGAAGAATTAGACACAATTACATACACCATAGATAAAGAGGAATTATTTTTTGGATTACGAGAAGGTTTAAAGCTTATGAAAGAAGGGGAAGTTGTTACATTTTTATTTCCATCTTATCAAGCATACGGTTATTATGGGGACAATAATAAGATTGGCACTAATATTCCGTTAATATCTAAAGTCACACTGAATAAAATTATTAAACAATCAACAAAAGAAAATTAAAATTCAACACAAAAAATGAAAAAATTAAATCTTTTATTTTTAGCACTTATTGCAATAACATTTAGTAACTGCGAAGAAAAGTATCCTGATCTCGAAGACGGACTCTATGCAGAAATAGTAACAAACAAAGGTACTACTATTGCTAAATTATATCATGAAAAAACTCCAATGACTGTAGCAAATTTTGTTTCTCTAGCTGAAGGAACAAATACTATGGTTGATAGCACATATCAAGGTAAAAAATACTATAACGGTATTATATTTCACAGAGTAATTAAAGACTTCATGATACAAACAGGGGATCCATTGGGAACGGGAACAGGAGATCCTGGTTACAAATTCCCTGATGAAATTGTAGATTCATTGACACATAAGTCAAAAGGTATCTTATCTATGGCCAATTCGGGTCCTGGAACCAATGGAAGTCAGTTTTTTATCACACTAAAGGAAACTCCATGGTTAAATGGTAAACATACTATATTTGGAGAAATTGTTTCTGGTCAAGATGTAGTAGATAGTATAGGTACTGTAAAAACCAAAAAACCTGGAGACAAGCCAGAAGTAGAAATAAAAATGCAAGAAGTAAACATTATCAGAAAAGGTAAAAGTGCTAAAGCATTCGATGCCAAAATAGCATTTGAAGATAAACTGAAAGCTATTGAAGAGGAAAAAGCAGAGAAAGAACGTTTAGAAAAAGAAAGAAAAGCAGAAATTGCTAAAAAATATCCAGCCGTTGCTGCAGAGTATGCTGAGCTGAAAAAGAAGGCTAAGAAGCTAGAAAGTGGTTTAGAAATTCTATTCCTTGAGCAAGCTAATGGAGCTCAACCAAAATCAGGAGAAATTGTTAATGTAAATTACCAAGGGTTTTACACTAGTGGAGAAATGTTTGATTCTAATATTATAGAAAAAGCTAAAGAATTTGGGCTATATGATGCAGATAGTCCAAGAGCAAAGCATCCTAAAGGATATGCTCCTATACAAATGCCATATTCTCCAGATGCTCAGATGATTGCTGGATTTAAAGAAGGAATACAAAAAATGAAGGTTGGAGATAAAGCAGTACTATTCATTCCATCGCACTTAGCGTATGGGGAAAGAGGAAGAGGTACAATACCTCCAAATGCAGATTTAATATTTGAATTAGAAATATTAAGCATTGAAGGAAAGCAAGAAAAATAAAATTTTATTATGAATAAAAAAATCCCGATCACATGTGATCGGGATTTTTTTTATTTTGTAATCAGATAAGATAACATTTTTACTTCTTAGGAATATTCGATAGTATCTCCTTTACAAATCCCCAGTATTTCTGAGTAGAAGAAATACTTGCTCTTTCATCTGGTGAATGTGCTCCTAAAATAGTTGGACCAAAAGAAATCATATCTATCTCTGGATAATTCTGACCTAAGATTCCACACTCCAGACCAGCATGACAAGCAGCAATATGGGCTTTTTCTCCATTTATCTTTTGATATAACTCATCTAATACCTTCAGAATCGCAGAATTCATATTTGGCGCCCAACCCGGGTAATCTCCTGTAGCCGTTACTTCACAACCTACCAAATCAAAAGTCGCTCTTAATTTATTAGCCAAATCCAATTTTGATGATTCTACACTACTTCTTGTTAGACATTCTATCTTAATTTTTCCTTCTCCAATCGTTACTTTTGCTATATTATTAGAAGCTTCCACTAATCCAATCATAGAGGCACTCATTTTATACACCCCATTATGTGCAGCATATAATGCTTTAAGAATACCTTCCTGCACTCCTAGCTCCATTATTGTTTGTGGTATCTCAGTCGCCTTAATATCAATGACAATATCTGGATCTGCTATAGAAAATTCTTGTTTGATAGTCTTTATTAATTCAGCAATCTCGTATTCAAATGCTTCTGATTGAACTTCATCTACTACAATAGTTGCAAAACTTTCCCTAGGAATAGCATTTCTTAAACTTCCTCCTTTAATTTCAGCAATCCTAAGTCCATAATTTTCAAAACCATCAAACAATATTCTATTCATGATTTTATTAGCATTACCTAACCCTCTATGAATATCCATACCAGAGTGTCCTCCACTAAGTCCTTTTACAATAATAGTATATGCTTTTTTACCTGCTGGAATAGCCTCTTCTTTATAATCTCTTATGGCCGTTACATCAATTCCTCCTGCACATCCAACACCAATTTCATTATCTTCTTCTGTATCCAGGTTTAATAAAATATCCCCTTTTAACCAGTTCGGTTTAAGTCCCATCGCCCCAGTCATTCCTGTTTCTTCATCGATAGTAAACAAAGCTTCAATTGCAGGATGAGAAATCTCTGTAGATTCTAAAATAGCCATAATAGTTGCCACTCCTAATCCATTATCTGCACCTAATGTTGTTCCTCTGGCACGTACCCAATCACCATCAACAAACATTTCAATCCCTTGTTCATTAAAATCAAAATCTGTGTCTGCATTTTTTTGATGCACCATATCCAAGTGCGACTGCATTACTACTATTTTCCGATCTTCCATACCAGGAGTAGCTGGTTTTCTAATCAAAACATTTCCAACTTCATCAATATCCGTTTCCAAACCTAATGAATTACCGAAATCTTTCATAAATGCAATTACTCTTTCTTCCTTTTTAGAAGGCCTGGGAACCGCATTAAGATCAGCGAATTTATTCCAAAGTACTTTAGGTTCTAAGATTCTAATTTCTGAGCTCATATTTTTTTTATGTTTTTGACAAATGTACATTATGAAAACCTTAATTCAAATGATCTGGTAAATGTTGTAGCTTTACAAGCATATTATATATCAATTTTATGCACTCTAAAACGAAATTATATCTTACCCTCCTATTGCCTGTTCAAATTATTATAATCAAAATCCTATCTTTTTTCCCAGAGTTCGTAGAGCAATTCTATAGCAATGGAATATTTATATATACTTCTAAAGCTTTACGTTATGCCTTTGGATGGATTCCTTTTTCTTTTGGAGATATATTATATATTGTTTTAATAATATCACTCATTAGATTTTTATTTAAAAAGGTTTTCCGAAAAAAAATAATGTGGAAAAACAACTTACTAGACATAGGTGCTACATTATCAATAATATATGGATGCTTCCACCTATTTTGGGGAATAAATTACTACCGGCTTCCATTACACAAAATTTTACATATTGAAGATGAATATACACAAGCTGCATTAGAGAATGTTTCGAAAAGATTAATAGACAAAGCCAATATATTACATCAAAACCTTGAAACGATAGATTCTTTATCAATAAAAATACCTTATTCTAAAGAAATAATTTTTCAAAAAACTGTCCCAGCATATGAGCAGTTGCAAAAAATCTTCCCAACACTAACGTATTATCCTAAAAGTATAAAAAAATCTCTATTAAGCATTCCCCTTACTTATATGGGATTTAGTGGTTACCTAAACCCTATTACTAACGAAGCTCAAATCAATGGCCTTATTCTTAATTATAAAGCTCCAACCACTAGTTGTCATGAGGAAGCTCATCAACTTGGTTTTGCCAAAGAAAATGAGGCCAATTTCATTGCCGCATTAACTACAATGAATTATGATGATCCCTACTTTAAATATAGCGGTACTACCTTTGCGCTGAAATTTTGTTTAAATGATCTTTACTTACGTGATGAGCAAAAAGCATTATGCCTGATTGAAAAATTAAGACCGGGTATTCGTAAAAACTATCAAGAAGTAAACGATTTTTGGATGAGCCACCAAAATCCATTAGAACCACTTTTTAAAAGCACCTATGATAGCTATCTAAAGGCTAACAATCAACCTAATGGAATTGAGACATATAGTTATGTAGTTGCTCTACTGGTAAATTACTATAAAAATAATCCTATTTAGAGTGTATTATAACAATCTATTATCCCTCAATTTCTTTGATTGTAAATCAATACGGTTCAAGAAAATTATTATAAAAAACATCTTATTTACACCGCTCTATTAACTTAACGAACGGTTGATTTTTTTTCTACAGGTTTACTAAATATTATAGGATCCTTTTTCTCAATACTTATAATTGTGTTTTCAAAATTCACTTCACTTTTTATATCTCCAACCACACCTTTTTCAAATACCCTCCATTTTAATGTTTTAGGAAGTATTAAATCATTTATAGTATTCCAATCAGAATACTCTATTAAACTAATTTTCTCACTTACATCTTTACTGAAAAAAGTAACTGTATACCCTAGATATTTCATTTTATGAGTATCTTTATCATAGTACAAAAAATAATTATCTTTAGGAGAATCTCCTATTCCATCCCCATATGAAATTTTATACCCCGGATAAGAAATATTATCAACTTTAAGCTCCTCTACTTTAGTATATGTTATTCCTTCATCCCCTAACACAAAAGGCATTGCATAAAAGTAGAACATCAAATTATGATAGAAACGAGGATTTCCTTTAAAATAAGTAGAATCTTGTTTTATCCAAGCGTTCTTTCCATCAAATCCTAAAACAAATTTATCTGATTCAACACGTGCATAACGAGTTTTGAGATCTGTAGTATGTTTCTCATTTCCTTCTTCTTTTTTGATCTCAAATACCAAGGTATTCATTTCATCAAACGTCTGTATACCTCCATGAGCTTTAAAAATAGTAGCAATATCTTCTGGGAAATTCTCAGAACGATCAGGAATTACTTCTTCTTTTGCCTCTTCTTCTGAAACTATACTTTCTTTTACTGGTTTTATTTCCTTTTTACAAGCTATTAAAACAGTAATAATAAATAATAATGTGATTATTTTTTTCATGAGTATGGTTATAAATGAATTAATTCTGTAACCAATGTAGTCGTATCACTTAATCAACATTACAATAAAAAATCAGGTTTTTTGTTTTTTCTTCTTCGCTGCAGGAAATAACACATTATTAAGGATTAATCTATAACCTGGAGATGTTGGATGTAATTCCAGTTCAGTCTTAGGATCCCCTACATGATGTTGATAATCCTCTGGATCGTGACCTCCATAAAAGGTAAAAAAACCTTTTCCTTTAATACCATGTATATATCTTGCTTCGCTATTAGTTCTATTTTCACCAAGAATCAAAACATTGGATTTAATCTCATCCCTCTTATATGCCGTAGTTTGCCCCATAAACCCTTTTACTAGTGCCGTGTGATTCTGGCAAAGCATTGTCGGAATCGGATCCCATTTAGCAGAAAAATCCATTAGTGTAAAATAATCCGTTGTTTTAGGTATACGACGATTTCTAGTCATATCAATAGATGAAAACTCATATACGTTAGGGCTACGCTCTAATATAAAGTTTTTAAAAGCGAAAGTTTTATTATAATCTATTTTTGATTGGTAACCTGGTTCACTCGGATCTCCATCAAACATAGATTCACAAATATCTACTCCTTCTGCAGCCAAAGCAATATCAAAACTATCCGTAGCGCTACACATTGCAAACATAAATCCACCGCCAACTACATAATCTCTAATCTTTAATGCTACTGCTAATTTTTCATCAGAAACTTTATTAAATCCTAATTCTCTTGCTTTGTCTTCTGATTCTTTTTTATTTTTCACATACCAGGAATCTGACCTGTAGCGATTATAAAACTTACCATATTGGCCCGTAAAATCTTCATGATGCAAATGCAGCCAATCATATAATATAAGGTTATCTTCTAATACCTCTTTATCATAAACCGTTTCATAGGGTATCTCTGCAAATGTAAGTACCATAGTAACAGCGTCATCCCATGGTTGATTCCCTTTAGGAGAGTATACCGCAATTTTAGGAGCTTTTTCTAATACTACAGCTTCCATATTCTTAGATGGGCTACTAATTTCATCAAGGATCTCGTCGGTTTTAGCAACACTCAATACCTCATAAGAAACCCCTCTTATTGTACATTCTTTTTTGATATCCTCAGTGTCTGGTAATAAAAAAGAACCTCCTTTATAATTTAACAACCATCTCACCTTAATATCTTTACTAAGTGTCCAATACGCGATACCATATGCTTTTAAATGGTTTTGCTGAGAATCGGCATCCATGGGTATCAATACAAATGATGCATACGAAGGCGAGCAAGCTATAAGAAATAATATAGTAAGTACTATATATTGTTTTTTTAGTTTTCGGTTTATTTTAGAATGGAACATCATCATCATTAGATTCATTTATGCTACTCCCAAAAGCTTCATCTGCACTAGGAAGATTACTGGTACTGAAAGGATCTTCTTCTTCATTACCATCATTCATCTTAGAGTGAAACTCAAAAGGAGTACTAAAGTCATCTAAGTTATCAAATTTACCTAAGTGACCAATAAACTTTAACCTAATATTTTCTAATCCACCATTACGGTGCTTAGCTACAATAAATTCTCCTTGCCCCTGAGTTGGTGATCTCTCTTCATCATCCCATTCGTCAATTTTATAGTATTCTGGCCTAAATATAAATGCAACGATATCCGCATCTTGTTCAATTGCTCCAGATTCCCTAAGGTCACTTAACAGAGGTCTCTTACTACCACCTCTGGTTTCTACTGCACGAGATAACTGTGATAATGCAATTACAGGTATATTAAGTTCTTTTGCCAGAGCCTTAAGGTTACGCGATATGGTAGAAATCTCTTGTTCACGATTTCCATTTTTACCACTTCCACCAGCCGTCATCAACTGAAGATAATCTATAACAATCATTCTAATCCCATGTTGAGACGCAAGACGACGCGCTTTTGCTCTTAAATCAAAAATAGACAGAGAAGGTGTATCATCAATAAAAAGTGGTGCTTTTTCTAAATCTTTTACTTTTACGTTTAACTGCTCCCATTCATGCTTCTCCAACTTACCTGTACGTAATTTTTCAGAAGACAAACCTGTTTCTGAAGAGATCAAACGAGTAATCAATTGTACAGAAGACATCTCTAATGAAAAGAAAGCTACAGGAATATTTGCTCCAACAGCCATATTTCTTGCCATAGAGAGTGTTAATGCCGTTTTACCCATACCAGGACGTGCCGCAACAATAATCAAATCACTAGGTTGCCACCCAGAAGTTAGCTTATCTAATTTATCAAACCCTGAAGGAACACCACTCATCCCTTCTTTATTGGAAATTTCTTGAATTTTTTTCTTTGCCTGAATTACCAAACTTTGCGCAGATTCAGTAGATCGCTTAATATTTCCTTGTGTTACTTCATACAACCTAGATTCTGCCATATCCAGCAGATCAAAAACGTCTGCAGTCTCATCATATGATTCCTCGATGATTTCATTGGATATTTTGATCAGGCTACGCTGTATATATTTTTGTAGAATAATGCGGGCATGAAATTCAATATGGGCAGAAGATGCAACCTTTTGCGTTAATTGAATAAGATAAAATTCCCCTCCTGCTACTTCCAGTTTCCCATCTTTTTTTAATTGACTAGAAACAGTTAATAAGTCGATTGGCTCGGAATTTTCAAAGAGCTTAAAAATGGCTTCAAAAATATATTTATGAGACTCTCTATAGAAAACATCAGGGTTTAGAATATCAATTATTTCATCAACCCCTTTTTTATCTATCATCATTGCTCCTAACACAACTTCCTCTAAATCAGTTGCTTGCGGAGGTATTTTTCCTTTTTCAAGCGAAATTACGTTCCCCTTACCGTAATTAACCTGTTTAGTTTGCTGTACGTTTTCCATAACTACGAATGTAAAAAAATTGTAAAGAGGCGAACCCTAATCAAAGGTAATGAATGTTCACCAGTCTTCAACAAATGGACTGTTGATAACTTAATTTAATTGTTAATAAGCATAAAAAAAACCTGAAGTCAAAAACTTCAGATTTAGTTAGCAAGTGGTTTTTTAAGGGTTATCCTTTATAGACTCCCATCTCTGCATATTTATCCATACGCTTTTCAACCAATTCTTCTGGTGATAAGTTTTTTAATCCATCAAAAGATGTTAAAATTTTGTTTCGTACGCTTCTAAATGTTTCTTCTCTATCACTATGCGCTCCTCCAAGAGGTTCTTTGATGATCTCATCAATTAACTTTTGCTTTTTCATATCACCAGCTGTAAGTTTAAGTGCATCTGCTGCTTGTTCCTTAAACTCCCAACTTCTCCAAAGAATTGATGAACAAGATTCTGGAGAGATAACCGAATACCAAGTATTTTCTAACATTAATACCTTATCTCCAACTCCTATACCTAATGCTCCTCCACTGGCTCCTTCCCCAATTATAATAACGATGATAGGTACTTTAAGCCGAGTCATTTCCAAAATATTTCTGGCAATAGCTTCTCCTTGGCCTCTTTCTTCTGCTTCTAAACCGGGATATGCACCAGGAGTATCTACAAAACAAATAACAGGAATATCAAATTTCTCGGCACTTTTCATTAAACGAAGTGCTTTTCTATACCCTTCTGGGTTAGCCATTCCAAAATTACGATATTGTCTTGTTTTGGTATTATATCCTTTCTGCTGACCAATAAACATAAAGCTCTGATCACCAATCTTACCAAGTCCACCAATCATAGCTCTATCATCCTTAACATTACGATCTCCATGAAGTTCTAAAAAAGAATCTCCACAAATAGCATTGATGTAATCTAATGTATAAGGCCTAGATGGATGCCTAGACAATTGAACTTTCTGCCAAGCAGTAAGGTTCTCATATATATTTTTCTTGGTCTCTTTTAATTTTTTTTCAATTTGTTTACAGGTATCAGTAACATCTACATCACTCTCTGCACCAATAGCGCAGGCCTTTTCGAACTGTTCTTCCAGTTCTTTTATGGGTAGTTCAAATTCTAAATATTCCATATCAAGAATATATTTTTTTAACTAGGGTTAGCGGACAAATATAAAAACTTTACTTGGTAAAGTAATACTATGTTCTTTCTCTTTTTAATTTTTTGGCATTTTTAAATATTCCATTTAAGATTACAGTACCTAATATAATCAATGCACCGTAGTAAAAATCAGGGCTCATTTTCTCCGAATCTCCAAAAATTAAAAAAGCCAGTACTATTCCATAAACTGGTTCTAAATTAATGGTAAGCATTACAGTATACGGACTTAAATACTTCATTACCTGCACTGAACCAATAAAAGCATATGCTGTACAAATGGATGCTAAAATAATAAGATATCCCCAATCCGAAGCAGATAATTGAAAAAAGGCAACCGAAAATCCATTAGTACTTTCTTCAAAAAATGTGATCCCAATTAAATATATTGTAACAAAACCTGCTCCACTCAATAATTCATAAAAAGAAATCATTGACGAATCATATTTCTGCGCTACTTTACCATTTATCAAAGAAAATATAGTTGACAAAAATGCAGAAAAGATTGCATATACTATTCCTAAAAAATAATCACCCTCTACATTAAATATAATATAGAGTCCCATTATTACCATGATACCAAAAATTACTTCATACCATATCAACCTCCTTTTATAAAAAACCGGTTCTAAAATTGAAGTAAAAAATGCTCCTGATGATAGTACTGCAAGCGTAATTGACACATTAGAGACTTTAATTGCTGCAAAAAAAGTAATCCAATGTAAGGCTATTATTAAACCAGCGATACATAAAGTAAAAAGAAGTTTATTTGATAATTTTAAAGAAATTTTTCTCAGACGAATATACAGATACACAAATACTGAAGCTATAAGCATTCTATACCATACCAATGGCAATGCATCAATAGAGATTAACTCACCTAATATCGCCGTAAACCCCCAAATAAAAATTATAAAATGGAGATGCAGATAGTTTCTGAATTTAACGTTTGGCATTATACAATAAATAAATAGCTAATATCCCAAAAGCAATATTAGGAAACCAAACGGCCACTAATGGAGGAAAATCCGATTGTTTAGCCAAAGTTCCCAAAACCTTATCAAAGAAAATAAAAATAAAAGCCAGAGATATACCTATCGCCAGATTAATACCCATTCCTCCTCTTCTCTTCATCGAAGATACAGCAACACCAATAACTGTGAGAATAAAAGCAGAAATCGGGATACTCCATCTCTTATAAGCAACCACCATGTAACGATTTATATCAGAAGAGCCTCTTTTACTTTCTTTCTTGATAAACTTGTCTAACTCTACATAATTAAGAGTTTCGGCAACATAAGTCACAGGTGTAAATTCATCAATATTAAACGGAAGAATCGTATCTTTCTTCTTCGATTTTTCTATGAGATCTTTGTCTTCATATATAGTACGCTTCACAAAATCTCTCAATTCATAGATGCTATCTTTTTCTATAAAGGTTATTTTTCTGGCAGAAATCTTAGAAACCAACCTGTTTCCATCAAAATACTCTAATGTAAAATTCGTTGCCGACTTTTTAAGTGGTTTAAAATTACTTGCATACAGAAAAATACTATCATTTAATTGTCTGTATATATTTTTGGTTTCCTGTACTTTATGATTTTTCTTAAGATATGTATACTTAAACTCATTAAACCCTTGACTGGCCTTTGGTGCGAGAAATAACCCCATAGCTAGCGCCCCTAGGCAAATTAATATCGCTCCAATCATATACGGTCTAAGAAACCTCCAAAAAGAAACACCCGAACTTAAAAAAGCAATAATCTCGGTTTTATTTGCCAACTTAGAAGTAAACCATATCACGGATAAAAAAACGAATAAAGGAAATAATAGATTTGCAAAATATACTGTAAAATCCAAATAGTAAGAAACTACTGCCGGAAACGGAACTTTATGTTCTAAGATATTATCTATTTTTTCTGAAAGATCTACAATAATACCTATGGGTATAAATAAAAGGATCATTGTAAAAAATGTCCCAAGATATCTTTTAAGTATGTACCAATCTAATATTTTCATTAAAGCAATTTAGCAATTCACATTAAGTACTGAACAATGAATCTAAAATTTCAAAATTTTATCTTAAAACTTCAATTTTTCAGGTTACTACCATTTTTTTGTTTATTATCTCCTCACGACTTTACCTATTAATCCTTAATCCATTGCACTCTCTTAAAAGTCAGCGACTCTCTAAATTTATTTTTTTTATAAGCTAAAAAAGTATTTATAAACTATTTTCTTTTACTCATAATACCTTTAAAACTCAATAATCATTACTTAAAATATTATAGTCGTTTATCCATTTGTTTAACCATCATATTTTTCCACGAATAGAAATCTCCGGCTAAGATATGTTTTCTGGCTTCGCGAACCAACCATAAATAAAAACCTAAATTATGAATCGTTGCTATTTGTTTTCCCAGTAATTCATTAACCGTAAAAAGATGTCTTAGATACGCTTTGGAATATTCTGTATCTACAAACGTAATTGCCATCTCGTCTATTGGAGAAAAATCATCTTCCCATTTTTTATTTTTAATATTAATAGTTCCGTGTGCTGTAAACAACATACCATTACGAGCATTACGTGTTGGCATTACACAATCAAACATATCAATACCTAACGCTATATTTTCTAAAATATTTATTGGAGTTCCGACTCCCATTAAGTATCTAGGCTTATCTTCTGGTAAAATTTCTGTTACCACTTCTGTCATTGCATACATCTCTTCTGCAGGTTCTCCTACTGATAATCCACCTATAGCATTACCTTCTGCCCCTGCATTAGCAATATATTCTGCTGATTGTCTTCTTAAATCTTTATATGTACTCCCCTGTACTATTGGGAAAAAAGTTTGTTCATATCCATATTTAAACGGTATTTTTTCTAAGTGTTTCATACACCTGTCTAACCAACGGTGTGTCATATGCATACTCCTTTTTGCATAATTATAATCACAAGGATAAGGAGTACACTCATCAAACGCCATTATTATATCAGCTCCAATAGTACGCTGTATCTCCATCACGTTCTCTGGTGTAAATACATGATATGAACCATCTATATGAGATTTAAACTTAACACCTTCTTCTTTAATTTTACGATTTGCAGATAATGAATATACTTGATATCCTCCACTATCTGTAAGAATATTTCGATCCCAATTCATAAATTTATGCAATCCTCCTGCCTTTTCTAAGATTGGTGTTTGCGGGCGTAAATATAAATGATATGTATTTCCGAGGATTATATCCGGGTTAATATCATTTTTTAATTCTCTTTGATGAACTCCTTTTACCGTTGCCACTGTACCTACAGGCATAAAAATCGGGGTCTCTATCACCCCATGATCAGTAGTTATTTTTCCAGCTCTAGCCTGACTTAAAGGATCCTTGCTTAATAGGTCGAATTGCATAATTTTTATTTCGTAGAGCGCAAAGATAATTAATAAATACACTTTGATAAACCTAAGATTTTCAAAAACTTTGATTATTAACAATAGTATCTTAATAAAAGGTGTTCTGACATTTTGCCACCGTAATCAAAACGTGTATTTTTGAGCCTTTATTAAACATCCTAATTTAGTACTATAATGCCAAAAACACAACAATTAGAAGATTTTGTAACTCAAGTTCGTAGAGACATTCTACGTCAAGTACACAAAGTAAACTCAGGACATCCAGGAGGCTCTCTAGGCTGTACAGAATTTTTCGTGGCTTTATACCAAGAAATTCTAGAAAGAAAAGATGGTTTTGATATGGACGGGATTGGAGAAGATCTTTTCTTCTTATCTAATGGACATATATCTCCGGTATATTACAGTGTATTAGCAAGGAGCGGATATTTCCCTGTAGAAGAGCTAAATACATTTAGATTGATCAACAGTAGACTTCAAGGACACCCTACAACTCATGAGGGACTTCCTGGGATTCGTATTGCCTCTGGTTCTTTAGGACAAGGAATGTCTGTTGCTATAGGAGCAGCACAAGCCAAAAAACTAAACAATGATGATCACTTAGTATATAGTCTTCATGGAGATGGAGAATTACAGGAAGGGCAAATTTGGGAAGCCGCAATGTACGCAGCAGGAAAAAAGGTCGATAATCTAATTTCTACGATTGATTACAATGGCCAACAAATTGATGGGTCTACAGACCACGTCTTACCACTTGGGGATTTAAAAGGTAAATTTGAAGCTTTCGGATGGGATGTTATAGAAATTAAAGAAGGTAATAATATTACTGCGGTAATTGAAGGCTTAAACGAAGCCAAAAGCAGAACAGGAAAAGGAAAACCTGTTTGTATCTTGATGCATACTGTTATGGGTAATGGAGTTGATTTTATGATGCATACACATGCCTGGCATGGTAAAGCTCCTAATGACGAGCAATTAGAAACTGGTTTGGCACAAAACCCTGAAACTTTAGGAGATTACTAATATTATTAACGCAAACAAATAACACCTAGGATTCATACGCTACTAGGTATTTGGAATTTATAAAAAAATGAAAAAATATATAGATACAGGAAAAAAAGATACACGTTCTGGTTTTGGTGCTGGTCTTGAAGAACTTGGAAAAACAAACGAAAACGTAGTTGCGCTTTGTGCTGATTTAATTGGTTCATTAAAAATGGATGCTTTCATAGCAAATAATCCTGATCGTTTTTTCCAGATCGGAATTGCTGAAGCCAATATGATGGGAATTGCTGCCGGACTTACAATTGGTGGCAAAATACCTTTTACCGGAACCTTCGCTAACTTTTCTACAGGTCGTGTTTACGATCAAATTCGTCAATCTATAGCATATAGTGGAAAAAATGTAAAAATATGTGCTTCGCATGCTGGGATAACTCTAGGCGAAGACGGTGCAACACATCAGATTTTAGAAGATATTGGCTTAATGAAAATGTTACCTGGAATGGTCGTTATCAACCCATGTGACTATAATCAAACTAAAGCTGCCACTCTTGCTATTGCAGATTATAATGGACCTGTGTATTTACGTTTTGGTAGACCAAAAGTTGCAAACTTCACTCCAGAAGATCAGACTTTCGAGATTGGAAAAGCGCTTCATCTACAAGAAGGTAATGATGTTACCATAGTCGCTACAGGTCACTTAGTATGGGAAGCATTAGTTGCTGCCGAAGCATTACAAGGAAAAGGTATCAGTGCTGAAGTAATCAACATACACACTATAAAGCCTCTTGATAACGAAGCTATCATCAATTCTGTTAAAAAAACAGGATGTATCGTTACAGCAGAGGAACATAATTACCTAGGTGGATTAGGAGAAAGTGTATCAAGAGTGCTAGCACAATATCATCCTACCCCTCAAGAGTTCATTGCTACACAAGATACATTTGGAGAAAGCGGAACTCCCGAGCAATTAATGGAAAAATATGGATTAAATTCTGATGCTATTATCAATGCTGCACAGAAAGTTATAAAACGAAAATAATATAGTTTTTCATTTTCTTAAAACATCTAAGCCTTCTATGTTCGAATATAGAAGGCTTTTTTTTATGATGTCTAGAATAAATAACATTAAATTTCGTTATTAAAAGCACTAGCCATTACACCAAAAAATCTTAATTATTTATTCATCATTTAAAATCATTAACAATGAAAAACCTATTAGTTTTTTTAATGTTGTTCACCTCCTGTATAACATTTGCTCAGGACAAAAGAATTAATTTTGGAGTCAAGGCTGGACTCAATTATGGCGATAATGGAAAAATTGAATTTTCAGATATTACCAATTCTGGAGAAAATCTCTTAAGCGAAAATGCAAATGATAAAATAGGTTATCACTTTGGTATTTATCTAAAAGGAAAGATCACTGACAATCTTTATATAAAGCCAGAATTGCAGTATACCCAAAATAGTAGCTCTTATTCTTTTAATAGTAGAAAGTTAAAATATGACATTAAAAAGATAGACGCTCCAATTTTAGTAGGTATTTCTTTATTAGGTCCTTTCCATGTTTTTGGAGGACCATCTCTTCAGTATATTGTCGAAAACAAGTTAGAAGATGTGAGATTAGGTGATGTAAAAAATGAATTTACCGTAGGAGCTCAATTTGGTGTAGGATTACAGTTAAATCGTTTTAATATAGATATACGATATGAACGCGGAATAAGTGAGAATCGAGCTCAATCTATAGATGAAGGAATTAGAGTAGATTCCAGACCTAATCAATTCATTGTAAGTATCGGAATAGATTTATAATCATTTGCATACGAAACTTTTGAATTAAGATTGCTGTACTTCGAACTTGACTCAGCAACCACACGGCTAAAGACAGGAGTAAAGACAAAATGAATATCTATATTATTTTGAATTTACAAAAACTATTGAATTATATCTTAAAATGCTTTAGAAAAATAGATTCTTATAAGCTATACCAATTTGATTATAAAACATCTCAGACAAAAGGCGAAAGTTGCTTTTTTGATTTATGCCGTTATGATTATTTTTCATAGCCTTAGCTATGGGAAATATGATTAAGAAAATGAACCACTATGGACTTCAAGTCCATAGTTTCACGCTCGTGACTTAAAGTCACCCAGTGGTCATTTCTCTAAGATAAAGTTACTTGAATCACCATCTTCAGGCTTTCTGTGATGTTCCAAATATTCATTTATCATCTCTTCTGTAATATTACCACTACTCCAACAACCATAGCCAATAGCCCAAAAATGACGACCCCAATACTTTTGCTTTAGAATGGGAAACTCTTGCTGTAATTTTCGAGAACTTCTTCCTTTCAACTTCTTAACAAGATAACTTATACTCAAGCTTGGGCGGTATTCAATGTGCATATGAATATGATCTTTGGACACTACTCCCTTTAATATCAAGACATCTTCTGATTCACATATTTGAATCAGAAGTGAACGACAGCGAATTTGAATATCGCCTTGAAGCACTGAATACCTGTATTTCGTACTCCAAACCAAATGAGCTGTCAACCTTGAAACTGTATGACCGTTTGACCTTTGATCTCCCATAAATCAAAGATAATAGTTTTTAGAAGCTAAAGCTAAATGCACTAAAGTACATAGTTTTAACTATTTTTGAGACCAATAAAACGAAAAATGAACAAGTTTTAACCAGAAGTATTTTGGTTAAATTGGTATTATCTACTATACGTTTTTTAAAACCCCGTTTTGCAGTATATTAATTTCAAAAAATAGATCACTAGAAAAAACTTCCGGATAGTTGTGATTATGATAAAAAAACTCCGGCAAATAATGTCGGAGTTTTTTTATCATATCATCAATTAATTTGTATCGTTTCTTGATGCTTTATCATCAGGGTCTAAATAATTAGGGATTCCATCGCCATCGGTATCATCATCTGTAGGATCTCCATTACCTATATCATTTGTAGCATCACCGTCACCATCTCTATCAATATTCAAATCAGTATCCGGCTCTAAATCCTCATCCCTAGTTAATGTACGATCTCCATCATCATCCTGATCCGTATAATTAGGTATATTATCACCATCGGTATCATCATCTTCATCAAAAACTAATCTATCGCCATCTAAATCTTCTAAATATGAAGGTATCCCATCATTATCATGATCAGCTTGGTTTACTCCATATAACTGAATATTAAAAATAAGCGGTGAATATGCAGGAATACCATTCTGTGATCGTGAAAAATAACCTAACCCAGAAGGCATAAATACTGTTACATCCGCAAAATCATTGTTATAGCTTATGGTACCATCATCATTAGGCTCAATAGGCATTGTAAAATTAGATGCTCCACTTAATCCTATTAAAGCTTCTCTCCATCCTTCTATAACACCTACTTGATCAAACCAAGCTGGATTGATAGCACTATCAAATACACGCCTATTAGGATCTGTATTATCTACAGTATCTTTCTCATCTATAATACCATCTCCATCAGAATCTGGTTCATCTTCATTCCCTGCAAAATCCACATCACTATCATCAGCAATACCATCTCCATCAGCATCCGTTCTGGTTCCAGAATCATTATTATCAATATCTCCATCTCCATCAGAATCCTTATCATCTAACACACCATCTCCATCTGCATCCACATCTGCTTCATCAGAGATACCATCTCCATCCTTATCCTTATTATCATATAACAACTCTCCTCTATATGTTACATAAGTAGAATCTGCAAATGTAGCCTTAAGCTCTCCTTCTTTACCTTTTCTAAAGTTTAATACATACAACTTATACTCAACTTCATCTCTGGTTATTGTCTTAACTTCAAGTAAATCTGAGTCTAGTATAGGAGTTTCTCCACTATTCACCCCTGCAATTGTATCAAAATTCCTAGTCTGGTATTCTACTATGCCATCATTATTCAGATCTACATCTACTTCGGTATAAAAATGTGTCTTGAGGTAATCCTGAAGTGTTTCTTCATCTGTAACCTGCTGCTCTGCGGCATCTCTGGGAGGCACAACAGTTAGTCCTCCATTGTCATCATCCTTTTTACACGCATATAATGTTGCCATAATAATAGTAATGGCTAAAATATACTTTCTTATATTCATCTGATTACTTTTTTTAAAGGCGCAAGATACAATTTTCTTGTACTTTTGTTTCATTATTGTTTGACTTAAAAACGCTTTTTCTCACTTTTTTATACTTTTTTATGCGAGTTGATAAATATTTATGGTGTATCCGATATTTCAAAACCCGTAGCATTGCTACCAAGGCCTGTAAAGATGGTAAGATCAGAGTAAATGGTGATCTTATAAAACCTTCTAGAGAGGTATACCCTACAGACAAAATAACTGTTCGTAAAAACCAAATTAATTATGAACTTATTGTTCTTGACACACCAAAAAGTCGACTAGGTGCTAAACTTGTCGATATCTATCGTAAAGACGTAACTCCACAAGAAACGTTGCAAAAACTGGATCTTTTAAAATATTCCAAGGAATACTATCGAAAAAAAGGTACTGGTAGACCCACTAAAAAAGATCGTAGAGAAATTGATGATTGGTTTGAAGATCCTATAACTGATGATAGCGAAGAATGATAGTAAACAACGCTTTCTGGACAAACAGATACAAACAACAGAATACAAGCTGGGATATTGGCTATTCAGCACCCCCAATAACCACATATTTTGATCAAATAACCGCCAAAGATGCTAAGATTCTAATTCCTGGTTGTGGAAATGCATATGAAGCAGAATATTTATTAAACAAAGGGTTTAAAAATGTATATATACTTGATTTTGTAGCCGATGTTTTGATACAGTTTAAAAAAAGAGTTCCCGGTTTTCCAGAATCTCAAATTCTTTGTAATGATTTTTTTAACCTAAGTGATCAATTTGATTTTATAATCGAACAAACGTTTTTCTGCGCATTACCTCCAGAATACAGAAATAATTATATTCAGCAAATAAAATCCCTACTCTCTCCTTCTGGAAAATTAATTGGAGTTCTTTTCAATAAGGAGTTTATAACAGAAGGACCTCCATTCGGAGGCTCTATAGAAATTTATAAGAAGTTATTTACTCCTTATTTTAACATAAAAACGCTAGAAAACTGCTATAATTCCATTCCTCCTCGTATGGATAACGAACTCTTTTTTATCTTTGAATCCTTTAAAAGTAATTAAATCAAGACAATCACATGCAAGCTACCGATAATATCATTCTTAATCACGAACAAATTCAACACAAGATAAAGCGAATAGCTTATCAAATCTATGAAACCAATGTTAATGAAAAAGAGATTGTTATCGCGGGTATTGCAGAGAATGGATATATATTCGCCCAAAGACTAAAAACAATTTTGGAAGAGATATCACAAATTCGCATCACCTTATGTAAGGTAACAATAGATAAATCTTCGCCTCAGAACACCGTAAAAACATCTATTAGTGCTTCTGATTATCAAAATAAATCACTTGTATTAGCAGATGATGTTCTAAACTCGGGAACAACATTGATTTATGGTGTAAAACACTTTCTAGAAGTGCCTCTTATTAGATTTAAGACAGCTGTTCTCGTAAACCGTAATCACAAAAAATACCCTATCAAAGCAGATTTTAAAGGGATTTCACTTTCTACATCACTACATGAACATGTTATCATTACCTTCGGTCAGCAGGATGTTGCTATTTTAAAATAATTTATTATTAATTTCATCAGCAATCTTATCAACTTCTTTATCATCCGTAGAAATGATAAATTCCGCTTGATTATAATAGAAAGAACGTTCGAACAGATGTTTTCTAACAAAATCTTTTAACCCTTCTTTAGTATCTATATGTGCTATTAGTGGTCGATTTTCTTTTTCTTTAAACAATCTACTTACTAATTCTTCTAATGAAGTTTTTAGATATACACTCTTAGCAACTGAATTTTCTTTAATCATTTCTATATTTCCAGAAAAACAAGGAGTCCCACCTCCTAAAGAAAGGACTGCATTAGGATACAACTCTAATACTTCTTTTAGGTACTCTGTTTCTTTTTTTCTAAAATAAATTTCTCCATTATCTTTAAAAATCTGTTTGATCATTTTCTTCTCTTTCTTTTCCAAATAATCATCCAAATCCATATACTTCATATTCAACTTTGAGGCCAAGACCTTCCCAATTGAAGATTTTCCACATCCCATATACCCAATTAAAACAATACTCATAAAACTAAAAATTAGACTGTTAGATCTTAAAAAAAACAGACAATTAAAAAAAAAACAAATTTATATTAAATTCTTCTTGAAAAATAAATTTTTGATAGTATATTTGCACCCGCATTCAAGGAATAAGGATGTATGACCGGGTAGCTCAGTTGGTAGAGCATCTCCCTTTTAAGGAGAGGGTCCTGGGTTCGAGCCCCAGCCCGGTCAC
>CANMKK010000006.1 GCA_947498455.1 uncultured Aquimarina sp.
TATCAGAGGATAATTTCCTAATTGACAATAAAATTAATAAATAATAACAAATTAACCTTGGATTTTAACACAGTATCTGTCAGGTCTATCCTAAGCAATAAAGAAATGAAATAGTGTGACAGACACATTTAAACCTCAAGATCTTAGAAATTTGTACCATTTTTAGAACTACATTTCGATAACAAATTTAATCTTAAACAAAAAATGTGTGATGAATACTATAATAAAATATATTGAGTTTTTTAGACTTTTGGTTATCAGAAGAACGTACGGATTCCCATATCAAAATATTTCTATTCTTAGTTTTTTTGTATTTGCTCTGTCGATGTCATTACTTCACATGACTTTTATCTCACAAGTCCAATGCTTATTAATAATCGGGCTATCTTCAATTGGTATTACAGTACTGTTTTGGAAATTTTACACTAAAAATTTTAACATTATTTGGGCTTTCATTCATAACATGGGAGTCGGAATATTGACATTAACCACTTATCTACATATCAATAGTACACTCTCTAATTCAGAGATTAAATATGAAATTTATAAGATAATCAATATAGAACATCAAAGAACCGGAAAAAATAATAGAAATTTTATCTTGGCAGTCGATGTCAAAATTGAAGGTCATCAAAAACGTATATCACTTAATAATGGTGAATCCAAAAAGATTTTAGGCACCATTAATAATTGGAAAGTAAAAGTAGGACTGCAAAAAGGGTTCTTAGGGCATACAATAATCAAATCAGTTCAAGCATTGGAATAATACTCAGCCCTCACAAGTCTTGAGGACCCGTGAGGCCTAATACCCCTTATTTCATAATTATATAAATTATTCATACATTTACATAAGTACTTATATAAATGCTTATGAATGACAAATTGCAACAATTAGGAGAATTGGGATTAGGCTCGCGATTAAATCGGCTAAGTGACTATATCATGAAAGAAATTCAAATAGTATATGATGCCAAAGAAATTGACTTTGACCCCTATTTGTTTCCTATTTTCAAAATTATAATTGACAACCAACATGCTACCACTACAGAAATACAAGAAAAATTGCAGTACACACAACCGGCGATTACACAAGCATTAAAAAAATTAATCAATAAAGGATTCATACGATATACGATAGATAAAGATGATAAACGAAAGAAATTATTTCAGCTAACAAAAAAAGGAGTCGAAACCCACCATAGAATGATTCCGTTATGGGAAGTTATCGACAAACAAGTAAAATGGCTTACCGAAGGTAGTGCCTCTAGCCTAACCCGTCATCTTACTCATCTAGAAAATCAACTTAGAGAAAAATCCCTAAGTCAACGAATATTAGACAATTTAGAATAAAGCGCTATGAAAACGGCTCAAAACATTGTGATCATACCTTTTGATCCAAAATACGCAAGAGATTTTGCTAATCTTAATATTGCCTGGTTAGAAAAATACTTTGTTATAGAACCACACGATATAGAACTATTAGAAAAATGTGAGAAAACAATTATTAATAAAGGAGGCTATATCTTTTTTGCCAAAGTAGCTACTGATATTGCAGGAACATTTTCTCTTATAAAAACAGAAGAAGGAATTTATGAACTTGGAAAAATGACCGTTTCATCAAAATTTCAAGGACAAAGAATCGGACAGCAATTAATGACTTTTTGCATGGAATTTGCAAAAGATCAGCATTGGAAAAAATTGATCCTTTATTCTAATACCCGACTGGAAAATGCAATCCATATTTATAGAAAATATGGTTTTGTAGAAATTGAACTGGAAAAAAACTCTCCTTACTTGCGCAGCAATATCAAGATGGAATATAATCTTTAACTTAATCAATTTACTCCGAATAATCTTTTGCTTTAAAAAATTTACATTTTGCAAATCAACCGATTTAAATGCTATTCATCTCCAACTTCATAATCATACATTTCTTACAAACTAAGAGCTCATTTTACTCTATAAGAACTTTTCTTCTTAATCAATATGAATACTAAAATATTGAATAATCTCACAAGTATGAAACCATAATAAATCGTATTTTTGTCAAGTTCGATAGAAGAGGCTTCAAAGAATCTAAGAGAACTTTTATTTTAAGACAAATTATAATTCCTAAAGCTCCTTCTACAAAAAACCCCTGATAATCAGTATTCTTAAAACCTAAAATGAAGACTTTTTTATCAGAAAAAACTAAACAACCAAAAAAGTATTCGTAATGAAACGTTCAACTTATTCTATTAGTTGTGCACTTATAATGACAATGAGTGCACTTTTATTTCATTCCTGCCAACAAGATTCTTCTATAGAAATCTTAGAAGAAGAAGATTATCAAAAAAAAATTGAATCGTATGAGCAAAAAATTCAAAATTTAGAAAAAAAAATAGCTCAAAACACATCCAGAAGACCTAAAAACATTATAAATCTTAGTCTAGCACAAAAGATTTATAAAAACTACGATAAAAGGGCCGAGCTTATAAGCAATACTACCGATCCAACCACAGATGGAATTCCCTTTGAATCCACGAGATCTCTTTTTTATGAATTTTCAGAATTGGAAAGCTATATTTCTTATGTAAAAAAATTATCCGAAAAAGCCGGGGTGACTCCCACCGGTGTTCGGTTTTACTTCGCATTATATCCGGATTATCATATCACATCCGATGGAAGTACTGCTAACTCCAGACGTCAAACGATCTTTATTGCTCCAACCACAGAAACAAGCAATGGAGAAAATATCGGTTATACTTTAAACAATGATTTTAAGGTGATTTTTCTAGATCGTGAAAATGGATTTTATAGCACTAACAACAAAAACATCATTGACTTCTCCAAAGGTGGTGATGGCGATGGTGATGATGACTATAGTCTGATTGCTAATGAATTTGAGAGCTCTCCACCCAATTAATAATCTCGAAAAACATTACTGAAAAATATTTCTATAAAAACGGCTTTAGCTTATAATAGTATTGATATTTTAAATTTTGCAAATCATAATTACGCATAGGCGATTTGAATTCAAGTTTTTTATAAATTACAAGAATAATCTAAAGCCTACTAATTTTCTCCGTAGGAAAAGAGCTAGAAAGTATCCCTCCTTAATAAGAATTTAAAAAGGGAACTTAAACGATATTTTTATAAACACTGCTATACTAGAAACCAAAAAACTATTCGCTACAATATTAATTAGTATATAATTAACTCCTCAATTAGGATTAAAAAAATAGAATTTGAATGATTTAAGATATATAGGAATATGCACAGAATTTATAGCCGTAATTACAGGTTGTATATACTTTTATAAGTATAAAAACACTTATTTGAAATACTTCTTAGCATTTCTTTTTTATGTTTTTATAAATGAAATGCTAGGAAAATATATAAGAGAACAAATCACAGCATATAATTCTATTATATACAACCTTTACTATATAATAAACTTCTCCTATTTATTTTTGTTATATAGACATTATACTAGAAGTAAACGTTATAAAACCTATATAAAATATTTCTTGATCGTATACCTTATTAGTGTCGTAATAAATGGCTTTTACGAAAACTACCTAATTCAATTTCAGCGAATTCCATATATAATAGCAGCAAGTCTTTTGATTATAACCATACTGTTCTATTTCATAGAAACTATTAATTCAGATATGGTTTTACAGGTCAACAAAAGCCTATTGTTCTGGATAAGTATCGGATTATTAATCTATTATGCTGGAGTATTACCTACCAGAATACTTCGTAACTATTATCAGAACCATACCGATGCCCGAGTATTATTTTTAGTAAACCTAATCACAGGCAGTACTATGTATATCTGTTTTTCGATTGGTTTTATTAAAAGTGAGAAAAGTAAATAGTACTACCTATTTTTCTCATAATGATTTTTCTCAGGTTCCTAATACAAAGTAAAGCAATTTCAGACCTCTAATCTAACAACAGTTATTTAAGCATATCATAAAAATCAGAAATAACATCCCTCCAAATCTCCCTTCACAAGGGAAACTTCGCAACATACTTCATTGGCTCCCTTCCTTTGAAGACGACATAACATTAGTTATGGGCGAGCTGGTGTGTTGGAAAGGGATGGATATTCTTCCAAAAACAAGAAGCACTCTATACATCCCTCTAAACCTCCCTTCGAAGGGAGACTTTTAAGCTCCCTTCCTTTGAAGGAAGGGCCGGGGATGGATGTTCTCTTTCCCTTTTCAAAAACGACATAACAATAGTAATGCGTTTATTGGTGCATTGGAAAGGGATGGATGTTGATCATTTTCCTTATCTTGTAATTTACAAATTCAATCCATCTCAATGTCACTACAAAACATACTACCCTATACTCCAGAAGCAAGAGATATGGCCAAAACTCTTAGAAAAAATATGACGGAAAGTGAAAAAGTACTTTGGGAATGTATTAGAAAAAAACAAATTGGCGTTCAGTTTTTTCGCCAGTTTCCTATCTTGGAATATGTAGTTGATTTTTATGCTAAAGAGATTGGGCTTGTAGTCGAAATTGATGGAAGTTCTCATCATAATCGTTTTCTAGAAGATAGCCATCGACAAGCACGAATTGAAAAACTTGGAGTTCATTTTATTCGATTCACAAATGAACAAGTTTTCAACAATCTTGATAACATTGTACAAGAGTTGAGAATAACTATAGAAAATATAAACCAGAATTAATTCTCATTTCTTTTCTTATAACTATGTCGATTATTGTTAAATACAAATTTATTTTATGTATAACACATAGTACACATCTCTCTAGATCTCCTTTCATAATGGAGACTCCACAACGCACTTTATTGACTCCCTTCCTTTGAAGGAAGGGTTGGGGATGGATGTCTTATAAAAAAATGACAATGAACATCCCTCCAAATCTCCCTTCTACTTCGACAAGCTCAGTAACCGAGGGAGACTTCATCATATATTTTATAAGTCTCTTTTCTTTGAAGACGACATAACATTAGTTATGGGCGAGCTGGTGCGTTGGAAAGGGATGGATGTACCCGAAAATACAACCGTTAATTCCCTTTTTACCAAAGGGGTGTTTGCCCCTTTTTATTGTACGCATAAAAATTACATTTCACACAAAAAACCTCAGAATTACCTGTTTTTAAGACGTTTGAAAAAAATCATTAACAATTCTTTTACATCTTAATTTTTTAAAACTATATAAAATAGTATTTTTAAATCTCAGAAATCCTGTCATTTTTCAGGTTTTCACACAAAATGATATAGTATCCTAGTTAATATACTATATCGAAACATCTTAATATAAACCTATATCAAAATGAAATTACAAACCAACCCTATCAAACAGTATCTATTAATTGCATTTGCATGTATTCTTGTGACTTCTTGTACAGGTGACGGAAACAATCCTTCACCCGATTTAAAAAAATGTAAAAAGAAAATTGAAACGCTACAAAAAGAAATTCGTGATTTAAAGGAGCAATTAGGAGCTCTGGGCAATACAGAAAAGCCTAAAAATATCATTCACCCAGATTTCGCTACCGAAATGTACTTATTATATGATGAGCGTGAACGCATGATTAACGAAGTTGTAGGAACCGACGGTGAGGGATCCGATTTTAAAGCAACTCGTTCTCTTTGGTATGATATTGATGATTTGTATAACTATTTAGGTTATATCAAAGACAAATCAAGCAAAGCTCAGGTAGAAACTACTGGATTTAGATTTTATTTCTCCTTATATCCAGAGGACTATGTACGTAATGGTAAAGATAAAAAATATGCTAAAAGACAAACATTTTTTATCGCTCCTACGAAAGAAGTTAAAGATGCTACCGGAAATATAGAACATCAAGGGTATACACTAGATGATGATTACAAAGTAGTGTTATTACAAGATAAATTTGACTCTATCCCCGGAAAAGGAGGTAAAAAATATCAGAAGGCAGCTCTTTTTAATTTTAACATGGCTTTTGGAGACAGTGGTCAGAATAGTACTGTTTCTAATGAACTAAGTGGAACACCTCCTTTGGGTGACAAATAATAAATAAAATATGTACATATAAAAAATGCATTTAAGTAATGAATATATAAATCAAATCATAAAATTAGGCATTGGATTTGAAGTTCTGACAGCGTTGGTTGGAATGTTTTTTTATTATAAAGTTAAAGAGACTAAAGTTCTAAAATACTTTGTATTTTTTATATGTTATGTAGCCATAAATGAACTAGTAGGGTTATATATCAAAAATGATGATGGTGTTAACGCAATAATTCATAATATATATAATTTTTTAAATTTTACTTTTTTTTTACTTCTTTATAGATTTCATTTGAAAAATAAAAAAAACAAAAAGATTGTACTTATTTTTTGTTCTACTTATATCCTTTTATTTGTTGTAAATGGCTTTTTTGAAAATTACATGAATGAACATCAGCGATTTCCATATATAATAGGCGCTTTATTTTTAGTAATAGCCATTATATTATATTTTATTGAAATATTAAACTCTGAGAAAGTACTAAATACTAAAAAAAATTTGTTGTTCTGGATCAGTGTAGGTATTTTGATATACTATGTAGGGAATATTCCATTCAGGATTTTAAGAAATTATTACACCCAACTAACAGATGCAACAGTATTATTTATAGTTAACATAACACTAACAATTATAATGAATACTTGTTTTATTATTGGATTTGTATGGAGCAACAAGAAACAGCCTTATTAATTGCTAGTATTGTACTAGTAGTTATTATTGTTTTAATGATATCTCTTTTTTTGATTTTTCAAAAAAGGAAGAACAGCTTGTTGTTACAACAAAAAGAAGCTGAGAAGAAATTTGAAAAAGCCATTGCAGAAACTCAGATAGAAATACGGGAAGAAACACTACGTAATATTAGTTGGGAGTTGCATGACAATATCGGACAATTGCTCACACTGGCAAAAATACAGGTAGATGTGGCTCAGGGAGATCCAAAAAAGCTCCCTGAAGTCACAGATACGATTACCAAGAGCTTAGTAGAGCTAAGAGCCCTTTCTAAACTTATCAATCCAGATGCGATTAAAAGTTTAAGCCTTACCGAGGCGATTGCTCTAGAAATTGAACGTTTTAACAGACTTCAATACATAGAAGCGTCCTTAACCAATAATGAGGAGGTTCGAGAACTCGATGATAAGGCAGAAATCATTATATTTAGAATATTACAAGAGTTTTTTAGCAATACTGTAAAACATTCTAAAGCTTCAAAACTAGCCGTTGATGTAACATATGATTTGCATAAACTAGTTATCAATGCTAAGGATGATGGAGTTGGCTTTAATATAAAAGATAACTCAATACGAAAAGGTATTGGCTTGTGCAATATGCAAAGTAGGGCCAAATTAATAGGAGCCGAGATTGATATCAATTCTCAAGAAGGAAAAGGAACTTCTATACATGTTTCTTATTTCTATAAAAAGCCGCAAAAAGCTTTAGTAGAAGAAATTGACTAATAATACACTATTGCTCTAATCAATTAGAGTCGTAATTCACACAAAATACACAACCATGAAATATTCAGTTGTCATAGTAGAGGATCATATATTGTTATCACAAGCACTTGCTGGTTTGGTAAATAGTTTTGCCAAATTCAAAATATTATACCTGTGCAAAAACGGAAGAGAATTGCTTACCCGTTTTAAGGATCCTAAAAACATACCTGATATTGTTTTAATGGATATTAATATGCCAATTATGAACGGCATAGAAACTACAGTTGCGCTAAAAGAAGAATATCCACATGTTAATGTATTGGCTCTTTCTGTAGAAGAAGATGAAAAAACTATCCTTAAAATGCTTAGAGCTGGAGCTAAAGGGTACTTACTAAAAGATACAGAAAAACGTATCCTGGAAAACGCATTAATAGAAGTACAGGAAACTGGTTTTTATCATACTAAGGACGTTACTAATTTACTATTAGGGTCCTTAAACCCTAAAAAGGAAAATAAAGTAATCCTAAAAGACCGAGAATTAGAGTTCATTAAACATGCTTGTACAGAAAAAACATATAAAGAAATTGCAAGTGATATGTGTCTAAGCCCTAAAACCATTGAAGGATATAGAGATTCTATATTCGAAAAATTAAACCTAAAAAACAGAACAGGTTTAGTGATATACGCCATAAAAAATAAAATATTTATTCCTTAAGTAAACGAGGCATTCGTTGGAAACATATTTTCAATTTCGAGGCAAGCCTAGGAGAATTAAACTTCACAATGTGGATTAAACCCTTTGGCGGTGCCAATAAATCACAATTATATAAGCATAAGGCTTAACGGATACAATCTTGTTAGGATTCGATTATATACCAAAAAAAGATCATCAATATTCGAGAATTTTGAATCAAAATCAATATGCTACTAAAATCAAGCTTTTGTTAAGAAGCTATATTTTCTTAAAACCTGACACTCATTTTTATTCTTTTATCCGATAATACATCTAACTAAATACCACCTTAAGAGGCTATTCCACTGGCATCCTAAAGTTTGATAAAACTCCACAAAAACTTTTGAAACCCCTATAAAAACAGAGGGTAAAGTTCTAAATACTATGATATTATCTTTTTTGTATCACATCAGACAGGCTTTAAAAACCTGCAAAACATTAATTATTAATTTTTCATGAATTTTAATCTGATTTTAGCAATGTTTTTATACGATTTATGGATAAGAAATCCGTATAAAGAGTTTGAATTATTTTGTACTATATGCGAAAGTTTTATTCGTAAATTGCATTAATTCATACTTTCAGACACTAGTGAGGGTATTCATATTATTTACCCATATATACGTTCATAAAAAAAACACCTTTTTTAGCATAAAATGTATTTTGGCGCGTTTATTGTCATGAACAGGGAATAGTTTTGAAATCTAGTTGTATTTTATAATAAATTCAACCAAAAAAATAGAGTAATATATGACTTTATTAGTTTAAATTGGTCTCACGTAAACAAACCTAGATTGCCATCAGAAATAAACTCCATTTTCCTTATTTTTGTGGATACTAGAACATTGATATTTTTATGCTTAAGCAACAGTTAAATTTTAAACTTTCTCAAAAACTCTCTCCTCAACAAATTCAATTGATGAAGTTGATACAACTTCCTACACAAGCTTTTGAACAACGTTTAAAACAAGAGATGGAAGAAAATCCAGCATTAGATAGCGGGAAAGATAAAACTGATGAGTATGAAGATACCTATAGCAATGAAGATACTCCGGAAGAAGATTATGGAACAGAAAAAATAGAAACTGACATCAATGTAGATGAATATCTAAGTGATGATGAAATTCCTAGTTATCGATTAAGTTCTAATAACTATAGTTCTGATGATGAAGAAAAAAGTGTACCATACGCGTCAGGAACCTCTTTTCATCAGCATCTGGTAAATCAATTAAACACCTATAGATTTGACCAGGAAGAAAGAGAAATTGCAGAATTTCTTGTCGGTAGCATCGATGAAAGTGGTTATATTAGAAGATCCCTATCCGATATTTTAGATGACCTTGCTTTTACTCAAAACTTATATACAACAGAAGAAAAGATAGAGAATGTACTAAAAGTAGTACACCAATTAGATCCGGCAGGTGTTGGAGCAAGAAACCTTCAGGAATGCTTATTAATACAATTAGAACGAAAAGAGATTACGATTCCCATAAAGCTTGCTAAATTAATACTAGAAAAGTCTTTTGATCATTTTAGCAAGAAACACTATGAAAAACTCTTAGTGAAATTTGATATAACTGAAGATATATTAAAAGAAGCTATAGAAGAAATCGAAAATTTAAACCCTAAGCCTGGTGGTGCCTACGCCGGAAATAATCGAATTATAGAACATGTAGTTCCTGATTTTACTATAAAAATTGTAGATGGAGAATTAGAACTCTCACTAAATGGTCGTAATGCTCCAGAATTACATGTTTCCAGAGAATATAACAACATGCTCCAGGGATATAAGGCTAGTAAAGAAAAATCCAAGTCCCAAAAAGACGCAGTTATGTTTATTAAACAAAAATTAGATGCTGCTAAATGGTTTATTGAAGCTGTAAAACAACGTCAACAAACACTTTTTATAACAATGAGTGCAATAATGCATTACCAAAAAAGTTATTTCTTAAGTGGAGATGAACGTAATCTAAAGCCAATGATCTTAAAGGATATTGCGGATGAAATTGAAATGGATGTAAGCACAGTATCAAGAGTTGCGAATAGTAAATACGTCGACACTCCTTATGGCACTAAACTGATTAAAGAATTTTTCTCTGAATCTATGACAAATGATCAAGGAGAAGAAGTTTCTACGCGTGAAATAAAAAAAATACTGGAAATTACGATAGGTGAGGAAGACAAGAAAAAACCTCTTACAGACGAAAAATTAGCAAAAATATTAAAAGAAAAAGGGTATCCTATCGCCAGAAGAACAGTAGCTAAATACCGTGAACAATTAGACATTCCGGTAGCACGGTTACGAAAAAAAATCTAATGAATTTTTTTCTTAAAAGCATTTCATATATTTTTCATCCTTTATTAATGCCTATTGCTGGCTCGATAATTTATTTTATCACAGCACCTAGATTTATTCCTGACAACATTATAAAGGCTAAAATTTTTGGATTGTTAGTAGTAACCGTACTAATCCCAATTGTTTTATACTTTTTTCTAAAAACTTTAGGGGTTATAACTTCTATTCATCTAGAAGATGTAAAACAGCGAAAAATACCATTATTACTACAATCTTTGCTTCTTATTGTGGTTATAAAAATGATTATAGATGTCTACAACTATCCTGAGCTATATTTCTTCTTCTTAGGCGTATTATTCTCATCACTTAGTGCAATATTCTTGGTCCTTTTTAATATCAAAGCTAGTTTACACATGATCGGAACAGGGGCTATAACTATGTTCACCATAACCTTAAGCATACACTTTGGGATCAATCTTACAATATTAATAGCCGCTATGATGATAGCAAATGGTCTTGTAGCTACATCCAGATTGCACGATAACGCACATACTAACCTAGAACTTGTTTTAGGTTTTTTAACTGGTATTATACCTCAGATAACCATGGTGAAACTTTGGTTATAGGATATAAAACATCAAACCTATTTTCACAGCATTAATTCCCACTTCTTCATTCGCTATCTGTGCATCTTTATCAAACAAAGGGTTTAGGCTATAGTAAAAATGAAAATTAAATGTGTTCCAACCAAAGGTAAAGGTTGCACCAATTCTCCAACGATTTAATTCATCAATTTTTGTCTGTCTTATTTGATTTCCTTGTTGTTCAAAATTAGAATTAAAATAATTCATATACCCAACTCTAACCCCAGTATATATCCTCCAAAACTTATGCGTATCAGGTACAGAAGTACGCCATCTAAATTCTAATGGAGCTTCTATTAAATGCGTTACAAATCTATTGGTATCATAAGAAACACCTTCTAGGCTGCTAAATATAGTTTGCTCAGTTCCCTCTTCTTCGCCAATTGCCAAATTTTGACCATAGGTATTAAAAGAATACCCAATGCCTAATCCAATTGCCACATTTCGCCTTTTGTTTATGGGCATATCCCTAGTATATCCCATATGCAATCCTCCAGAAAAACCCGATTGTTTAATACCCGAAGGCATGTTCCAAAGAAGATTAAATGTTACTCCAACATAAAATTGATCTTCCCTATATAAAGAATCTAATTCCTTTTTAACTTCTGTTTTCGGTTCAGTATCCTGAGCAAATATGCCACTGACCAATACACAACCGCTAAAAAACAAAAACAATTGTTTTATTCCCATACACTTACCTATTTTTTACTCCTTCAACTAGCATTAGACATTTTTATTACACCATACATTACTATCACTGTATAGATCATTGTGCATACTAAATTAAATTTATTTATCCAGAAAGCTAAAATAGTTCGTAAAAAGTTCTTATCAAGCATCCCTGTTAGTCACAATAACTAAGGATCTCAGTTATTGTATGAGATCCTTAGCCTTAATCTAAATTATATTTCTTGTATTATACGATTTACGCATAAAATTTTCGCATATAGCTCGTTTCTTTTCCACTATATCTGCGTTATAAATTCAACAATAGCAACGGCTATTCTTTAATTTTATGCCTTAATCTAGTACATAATAATTCAAACTCTTTATACAAACTTCTTATCCATAAATCGTATTACTGTAAATTACGATTTACATCCCCAATTCTCGTTGTATAATTAATTTTAAGCGCCTGGACTTCCCTTAGTTCCTTTTTTATATCCCCCACAACTCCCATATTTGTTTTTTTATCAATCTTAAGTGATGTGATCAAATTAGGAGCTAACTTATCGCCTTTTAACTTTCTTTCTTCAAAAACAAAAGGCTTAATGTCCTTTATCTCTGCAAACTTATCATTTAACTGAATTCTTGCCTCATTTCCAATATTTTTATATCTCGAACTCGGCTTACCTGCATAAATATATAGTATCGCCTTTTTGTTTTCCAGCTTTTCAACCTGATCTGCGTAGGGTAATTTATTATCTACCATTAATGTATCTTTCCTCATTACCGTAGCTACCATAAAGAAAAATAATAGCATAAACACAATATCAGGTAATGACGCGGTAGAAATTACCGGCATATCTTTACTTTGTTTGTTCTTAAATTTTGACATCGCTTATAGTATTTATAATTTTATAAATTATTTGACTTTAATGGTTCTGCCTCCGAAAGTTTCTCGGGATACATCTGCTGGATTTCGGTAATACGCTTCTTTAACAACGTTTTATCCCCGGAATGATTAACATCTTTAAGGTTCTTTTTCATCTTGGAGTAAGGCTCTCCATGCAATCTTAGCCCTTCTCTATCTCTTAATTCTGTATAAGCTTTTACTAATTCATTTTGCACAGCTATATACATCTCATAACTGGTTTCTCTACTATTTATTAATGATATAACAGCTTTTTGAGGATTATCAGAAGATTTCGGATTCGCAACTCCTTTACAATAGAAGCATTTTTCTTCCTTGACACCTCCTCCATTATCTAAAAAAGCCTTTGCAGCTTCTTTTAGATCCTTTAGTTCCATTGGAGATTTTTCCACAAACAATTCGTTCTGTTGATTTACCTCTACCCTAAATAAATTCTTTTCTTTAATAAAAGTATCTTTTTGTATTTCCTCTGGTGGTGGAGGCAATTTCCTACTAATGCCATAATCGGTTTCAATAGTGGTAGTAACCAAAAAAAAGATAAGTAATAAAAATGCGATATCCGCCATGGATCCAGCATTTACTTCTGGTGCTAATCTTCTAGCCATAATAATAAATATTTAGTTAATAATTACTTACGAAATCACCACACTGCGAACCTGATTCGATTGTATAACTAAGAAGAATAGAAAATTGCCTAATGTAAATTGACCTATATCAATTTAATCTACTATAAATGGAAAATAAAAAACATTGCTGCCTTTTTTGACTCATAAACTCATATAATACCATTTGTCATTTGAATTTACCGTAATAAAATGTTCTTTTCCAGTAAATTCAAACAACAACTGGTATAACCGTCATATTCTATTATCTCAATATCATTTTTTGGATGGTTAGATATTGATCATATAAACAGATCACAGTCATATTATCTCAAATACAATTCTTATGCCATTATATTCAGGAAGAAGAATAAATCAAAGAATACCAAAACTTTTGGGTTAAGATCAATCATAACGCTCTTAGATTAGAGAACCAAATAGCTATGACATCGGTATATTCCTTTTCGTTTTATACCATTTATGTTTTGAATTTATGAGTAAAGAGAATTAAGATGCTTTGATTCAGCGAAGAAAAGAAAAGTCAACTACCTCGGAGCAAGCACACGAGGCATCCAGGTGAAAAACAGTTTTTACATTTCGAGGCAAGCCTCGGAGAATTAAACTCCACAATGTGGATTAAACTTAGTACTTGTTCTGATATCGGTTGAAGTAGAGTCACGCTTATTTTTTGCAAAGCGTAAACAATGTTACATAGTATATCATTCTAAAAAGATAAATCCTCAGAACCATGCTTTATAAATTCATAATAGGCTTTTATTTCTCAAGCACATTCACTTCAATAAAAGCTTTATTATCTATACATTAAGAAGTTGTCTAAAGAAATAACACAATATCATTACTAGCTAATAATTGCCTTATAAAGATATTCCTCCTAATTAATTCATTATAAAAAAAAGACCCGCCAATAGGCAGGTCTTTTTAAAGATATTTTTTTATCTCTAATTAAGGTTATCGGTTGCATCACCTTGTCTAGTAGTATAGTTAATTTTTAGCGCTTGAACTTCTCTAAGTTCTTTTTTAATATCACCTACTAGACCCATATTGGTGTCCCCGTCTACTTTTAAAGCAGTAATTAGAAAAGGAACTTCTTCCTCTCTTTTTGATGCTCTTTCTGCTAAAATAAATGATTTAATCTCATTTACATCAGCAAACTTATCATTAAGCTGAATTCTTGCTTGTGTACCCGCACTAGCTGCATATCTAGAACTAGGTTTACCAGCATATATATTCATTATAAGATTCTTTTTATCTAGCTTTTCTGTTTGATCCGCAAAAGGTAATGTATTCTGAATTTTAAGACTATTATCTCTCATTACCGTTGCAACCATAAAAAAGAATAATAACATAAATACAATATCAGGTAATGATGCTGTCGAAATAGCCGGCAAATCTCCACCTTTTTTCTTTTTAAACTTTGACATACTTCTCTGTTTTTATGTTATACTTACTTCTTTGGTTCTGCTTCAGAAAGCTTTTCTGGATACATAAGTTGAATCTTTTTAATCTGATCTTTCAACTTATTTTTACTTCCAGAATAATTTACATCTTTAACATCTAACTCCATCTGAGTAAATGTTTTTCCGTATAAACGTTCTCCTTCTCTGTTTCGCAACTCATTATATGCTGCAACTAATTCATTTTGCACAGCAATATATGTAGCATAACTAGTTTCACGGTTATTACGTAAGGAGATAACTGCCTTATCTGGATTATCAGAAGAAGCTGGATCTTTTTCTCCCTGACAATAGCTACAAGCTTCATCACCACTTCCTCCTCCATTATCTAAGAAGGCAACGGCAGCTGCGCGTAAATCCTTCAATTCCATTGGAGCCTCTTCTACCAACAGGTCATCATTTTTGTTTAATTCTACTACAAAAATATTTTTCTGTTTAAGAACAGGAGGTTCCACTTGTTCATCTAAAGGAGGCGGTAACTTACGGCTTATTCCTCTATCTGTTGCTATGGTTGTAGTAACCAGAAAGAATATAAGAAGTAAGAATGCAATATCTGCCATAGATCCTGCGTTCACCTCTGGTGCTGATCTTCTTGCCATAATTATTATTTACCGATTAATTTTTTAATTCCTGATGCTACCATTAAACCAACTGCAATCGCAGCTAAAAGATAGAATGCATGCAATCCAGCTCCTACCCATTTAGACCCACTAGCAGAAAGCACTTCTCCATCGTTCATTGGCGTCTCTACCCCTGAAGATAAAGCAAATCCAACTCCTATAACAACCAAGAAAGCTACAATACCAATACCAGCTTTTTTAAGACCCTCAGGGTTTTTAACTAACGCTGAAAAAACAGCTACTAATGTTGCAATTATTATAACAACAATAATTACAAGTGTTAAGTTATACATTGGGCTTACAAGTGCTGTAGCCTCAGCATAAGCGGATGCAGACTGATCTTTTACCAAATCTTTTGCTTCGGTAATACCATAAGTATCCATAAGCTCGGTAAAATTTTTACCCATCAAGAACAACAAGAGTGCTCCTATAGCTCCAACTGCTAGTATAACATATGATAAAATTTTTGAAATTTTCATGTGACTTATTTTTTTATTTGGTTTCACAACTTAACTTATGCAAAACCACTTTTAAACAATAGAATGTATAAGGATTATACTAAATAATATACTATTATAAAGTAGGTTCATTAAAACCTTCCTTACTTATGCCATTTTATTATTTTCTGTTTTTGTAAGCTACTAACATATCGATTAACGTAATCGATGCATCTTCCATATCATTTACAATACTATCTATTTTTGCAATAATATAGTTATAAAATACCTGAAGTATAATTGCAACGATAAGTCCGAATACTGTTGTAAGAAGTGCTACTTTAATACCACCCGCCACAAGTGATGGTTGCATATCTCCTGCTGCTTCAATTTTATCAAATGCGTCAATCATCCCGATTACCGTACCCATAAATCCAAGCATTGGAGCTAGAGCGATAAATAGAGATACCCAAGAAACGTTTTTCTCTAATTGTCCCATTTGAACACCTCCGTAAGCAACAACTGCTTTCTCGGCAGCATCAATACTTTCGTCAGCTCTATCAAGTCCTTGGTAATAAATAGAAGCTACAGGTCCTTTTGTATTTCTACAAACTTCTTTTGCCGCTTCTACTCCACCACTATTAAGAGCATCTTCTACATTTTGCTGTAATTTTTTACTATTTGTGGTAGATAAATTTAAAAAGATAATTCTTTCAATTGCTATCGCAAGACCTAAAATCAAACATAAAAGAACAATTCCCATAAATCCTGGACCTCCTTCTATAAAACGTTTTTTCAGATTTTGGTGAAAGGATTCTTCTGCCGCTGCCGGAGCTTCCTCATCTTGTAATAATGTTGTTGTAACAGGTGCAATTAATAATTGCATGTTAGCCGAGATTAACTGGGCAGGAGCAGTTGATGCTTTCACATTTCCAAAAGCCATAACTGTTGCGATTGCCAGAATAGAAAATAGTCTTTTCATTGCGCTGATTCTTAATTTTAATTAGTTAAAGGGTTAAAGATAAAAAAATATTATAAAATTTATTAAATTTTTAATAATAATGCAGAGAGGAAGGGATTCGAACCCTCGATACGCTTTTGACGTATACACACTTTCCAGGCGTGCGCCTTCGACCACTCGGCCACCTCTCTAAAGTAATAATTTATTATTCCAAAAATGGTTGAGCAAATAACAAAAAAAATGTTAACTACTAAAATTTAGGACGTTAATTTTCTAACATTTCACCTCTTAAAGGCGTTTCATAGATGGTTTTAAGCACTTTAAGAGACAAATTTTCTCCAAGCAAATACATTAATTTGGCTAATGCTGCCTCTGTTGTGATGTCTTTTCCCGATATAACACCTATCTCTTTTAGTGAAACACTGGTGTCATATTTGCCCATATCGACACTTCCACCTATACATTGAGTAACATTAACAATCGCAACTCCTTTTTTAATCAGGTCAGAAATCACCTCCAAAAACCATTTTTGTGTGGTTGTATTCCCTGCTCCGTATGTCTCAATAATTATGCCTTTTAGTAAATCTGAAGAAAAAATACTTTTTAAAATGTTTTCATTTATACCAGGAAACATCTTAACTATAACAATTCTATTATCAAAATGTGTATGATATATCATTTTTTGATTCCCTTCGACCTTATACAAATAAGATTCATTAACCTTAAGATGCACTCCTGATTCTATTAAAGCAGGATAATTAGAAGATTGAAATGCTTCAAAATGTTCTGCGTTTACCTTTGTTGTTCTATTTGCCCTTAGCAACTTATATTCAAAATACAACCCTACCTCAGTAACAACAGGCATTCCTTTTTCCTGTAAAGCAGCAATCTGCAAAGCGGTAATAAGGTTTTCTTTAGCATCGGTTCTTAAATCTCCAATTGGCAGCTGCGATCCTGTAAAAATAATTGGTTTTGATAGGTTTTCAAACATAAAACTCACTGCTGAAGCTGTATAAGACATGGTATCACTACCATGTAATACTACAAATCCATCATACATATCATAAGTACCGTTAATGATATCTCCGAGCTCCTTCCATCGTACAACATCCATATCTGAAGAGTCAATAGGCTTATCAAAACTTATAGTACTGATCTGACAATCTAATTGCTTAAGCTCGGGGATTTTCAGAAGTAATTCATCAAAATTGAAAGGTATTAACGCTCCTGTTTCAAAATTTTTGATCATACCAATTGTACCACCTGTATATACGAGTAATATTTTTGGTGAGGTATTCATTTGCTATATGTAAATTCATTAATGCAGCAAATGAACAAAATTTTAACTACATATTAGAAGACCATCTAGATTTTAAATATGTCCTTTGAGTTCTGAGTGGTGATTTTTGCAATTTCTTGTACAGGTATCTGATAGATATCTGATAATTTTTCAATTATTTGTATAAGATAAGAACTTTCATTGCGCTTGCCTCTATAGGGAGTCGGAGCCAGATATGGCGCATCGGTTTCTAAAACAATATGCTCTAATGGGATTTCATTTAAAAAAGTATCAATCTTACCATTTTTAAAAGTAACCACTCCGCCTATTCCAAGTTTTAGGTTATAATCAATTGCTTTTTTTGCATCTTCTATTGTACCGGTAAAGCAATGAAAAATCCCAAATAGATCTTCGCTTTTTTCTGATTCTAACACTTCGAATACCTCTGCAAAAGCATCCCTGCAATGAATAACAATGGGCAATCTATATTTTTTTGCCAATTGAATCTGATATCTAAAAGCTTCTTTTTGCTGCTCTATAAAAGTAGTATCCCAATATAAATCCACTCCTATTTCTCCAACAGCATAGAACTTTTTCTCAGAATTATCGCTGAATCTTTTATCCAACTCTTCTTCTACGTGTAGTAATTCTTGTTTATAACTTTCTTTTACATGAGTAGGATGCAATCCCATCATTAAAAACACATTGTCTGGATATCGCTCTTCGATATCATACATAGATTGTGTATAAGCAGAATCAATTGCCGGAACAAAAAAACGCTCTACTCCTACTGAAATTGCTCTTTGCATCATTTCGTCCTGATCCTCTACAAAGGACTCGCTATATATATGTGTATGTGTATCGGTAAGTATCATGCCGCAAAAGTAATTAAATTTGCACGCACGTTTTACACTCCATTAGAATATTATTTTATCACACCACATGTGACCAAAATACTTAATTAATACTAATAACCCGTTCTAATGGGATTACCATAGATTGTTTAAGTATTACCGATTTTTCAGTTATTCCCCAAACTGTTGTTTCTACTTTTTTAGAACCTTGATCATCTGCAAAAACAATTTTAACTTTCTCATGTTCTAAGTTCCCTAAAATCATTGCTCTTCTTAAATTTAAGTATCGATCATGTTTATCCCTTTTATTACCTAACACTTCTTGCTTTGGAAAATGTAAATACTTGATTTCTTCTTTTTCTATAACTTCTACTTTATCATCTACTCTCATGATATATTATTTAAATTAATTTTGAAGGTTAGGTAATTTTAACTCATAAATTGGTCTAAAGTTTTTATTTTATTTACAATTCTCTTCGATTTCCAAACTTGTTTATCACTACTTACTGTGCTTATAAGATATCTTGACACCACAGGTCATCGCAGTACAATCAGATTACCAAAAGGCATTTCACTGATTGCAAATAAAAGGGGCAATGTATAGAAATTTTAACCTTAATCTAGTATTACAAGGGAGGTTTGTATTTTTGATAATCAAGGTAATTCTTGTTAAACAAATTATTAGCTAATTCATTAAAAACTATCTTATACAACTATTTTAACACAGAAAATATTGTCGAAAAAAATATTTTAACATGCTTTTATAAAATTGATTTACAGAACCTTAATCATTTTCTAAAGAATTGAAAGTAATCTTAACCTCTATTTAATCTACCATAAAAGTGAAAGAAATGCCAGGATCGAAGTGTTTTGCTATCATTTGATTTCCATACATAATGCCATGCTGAGCTTGTCAAGGCTAATTATTACAAGAAAGCAAACTTAAGGTGACATATTAGACAAAATATGCATCCATAATCGATACCTTTTTTATCAAATATCTCAAAATCGATAGGTTTTATGCGTAAATCGTATTAGACTTGTTTTATCATGGAAATCAAATCAATAACAACCTAACGACTATTAGGAGTTTTGTTATTTTCACTTCATACTAAAAAAGATTAGCTTATAGTTTTTTAATCAATTTCTGAGCTTGTTTATAATCTTCAGCATCTTCTGGTATTTTTTTCAATAGTAAAAAGCATTGTTCAATATTCTTTTGTTTTAATTGATTCAGTGCTTCAAACCAAACGGATCTATTTCTATAACCCGAATTACCTTGCATTAATTCCTCAAAAACAAATGTTGCTTCAGCGTGCTTATTTTGTTCTAAGAGTGTAATTCCATAATAAAAATTATATTCAGAATTTGAGTTATCTGTGGCGAGTAATTCTAATAGATATTTTTCAGCTTGCTTATAGTTTCCTGAATTAAAAGCCGCTTCTAAATCATTAATATTGGAATTTTCAACTCCTCTTTCTACAATAGACAATTCCGGAATAACAGCGAAATCATTATAAATAGGCTCTCTATTTGTAAAAATATACACGCCTAAAATAATGGCTACACTTGCAGCTGCCGTATATAACCAAAAAGGCATCTTTATTACTTTAGTTTCCTTCTTATTCTTATCTTCATTAAAAAATGAATCCCCTATTTCTTTTAGATTATTTTTTAGGTCGACTGTCTCCTTGTCCATATTCAGGCTGGCCTCTAGATATGAGCTCCATTCTTTATACACCTTAAATTCTTCTGCAATTGACTTATCCTCCTCTATCAACAAAGACAATATTTCTTCTTCTGTTGTAGATAGCTCACCACTTATCTTTCGTTCATAAAGCTCATATTTTTCTTCAGGGCTCATAACATTTTTTTTATAAGATTATACCTAGGAGCATTTTGAATCAATTTTGTTAATTGACCAATACATAATGATTTTTTTTTGCGAACATATCCGTATGATTGTCCAAGTTTTACTGCTACTTCTTCCAAAGATTTTATAGTAAAAGTGGCTTTCAATAATTCCTTACAAGATAAACCTAACTGTTCAAACATTTCAGCAAAAAGTTCATCTTTCGCCTCAAAAAGTAATGTTTCTTCTATATGCATTGCGCTCTCATCACTTATAGATACAATCTCTTCATTAATTGTTACCTCTTTTTCTGTAGTTCTTTTCAATTCGTTTAACCATTTCCGTTTACATAGTAAGAAAAAGTACGCATCAAATGGACAGGTAAGCTGAAGCCTTTTTTCTTTTGCCTGTTTATAAATGGTAATTAATGTTTCCTGAATAATATCTTTTGCAAGAGACTCATCGCCATTATTGTTTTTTATGTATCCAATAACCTTTGGAGCATACTTCTTATATATCTCAGTTAGCATTACAGTATCATTCTGTAAAAGAGCTTCAATATATTTCTGATCCGCGTGTACTTTCGTATTCCCCATAAATAACTGATAGAAAGAACTAATTTAAAAAAGTTTTACAAAAAAGGGTAACAAAAAATCAATGTAGTTGATATGAAGGTGTAAACAGTAAAACTATAAAGCTCAAAAATGAGCATTTTAAAATTAAATAAAATGAAAACAAACAGCAAAACAATTACATTACTGAATCGTAGTAAGAATGTAAATCACAATGCACTTAATGTATTAATTATCGGTTTATCCATTATTCTCTTAATGAGTTGTAGTAATAATGATGATAACGATATTATCATTGAGCAAATCCTAGATGGACAAGAACTCACTTCTGCAATTACGGAAAATCGAGAAGAAGCAATCCAAACTTCTGATATCAATAGCACCAGTTATAGTGAGGTCTATGGTTCTGAAGGAACTACCCTTAGCATCCCTGCCAATAGCTTTACAGATCAAGATGGCAATCTAGTAACTGGATCAGTAACCATTGAATTAATCGAGATCTACGATAAAGCCAAAATGCTACTTACCAAAATGCCCACTAATGGAAAAAACGGTAATGGCGATATTGCTACATTAGTATCAGGAGGAGAATTCTATATCAATGCAACCCAAAATGATGAACAACTACAGCTTGTAAATGATATTTTCATATTCGCCCCGGCAGACAATTTTGATACTGAAATGATTTTGTTTTCTGGAAAAGATAACGATTGCGATGGAGATGAGCTAACCTGCGATATTATATGGGAGGAACAAGAAGAAAACAAGGAGCTGGAAATCATACAAAGAGAGGGGCCAGATGGTGCAGGTGTTACAGGATATGGAGGTTTTATAGGCAACTTTGGATGGACAAATATTGATCGTTGGTATAATGACCCTAGACCGAAGACCATTCTTTATGTAGATGTTCCAGAAGGATATGACAACACCAATTGTAATGTGTATGTTTCATACAATGGAGAACCTACAGCTCTAGCATTATTAGATATTTATGATTCCGAAACCGGTTTATTCTCTGAGCATTATGGTCAAATCCCAATTGGGCTAGAGGTTCATTTCATTTTTGTATCTGTACAGGATGGCGAATATGTATATGCAATAAAAGGAGCAACTATTACAGAAAATCATGTAGAGGTAATTAGCACCACCAACACCACTACTGAAGCTGAATTGGTTAATCTTATAAACGCGCTACCGTAAAACAAACTTAATCTGAAAGATGCTAATAAGGTAATGGGGGTTACAAGCAAATTTCAGTATAAATTCCGGGAAACAAACCTTCCCGGAATTTTAACAACATATTATGACACTCTAACTTTTTACTTATCTTTAGAACTACTAACAATATACTATGAGGGGATTATTACTTTTAACTCTTGTTTTAACATCATTTAGCCATACTACTTTTGGACAACTATTGATTAACGATACCATTCCCAGAACTGCTCCTATAAGTTATGAAATCGAAGCAAATGAGGTTATCTATGGAGCAGAAATGCCTCCTCTTAATCAAATTGCGGGAGCTCCTAAGGCATTTTACACCTATTACTGGGAGTTTGGAGATGGTGATTTTAGTTTCAAAGAAACTCCAACCCATATGTATACCAAAGAAGGAATCTATAAAGCAAAGTTATGGGCTACTAATAATTACGATAACGGAAAACCTCCAGAAAGCAGGCCAATATCTATTACTATCGATGAAGCTTCGGATAAAGCTTCCTTAGAAGAGCCCTCCCCTTTTACTGAAGATGAAGATTTGATTTTAAAACGTAACTGCGAACCAATACCCGATCAGGAACTAGTTTTTATAACCAAATATAAGAACACTAATGATTATGTCTCTAGCGGAAAACTATATTTATTTTATAATGATAGAAAGTTTAAAAACGATAATTTTATAATTGAAGACACTCGTATGCACCATGGAGAGCAAATTGTTCCTTCTGCAGCAATTTCAGAAGCACTCCCTGAGAATGACACACACACCTTAGTTGCTTCTAAAAACACTTTCCTTGAGACGTATAAAAGGTTATTTACTCAGGACACTACCAAAAGAAAAAACTTGCCCCTTACATTAGAAGAATCTGAAACACTATACAGAAATTGTCAGATTATAGAGTTTAACGATATACAACCTGGAGAAGAAAGAAATATTTTTAGAACATTGAGAACAACTCCAGAAATGATTAAAGACACGAGTGCGATTGTAACATTACGTAGCGTATATGTCCCTGATATAGATTACGATAATCATACGGTAAAAGATACTGAGATGGAAATTGTAACATCTCACGATCCTAATAAAATGTCTTCTAACGGATGGCTATTAAATTATCGATTAGTTCGGTTTAAACGTTTAAAATTCAAGGTACGTTTTCAGAATAACGGAGAAGGACCTGCAAACACCATCAGACTAGAAATAGACACTCCAGAAATGTTTGACAAATCCACACTACAAATTGAAGGTCTATATCCCGAATGCCCCATCTGCCCAAAAGAACGAGAAGTTAACAATAGTTGTATCGACACTACATTACATAAAAACAAAATTATCTTTCAGTTTAATAAAATCTACCTTCCGGGAAGTCAACAAAAAAATGTAACCGAAATAGATTCTACTAAGGGCTTTGTTAAATATTCAATGAAATTTGGTAAAAACTTTCATAAAAAAAAGACCCGAAGTAGAACTGCTATCTATTTTGACAAAAATGAACCCATCATAACCAATTATGCTACCACTCGATTTATTCCGGGAATTTCGATTGGCACTAAAGCAGGATACAGCATTACCCCTGAGCTAGACAATCAACAAGAATATTTTGCAGGAATTACGCTATCGCCTTTTAAATCTTATAGAGGGTATTACCAAGCAGAACTATTGTTTTCCGCTTCATCATTTGATGATATTCGTAATTTCGAAACGAGTTCCGCTAATGCCGATGGATCAGAAAATCTAATACGATTTTCCGAACTAAATCAACATCAGAATATTTCTATATATGCTATCCCAGCATCTTATAGATATAATTTCAACAATTTCTTGGCCTTGGGAACAGGAATTCAAATGAAACTAGATTTAAATAGTGAAAACAATCAGGAAACCACCGGAGAAGGTTTTACCGTTTTCGAGCAAGGACTACAAATAATTCGTAATAGAGACTTGGACTCATTTGTTACACAAAAGGTCGACAACACTTTTTCTAATCTACAAACAGGTGTTTTTATAGGTATGAACCTAGGAACTGTTAGAATAGGCCCAAGTATTGGCGTAAGGTATATTTACAATTTTAACACTCCTAATTCACAAATTCAATTATATGGGATCTGGAAATTTTAGAATATTCTTCCTTATCCTTATGTATATTACAGGAAGCCAATTTTATGCACAGCAACAAACAGAAACATCAGATTTTTTATACAAACAACTAGATTATTTTTTAGAAACCCCTACACGATCAGGTGCATTACGTCTAAGCAAAATTATTGTTTCAAAAGAAAAGTTACTGACCAAAGACACAGACAAACTAGCATGGGTAATTGTACATTGTAATTTAGGATTTTACCAAAATCAATTCGGAAACAAAGACACTGCCATACTTTATTACGAAAGAGCTTGGAAAACGTATAATGACAATCATTTAAAAAACTACGATATCATAGAAAATTGCCTGCAACCATTAGGTAATCTATATATCCAAATAGGTGACCTACCCAAAGCAGAACACACCATCACCAATTATCTCTATCTAGCTGAACAATCTAAAAAAAATTCTAAAATCATTTCTGCTTTCACTAACCTCTCTATCGCATACAACAATCAAGGAAAGCATCAAAAAGCAATTGAAATTCTTAAAAAAGGAGAAAATAGTAACCCTAAAAACACCAATATCCTTATTAACTTGGCTACCAATTATTTAGACATTGATTCATTAAAGCAATCAAGGAGGTATGCATTAAAAGCCATTTCATTAGACTCATCCCAAACAAATGCATTTCAGATATTAGCAGCCATTTCATTAAAAAAAAACGATATAAAAAATGCACAACGCTATATTCAAAAAGCCGAATACATTATTTTAAAAAATCCAAACATCTCCTCCAGAGATATTGCTAAATTATATTTAGGATATATCGATATCTTACTTTCTACTCATCAATATACAGAAGTACTACTACAACTAAAACAGATATACACTCTATTACTTCCTAGATACAAACCAGAAAAAGAGTATCCGGACAAAGAAATCCTCATTGCAGACAAGGTCTTATTACAAACCTTAGATTTACATGCTTTTGTATACGAACAAATAAAAAAACAAGAATTAGCAGTTCATATCTATACCCTAGCGTATGAAGTAAACTCGAAATTAAACACCATATATCCACTTTTGGACACAAAGATTATCCAACATAATCAACATCGAAATCGTACAGAATCTCATCTAAAACTTTTATATTCATTATATAATAAAACTCAAAATAAAGAATACATCCTACAAGCCTTTAAAGTTGCAGAACAATCCAAAGCCCCGTTTGTAAATGAAGCATTAGTATCAAAACAGCTTTTATCATCATACAACAATGACTCTCTCGTGATAGAAGCTAAGCAACTAACTTATGAATTAGCAACTAATGACACCTATATCCTAAAGGAGAAGTTAAAAGGAGATGGGGCCAATATTGCACAAATGCAGAAATGGAATTCTATATATAATTCTACATCCATTGCTTTAAAAGAAGTTACAAAAAAACTAAAAGATCAGTATCCTGATCTATTAAGAGCAACTAAAGATATCTCAATCGAAAGCCTTCAAAAAAAAGTAAAAAAAGACAACACTACTATACTTTCCTATTTCTATGGTAGCACAATAATATTTCAATTCGAAATTACCTCTGAAAACATCAATATAAAACCAATTCCAAAAACGGAAGATTTCGAAAAAAAGATGATTGATTATATCAATTATTTCAACAATGCAGCAACTATAAATAATGATATAAAACAATTTTCTAATAGCTCATTAGATGCATTCACCACCTTAAAAATACCTACTGACAGAAACAAAATACTTATCATTCCCGATGGCTTACTAAATTTTATTCCTTTTGAAACTTTGGTAACCAAAAAATCAAATAGTATTAATTTTAGAAACATACCTTTTTTAATAAGATCATCCGAAATTAGTTATGAGATTTCAATTCATAAATATTTTAGATCTAACAGCAATCACCTTAATAAAAATACGATTCTAGGTGTGTTCCCTGTTTTCGAAAACACTGCATTAGAACTTCCAAATTCTATTGCAGAAAAGAGTTTTATACAAGAAGAGTTCGAAGGTGTATTTCTAGAAAAAAAAGAAGCCACATATCATCAATTCCTCGCAACAGCAAAGACGCAAAATATTTTACACCTCTCTACGCATGCAGAAGGAGGAAGTTTTTCCAGACCAGCTTCTATAAAATTTAGAGATCAAGATGTTATAATTAATCAACTAAGAGGATTACAACTCCAGGCAGAACTTGTAGTATTAAGTGCTTGCGAAACAGGAATAGGAAAACTAACTAAAGGAGAAGGGCCACTAAGCATAAGCAGAGCTTTCCAATACGCTGGTATAAAAAACACACTATTTTCTTTATGGAAAGTAAATGACCGATCTACATCTCAATTAATGCAGCAATTTTATCAAAACTTTAAAACATTAGGTTCTGCCTCTAGCTCATTACATAAAGCCAAATTAGAATATCTTGATACTGAAATAATTTCTAATGCTCAGAAATCACCCTACTATTGGGCTGCATTCGTATACTACGGTGATATAGCACCTATATCTAACAGAAATTACACATGGAAAATAGCACTAGGGGTTTTCTTATTAATTATAGTATTTTTGCTAGCTACAAGACAAAAAAAGCAATGACTACATTACGCCAATTTTTACTGGATAAAGATTATTTCCGCATCAAACTAACTCATACAAAAACCAATCATTTTGAAGTCAAAGCAATACTTAATGGTATAGAAGGTAGTTTTATTGTCGATACCGGCGCCTCTAATTCTTGTGTTGGTTTTGATGCTATAGGAAAATTTAATCTTTTTACCCAAGATAGTGATGTAAAAGCGGCAGGAGCTGGAGCAACTGATATGGTCACTCAACTATCCAAAAAAAACACTTTGCAGCTTGGTAAGTGGTCAAGAAGCCGGATTTCACTTGTATTATTTGATCTCACTCATGTAAATACAGCTTTAGTTGCACATCAAGCAGAACCTGTAGATGGTATTATAGGTGCCGATGTCCTAAAACGGGGAAAAGCAGTTATTGATTATGAAAAAAAGTGTTTATACCTAAAATAATATTAGCTGTAGAGATTTTTCACCCTTCCATTATCACTAAAAAACTAAAAACCAAGTAGTTTTACCTATACGAACTAGTATTTTCCCTTACAAAAACTAGGAATCTTTAGAAATACATTTGCTTTAATATTAACTAAAACAAATGTATTATGTCAACATTAGCACCTGAACAGGTAACTACTTCGAATGAAGCATCACAAGTAATAGATGCATTAAAATCCCAAGCCGCGACAATTCTAGCTTCGGCATTAGGAAGTACTCCATTAGTCAGTTTTGCAACCGGAGGACTTGGAAATTTCCCATACTACTGGCAGAACCCTTCTAATCTAGAATTCAACTTAAAAACCTACAACTGGATCAATGCTAATTTAGCTGCCAATAAAAACCCAAAAGAACAAGCTAGCGGATCCACTTTTACTAATCAATTTATTAAAGCACTTGGTGCTATTTCTTATTCTTTATCAAACAATGATCAAGTTAAATTAAACAAAGCATTGACCAATGCTACAAATCAGCAAGCGGCACTTCTTAATCAATGGAAAATGATCTATGGTTCATTACCAACCCCAGGACAGGGTCTAACACCTATTGATGCAATTACCAACATCATCTGTACAACCTGGAGCAGTGATCCTAACTGCAGTTTAATAGCTATACAAAACTCTAAAAACCTAAACAAGCTTTTAGACAAGACTCCTAGTTCAGGTAAACCGATTTTACCTCTGTTAGCCAATTGGGTAAATGCATTAGGCGGTAGTGTCTCTTTACAAAATGCTGTTTCCATGAACAATGGATATCTCGACCAAGCCCTATCGGCTGTTCAAAGTCCTGATGCGGATAATGGTGCCATCTCAATTTCTGGCACATACTATCCAGCCTATAAAGTAGCTACTCCATTGAATAGCATTATTAATGGGTTAAGTACCGGTAATTCTATTACCATAAAAATGAATATTACCAGAAGTAGTAGTAGTCAATTTACTGTTTCTGTAAATGGTGGATTAGGGTTTCAGATACCCGTAGCCAAGTTTTTCACATTAGGCATTGGAGCAAGTGCTAGTTATTTCCGCGATGAAATTGCTACCTCATCCAATTCAGTGGATATAGAAATGACTTATACTGGGGTTACGCTGGTTCAATATGCTCCTGTAGCTTTTGATAAACCTACAGAAAAGCACTGGTTCTTTATGGAGCCTATTTTAGATGCCATAAAAAATGGTGAGCAAGATGTTTCTGGTTTTAAATTTAGTCCAAATCCTGATATTGACTTCTCAGACAATGGGCCTTTTGGACTCACTCAGGGATGTGCTATTTCCAACTATCCTAAGATCAGAATCACGGTGAAAAGCTCGAACTATAAAAGTATTGAAACCACATTTAAACAATCAACATCAGTAAAATTATCTTTTCTGGGAATACCATTAGGAGGAGGATCACAAAGTACTTACTCCCACAATGCATCATCCAGCTCATCATCCAGTGAAGTTACTATTACATTAGACCCACCTCCAGAACTAGTTGCTGGAACCAGTGTAGATTCTCAAGGATGGGTACTTGGAGTACAGGCTAACTACCCTGCTTCATAACCAAACATTTCACATTTTTACTATAAATGATCCTCACAGCAGATAAATCTGTGAGGATCTTATACATAACAAACATGAACTCTCCAATACATCAATTTTTAGCAGATAAGGCTACAGATATTGTTTCTAAACAACAAAAAAGAAAAGCGGACATTCCTTCATTTCAACCTTTTAGAACTGGTGGCTTAGGCAATTTCCCATATTATTGGCAAGACCCTAATTCCCTAAAATTTAACAACAAAACCTATCAATGGATCAATGCAAACCTAAAAGCAAATACATTCCCAATTGAACAAGCAATCGGATCTACTTTCACAAATCTTTTTATAAATGCATTAGGATCTATCAGTTACTCCATTTCTGCAAAAGATCAAGAAAAGCTTAAACAAGCAGGTATAAATATCATTACTCAACAGAACTCCATAATTAAAGTGTGGAAAACCGTATATAGCAAAGATGCTTCCATAGATACTATCATATATACTATATGTAACACTTGGGCTTCTCCTCCCACTACATTAACGGCACTTCAAAATTCTCCAAATATTTCAACAGTTCTAAACAATACTCCACCTAGTGGAAAATCAATCATTCCATTTCTGGACAGCTACATTAGTGCAATTAACTCTTACAATTCCTTAAATAATGCTTCATCCAGAAATACAGGATATCTCCAAACCGCTTTGCAAGCACTACAATCTCCCAACCTGTCTAATGGTGGTATTCCGATAAATAATAATAAAGTATACCCAGCTTATCATATAAGCCCATCAGTACAAGATATTTTGGAAGAATTAAGCTCCAGTGACAAAATCAGTGTTCAACTCTCTATAAAACCAATTGATACCAATAATGCAGAAATCCATATTCCTGGATTACCTGCTCACAGTATGCCGATTGATCAATTAATTTCTATAAAGGTTGATAAAGATGCTAGCTTATTTAAAAATGCATTATTAAATGCTACTGAACCTACACTAATTGAGATAACTTTTTCGGGAATCGCTTTTGTTTATTTTGAACCGGTAACTTTTAATCAAACAAGCGAACAAAATTGGTATTGGATCCCTCCGATCATCGAAGCAATTAAAAATGGGGATTCCAACGTTACTGGATTTAAATTTTCACCAAAACCCTCTATTGATTTTAGTAAAAAAGGATCATTTGGTTTTTTATCTGCTGTTGCTATTTCTAATTCTCCCGATATAACAATTACACTTACTGGTAACAATCATCAAAAAATTTCAGATACAATCAACAAAGCTTCTCTACTAGAATTAGAATTATTAGGCACTTCTCTCGAAAGTGAAAACAGTACTCCCCGTTTAACAAAAGTCATAAAACCAACCAACAACTCCCAAACACTAATAATACAGCATACAATTGATACTTTAACTAAATCACCAAGCCATATATCTACCCAATCTACCGCGTGGGTTCTAGGAGTTCAAACGGAATATCCTGCAAGTTGATTTTTCTTTTATACTAACAATCAACAAGGCCTTACTTCTTACACCAAATTTGATTCTAAAATATCTTAGATATAACGAAGTTGCTTTTTTGATTTATGTCTCTATGATTATTTTTCATAGCCTTATTATGGGAGATATTATAGTTAAATTAGTATTACAACCAAGGAACTTGTACTCATAGATCGACAATCTAAGAGCAAATCCAAGAGGTATATATCTTCATAACTATCGTTTTATTCTCAAAGTAATCTAGGGAAATTAATCCCTAAATGAGAGATTAAACTTCATAATGTGGATCAAAATTCAGGTATTTATACGTATTGATTTATTTTGATACTCTTTTTAGCTTTGATACTTAGGGAAATAATGAACATACGAAACAACAACAACCCCTAAATAGGGTTGGCTGGATTTTACCAGCTTGTCATAAAACTTATAATGCATGAAAACTATTCTCATTGGGGCTTTTCCGGTATGTATTTCGATATATAAATATCTTTCTGAAAACAAACAACTAGATGCTGTTTGTTTTCAAGAATCTGTTACCAAAAATAATTTCTGGGCAACTTCAATCCAAAAAGAAGGATATGACACCTATAACATAAATTCTCAGAATATATATCATCAATTTAAAACTTGGCTACAAAATAAAAATCCTGATTTGGTATTAGTATGTGGCTTTTCCATTAAAATCCCAAAAGATCTGCTACAAATACCAACATATGGTTTTCTAAATGTTCATTTTGGAAAATTACCCGAAAACAGAGGTCCCGATCCTTTGTTCCAATCCATTAAACAAGGTCAAAAACAAACTACCATTACCATACACCAAATGGATGAACAATGGGACACAGGTAATATCTTACTGGAACAACATGTTCCGATAGTGCCGGGAGAAACACTAGGAATGGTTAACTCTAAAATGAGTTATATGCTTGGCGAATTAACCCAAAAGGCATTAGAATTAATTAAAAACGTAGAGAATTTAAAAGTTCAATCAAAAAATGATGTAGCATATTACTATAAACCTAATGAAAAAGAAACAACCATCCAATGGGAAACCCAAACCGCAGATGAAATAGAAAACCTAGTCAATGCCTGCAATCCTAAATATGGTGGTGCAACTACCTATTATCAAGGATCTCCCATTAAAATAATAGAAGTTTCACCAGTGGATAGTCAGCCATTATTAGGCAAAACAGGCGGAGAAATTGTACATGCCCATCCTCAGGAAGGATTGTATGTATATTGTAAATATGGTAAGTTATTACGCATCAATGTTCTTAGTTCGGATGCAGGAGTATTGACCGGAACCAAATATGTACATCTTGGATTGCGGCAAGGACATTCTTTTACAACAGATATAAAAGCTAAAAACAAAACACTCATCTAAATTTATAGATAAGCGATTACTAAATAAACTAACTATTACTAACTTTTAAAATTTACAACTTATGGAAGGAATGATCGGAGAAGTTCGGCTATTTGCCGGTAATTTTGCCCCAAGAACCTGGGCATTTTGTGAAGGGCAGTTATTAGCCATTTCACAAAACACTGCTTTATTTTCAATTATAGGAACAACATACGGAGGCGACGGTAGAACCTCTTTTGCTTTACCCGATTTAAGAGGACGTGCACCTATTGGGCCAGGAACAGGACCTGGTTTATCTACACGTAAGTTAGGACAACGTTCAGGAACAGAAACCAACACATCAACCCTTAATAACTTGGCAAATCATAATCATCTTATCGACGCATCAAATACTAAAACTACTTTGTACGCATCTACTGATCCTGCTGACCATGATGTCCCAGGACCTAATTCTGTACTAGCTAGTGCTGTAGATGTTAATGGTGATCCTGTTAATATCTATAACACACAAACACCAAACACAACCATTACAGGAGGTGCATTATCAGGATCCATCACAACATTACCTCAGGGAAATCAACACCCTATAAATAATATGCAACCATTTTTAGGGATGAATTATATCATTTGTATGCAAGGAATTTTCCCATCCAGAAGCTAAAATATTCGACTAAAAAAGATTTAGAATTAGCATTCTAAATCTTTTTTGCATTATATATTGTGGACGTTAATGCAAATGAATTCTTATAAAATCATATCGAATTCAATTGATGTTGTTGAATCTGATAAAAATTCAATACATTTAAATAATGAAACTTCATATTAAAACCTATCTACCAGTCAAAATTAATTTCTTTTTTTTCCACAAAACCAAAAACTATGATACATCACTATCTTTTAAAAATTAAAACATTAACGCTATTAATTCTAGTCGTTTTTTTAACTAACACTGTGTTATTTGCTCAGTTAGAAACAGGAGATCTGGCAATTATTGGGTTTAATTCTGATACTTCTCCCGATCAACTAGCCATTGTAGCATTAGCCGATATACCTTCTGGTCAAACCATCTATATTTCAGATTTAGAATGGACAGGAACTTCTTGGGATGCTGCTAGTACCACAGATGGAGCTATAACATGGACAACCACATCTATAGTACCAGCAGGCACTATACTAAATATCACCATTAATAATGTTGCTATTGCAGGTGATTTAAGCAGTTATGGAACCGTATCTAAAACCAATTGGACAAGCACCAGTTCTTCCGTTACATCTGGTGGAGATGCTTGGTTTATTTATCAAGGTACCGCACCTACAGCCATTCCAACCAATTGGGTTTTTGGATGGAACAACTGGTCTACAGGTACACATGGGGCTCATGCTTGGGTTACATCTGGCACTACAAGCTCTACAACATCATACTTACCAGCTGACTTAACTAATGGCACTAATGCTATTGCTTTATCTAGTACGGTTCCTAATGGAGGTAGTCATAGGGATAATATGAGATATACGGGAGTTATTTCTGGAGATAAAGCAACAATTCTTGCGGAAATAGTGAATATTGCTAATTGGACTGGTGATGAGACTGTTACTGAAGACCTAAGTGCTGGAGGAACAAATTTCCCTACAAGTTTCTCTGTAAGCTCTCCAAACAGTGCACCAACAGCAACTGCACCCGCAGCACCAACAATATCAGAAGATGCTACCAATGTGGCTCTGGCTGATGACATTGATGTAGCAGACTCCGATGGAGATGATCAAACAGTAACTTTTACAATTACGGGAGGTACAGTAACATTAGGTACTGCTGGTATTTCTTTTGGCGGTAGTGGTAATGGATCAGCCAGTTTTACTGCTCAGGGAACCTTAGCCAATATTAATGCTGCATTGGATGCCGCTACCTTTACTCCCACTGCAGACTTAAATGGTACTAATGTAGGAGTAATTTCATTTATATCCAATGATGGTACTGATGATTCCAATACTGCAAGTGTTACTTTTGATATCACAGCTGTAAATGATGAACCTAGTTTTACAAAAGGAGCTGATGAAGATATAAATGAAGATGCAGGAGCACAAACCTCTAATGGATGGGCATCGGCTATAAATAAAGGAGCAACCAATGAAAGTGGGCAAACACTAACATTTACAGTTACCAATGATAACAATGCCCTGTTTAGTGCTCAACCAGCTATTGACACCTCAGGAAACCTTACCTATACACCTGCAACAGATGCTAATGGATCTGCGACGATGAGCATTGTCCTTTCTGATGATGGAGGAACTGCTAATGGTGGAGACGACACCTTTGCAACACAAACTTTTACCATTACTGTAAATGCCGTAAATGACGAACCTAGTTTCACAAAAGGAGCTGATGAAGATATAAATGAAGATGCTGGAGCACAAACCTCTAATGGATGGGCAACGGCTATAGACAAAGGAGCAACCAATGAAAGTGGGCAAACACTAACATTTACAGTTACCAATGATAACAATGCGCTATTTAGTGCTCAACCAGCTATTGACACCTCAGGAAACCTAACATATACACCTGCAACAGATGCTAATGGATCTGCAACGGTGAGCATTGTCCTTTCTGATGATGGGGGAACTGCTAATGGTGGAGACGACACCTTTGCAACACAAACTTTTACCATTACTGTAAATGCCGTAAATGATGAACCTAGTTTTACAAAAGGAGCTGATGAAGATATAAATGAAGATGCTGGAACGCAAACCGCAAACGGGTGGGCAACGGCTATAGACAAAGGAGCTACCAATGAAAGTGGGCAAACACTAACATTTACAGTTACCAATGATAACAATGCACTGTTTAGTGCTCAACCAGCTATTGACGCCTCAGGAAACCTTACCTATACTCCTGCAGCTGATGCTAATGGATCCGCAACGGTTAGTGTGGTACTGTCTGATAATGGGGGAACTGCCAATGGTGGAGATGATACCTTTGCTACACAAAATTTTACCATCACAGTAAATGCTGTAAATGACGAACCTAGCTTTACCGCAGGTGCTAATGAAACGGTGAATGAAGATGCTGGAGCACAAACCACGAATGGATGGGCAACTGCATTAGACAAAGGAGCTACCGATGAAAGCGGACAAACTCTAACATTTACGGTGACTAATGATAACAATGCACTATTCAGTGCGCAACCAGCTATCGACGCTTCCGGAAACCTTACCTATACTCCTGCAGCTGATGCTAATGGATCCGCAACGGTTAGTGTGGTACTGTCTGATAATGGGGGAACTGCCAATGGTGGAGATGATACCTTTGCTACACAAAATTTTACCATCACAGTAAATGCCGTAAATGACGAACCTAGCTTTACCGCAGGTGCTAATGAAACGGTAAATGAAGATGCTGGAGCACAAACCACGAATGGATGGGCCACGGCTATAGATAAAGGAGCTACCAATGAAAGCGGACAAACTCTAACATTTACGGTGACTAATGATAACAATGCACTATTCAGTGCGCAACCAGCTATTGACGCCTTAGGAAATCTAACCTATACTCCTGCAGCTGATGCTAATGGATCGGCAACGGTTAGTGTGGTACTGTCTGATGATGGGGGAACTGCCAATGGTGGAGATGATACCTTTGCTACACAAAATTTTACCATCACAGTAAATGCCGTAAATGACGAACCTAGCTTTACCGCAGGTGCTAATGAAACGGTAAATGAAGATGCTGGAGCACAAACCACGAATGGATGGGCCACGGCTATAGATAAAGGAGCTACCAATGAAAGCGGACAAACTCTAACATTTACAGTTACTAATGATAACAATGCACTGTTTAGTACTCAACCAGCTATTGACACCTCAGGAAGTCTAACCTATACACCTGCAACAGACGCTAACGGATCTGCAACGGTAAGCATTGCCCTTTCTGATGATGGAGGAACTGCTAATGGTGGAGATGATACGTTTGTAACTCAAACTTTTACTATTACTGTAAATGCCGTAAATGATGAACCTAGCTTTACAAAAGGAGCTGATGAAGATATAAATGAAGATGCTGGAGCGCAAACCGCAAACGGGTGGGCTACAGCTATAGACAAAGGAGCAACCAATGAAAGCGGACAAACCCTAACATTTACGGTGACTAATGATAACAATGCACTGTTTAGTACTCAACCAGCTATTGACGACTCAGGAAACCTTACCTATACACCTGCAACAGATGCTAATGGATCTGCGACGGTGAGCATTGTCCTATCTGATGATGGGGGAACTGCTAATGGTGGAGACGATACCTTTGCAACACAAACTTTTACCATTACTGTAAATGCTGTAAATGATGAACCTAGCTTTACAAAAGGAGCTGATGAAGATATAAATGAAGATGCTGGAGCACAAACCACGAATGGATGGGCAACTGCATTAGACAAAGGAGCTACCAATGAAAGCGGACAAACTCTAACATTTACGGTGACTAATGATAACAATGCACTATTTAGTACTCAACCAGCTATTGACGCCTCAGGAAGTCTAACCTATACACCCGCAGCAGATGCTAATGGATCTGCAACCGTAAGTGTAGTACTGTCTGATGATGGGGGAACTACCAATGGTGGAGATGATACCTTTGCTACACAAAATTTTACCATCACAGTAAATGCCGTAAATGACGAACCTAGCTTTACCGCAGGTGCTAATGAAACGGTGAATGAAGATGCAGGAGCGCAAACTGTAAACGGTTGGGCAACTGCATTAGACAAAGGAGCTACCGATGAAAACGGACAAACTCTAACATTTACGGTGACTAATGATAATAATGCACTATTTAGTGCACAACCAGCTATCGACGCTTCCGGAAACCTTACCTATACTCCTGCATCTGATGCTAATGGATCCGCAACGGTGAGCATAGTTCTTTCTGATGATGGGGGAACTGCCAATGGTGGAGATGATACCTTTGCTACTCAAACTTTTACAATCACAGTAAATGCCGTAAATGACGAGCCTAGTTTTACTCCTGGCGCTAATGAAATGGTTAATGAAAACACCGGTATACAAACTGTAAACGGTTGGGCAACATCATTGTCGACTGGGCCAGCGGATGAAAGCGGACAAACACTAACCTTTACAGTGACCAACGACAATAATGGGCTATTCAGTGCGCAACCAGCTATCGATGCTTCTGGAAACCTTACCTATACTCCTGCAACAGATGCTAGTGGATCTGCAACGGTAAGTGTAGTACTATCTGATGATGGAGGAACTGCCAATGGTGGAGATGATACGTTTGCAGCTCAAACTTTTACAATTGAAGTAGCATCTGTATTAGGTGTTCAAGATGAAATATTCTCTGGATTAACAGTCTATCCTATCCCAGCAAAAGACATTCTCACCATTTCTAATGGAACTAACGTAAGATTGACCCGAGCTGAAGTATTTAATATTCAAGGAAAACTTATTAATTCCAAAGAATTAAACTCAAGTAGTAATAACAACACTTTAGATGTTTCCAATATTCCTACTGGATTATATCTATTAAAAATATACTCTGAAAATAATTATATTACGAAAAGAGTTTCAATAAAATAAATACAGAAACATCATATCACTATAAAAAGAGGGGTAAACACCCCTCTTTTTTACACCCATAATCGAGTATTTCCACCTATTTGAAATTCAATTACAGCCATGTACCTTTACTACTATGATTGAATGCACAATGTCCCTAAATAAAAAAAGAAATACAATGATGAAATTAATTCCTGCTGCTGTATTGGCACTTATATTAGTTGCCCTATTTATGAATATCTACCTTTTACTAAAATTTGTATAACAATGCCTTCCTTTAATCTGTGATTTCCTAAAAACATAGCAGGATAATACTATATTGTTACCTGATCAAAATAAGCAAAACTCCTTGAAGCTCGGTTACTAGTTTTCAGCAGTATAGTAATCCTAAAACTTTAACGATACTACATAAAAATTACATCCCTGTTCGGATAGCCTCTACCGGATCAAGTCTGGCTGCCATCCAAGCTGGAAAAATACCTGCTATCAACCCTATTAAAGTAGACCAAAACATGCCCCAAAACATATTGGATGCAGAAAGTACAAATTCAAAATCCCCTGCCATAATTGAAGCTCCTTTTGATAGTAACCAAACGAACAACAAACCTATCAGCCCTCCAAATATTGCAAGCACTATAGCCTCAAACAAAAACTGAAGCAAAATAAATTTTCTTTTAGCTCCTAGGGCTTTTTGTATTCCGATGAGATTGGTTCTTTCTTTTACACTAACAAACATAATATTGGCAATTCCAAATCCTCCTACCAATAATGCAAATCCTCCTATAATACCACCAATCCATGACATTTGACCCGTTATATTATCTATAAAATCAGTAAAACCTTGCAATTGATTCACAAAGAAATTATCAATTTCGTCTGGTTTTAACCCTCTATATGCTCTCATTTTTTGAGCCAATAAAGCCGTAAACTCTTGTACATCATTTCCTGATTCAGGTTTGATAATGACGGCTGGAAATGCCATTTTATTATTATCTCCGTAAATTTTCCTAACTACATTCACAGGCAATATTACTGCTGTATCTTTAGAATTACCAAAAAGCCCCGTTCCTTCTTTCTTTAAAACACCTATCACGGTAAATTTTCTACTATAAAAACGTACTTTTTTACCAATAGGATCATCCGAACCAAATAAACCGTTTGCTACTTCATCACCCAATACGATGACAGGAGCTCCAGCCACAGATTCTTGTTCATTATAAAATCTTCCTTTAACAATCTGCAATTCTTCTATTTCATAATAATCACTAGTAACGGGAATAACCTCTACATTACTTACACTTTGATCTTGATACTTTATGGTTTCGGGAGATACATTCAATACAAAACTAGCAGCCTTCATATCCGGCATTGTTCTTTTTAGATATTGATACTCATCAAAAGTAACATCAGGAAACTGTTCTCTTTTCCACTTCGGGACTTCTGAGGGACCAAAAGAAAATCGCATCAAATAAATTGTGCTATTGTCTAGTGAACTAATGCTTCCTTTGATCTCCTTCTCTAATGAATCTACTGCTGCTAATACTCCAATAATAGAAAAGATACCTATAGTAATTCCCAACAGTGAAAGAAAGGTTCTTAGCTTATTATTTATCAACGCATTAATCGCAAAATTAAAACTTTCTTTGAGAACTCTTAGGTAGATTAGCATAACGGTTTTTTGTACAATCTAAAGATAGGACGTTTTCGTTATTGTTTTGTTACAAAAAATCTAAACAATTACAACTAATAGGTTGTTAAATTGTTAACTAAATTGCTACTTTTGCGTTTTACTAACAAAAATTGTTATGAGCAACACAAAAACGGCTAAATCCGCGCTAATTTCTGTATTTAGCAAAGATGGATTAGCACCTATCGTAAAAAAATTAGACGAACTTGGAGTTACCATCTATTCTACAGGAGGTACTGAAAAATTTATAAAGGATCAGGGTATTGATGTAATCCCTGTAGAAGATATAACTTCATACCCTTCGATTCTTGGAGGACGTGTAAAAACACTTCACCCTAAAGTATTTGGTGGGATATTAAATCGTCAGAACAACGATAGTGATGTTGCCGAATTAGAACAATATGAAATCCCACAAATTGATATTGTTATTGTAGACTTATACCCTTTTGAAAAAACAGTAGCTTCTGGAGCTCCTGAACAAGATATTATCGAAAAAATAGATATTGGAGGAATTTCATTAATCAGAGCTGCTGCAAAAAACTTTGCAGACGTAACCTGTGTAGCATCCGTAAATGATTATGCTGAATTTTTAGAGATCATTTCTAAAAATAATGGTTCCATCTCATTAAAAGATCGTAAACGATTCGCTGCAAAAGCATTTAATGTTTCTTCGCATTATGATAGTGCTATTTTTAATTATTTTAACACTGATAATGATATCTCTTCGCTAAAAATTAGTGAAACCAAAGGAACTACATTACGCTACGGAGAAAACCCTCATCAAAAAGGATTTTTCTTTGGAGATTTTGATGCCATGTTTGATAAATTACACGGTAAAGAATTATCATACAACAATTTATTGGATGTTGATGCTGCTATAAATCTAATGAATGAATTTAAAGGAGAAGCACCTACATTTGCAATTCTTAAACATAACAATGCCTGTGGTCTTGCACAGCGACCTACTATTCACCAAGCATATAAAGATGCATTAGCAGGTGATCCTGTTTCGGCATTTGGAGGTGTATTAGTAAGTAACACAGTTTTAGATAAAATTACTGCAGAAGAGATTCACACCCTGTTTTGTGAAGTAGTAATTGCTCCAGGTTATAGTGATGAAGCACTAGAAATACTAAAAGGTAAAAAGAATAGAATCATCTTAGTCCAAAACGATATTCCACTACCAAAAACGCAAGTACGTTCGTGCCTTAATGGAGTCTTAGTTCAGGATAAAGACCTAAAAACAGATGCTTCCAGCGATCTGACTACAGTTACAAAAGCAGCTCCAACAACAGATCAGATTGAAGACTTACTTTTTGCTTCAAAAATATGCAAGCATACCAAATCAAATACAATTGTATTCACTAAAGAAAAACAATTATTGGCTAGTGGTACTGGGCAAACATCTAGAGTAGATGCCTTAAAACAATCAATAGAAAAAGCCAATTCATTTAACTTTGACCTTACCGGAGCAGTTATGGCGAGTGACGCATTTTTTCCTTTTCCTGATTGTGTAGAATTAGCTGATAACGCCGGAATTAAAGCGGTAATACAGCCAGGAGGCTCTATCAAAGATCAATTAAGTATTGATTATTGTGACGAACATGGGATTGCCATGGTAATGACAGGAACTCGTCATTTTAAACATTAATTTTAGTACATTTACTTAATTCTAACATTTTTAATATTTTTTATGGGATTTTTTGACTTCTTTACTGAAGAGATTGCTATAGATCTAGGAACTGCAAATACATTAGTAATTCATAATGATAAAGTAGTGGTAGACAGTCCATCCATAGTAGCAAGGGACATTGTAACCGGTAAAATAATTGCCGCTGGTAAAGAAGCTGCGATGATGCAAGGAAAAACCCACGAAAATATAAAAACAATTAGACCACTTAAAGATGGTGTAATTGCAGATTTTGATGCTAGTGAGAAAATGATAAGCATGTTTATTAAAGATATTCCTGCTTTAAAGAAAAAAATCTTTACTCCTGCATTGCGAATGGTAATATGCATCCCTTCTGGAATTACAGAAGTAGAAATGCGAGCGGTTAAAGAAAGTGCGGAACGAGTAAATGGAAAAGAAGTATACCTTATACACGAACCAATGGCTGCGGCCATTGGTATTGGTGTAGATATCATGCAGCCAAAAGGTAATATGATTGTTGATATAGGTGGTGGTACTACCGAAATTGCAGTTATCGCCTTAGGAGGTATTGTATGTGATAAATCTGTGAAGATTGCAGGAGACGTATTTACCAACGATATCATTTATTATATGCGTACGCAACATAACCTATATGTCGGTGAACGTACTGCCGAAAAAATAAAAATACAAATTGGAGCAGCTACTGAAGATTTAGAATTACCTCCAGAAGAAATGAATGTGCAAGGTCGGGATTTATTGACCGGAAAACCTAAACAGGTACAGATTTCATTTAGAGAAATTGCAAAAGCATTAGACAAATCAATTCTTAGAATTGAAGATGCCGTTATGGAGACACTATCTCAAACTCCACCGGAGTTAGCTGCTGATATATATAATACAGGAATTTATCTTGCTGGAGGAGGATCGATGCTTAGGGGATTAGACAAACGATTATCTCAAAAAACAGATTTACCTGTTTATATTGCCGAAGACCCATTAAGAGCCGTGGTAAGGGGAACAGGAATTACACTGAAAAATATTAATCGATATAAAAGCGTATTGATTAAATAATATTTTTCTAAAAAAAAATAATTCTTAAACGAATATACCTAAAAGCTTTTTTTTACGTTATTCTGATTTGATTATTTTTAGTATCTTAAAAGTAAACAAGGATAGTAAGTTTGTTTTAACAATATAAAAATTATTTACCCTCAATACTTATGCAGCAGATTATTAATTTTTTAATAAGGAATAAGAACTTCCTATTATTTTTGCTGTTGTTGTTTTTTTCATTAATACTAACTATACAATCTCATACCTACCATAAAAGCAAATTTATAAGCTCCACAAATTTTCTTTCAGGAGGAGTTTATGGATGGCGGTACTCTATAAGTACTTATTTTGGGTTACGTAATAAAAACACACGGCTACTTGAGGAAAATGAACGCCTTCGCAATTACATAAGTACATTTTCAATAGATACAAGTTCAGTAAAATTTCTAGATACCTTATCATTCCGAAAACCTTTTAGTTTTACTAAGGGAAATGTATACAAAAATGATTACAGTAAAACAGACAACTATATTCTAATTAACAAAGGCGAAAATGACGGTATAGAACCTGATATGGGGGTGATTACAGACAAAGGAATTATTGGCATCGTAGAAAATACTTCAAAAAACTATAGTAGAGTACTATCCATATTAAATAGTAATTCTAAAATAAACGCTGGATTAAAAAAATCTAATCAATACGGATCATTAGTATGGAATGGAAAAGACCCGAACATCGTTCAATTAGAAACGGTTCCTAGACAGGCAATTTTAAAGCAAGGAGACACCATTATTACTAATGGTCGCTCTACAATTTTCCCAAAAGGGATTGGTATAGGCACCATATTAAGCTATGAGCTGGATAAAAGTCAAAGCTACTACCTTATTGATGTTAAACTATTTAACGACATGACAGATATAGGTTTTATATATGCCATAAAAAGTAGTGATGCTACAGAAATAAAAGAAATAGAAAACCCCGAAAATTAATGAATAATAACATCCTTTTATACATAGGCCGATTTATTATCTTAATTCTGGTACAGGTTTTTATACTTAATCACATTAACTTTTTGGGGTACTTAAATCCATATATTTATATTGTTTTTATATTATTGGCTCCAATTACCATTCATAAAAGTTTATTTTTGTTTTTAAGTTTTATTCTTGGATTAACAATTGATATGTTTGGTGATTCTGGAGGTGTACATGCTGCAGCTTGTCTTGTCATTACATACTTACGGCCAGTAGTTTTAAGGTTTGTTTTTGGGCTAAGCTATGAATTCCAAACAGTCAAACTAAGTAATGTTGGATTCGGAGAGCGTCTGGCATATGTAACTTTATTAGTATTTATACATCATATTGTCCTATTTTCCTTAGAAACATTTAACTTCTCTCATATATTATTAATTGCAAAAAAAACGTTATTTTCAAGTATATTCTCAATAGTGGTTATTATGCTCATATTAGTATTATTTAGAAGAAAAGATTCATGAGAAAGCTACTACTTTATCTTATCATTATAAGCACAGGATTGATATTTGTTGCCAGACTCTTTTATCTGCAAGTTTACAACACTTCGTTTGCTGCATTATCAGAAGACAACGCTATAAAAGTACTCTATGACTACCCACAAAGAGGAGCTATCTATGACAGAAATGGTAAATTGCTAGTTACGAACCAACCATCTTATGATGTAATGGTTATTCCTAGAGACTTAAAACCTTTTGATACGTTAGAATTTTGTTCTATTCTAAAAATCACTAAAGATAAACTTATTAAAAGGTTAAAAAAGGCAAGAGTGTATTCTCCAAGAGTTCCATCTGTAGTAATTCCTCAATTAACCAAAGACGAATACGCCTATCTTCAGGAAAAAATGAGGAAGTTTGATGGCTTTTATATACAGAAAAGGTCATTAAGAGATTACCATACTACCAATGCTTCAAATGTTTTAGGGTATATTGGAGAAGTAAACGACGTATTAATTAAAAAAGACCCTTATTATATTTCCGGAGATCTTATTGGGATGCAAGGTGTAGAAAAAACATATGAAAAAGAGTTAAGAGGTCTCAAGGGAATAAAGCGTATACAAAAAGATCGATTTAATCGAGATATTGGTCCTTATAAAAATGGCAAATATGACACCTTACCTGTTAATGGAAAAGACCTTACCATAACTATAGATGAAGAGCTTCAATCATATGGGCAAAAATTAATGGAAAATAAAAGAGGTGGTATTGTAGCTTTAGAACCTGCTACAGGTGAAATATTAGCATTAGTGACCGCCCCGAACTATAAACCTGAACTATTAGTTGGTAGAAAAAGATCTCCTAATTATACAAAACTGCTCCGTGACACTATTGCCAAACCTCTTTTTGATAGAGGTGTAAAAGGTGCATATCCTCCCGGATCGCCTTTTAAGGCTATAACCGCCTTAATAGGACTACAAGAAGGAGTTGTAGATACACAAGAAAGCTTCTCTTGCTATCATGGATTTCGATATGGAAAAAATGGCAAATTAGGATGTCATCCCCATAGAGGGCCACTAAATATGATTCCGGGTATAGCAAATTCTTGCAATGCATATTTTGCCAACGTGTATTTAAGAATTATCAACAAGCAAGAGACTCCACAGAAAGGAATAGATAATTGGAGAAAACATGCGGAAAGTTTTGGACTAGGAAATTACTTAGGAAATGATTTATCAAGTGGTAGTAAAGGGTTGGTTCCTACTGCCAAGTATTATAACAAAGCCTATAATTACCCCAAACACAAATGGTATGCTACAGCCACCGTGTCTAATGCTATTGGCCAGGGAGAAGTGCTAGCAACTCCTATTCAATTAGCAAATATGACAGCTGCCATTGCTAATAGAGGATACTTTTACACTCCACATATCATCAAAGCAATAGATGGGCAACCTATCAATATAGAAAATTACACTACTCCTAAGTATACCACAATTAACAAAGAGCATTTTGCTCCTGTAATAGAAGGCTTGCATCAGGTATATACTCAGGGAACCGCAAATGCTCTCCGTGTTGAAGGTATTGAGATTTGCGGAAAAACAGGTACCGCAGAAAATTATACACGTGTTAAAGGGCAGCGGATGCAACTTACAGATCACTCCGTTTTTATTGCGTTTGCCCCTAAAGAAAGCCCTCAAATAGCCCTAGCCGTTTTTATAGAAAATGGGCATTATGGTTCTCGCTACGCTGGAAAAATTGCTAGTTTGATGATTGAGAAACATATTAGGGGTACTATCTCCAGAACTGATCTAGAAGATTGGATATTGACTCATAGTCTGGAAGAAGAATATGCGAAGCCTTATAGCGGAGAACCTTTTAAAATTAATCAATAAATGGCAAAGTCAACTATTGTTGCGATAGATTGGATAAGTGTACTCTTATTTTTATTACTAGTTGGTTTTGGTTGGGGAAATATTTATTCTGCCTCTTATTCTAATGAAGCTTTTTCAATAACGGATTTTTCTCAGCCTTATATTAAACAAATATATTGGATTGGACTGAGTATTGCTTTAATAATTATAACTCAAGCAATAGAGGCTAAGTTTTACGAACGCTTTGCAGGTCTTATATACGTCTTCTCGTTATTATCATTATTAGGTCTATTCCTTTTCGGGAAAACAATATCGGGGGCTACTTCTTGGTACAATTTTGGATTTATGAGTTTACAACCCTCAGAGTTTGCAAAGGCTGCTACTGCTTTAGCCTTAGCTAAGTTTCTTAGCGATATGCAAACCAATATAAAACTGATCAATCATCAATTAAAGGCTTTTTTAATCATTATTCTACCTGCACTAATAATAATACCGCAACCTGACCCTGGAAGTGCTTTGGTATATGCCGCTTTTTTCTTCCCTTTATATAGAGAAGGATTAGCAGCCACTTATCTAATTATTGGAGTATCTGCTGCTTTATTATTCATTCTTACATTACTTTTTAAACCTTTATGGGTAGTGTTAGTAATTGCTCTTATAATGGTATTAATTTTAATTAAAAAAAGAAAACAAAAGCCTAAATATTCATTATACCTATTAACCATAGTCGTTATCGCTGGATTTTGCTTTTCTGTAAACTACATTTTCAATAATGTTTTTGAACAAAGACATAGAGATCGATTTAATATTGTCTTAGGCAAAGAAGTAGACACGAAAGGTATTGGATACAACACCAATCAAAGTGAGATTGCTATTGGTAGTGGTAGCTGGATAGGTAAGGGCTGGAAAGAAGGAACACAAACTAAAGGAGGATTTGTCCCTGAACAACACACCGATTATATTTTTAGCACTGTAGGAGAAGAATGGGGGTTCCTTGGTGCAACCATCGTTATATTTCTTTTCGTAGGGTTACTTATACGGCTCTCATACATGGCAGAACGTCAAAAATCACAATTTAGTCGTGTCTATGGATATAGTGTAGTGGGTATTCTATTTATTCATTTTGCAATCAATATAGGCATGGTAATAGGATTACTCCCTACTGTAGGTATCCCTCTTCCATTTTTTAGTTATGGAGGATCAGGGTTATGGGGTTTCACTCTATTATTATTTATTTTTATCAAGCTTGACTCTAACAGGGTCAATGAATGGTAGCGGCAATACTATTAAAATTTCCATTTTCTTTTATCCACGGATGCTTCTAACATTTCTTCTTGTTCATCCGGAAGGCTTCCAAAAAAATCAATCCCGGTAAGTTTTTCTATATGATCAATTGCAACCACAAAACTATCTAATGACTTACTCGAAGGTTCATTAGGCATTAAAAAACCAATCATTTTTTCATCACCTGATGATCTATTAAAGATAACTTTATAAAAATACTTTGGCACTGAAACGGCCTCATATCCTATCGTTTTTAAATCATTTGTCAAAACTCCTCCAGTGATCACATACACTCCATCGTATCTATTTGCCCAATAACGAGTTTTTTGCTCTAATTTATTCCATATACCAGCATTAAATTTATGATTCTGTGGTGATATATTTGATGTTAGAAAAGTTTCTTCATAAGCGTCATATGAGTACCCTCTATCTCCAGCAGGACATAAGTGCCCTTTATCATATCCGGAGTTTTTATAATTCCTCCAATCTGCAGAAGATGTTCTCACCTTTTTATCTACTTCAAAAAATGGCCTTTTAAATTCATTCTTAGATAAATGTTCTTTCTTAAGTTGATATGCCACCCATTCTGGTTGTTCATGTTTTTCGGAATAAGACAATGAATAATTGTTATGACTAATGATCACTCCAGTTGTAGAAGACGGCAGATAATAAAAACTTAGGTCTTTATCCTTATTAGTGTTTGTGTTTATTTTTTTATTATCAAATGATTCTTCAAAATAATAAAACCCTATTGTAACTATTATAATTAACAACGGATATAGAAATTTCCTTTTCAATTTGTGTGATTTTTCAACATAATAAATAAAAGCGCAAAGGAATTAAAAAAAGTTTCACCTGTATATCTTATCCATAAATTGGCTTTTATTTAACTCTTTATTAAGTTTTTTAACTTTTTATTTAGAAATATTCAAACTTTAACATTACCTCAAAATCTATATAAAAAAGGATTTAAAAAAAGCATTAAACACTGAAATACAATAAATTAAACATTTTCATTAACATAAATAAATATTAAAATTACGGTTATTACTTATTTATTTTGAGTATTCTCATTATTCACTTTATCTATCAAAATATATAATTTAGCACCCCCTATTAGTTTAAAATAAACGAACACTATAATTTAATAATTGCGAAAAATAAGATATTATATTAAACCCAAAAACCAAACGTTTTATCTTAGATATAATCATCTTATTAAAAAATAATGAAGAATACTATTGAGAATATCATAGAACATGTTTTAGTTCAAAATCGAATCAGTAATTATGATAAAAAAGATTTAGAACTACAATTACAAATCCATCCTAACTATCCCAGTTTTCAATCGATTACTGATACTTTGGATTACTTTGATATTGATAATATTGCCGTAGAAGTTCCAATTGATGCTTTAGATCAATTACCAAAAAGCTTTGTGTCATTAGTAAAAGTTGACAACTCTGAAGAGATTGTTTCTATTCTTCATAAAAACGATAACATATCACTTAAATTCAGTTCTCTAAAAAAGAAAAAATATACCTATACCGAATTCAAGGAAATATGGATTCCAAAAGTAATAGCCGTTGAACACGCTAGTAAAAATAGCCTATTCATACAGCAATCTTTTTTACAAAAAATACTTGTAAGCGCTTTATTAATTAGTCTAATCTTCACAATAATCAATAGCACCGAAAGTATTGAACAAATTATATTTCTAGCGTTATCTATAACAGGAGTTATTTTTAGTTTTTATGCGGTTAGAGAAAGTTTGGGAATTCATTCTCAAACCATGCAACAGTTCTGTACTTCGATAAAAAATTCTAATTGTAGTGAAGTTATAAACAATAATACAGGTAAACTATTAAAGAACTTTTCTTTAGCTGATGCCAGCCTTGTTTTCTTTAGTATCATTACTTTGTACCATCTTTTTTATGGATACAACAGCACTCTTTTGCTGCCAACAATTATCGGTGTTCCTTTTATAGTATTTTCTATATATTCGCAAGCTTTAATAATAAAAAAATGGTGTACAATATGCCTAGTTATTGCTTCGATTGTTACTGGATTGATTATAACATCAATATTTAGCCTTCCTTTTAGTTTTGACCTTTCTTCTATATTTGGACTTACACTAATATCAGCTGCTTTTACATTGGCTTATTTATATAGTAAAGAAAATATTGTCGAAAACAAGGATTTTAAAAGTGACAACATTAAACTCAATCATTTCAAACGAGATCCTCAGATATTTGATCACTTATTAAGTTTATCAGAAAAAGTTCATGATACGGGTGTAATTAGTAATGAAATTATTTTAGGCAATCCGAACGCTCAATTTAAAATCATTAGTCTTACCAATCCAATGTGTGGATATTGTAAAGAAGCTTTCGAATCTTATAGTAAAGTAATTAAATCAATGGGCGAAAGAGTTCAGGTTATTATTCGTCTAAGAGTTGCCATTGATGATCTTAATAATGAGGCAACTCAAGTAAGCTTAAGGCTCTTAGAAATATACCACGACAAAGGTTCTGATAGTTTCATTAATGCATATAATGCTTGGTTTAAAGACAGAACGTTTAGCATATGGGTTAAGAATTACGGAAGTCCAAAAAACAAAAAGAATCATACAGAAGTGCTTAAAAAACAATCTGAGTGGGCAGAAAAAAACAGTTTACATTACACCCCTGCCTCTCTTATGAACGGCACTCTATATCCAAAAAAATATAGTTACAAAGAGTTTTTCCACTTTACGAATTTGATGATTGAAAGTCATGATGAAATCATGTTGAATGAAAAGGAAAAAACAATGATTTAATTAAAGTAAAAACCATCTTAAACAATTAATATATTATTACAAAATCAAAATTAAATGATATTCAACTCAGGTTAAGGTTATTAATAAACTTCGATAAAAATACAGCTTACTACCATTCTTGGATAGTTGAAGATATATTATCATCGAAAACATTGGATTATGGAAATTGTTAGTTATTGTAATACGCTGCAATAGATAATTATCTCCATTAGATCATACCGTAACCATATATTAGTTTTCTAAAGGCTTATTAGAAATAGACTAAGAAAATCATTTATACAATATTTCTCTTAAAACCAGAAATAGCTATTCATCTTTTGAATAGTTTTTACCCTCGAAAAGACGTATTTATTACTCTTTTTCTTCACACACACAAACCTTTCCCTGACTGTTTACCCAGCAGTTAGGGATTTTTTATATCCTAACTCATTAATTAGTAAACTACATCCTATACGATTTATGGATAAGAAATCATGCTTTCACATCTAAGGCATCCCTAAGTGCATTACCTATAAGCATAAAGGACATCACCAAACTCATAATTCCTAACCCAGGAATTATTGCTAGATATGCTTTCCCCAATATGATATAAGAATAATGATCTTTTATCATTGCTCCCCAGCTAGCCATAGGTGGTTGTGCACCAATTCCTAAAAAGCTAAGGCCACTTTCGATTAATATTGCTCCTGCAAAATTGGCAGCAGAAATTACTATTACCGGAGCAAGACTATTAGGCAATATATGTTTTGAGATGATTCTGTAATGATTATAACCTAAAGCTCTGGCCGCCGTAACATATTGTTGTTCTTTTACACTTAAAACCTGACCTCTCACCACTCTTGCAACCTCTACCCACATGGTAAGCCCAACAGCTATAAAAACCTGCCAAAACCCCTTACCTAATGCCAATGTTATAGCAATCACTAATAATAAAGTAGGAATAGACCAGGCTACATTAATCAACCACATAATACACGCATCTATTTTACCTCCAAAATAGCCCGCTATTGAACCTAAAAAAACTCCGAGAAGTAATGATATTAATACTGCTACAAAACCTATAGAAAAAGAAATACGAATCCCCACTATTGTCCTGCTCAACAAATCTCTACCATACTTATCGGTTCCTAAAATAAAAGTGCGATTCTCAATATACTTCTCTTCTATCTCCGCTTTATTAATGTTTTCCGGAAAACTAGTAAATGCTATATTTTTAGAAACACCAATAAACTCTCCTTCTGTATATGGAGTAATTTCTAATGAAGATCCTTTAAAATTATAATTCTCGATAGGGATTTCGACATTCATATCTTTCTTCCCAAAAAATATTTTACTAAGTAAAGCCTGATCTGATTTTGTTTTAGACGGTATCGTAAGCATCTTAACAGTAAAACCAGGGCTTTTAGAATGAATAGACAAATGCATTTGGTTTGCATTCTGAGAATTATCCGGCGCCAAAATATATGCGAAGACGGCTATAAATCCACAAAATGTAATGAACCAAAAACTCAAAACGCCCCAAAGATTTTTCTTAAATCTTTGGAGCGCCAGAGCACTTAATGACTTTGATTTTTGTTCTTGCATTAAAACAAGTTAATTCTTAACTGTAAGTGGGTTTTTAGACCTACGTATATTATTGATTTTTAAATCTTCTAAAACACTTAGCGCTTCTTCAACATACACATCCTTGCTTAAGTTTTTGTGCCATCTATTTCTTTTCTCACTAAGCACACTATCTTTTTCCATCAATTGTTTTTCGTATGGTAATGATTCAAAAGTAAGATTTGTTTTATAATCGTTAAGAGCCTCAAAACGCTTCGCTTGTTGTTCATTTAATTCAATATTCGCTTTATACTCGTCATAATTCAATGAGTATTCATCGATATCTCTTTTCTCTCTTATCCATTTTGCATTTTCTTCAATCAGCTTTAATTGCTCATTTATTGCCATACGATCTTTACTCTTAGTAATCGTTTGGTCAAAATCTATATACCCGTCCCATATTGTATAATCAGCCGGAGCAATTTTATCCCACGGAAGTGGATTTTCTTGATCTTTTTCACCTACATCAATATAACTATAACGATCCGGCACAACTACATCACTCTTTACTCCTTCTAATTGCGTAGAACCTCCATTAACACGGTAAAACTTCTGAGTGGTTAATTTTAATGCTCCTAAATCTCCAAAATCATTGCTACGCATCCATCTATTTAAGTCCATTACATTCTGAACCGTTCCTTTACCATAGGTTTGTTTGCTTCCTATAATAATTGCTCTTTTATAATCTTGCATTGCTGCCGCCAAGATTTCTGATGCAGATGCCGAAAGCTCATTAACTAAAATTACCAAAGGACCATCCCAAAGAATATTTCTGTCTTTATCACTTAAAACTTCTGGAGATTCTCCTTTAGTTCTAACTTGCACAATAGGGCCTTTATTAATAAATAAACCTGCGATATCCACTACTGTTTGTAATGATCCTCCTCCATTTCCTCTTAGATCAATTACCAAACCATCCATATCCTGCTCCTTAAGTCGAATAATTTCTTGTTTTACATCTTTTGCTGCATTTCGCTGATTATAATCTTGCATATTAAAATAAAACTTAGGCAAATTAATTAAGCCATAAGTCTTTTCGTTTTTCTTTACGAGAGAAGATTTTGCATACGTTTCTTCTAACTCTACAACATCTCTTACTATTTCTACATTATCGATCGTTCCATCTACTCTTTTAACCGTTAGAATTACCTTAGTTCCCTTAGGACCTTTAATAAGGCTCACCGCATCATCAAGACGCATTCCTACTATACTAACAGGCTCTAGCTCTTCTTCCTGTCTTACTTTCATTATAAAATCCCCTACTTCTACTTTATTACCTCTCCAAGCTGGTCCACCAGAGATAACTTCCACTATCTTCACATAATCATTTTCTTTTTGCAATCTTGCCCCAATACCTTCAAGTTTACCAGACATTTCAATATCAAACTTATCTTTTGCCTGTGGTACAAAATAACGGGTATGTGGATCAAACTCCTCTACTATAGAGTTTATATAAATAGAAAACCAATCTTTTCTTTCCAAATCATCTGCAAACTCAAAATACTCTTTTAATGAAGACTTAGTTACTTCTCTAGACTCTTCCTCTAGAGCGACCGCTGTTTTTCTTTTATAATCTTTATTTTTAGTAATAGAATCTATTTGCTCATCAACCTTATCATAATAACTGGTCAATGCGTTGAATTTTAGCTGTAATCTCCAGCGATTTCTCATTTCTTCCTTATTTTTTACATAAGGTAATTTTTCATAATTGGTATTAATAGATTCTACCTTTTTGAAATTAAAAGGTTTTTCAAGAATTTCTCTATGCAAGTACCTAGCCTCACTCATTCTGTCTTGTAAACGCTCATAAGTAAGATTAAAAAATGTAATCTCTTTATCTCTAATCTGGTCATCAATTAATTTTTCAAACTCTTTAAACTCCTCTATATCACTCTCATAAAAATATCTCTTTAAAGGATCTAAAGCTACTATGTAGTCAGCAAAAACTTCTTTAGAAAAATCATCGTTAATATTCTTGGCATCATAGTGACCTTTACTTAGAACATAACTAATTAAATCTATAAGGATTTGATCTTTCCCCGGATCTTCTTTTTCATTTTTTGTAGTAAAACTGCATGAGGCTGCAGAAACAATTACGGTAAGCATCAGTACCAAAAAACTCTTTTTCATATTCTATTTTTTTTGTTTTCAATGGTCAGATGGAATTTGCCAAAATACTTATTAAAGAGCATCAATAAAAGTATTCTTGACTCATTTCATAGGCTCATTCTAAATTTAGGGATTTACTAGCAAAATACATTAAAAATCGTGCCAATAAGGGGTAATAATACTAAAATTTTCTTAAAAGAACTAATAATATATGCTCATCATCAATAATAACGCATTTAGCACAAAAAAAATGTATTTTTACACACGAAAAAAAATGCAAAGTATGCCTCAGGAAAAACCTCTTATTTTAGTTACTAATGATGATGGTATTACAGCTCCCGGAATTAGGGCTTTGATTCGTATTATGAATCAGATTGGAGAAGTATTTGTTGTTGCTCCTGATAGTCCGCAAAGTGGAATGGGACATGCTATTACCATCGACAATACTTTATATTGCGATCCTGTGGTCATTGACAAAAATGAACCTCAGAAAGAGTATAGTTGTTCTGGAACTCCTGTTGATTGTGTAAAAATGGCAACTCGTCGTATCCTTAATAGAAAACCAGACCTATGTGTTAGTGGCATCAATCATGGGTCTAACTCGGCTATCAATGTAATTTATTCTGGTACTATGAGCGCAGCAGTAGAAGCTGGTATCGAAGGGATTCCTGCTATTGGTTTTTCCTTGTTAGATTATGGCATGGATGCCAATTTCGAACCAAGCAAAAAGTTTATAACTACCATTGTAAAAAATGTTCTTGAAAATGGTTTACCTAAAGGTGTAGTACTCAATGTAAATATCCCAAAACTAGAGGAAAAAGACATAAAAGGCATTAAAATTTGCAGACAGGCAAATGCTCATTGGGTAGAAGATTTTGATAAAAGAACAAATCCAATGGGAAGAGAATATTATTGGCTTTCAGGAAAATTTGTAAATGAAGACAAAGGAGAAGATACAGATGAATGGGCTTTACACAATGGATATATCTCCATTGTTCCTACTCAATTTGATCTTACTGCACATCATTATATACAAGAATTAAACAGCTGGGAATTAAATGATTAAAAAAGAGATTATTATAGGTTTTTTTATTGGCATTTCTGCAAATTGTATAGGTATAACTCTTTATATCCTATTATTTTCTGACCGAAGTATATTAGAAACACTAAAAGCTGCTCAAGAAAATGACATCTTAGGAAGTTTAATCGCTCTTGGAGCAATTCTTAACCTTATAATTTTCTTTTTATTTTTAAACAAAGACAAACCATACCGTGCTCGTGGAGTACTTCTTGCCACATTAATGGCTGCAGTATGGATTGCAATTAATAAGTTTAGTTAATATATAATGACGAAAGGACACAAAAGATGAAGTACTATCTTATTGCTGGAGAAGCATCTGGAGATTTACACGGAGCCAATCTAATGAAATCCATTATGAATGAAGATCCCAAAGCAGAGTTTAGATTCTGGGGAGGAGATCTTATGACCGATGTTGGTGGAACCATAGTAAAACACTATAGAGAGTTAGCTTTTATGGGATTTGTAGAAGTTATTCTAAATCTATTTACTATCCTGAAAAACATAAAACTTTGTAAGCAAGACATTATAACATATAATCCCGATGTAATAATATTTATAGATTATCCAGGATTTAATCTTCGCATTGCTAAATGGGCTAAAAAGAACACTTTTAAAACTCATTATTATATTTCTCCTCAAATATGGGCCTGGAAAGAAGGGCGAATTAAGAGCATTAAAAAATGTATTGATGCTATGTATGTAATTCTTCCTTTTGAAAAATCTTTTTATGAAGACAAACATAATTTTCCGGTTCATTTTGTGGGGCATCCTCTAATTGACGCAATAGCAAATCATAAACAAGTTATGCCCGATGTATTTAAAAAAGAATACAACCTTGATGATCGGCCTATCGTTGCTATATTACCGGGTAGCAGAAAACAAGAAATAAGAAAAATGCTCGAGGTTATGCTCAGTGTTGTTGATGAATTCCCTAATTATCAATTTGCAATTGCAGGAGCACCTAGTCAAGATCCAGAATTTTATGCTCCTTTTATAAAGAAAGAAGGAGTTCACCTTGTAATGAATCGCACGTATGATCTTCTAAGTTTGAGTAATGCTGCCTTAGTTACATCCGGAACCGCTACTTTAGAAACAGCATTGTTTAAAGTACCCGAAGTGGTTTGTTATAAAGGAAATTCAATCTCATATCAAATTGCAAAAAGAGTAATTAATTTAGATTATATTTCTCTTGTCAATTTAATTATGGACAAACCCGTTGTTACAGAGCTTATACAAGGGGATTTTACTACCGAAAGATTAACAAAAGAACTCGCTATCATTATTGATGATTATAAAAGAGCTGTAATGTTTTTAGATTATTATGACTTAGAAAAGAAACTAGGTGGAAAAGGAGCGAGTGATAAGACTGCCCAATTAATTATAGAATCTATTAGTTAACACAAAATATGCTCTACAATCTGGAAGAGCTACAAAAACTTATAATGGTTTCATAAAGTAATTCTGGGTTCACTGGTTTATTAAGTACTTTATATATACCGACTTCATTAAATTTACTTTTATTTAATTTTTCGGATATAGCGGTTAAGGCAATAACGGGCATATTTTTATCAAAAATCTTTATATGTCTTGTTGCTTCAAAACCATCCATTCTTGGCATCATAATATCCATCAATACAATAGAATAATTATTTTTTTTCACCATTGTTACTGCTTCTTTTCCGTCATTGGCAGAATCACAACTAAATCCATAATCAGAAATTATTTTTTCTACAATCAACTGATTTACCTTATTATCTTCTACTAACAGTACTTTTATTTTTTCTGATTCTTCATATATTTTCTGCTCAAAAGAAACTTTTTCTTGTTTTCCCATTTCGGAAATCTCGAAATCTATCGTAAAAGATAATGATGTCCCTATTCCTTGTTTTGATTTCAGGAACACCTTACTATCGTATAATTTCAATATTCTTTTTACAATGGACAATCCTAAGCCCGTGCCTCCATATTTTCTATTGACCTCAACCGATCCTTGATGAAAATCTTCAAAAGCCTTTTCCACCTGTTCTTCGGTCATTCCTATTCCAGTATCCTTAATAGAAAAATTTATTTTTGCATTATCGTTATCTATTGAGAGCACCAGAACATTTATATAAATATCCCCTTCTTTGGTAAATTTTAAAGCATTATCCAATATATTTATAAAAACCTGAGAAATTTTAAGCATATCCCCTTTTAAATTCTTCGGAATATCTTCATCAATCTCTATATGCACATCGTTTTCATGCTGTTTTATTTCTAACAAAGACCCTATTAAATTCTGCAAGAGCTCTTTTAGATCAAAATCTTCGTTCTTTAATTCATATTGTTCACTTTCTAGATCATTTAAATGAATAACATCATTAATCAAATTCAACAAATAATCACTGGAAAGGTTTATCAATTTCATTTGATTTTCCTGATGCCTGGTTAATTGTTCTTTTTGCAATAAAAAAGTAATTCCCTTAATAGTGTTTAAAGGAGTTAAAAGTTCATGAGTCACAGAATCTAAAAAAATAGATTTTGCATTTAATGCTACATCAACTTTTCGATTCGCTTCTAGCAATTCTTGGTTATTATTTTTTAGTAACTTATTTGTTTTGGTTTTGTAAATTGAGCTTTTGTACAAAAAAACACTCATTATTATTAATACCATAATAATGATGATAGCAAGCGCAATAGCATATTTGCTATTTTGCAATTGCTCGGTACTTAACGTATTTTCTAGTTTTATCCTTCGGTTTTCTTCTTCTTTAAGGTTCAGCTTATTAGCTAAACTAAGCGATGAGCTTATTTGTTTAGCTCTTCTTCTTCCATAATTTAAAAAATTACTTGAGGATTTTTCATAATTCAACGAAGATGCTATAAAATCACCCTTCTTTTCATAAAACTTTCCTTTTGTTTGATACAGAAAACCAAAATAAAAAGGATCATCTTTTTTATAAAACTCATCTTTTTCAATCTTAGCAAAATAGGTCTCTGATTGCGTTAAATTGTCTAATTGGATATAACACTCTGCCAAGAAGAGATACAAATATTTTTTTCTATTTTTTTTTACACCTGTTACCTCAATTGCATCTAATGATATCTGTGCGTGATCAATCGATTTTTTCCATTGGTTTTTACTTTTTAGAATATATGCCAGATTGTAGTTTGCATCAATTAAATCTTCTTTCTCTCCATATTTATTTAATAACTCTACTGCCTTTTTGTATGCATTTATTCTTTCTTTGTCTCTATTTTGAAGACTCTTAAGCACTCCTAAAAACTCATAATACAATCCCAGTTCTCTTTTATCTCCGACCTGTTCTATTAGTGTTAAATTTTTTTTCAAATATTCTTCTGCTAAAACCGTATCGCTAATTGATATTAAATAATTCAATTTATGACGATTAACTAATATTTTCAGTTTTGGATCATCCATTTTGGATACCAAATTCTCAGCTAGGTCTAATAAGTGAACACCTTTATCGTGATCTGGATGGGAAAGTCTTACTAAATATTTAGATGATATATTTAAAATTTCTTGAATACTATCACGGGAAATAGGTTCTTCTATATCTTGTCCAATTAAATTAGCTCCATTCAGATGAACTAATAAATAAATCAGATATATAAAAACCTTCGTCTTCATTCCAATAATAATTTAGGGTTTAGTGCGCAAACTCCTGCTCAAAAACAGCAAAATATACACTTTTTTATTCAAAAACCGTTATAAATGACACAAAACCAGTATAATTAACACTTATAACCCTCATTTATCTTTAAATAAATGTTTTTAACTTTTTTAGAATTCTAAACAAAAACATGTACTTTGCTATAAAAATCACATTGATGAAAAGAATAATACCTCTTCTTATAATATCCTTATTTTTAACTTCTTGCGGATCAAAAAAAGAAATTTCCAAATCACGAACTACCTACAAAAAAAGCAATAAGATAAACACTCAAGCTAAAACAATTGTAAGTACTGCAATGAAATTTCAAGGAACCAGGTATAAATATGGCGGAACTTCCAAAAAAGGTATGGATTGCTCGGGTTTAGTATACACTTCGTTTAAAAAAGAAGATATTGACCTTCCTAGAACTTCACGAGCGATGTATACTAAAGGAATCAAAATTCCTTTAAAAAAAGCTACCACCGGTGACTTAATATTCTTTAAAACTAATAAAAACAGAAACGTTATAAATCACGTTGGAATAATTATATCCACAAAAAACAAAATAGAATTTATTCATGCCTCTACATCTAAGGGAGTAACCATATCCAGTCTAAATGAACGCTACTGGAATAATTGTTTTGTTGGGATTAAAAGAATTCTTTAGTTTTTTAGTTTCTCAATTACAAAACACATTATTCTTATATACACATAAGCGTTTTGCTTTATACTATCTTGATTTTGGCATAAACTCTTAGACATTAAATTTCACATAATGAGTATGCTATTATAGTTATTAAGGAATAAATGCTACAATCAATGAAACCTATTAATACTCCTTTCGTAATTCTAACTTTTTCTACTTTAATTGGGATTATTATAGGGTATTATATTTTCTTGGAACTTACATTTCTTTTATTAATTTCATCAATATCGCTTGGTTGTTTATGTATTTCTTGGCTTATGGCTAGAAAGTTATTTAGAAAAAGTTTTCTTTTTAGTATCCTTACAATAGTTACTTTTTTGTTATTCGGAATAACTTTAATCAAAGTTCATAATCCAAAAAATCATTTGGGACATTACATAAACAATTACCCTTTACAAGATCTGCATAAGAATCCCAAAAGAATCCAATTTCATATTAAAGAAAGATTAAAACCTACTCACTATTATGAGAAATATATCATATCTCTGGAAGTATTAGATGATAAAAATACTAAGGGTAGCTTACTTCTCCAAATTCCAAAAGAAGAGCTTATTGATGTACTAACTGTCGGAGATGTTTATATTGTATATTCGAGTATAGAACCAATCCCCAAGCCTTTAAATCCGTATCAATTTGACTATGCCCAGCACTTAAGTCTACGAAACATTTTACATAAATTAACCGTATCAACCGATGAGCTTATAAAGACTAATATGCATCATTGGTCAATTTATAGCATTGCAGATCAAATTAGAACAGATATTAATCAAAAACTTCGTATTTATAAATTCGAAGCACAGCAGTTATCAATCATCAATGCATTGTTTTTGGGACAACGACAGGATATTAACGAAGAAGTTCTTTCTTATTATAGAGATGCTGGGGTATTACATATTCTAGCGGTTTCGGGATTACATGTTGGTATCATTATGGTATTATTAAACTTTATTCTAAAACCACTAAACTATTATAAAAAAAATAGGAAAATTGTAAAAGCAATTATCATTATTTTATTCCTTTGGTGCTTTGCTATTGTTGCAGGCTTATCTCCATCCATTCTTAGAGCCGCAACTATGTTTTCCTTTGTAACGATTGGCATGCAATTTCGATCCAAGACCAGCATATACAATGCTTTGTTCGTTTCAATGTTTATATTATTATGCTTTAATCCATTATTAGTGTTTTCTATTGGGTTTCAATTAAGTTACTTAGCTGTTTTTTCAATTGTTTGGATTCAACCTTGTCTAGCCAAATTCTACAAACCAAAATTTATCGCTGATAAAAAACTATGGGAAATATTAACTGTTACTTTTTCTGCTCAATTAGGGGTACTACCTTTAACCTTATTTTACTTTCATCAATTCCCTCTGCTCTTTTTTGTCGCTAATCTTATTATTCTTCCATTTTTAGAATTCATTCTTGGGCTGGGTATAGCAGTCATTATTTTTGCACAATTAGAAGCTCCCTTTGATTGGCTAGCAACAATATTTGGGGGTTTAATAGACAGAATGAATCAAATCGTATATTGGACAGCTAAACAAGAAAGTTTCCTGATTTCGGAAATACCATTCTCAGGAAGAATGCTACTGACCTCCTATATTCTTATTATCTTTTTTGTTTTTCTTTTAAAGAAATACACTCTTAAAAGGTTGTTCATATTTGGCACAAGCATTAGTATCTTATTTTGTGTTTTAATCTATGAAAAACACCTAGAATCTAGCAACCAAGAGCTTATTGTTTTTCATAACCAACGGAATACTATGCTCGGTATTCTCCAGGATCAACAATTACGTATATATAGTACAAATAGTATTTCTAAATCTACAAGAAAGCATCTAATCAAAAATTATTACATCAATAATAACGTCAAAAAAATAGAAGTCAAAACATTAAAAAACGCATATAGTTATAAAGAAAAAAATATTATTGTGATCGATAGTTCTGGAATTTATGATATTCCAAAATTTTCGCCAGAAATCATTCTATTATCCCGCTCTCCTAAGATCCATCTAAATAGAATGATTGAAACATTAAAACCTAAACTGATTATCGCAGATGCCAGTAACTACAAAAGCTATTTAAATCAATGGGAAGTTACCTGTATAAAACAAAACATCCCCTTTCATCGTACTGACAAAAAGGGAGCTTTTATACTTAAAAACTAAGGGCGTAATTTTTCTTCTTTTATTACAACACTAATGCTTCTGATTCCTCAATTATTTCTTCTTCAGGAATATTCATTACTTCTTTAACAATTGCATGAATTTCTGGAATTACATTTCGAGCAAGTTTTGTTGGGCTATTAAACAATACTGTAATCCCTAAATCTTCTTCTGGAAAGATAGCTATTTCACTACGGTAGCTATTTACATGCCCTCCGTGGTGTATCATTTTTGTTTCCCCGTCTAAAGAATCTGAAAAGGTATGAATCCGCCATCCTAATCCATAATGAGAAGACTCATGACCTTTCCATTTTTGATAGTACTTACTTCTACCTTCTACTTCAACTTTAGGGTTAAATATAGTATTCATTGTTGCTGGACTCATAACATCTTGGTTATTTCCCAATAAAAACCGCATCCATTTAGCCATATCAGTAACACTGGCGTTTACTCCTCCCGCAGCAATAGCATTATTATAATATTTTTTATTAATTTTCACAGCCTTCCATCTCCCATATCGTTTGCGGTGAGGATAAGCTATATTAGAGGTACTAACTAATGTTTTATAATCTGTTGATGCAGTAGACATCTCTAAAGGTTCAAATATTTTTTTCTTAATTACCTCTTCAAAAGATTTACCTGTAATACGTTCAATTATCCTTCCACTAAGTGCGAATGCTGCATTCTGATAACTATATACTTCACCAGGATTCCCTATCGATTCTATATTCTTAAACCGGCTAGCTATAGTTTCTAATGCTACTCCATCTTCTACCAAATTAGTAAAACTATGATATGGTAATCCTGCGGTATGAGATAAGACATGAGATAATGTTACTTCATTTGTTTTTGTCGACAACTGAAAAGTCGGAATATAATCTTTTATTTTACCATTCCAATTCAATAAACCTTCATCCACATGTATACCAGTCAACACTCCTGCAAAACCTTTAGAAACTGATCCAATTCGAAATACTGTTTCTTCAGTAATCTGATCTTTTCTAGAGCTACTTCTTTTTCCATAACCTCCCATATATATTATTGAATCGCATTTAACAATACTAACAGCGGCTCCCACTATTTGCTTTTTATAAATAGCCTTATTAAAATAAGTAGTTATGGCATTCTCCAATTTCTTCTTGTAAAGCCTTTTTATTTTATCCTTATCAGCATTCGTCTTATCAGGAAAAGCTATTGCTAAAGAAACATTAACCGGTTCAATAGGATTTGCAGAAACTAAGGGGAAAAATAATGCACTCAATAACATCAAATACATAATAGGGACGGAAACATATATTTTCATAGTAGGTTGGGCACTAGAAATGCTCACTTTTATAATGAGTGATACATATCTAAACTGGTTTTATTAGGTTTATTTTGAATAAAAACTGTGATAAATATAACGATTATCTACATTTTTTATCGTTAAAACGCATAAAATAACAGTTTATTGTGATTGTACAAAAATAATATGTCACATAAAATTATGTATTACAACTACTTTCTTAATGTCTCTTAAAACCTTATTAAACTAACTTAATATCCTCCTTAAATAACTCATGGATATATTCTGCATGAATATTAACGTATTCTTTATTTTCTACACAATGAAATAGTAAATGAATAAGCCCATAATCCCCAAGGCTATCTCGATATTCCGATTGTTCCTTATTCTTAACCCATAAAATAAAACAGCATAAATGACCTATTTCACCCAATTTTTCTTGATCAAATAGACTCTCTTTAAATTCTTCTGTTTTCATAAAAGCATACTCGTTATACTTCTTTTTACAGAAATTATAATCAAATGTATGTTTATACGATCTAAGGTTTCTATTTTGTATCTCATAATTTATACCACTCATAAAACGATAATTAATTTAAAGTTTCATTACTCTTCTTTCACTTCTTAAAATTATTAATACCGTCCTGAACTTAAAATTGTCTTTTAAAACTTGTTCTTTTTGATGAGAGTATTTTAAACCCGAACTGGTATAATATGATTTTGACAGTGTAAAATTAAGAACTACATCGTATTAGATACAGTATCAATTATAAAAATTCCCGTCTTTACAGTAAAGACGGGAACTATAACATATAATCAGTATTATTATACCAATTTGATTCTAATACGATTTGTCATTTGAATTTACCGTAATAAAATGTTCTTTTTTGTGCCTCAATTTCAGAATAAAAACAAAACCGTAGCCCAGCTATGCTTAATTTTTCTTCTTCATTGAAACAAAAAAATCTTTATTTTCTTTTCCAGTAAATTCAAACAACAACTGGTATAAAACATGTCAGATAAAACGAAGTATTATGGTTAAATTGGTATTACCTCTATGTTTAAATAGATTTCAAAAGTTTTGTGGAATTTCATCAAACTTTCGAATGCCAATGTGTATTTATTTATATTCTGTGATTTATCTGAAATAAGTTTAGGATTTCTATTGTTCTTAAAGCTTCTATTGAAGATTATAAATTACAATCTCTTGATAATTGACACTGCTATCTCAACTCCAGACGTATTAAGAGTTCTAAAATGAGATGGTAATACTTCTGGATTACTAATTCCCGATGATTTAGCATCTAATTCTAGTTTCCTATACCTAATTCCTGGTTCTAAGAAGAATTTATCCGATAGTTTTAACCTCAATTTCGCATCTATATGAAAACCTAAATTAGAATCGTATTGAATAGGGACTTGTGAGATATCATTTTCTGTAATCTTTAGTTTTCCTGGGATATTATAGTTTCCTCCTATACCAATTACTAGTCCATATAATGTATTCTCGGAAAGCTTAAACATTTTATTTACTCCAAAAGTCAAAAAAGTACGACTGAAAGTAGCAGAACTTTTATTAGAACCATTATTTCCACTTTGTAACTGCAATGCTAAATTGTATTGATACCCTACTGTCCCATATCCATACATCCCTTTAAAAATATGATACTCTGTACCAATCTCTAGCCCTGCTCCTCCGCCGGGACTATATGCCATTGTCCCTCCATAATAATCCAAAGATTCATAATTCAATCCAATACTTCCATTTAATCTTCCTATTAAATTAAACTCTTGTCCGTTTATATAACTACTAATAAGTATACAAAAAACAGTGCTCCAAAATATTTTTTTCATTCTCTAACATTTAGTGATTTAGTATTTATGTCATGACAATACGATATGTTACCCTAATAATTAAGAATATTTACCAAAATATTCTTAAATGCTTGTCATACCGTTGCTCAAACAGCATACAATTGATTAGTATAACAAAAGAAATCCCTCCTTATTACACCGAATAAGGAGGGATTTCTTTATAATTATTACCTTCTTTATCTACTAATTTGTGAACGTTCCCACAAATGATTCCTCATAGCTTTGCCAAGCTTCAGCACTGGTTAATTTTTTATAATCATCCTGATGCACCATTTTTAGATAAATCTCCAATTGTTGTGGAGTTTTAAAACCAGTTACTGGGGCAATCAGTTTTCCTTTTTCGTCAAAAAAAACAATACTGGGATATCCACTAATCTTCAATGCATTTGCAAAGAAATGTTGGCTATTTCTTCCTTTTCTATCGGGGTTATAGTTAGGGTTTGTATAGGTGAAATCATTATAATGGACTTCTTCCGTTCCTTCTGCATTAAATTTAACTGCATAAAAGTTCTTATTCACATATGCTACTACATCTTTATTATGAAAAGTCCTTTTATCTAATAATTTACAGGGGCCACACCAATTGGTATAGACATCCATAAATATTTTCTTAGGAGTTTTCTTTTGTGCTTCTAGCGCTTCATTCATTGACATCCACTTTATTTCCTGTGCCGAGGCAGACACAAAGAAAAAAAAGCCAAATAGGTAAAGTAGGTTTTTCATCTGTTTAGTATTATGTTTTAATAATCACATAAAGCCCTAATAACAAACCTTATGTGATTATTTTATAATTAGTCGAAACAAAAACTGTTCCTTAATATAATTTACACCTAATTTGGGTAACGGATGCAATTACATTTTAGTATTAGCGTACTCCGTGCATTAATTTTTTCATTGCTGGGTTCAAAGCCATAATTATAATTGCCGCAACTATCGGAACTATTGTAAATATTAAGAAAAAGGTTGATAAGCTATATTCTTTTGTAATATTTTCAATTTGCCCTCCTAAAACTGCAGCCGTTTTATTACCCACAGCAATTCCGAGATACCACATACCAAACATAAATGCAACCATACGGGATGGAACCAGTTTAGAAACATAGGATAACCCAACGGGAGATAAGCACAGCTCTCCTAATGTATGGAATAGATAGGCTAATATTAACCATACCATACTAACTTTCACTCCTTCTTGTAATCCAGAAGCTCCAAAAGCCAGTAAACCAAAACCAACCGCCATCACGATTAAACCTAATGCATATTTACCAGATGGAGAAGGGTTATACTTGCTTTCCCACCATTTAGAAAACATAGAAGCAAAGGCAATTATAAAAAATGAATTTAAAATAGAAAACCAAGAAACTGTAATTTCTATTTCATTTTCCTTGACTTCAGTTACAGTAGCTCTGACAACTCCGTTGTCCTTCTTTTCTTTTTCTCCATTAAAAATGGCAAATTCAAGACGGTCTTTATCCAAGTAACCAAATTCCGTACCTTCCTTATTTTTGGTAATTACTTTTATTTGATCTCCTACTTTAAGATCAACAGGCTCTGCAATGGAAACCGTACGGTCGACTATTTTATCAGTAGACATCGGAGTCATTTGCTCAGAAATCGCAACATATTTATATACCAAATCTCCTTTTTCACTTTTCTTTTGATTCCCTTGATCGTCCAGTACTGGTTTTTCGATAGCCTTATATGAGATATCATATGAAGTCGTATTAAAATCCCTATTCAGCATCCACCCTACTATTCCCCACATAATCGAAAAACATGTTACTAATACAATATTAGATCCAGGGATTTTCTTGAATGTTTTTTTCCAAAGGACATATAACACATAACTAACAAATAACAAAGGAACTACAGTAAGTAATGTATTTACAACATTAAAAATGATTGCAGAAGTTCCACTTAAAACCCTATCCACACTATCTCGTGCAAAAATGATCAATGAAGAAGCTCCTTGCTCAAAGCACATCCAGAAAAACACAGTGAAAAATGCAAAAACAACAAACGCAATCATCTTATCACGAACTATTTTTGTATACCTAATAATTCTAATTGTTACGACGGTAAAAAATGCAATTAATCCAATTATAATAGCTACATATTGTCCTTCTAGGCTTCCAATTTTCAATAATGAAAACATATCTACTCCACCAATTTTTGACAAAGGATCATTAAATAAATAGCCTACCCCTAATATAGAACAGATGGCAATTAATATTTTATCTAATAGCGTAAAAGGATTTCTTTTTTCTTCATCATCTGTAGCTTCTGGTCTATCTTCAGGATGTTTCTCATTTATATTCTGAGGAATTTCAACTTCGTGTACTACAGAAGGTTTTTTTCCTATATCCCCAAACAAACTACCGGCTAACCAAAACTGAAGTGTTCCTAATAACATAAAGATTCCGGCTAATCCAAATCCATATGCCCACCCTACTCTCTCGGCAAGGTATCCACACAATAACATCCCAAAGAAGGCTCCCGCATTCACCCCCATGTAGAAAATGGTGTATGCTCCATCTTTTTTCTCTGGGTTCTTCTTATACATCTCAGAAATAACAGATACAATATTAGGCTTAAAAAAACCTGTACCAATAACTAATAAACCTAGACCAATATAAAGAGAAGCTTCTGTTTCTAGAGCCATAGAAGCATGCCCCAAAGTCATAATTAAAGATCCCAAAACAATTGCCCACCTATATCCTATAAATTTATCGGCAATAATTCCTCCTACTATCGGAGTTATATATAAAAGACCTGCATACGTTCCGAATAACGCTCCTGCATTTTCTGCCGTCCACTCCCAACCGGGGTTATATCCAATAACGGCCATGGTTAGAAAGTTGACCAGTAATACGCGCATTCCATAAAAAGAAAAACGCTCCCACATTTCTGTAAAAAACAGCACGAATAAACCTGCTGGATGCCCTAAAACTTTATCCTTAAATAAGTTTTCTATATCTGTACTCATAATATTTATTTGTCGTTATTAATTATCAGCTAATTCGAAACCCTCAGCTTCATCTGAATGCATTACTTTTTCATTATCTTCTGCACCATGCGTTAGTCGTTTCAATGGTTTTAATATTATTATTACCAAAATCCCAAAAACAACCGTAAATATTGCGATTCCAGAGAAGATTGCATATTCTCCAAATACAGAGGCTTTTTCTCCTAAAATTCCAGCTACCTTATTTCCTAAACCAGTTGCCGCAAAATAGACTCCCATCATCAAAGAAGCATATTTAACAGGAGCCAATTTAGTTATAAAAGATAATGCCACAGGAGATGAACATAACTCTCCTATTGTATGAAACAAATACGCTAATACTAACCACTGCATTCCTGAACTTCCAGTTGTGTTATATTCTGATGCTGCAAATATCATAAACACAAAACCAAGTCCCATGATCATAGTACCTATTGCCATTTTAAACAAGGAAGAAGCTTCCTTTCCTTTTAGCTTTCTTTTAGCCCAATACCCCGCTATTAAAGTTGCTAATAAAATAATGAAACCCGCATTTAACCCCTGAAACCATGTTGCGGGTATTTCCCATCCGAATAAAAATCTATCTGTTTTTGTCTTTGTATATACACTCATTAATCCTCCTGCTTGTTCAAAAGCTCCCCAGAAAACAATTACTATTAAAAAAGAAAGTAATAGAACTAAAAATCTATCTTTTAAAATTTGAGTTTCTAAGCCTTTATATATCATCATCATTACACCTGCTACAATGGCTATAAATGTAAATAGAGCAGTATATCCCCAACTATCAACTCCTGCATAAGAAAAACCTGCGTATACCCCGTAAGTTATAATAATAACAACAACTATTAATTGTAATGGAGAAGTCATCAATTTAGCTAATAGTTTTCCTAATGACACATCGTTCTTTTTATCTTCTTCTGTTGGTTTATTCCCAACATGAATCAAATATTTCTGTCCATATAAATACACTGCTAGTCCAAATAACATTGCAATTCCTGCTAGTCCAAATCCATAGTGCCAACCAATCTGTTCTCCAACATATCCTACAATAAATGTTGCCAGTAAGGATCCTAAATTAATTCCAATATAGAAAATACTAAATCCTTTATCTCTTCGTATATCTCCTGTTTTATAGAGCCCTCCTACCATTGTAGAAATATTTGGTTTCAACAAACCAACACCCGTAATAATCAATCCTAATCCTGAATAAAAAGCCCACATCTCTTCTACTGCTAAAATACCATGTCCAACACATAATACAACGGCTCCATATAATACTGCTTTTTTCTGCCCCAATACCTTATCTGCAATCATTCCTCCGGGTATAGACATTACATATACCAACATAGTATACCATCCATATAACATTATAGATTCTGACTCCAACCAGCCCAACCCAGGATTAGAATCAGTTGTTTTTTGTACTAAGTATAACGTTAATAACGCCCTCATACCATAATAAGAAAAGCGTTCCCACATTTCTGTGAAGAATAACACATAAAGACCTATCGGATGTCCAAATAGCTCTCGTTGATTAGGTTGCAAAGTTGCAGACATAATATTAGAATTAGATTAATAGAATTGTTTAGATTATAAGTTCGTTTTAATAAAATTGGTCATTTTATTGTACAGATGCAGTCGTGTGTTTCCTCCGTAGATTCCGTGGTTTTTATCTGGATATATTGCCCAGTCAAATGGTTTATTGGCTTGTATCAAAGCTTCAACCATTCGCATTGTATGTTGTACGTGAACATTATCATCTCCGGATCCATGAACTAACAAATACTTACCTTTTAATAATTCTGGATAATTAAATGGTGAATTGTCATCATATCCCGCCGGATTTTCTTGCGGAGTCCTCATATATCTTTCTGTATAAATAGTATCATAGAATCTCCAGCTCGTAACCGGTGCTACAGCAATTGCCATTTTAAATACATCATTCCCTTTTAATAAACAATTTGTAGACATATGCCCTCCATAGCTCCATCCCCAAATTCCGATTCTAGAAGCATCAACATATGCTCTTTCTCCTAATAACTTAGCGGCGGCAATTTGATCTTCTGTTTCTAACTTCACCAAGTTTAAGTAAGTAACTTTTTTAAATTTAGCTCCCTTATATCCAGTTCCTCTTCCATCTACACAAGCTATTATATACCCTTGCTGTGCAAGCATCTGATACCAGTAATCATTCGATCGATTCCAAGTATTACTTACTAATTGTGATCCCGGACCTGAATACTGATACATTAATAATGGGTATTTCTTAGCTGGATCAAAATTCTTAGGTTTGATCATCCACATATTTAATGTCTCTCCATTTACCTGTATAGTCGAAAATTCTTTTTTGCTTACTCCATAGTCCGCCAGCTTATCTTTTAATGTTTTATTATTTTTTATTTCGCGAACAAGTTTACCTGTTTTCGAATCATTTAAAGTAAATTCATAAGGAGTTTCGGCATTCGAAAAATAACTGATATAATAGGTGAAATCTGCGCTAAAATCTGCATCATTTGTTCCTTCTTTTTGACTCAATCTCTTTTTATTTTTACCATCTAGCCCAATTGCATAAATATCTCTATTTATACTTCCGTTCTCCACACTTTGATAAAAAATAGTTTTATTCTTGGTATCAAATCCATAATACTCAGTCACCTCCCAGTTCCCTTTTGTAACCTGATTAATCAATTCTCCAGATTTGCTATAGTGATAGATATGATTAAAACCATCTTTTTCACTAGTCCAGATAAAGCTGTTATCTTTTAAAAACGTTAGATTATCAGTAATATCGATATAAGCTTCATCTTTCTCATTCAGTATCACTTTGGGTGTTTTTGTATTTGCATCTACAAACAATAAATCCAAATTATTTTGATGTCTATTCAGAACCTGTACACTTAACACATTTGCATCATGAGTCCATTTGATTCTAGGAATATAGAAGTCCTTGTAATCTCCAACTTTTACCTCATTTAAGTCCATACTTGCTATATTGGCAATATGAAGCGTTACTTCAGAGTTCTTTTCACCTGCTTTAGGGTATTTAAATACTTCTTGAGAAGGATATAATTCTTTACCGTACAAATCCATCGAAAATTCCGGAACATCCTTTTCATCAAATCGCAAAAAAGCAATTTTATTACTATCTACACTCCAATCGAAAGCCTTTACAAAAGCAAATTCTTCTTCGTACACCCAGTCCGTAACACCATTAATAACTTCATTCTTCTTACCGTCATCTGTTAGCTGAATCTCTTCTCCGGTTTCAAAGTTTAGTACAAACAAATTGTTATCCAACACATAAGCCACTTTTTTTCCATCAGGAGATATCTCCGGGGATTGTATTTTTTGATCACTAATCTTAAAACTAGCATTTGCCTCTACATCAAAAATATGATAAATCCCTCTGGAAGAATGTCGATATATTTGTTCTAATTCACTAGATAACAATATCTTTTTTTCATCTTTACTAAATGTATACCCCTGAAAAAAAGATAGGTCATCAATAAAAGAAGCTTTCACTAACGTTTTTGATTTTTCTCCGGTAGCATAATCATATACTTCAATAGATGTATCATTCGTTACTTGATCGCTTTCTAAAACGGAATACTGAATTCCATTCTTCATAGAATGCAACGACTGTAAACCTTCCGTTCTAAAGGCACCTCCCCATATTTCACTCAGTGTAAACAACTTATCTTGTGCGTCTACAGAAAAACCTATAAATAGCATTATCACCACTAATAATCTCATTCCCTTCATACCCTACTTTTAAAATATTGTTTACGTTACTACTTTTAAAAAATCCGTGAAAAATACAACAATTGGAGATAAATACAATAAAATTAAGGCTGGTTTATAGTTTTTAATGTGTTGTTTGTCTTAAATTCCTACACATTAGAATACTGCAGAATTTGTTAATTATTTTGCTTTTTCAAATTTTGCAAGACTCATTTTCTTCTTAAATTCAGGACTTGGTCTAAAACTTATTTTTACATCATTAATAATTCTAGCTGTTACTTTTTATGGACTATCCACTCCATTACTACGTATATGCGCACTAAATATTCCGAAATCTGCCAGAGAAACCGTTTTTCCTTCTAGTAAATATTCAGGCACTACATCTAATAAAGCATATAATACCGTCATGACATCACCTCTGGTACGGCTTGACCTAGAAGCTATCAAACTAGCTGTTTTTGATATCGTAATTTTTTCATGGTTTGTTACCGTAACATAATATTGTTCTTCACCAGAAGCAGGTCTTTTAACCATAGATTTATATAATATTGACATATAGTATAATTTCATTTTAATATATATCTAAATTATTAATGATGAAATTATTTTATAAAATCACCTTACAAATACTATTCGATTAAGCTTTACTATAAATGATTCTTAGATTACCATTACATAGTTGTCTAGATATTTTCTAGATAAAATCACATTAATACCATTTGTCATTTGAATTTACCGTAATAAAATGTTCTTTTTTGTGCCTCAATTTCAGAATAAAAATAAACCGTAGCCCAGCTATGCTTAATTTTTATGCTGAAATTGAAACAAAAACATCTTTATTTTCTTTTCCAGTAAATTCAAACAACAACTGGTATAATTTATTGTTTCAAAACAGAATAGTATCTTTGATCCTTTCTAATAAAATAAAATGGCACCAGTAGTTTCAGGCTTTTCCAAGCTTTCTAAATCTGACAAAATAAAATGGCTAGTAGAACATCACTTTAACAATGATCAAAATGCTATAGACACGCTAAAAACATATTGGAACTCCAACAACCAATTACAGCAATTACACGATGAATTTACAGAAAACACAATATCAAACTATTATCTGCCTTTTTCTGTTGCTCCCAATTTCTTGATTAATGGGAAAAGATATACCATTCCTATGGCTATCGAAGAAAGCTCTGTCGTTGCCGCTGCTAGTAAAGCTGCAAAATTTTGGCAAAATCGCGGTGGATTTAAAGCTACTGTTTTGTCTACAACAAAGGTTGGGCAAGTACATTTTATGCATACTGGAAATAAAAAAAAACTTGTTCGTTTTTTCGAGGCTATCAAAAAACCTCTTATAGCTTCTACCTCCGATATCACTAAGAATATGGAAAAACGTGGAGGAGGAGTTATTGATATAGAATTACGAGACAAATCTCTGGAAATTGAGAACTACTATCAATTACATTGCACCTTTGGAACTGCAGATGCAATGGGTGCCAACTTTATTAATTCTTGTCTAGAAGAATTTGCAAAGTTTTTGGTTGAGGCTGCGTCTACATATGATGATTTTTCTGAAGAGGAAAAAAATATAGAAGTCATTATGAGTATTCTTTCTAATTATGTCCCGGATTGTTTAGTTACCGCAGAAGTTTCTTGCCCTATTAAGGATTTACCTAATACAACTGAATTATCATCTGTACAATATGCCAAAAAATTTGTTCGTGCTGTTCAGATTGCTCAGATCGAACCTTATAGAGCTGTAACTCACAACAAAGGAATTATGAATGGAATTGATGCCGTAGTACTAGCTACCGGAAATGATTTTAGAGCTATTGAAGCCGGAGCACACGCATTTGCTGCAAAAAACGGGAAATATGCTAGCCTTACTCAGGCTAAAATAGAACATGATATGTTTTCTTTTTCTATCCGATTACCATTAGCATTGGGAACGGTAGGAGGATTGACCTCATTACATCCTTTGGTAAAGTTAGCTTTACAGATACTAGAAAAACCTAATGCAAAACAATTAATGGAAATAACCGCTGTAGCGGGGCTTGCACAAAATTTTGCTGCAATAAACTCCCTGATTACAACAGGAATTCAGCAAGGACATATGAAAATGCACCTTATGAACATCTTAAACCAATTTCAAGCAACAAAAAAAGAGAAAGAACGTTTAATAGCATATTTTAAAACCAATCCGGTTACTCATAGTGAAGTTGTGGAGCAGATTAAAAAATTAAGAGGTTAAAACTCAATGAAAAAGTCGTTCTACAGCCATGGTAAATTATTACTCACAGGAGAGTATTTAGTTCTTGATGGGACAAGTGCATTAGGTATTCCTACTAAAAAAGGGCAGTGGTTAACTGTAGAGGATACTTATGCAGATTTTATTACTTGGAAAAGTTTTGATAACCAAGAAAACTGTTGGTTCCGGGCTGTTTTTTCTTTAGAAAATAACATTTTTTCCTCCGTGGATAACGATCAGGAAAAATGCATTACCACGGAAACATTATTAAACATTCTGAATACTGCAAAACAACTAAACCCTAATTTCCTATCAAAAAATAGAGGATATAACATAACAACAAAACTAGAATTTCCAAGAGAATGGGGATTGGGTTCTTCTTCTACTCTAATTAACAATATTGCTCAATGGGCACAGGTCAATGCTTTTGAACTACTGGAAAAAAGTTTTGGAGGTAGTGGCTATGATATTGCTTGTGCACAGCACGATGCTCCTATCTTATATAAAAGAAATAACGCAGCCCCCATTATAACAGAAGTACAATTCGACCCTCGATATAAGGACAATTTGTTTTTTGTATACCTCAATCAAAAGCAAAGTAGCAAAGAATCTATAAAACGGTATCAGTCCTTACCTTTAAAAGAATTTGATAAAGCAGAAATTGCAATACAAGAAATTACAAATAACATCCTGAACTGCCAAACTATTGAAGCTTTTGAAACTTTAATAGATCGACACGAAGAAATCATATCTTCTATTATTAAAACTCCAACGGTAAAATCAAGATTATTCTCAGAATATCCAAGAAGTATAAAAAGCTTAGGTGGCTGGGGTGGTGATTTTATACTGGTCACAGGTACTTGCGAAGGCATGAATTATTTTAAAAACAAAGGATATAACACTGTTATTCCGTATGATGAGATGGCTTTATTATAAAACTAGTTTCAACTTTTATAGCGGATAGACAAATAAAAATCAATACCTTAAAAAATTGTATGTTATAAATTTATAAAGCGAAGTTTTTAAACACTTATCTTTTCTAACATTCCAAGATGTAGTTTAATTCAGGTTGTATTAATATCCTTTTGTTTTAAAATAAAAACCCTCAAAGTGTGGTATCGCGTTAAACACAGAGTCATAAAACAAAAAGAGCCCTGAACTAAAAAGTTCAGAGCTCTTTATTAAAAAATATTTTTTTAGCTTCTTATAATTCTAATGCTTTTAATACATTAGTATCCATCAATAATTCTTCTGGATTTTCTAACGCTTCTTTTACAGCAACCAAAAAGCCAACAGATTCTTTACCATCAATGATTCTATGATCATAAGATAATGCGACATACATAATCGGTGCTACAACAATCTGACCATCTCTTACAATTGGTCTTTCTACGATATTATGCATTCCTAAAATAGCACTTTGCGGAGGATTAATGATTGGAGTAGATAACATACTTCCAAAAACTCCACCATTGGTAATGGTAAAAGTACCTCCCGTCATTTCATCGACTGTTATCTGCCCATCTCTAGCTCTTATCGCCAATCTTTTTACTTCGGATTCTACTCCTCTAAAACTTAAGTTCTCTGCATTTCTGATAACAGGAACCATAAGTCCTTTTGGCCCTGAAACCGCAATACTTATATCCTGAAAATCATACGAAATCATTTCTTTTCCATCAATCATCGAATTTACTGCGGGATACATTTTTAATGCTCTAACACAAGCCAATGTAAAGAAAGACATAAACCCTAGACCCACTCCGTGTTTACTCTTAAATTCTTCTTTATATTTTTTTCTTAGGTCAAATATTGGCTGCATGTCTACCTCATTAAAGGTAGTAAGCATAGCTGTTTCATTTTTTACAGATACCAAACGCTCTGCCACTTTACGACGAAGCATTGATAATTTTTTACGAGACTCACCTCTACTCCCTAATCCAGGGGTTCCCATAGAAGGTTTTGCATCTATCGCATCAGCCTTAGTAATACGACCATCTCTCCCGGTTCCTTTTACCTGAGAAGCATCGATACCTTTTTCTGCTAATACTTTTTTAGCCGCTGGCGAAGCTGTTCCTGTAGCATATGTTTCGGTTTTTGCCGGAGCCGTTGGGGCTGGCTTTGGAGCTTCTTCTTTTTTCTCTTCGGCTGTGGTATTTTCTACTTCACCTCCTTCAGGTTTTGCCGCATCTGTATCAATAAGACATACAACTTGTCCTACCGCAACAGCATCTCCTTCTTCAGCCATTAATGTAATCACTCCACTAACTTCTGCAGGCAATTCTAGAGTTGCCTTGTCACTATCTACTTCTGCAATCGCTTGATCTTTTTCTACATAATCTCCACTTTCTACAAGCCATTGTGCTATTTCTACTTCTGTAATGGATTCTCCCGGTGAAGGGACTTTCATTTCTAAAGCCATAATTCAAATTTTATATTGTATATCACTTCCGTGAAAAATATTTCTACTTATATTTAATTACTTTTTCCTACGTTTTTGATTGTCCAGAGTTTTATCAAACACATAATCAATCACCTCTTGATGTCTTCTCCTAGATCGTGTTGCACTACCAGCTGCTGGTGCCCCATACGGCCTTCTACTCGCAAATCTAAATGTTGTCGCTCCTTCATAATTCAAGAGAATATGACTTAAGGCCCCCATATTTCGTGGTTCTTCCTGAGCCCAAACAACATCATCTGTTTTGTACTTTTTGATTAATGCATCTATCTCTGTGGCAGGAAGCGGGAACAATTGCTCCAATCGTACTAATGCCACATCATCTCTCTTCAATTCTTCTTTCTTTTCAAGTAAATCATAATAAAATTTACCTGTACAGAAAACCAATGTTTTTACATCTTTTGTCTTTGCAGTAGGATCATCAATTACTGTTTGAAAACTTCCATTTGTAAACTCCTCAACAGAAGACACCACTCTTTTATCTCTTAACAAACTCTTGGGCGTAAACACTATTAATGGTTTACGATAAGATGCTTTCATTTGCCTTCTTAACAAATGAAATAAGTTTGCAGGAGTTGTTACATCTGCCACAAACATATTATCCTTAGCACATAACTGAAGGTAACGTTCCATACGTGCAGATGAGTGCTCTGCTCCCTGTCCTTCATATCCGTGAGGCAGTAACATTACCAAACCATTCTGCAATTTCCATTTATCTTCTGCAGAAGATATATACTGATCAATCATGATCTGAGCCCCATTACTAAAATCTCCAAACTGAGCTTCCCAAATCGTTAACGTTTTTGGACTTGCCATAGCATATCCATAATCAAATCCTACCACTCCGTACTCCGAAAGCAATGAATTATAGATATAAAAATCCCCTTGCTCTCCTTTCAGATTATTAAGAAGTAACACTTCTTCTTCACTGTCTTCTACCTTAATGACTGCATGTCTATGAGAGAATGTACCTCTTTCTACATCCTGACCACTCATACGCACATCATATCCTTCTTTTAATAGTGATCCATACGCGAGTAATTCTCCCATCGCCCAATCTAATTGATCCTTTTCAAAAAACATTTGACGTCTTTGATCAATCAATCGTTCGATTTTACGAAGAAATTTCTTATTATCCGGTAGTTTTGTAATAACTTCTGCTATTTCAGTCAGTTCCTCTTTTGGATATGTAGTATCAACTACTTCCATCATTTCATCTTCCTGAACACGGTTAAAACCTGCCCATTCATCTTTCATAAAAGGCGTAATGACCGTTTTCTCCTGTTTACGAGAGTCTTCTAACTCTTCTTCTAAAGAGGCTTTATATTCTTTTTCTAGAGTTTTGACATATTGCTTATCAATAACACCTTCTGCAACAAGTTTTTCTGCATAGATATCTCTTGGATTCTTATGCTTGGCTATTGCCTTATATAATTTTGGTTGTGTAAAACGAGGTTCATCTCCTTCATTATGCCCATATTTACGATATCCTAATAAATCTATGAAGACATCTCTCCCAAAATTCATTCTAAAATCTAACGCAAAGTTAGCCGCGTGAACTACTGCTTCTGCGTCATCGGCATTCACGTGAAGTACCGGAGAGAGCGTTACCTTTCCTATATCAGTACAATAGGTCGATGAACGTGCATCCAGATAATTAGTGGTAAATCCAATTTGATTATTTACAACAATATGAATAGTTCCTCCTGTTTTGTAACCGTCTAATTGTGCCATCTGAACAATTTCGTATACCAAACCTTGTCCAGCCACAGCAGCATCTCCATGAACTACAATAGGAAGCACTTGCGAAATATTCTCTTTATAATGTCTATCCTGTTTTGCTCTGGTAATCCCCTCAACAACTGCTCCAACGGTTTCTAAGTGAGATGGATTAGGAGCAATATTCATATTAATAGCTTTTCCTGTATCCGATTCGCGCTTAGAAGTCCATCCTAAATGGTATTTTACATCTCCATCAAATATCGCTTCTTCATAATCTTTACCATCGAATTCGCTAAAGATATCCTTTGGGCTTTTACCAAATATATTAGTTAATGTACTTAAGCGGCCTCTGTGAGCCATCCCCATAACGAACTCCTTAACTCCCATATTAGCTGCTTTTTCTACTAAAGCATCTAATGCCGGAATTAAAGATTCTCCACCTTCTAATGAAAATCTTTTTTGACCAACATATTTTGTATGCAGAAAACTTTCGAAAGAAACTGCTTGATTTAACTTCTTAAGAATATGTTTCTTCTGATCTGAAGAAAATTTTGTTCTATTGGTATTAAAGTTGATTCGCCCCTGAATCCACTCACGCTCTTCGGGATTACGAATATACATATATTCTATCCCAATAGAATCACAATATATTTGCTCTAAATGAACAATAATATTACTCAATGTATTCGGTCCAATACCAATAATCTCACCTGCATTAAAAACCGTATTCAGATCTCCTTGACTTAATCCAAAATTCTCTAAAGCCAAAGTTGGAGTATACTTCCTCCTATCTCTTACAGGGTTTGTCTTAGTATATAAATGTCCTCTAGTTCTATAACCGTCAATCAATCGTACTACCTGAAATTCTTTTTGAACATTTTCTGGAACAGCAATTGTTTCTCCGGAGTTTTTTTCGATATAGATTGTTTCTCCTAAACCATCCGAGTTTTCTAATCCAAAATCAAACCCTTGAAAAAAAGCTCTCCAACTAGGCTCTACACTATCGGGATTTTGCAAATATTGATCGTATAAATCCGCAAAAAATGCGGTATTAGCCGCATTCAAAAATGAATATTTATCCATATATAAGTCTCAATCGTCTTTTTATTGACAAAACAATGCAAAAATACAACAATTACAGTATATTGAGTATTGAATTATATATATTATTTAGAACTATTTATTAGAAATTTAACAATGAAAGCAAATCCTGTTTATAATACCAGATATTTAGTCTTAGTTTTATTTATTTTACTACTTTTTGAAAAAAGTTATTCTCAAGATGAAAACTTTTGGTCACATGTTAAGTTCGGAGGAAACATAGGTATTGGATTTTCTAATGATACTTTTAGCGGAGTTATAGCTCCCTCTGCCATATACGATTTCAACGATTGGTTTAGCATGGGTTTGGGACTAAACTTCGGATATACTAATGGCAGTAATTTTACAGCTACTAATTACGGAGGTAGTCTTATCACATTATTCAACCCTTTTCCTGAATTACAATTATCCGCAGAATTTGAAGAAATGGGGATTAATAGGTCTATAGAACTTGACGGAGCAGAAACCTCTGAGAATTACTGGTATCCAGCTCTATTTATTGGTGCAGGTTACAGAGTTGGCCTTGTTAGCATAGGTCTAAGATACGATGTGTTATACAATAATGACAAAAGTATATACGCCAGTGCATATGCTCCTTTTGTGAGAGTATTTTTCTAAAAAAGCAAAGCTTTTCCACTAAAGGAAAAGCCTTGAATATACATTATGTAAATCTTATATTTCTTATTTTTTTATCAACTGCAATATCTGATTTTTTGAAGCCGTTTCTATTTTTATAAAATAATTTCCTTCAGCAGTAAGTCTATCACCTATATTCAATTGACTAGGACTCTTTTCATGCTTTACATGTGATAGAAGTTTTCCTTGCACATCATAAATAGACAACGTTAATGACTGTCCTTGCAATTTTGACAAATCAATCGTAAACACATCTCTAGAAGGATTAGGATATACCGACACAACTTTATCTTCTGTAAACTCATCCGTACTTAACAATTCACCTAGAGTATTATCTAAATTAGTTTGACTCCATAATAAACTTCTTTTATAATAAGCTTGGGTAGTATCATCTAACCAATATGTCATTGCTGTTACCTGATCTTGTGTAAACATATTCTGGCATTCTACATTATAATCCATATGGTTTTCCAGATTAGCATACGTTCCACATGCATTTATAACATTTCTATTACAACCATCAGACCCCATAGTTGCAGGTGTATCATCCATTCCATCATTCGTAGCATCACATCCGTTCAGAAAAGTATGTCTTAACCCAAAATAATGTCCAAATTCATGGGTCATTACTTTCTCGAAACCAGCTGGAATATTAATCGCACCACAAATTCTTCCTATATATCTATGATTATAAGTAACATGAGGAACTCTATTTTGTGTAGGCAAAAAAGCATGTCCTGACCCTGTTGTTCCGTTCACTTCATTTGGAGCATCTACAACAACAATATCTAGATAATACCTACCATTTAGCCCCCACCACATATAATTATATATCTGAGAATCATATCCGTACGAAATATTTGCTTGGATCTGCCAATCCATCCCAGGATATTCTAATGTTGTACCTAAGGGATCTTTTGTTGCCGCCACAAACTCGATATCCATTTTATCCTTAATAGCATCAAATCTTGGATCTATAGCATCAAACCCAGCAAAAGTACCATTAAAATCTCCATTCACTGTTTCCAAAACATCATCTATTCTACATTTCATATCCGCTTTACTAACTCCTCCGTCATATATAATATGAAATACTACAGGAATAATATAAGACCCAAGCTTTTTGCTTTTATAATTTTTCATTTTAGAAAGAGACTCCTTAAAAACAGTTTCTTCTTTTGGAGACAGATTGTCTGCACCACAGCCTATGTCTAAATTTTGTTGAGAGAAGCTATTACTCACACAAAATACGAGTAGACTAATCATTAAATAGTTCTTTACATTCATCGTTCACTTTATTTTAGGGTTTCTATTAATTCCGTTTTTCAAATACCACAACTTGCTAAAAAAATAACATTAAAAACAGAAATCTATCTGATTCTCCTGTTATCACTCTACACAACCAATTTTATTGATGCACTCCCCAGAATGCAAAGTCAAAAATATCAGTAATACTCAACAAAGTGGCCAAAACAACTAAATTTATTGATCTATTTCAATAAATTCGATAATATAGTATTAGTTATTGATAACAACAAAGGGGTGGATAGTGAAATTCAGGACAAATCACTCTTTTAAACACCTATTGATCAAGTCGTTATTTCGTTTCTAAAAAAACAGGATTATAAGCAATCTAAAAACACAAATTAAATACAGCTACAGCTATAAAAAAACAAGGCCTTTATAAAAAAGACCTTGCACACATACCAAATTATTAAATTAACTCAACTCATATATACAATCTGGTAATTCTTCATGTTTATTTACGTGTATTATTTTATATCTACAAGAATTATACAATTAATTACTTGGATAATTTTATCAAAAAATTAACATATAGCAATTATACTATTCAAATTGTTAGCATCAGCAATGAATGATAATTTAATACAACAAATCGATAATAATAAGGTAGGTATTCTTAATCATGCTTAAAAAACAGTCTTTTTTAAGTAGATATATTAAATTATTAATAATCTATTAACAAAAAAAAGATCGTAAATTAATACGATCTTTTTTATAATTATGTAAACACTTTACAATGACTACATCATCTAAGAAATAACATAAAAGGCTTACTCTTTAATAATCCGTAAAAAATCAACGATTTCGTCTGATCTGATTATAACAAAATAACTTCCTGTAGACTCAATTTCATTACCCAAAAACACTGCCTCAGGGCTTTCATTATATTCTTCTTCTATCAAAAGTTTTCCTTGTATATCATAAACTTTTAATGACACATGTTCTCCCTTTAGTTTTCGCAAATCAACTGTAAATGCTTCTGTAAAAGGATTAGGATATACAGATATTCCATTCTCTTTTTCGAAATCATCAGTTCCAAGCACTCCAGCATCTGTAATTCTCAGATTATCAATCCATATCCTAGTCCCAAATCCAGAGGTGTTTTTAAACTTAATTAATACATTAGGGTTATTTTCAAAACCAGTTAATACTACTACTTCTTTTCTCCAGTGCGATGCTTCTGCAGGAATCCAATCATTAGTTTCATTTACTCCTATAGTATCTGGATCATCCAAAACCACAACTGTTTCTAAATCTGTATGGGTTTTATCATAAAAACTTGTCCAAGTAGTTCCACAATCCGAAGAAACTAATACCTCCAATCGATCCGGACTATCATCATCACCTGCTACTTCAGCGTTGTCATATTTAGTATATGCAATATCAAACTCCATAGATTTTATATCGGAAGAAGAAAAATCTAAAGGCTTCAATATAAGTTCATCTATTTTATCCGCTGGATTATCTGCATTATTAATCACCAAACATGAGCTATCTCCATTCCCAACATCAGAGCGTTTTTCCCATTCAATTTCATCTTCATCCGGGTTAATAATTTGCCAATCTGCAATAGGAAAACTTCCTTCAAAATTTTCATTTAATGGCAATGTTGCTTTGGTTCCAATGGTTATAAAACTATTTTTCACCATTGTCGTCCCGTCTCCATAAGCATTGGTCGCAACCAATTGTACATTGTATGTTCCTGGAGCATTATAAACGACAGAAGGGTTTTGATCTCCAGACATTGATGGTGTCCCTCCCGGAAATAACCAAGCCCATGATGTAGGACTACCAGTTGACACATCATTAAATGTAAGAGCAACATCGCTACATATTGAATCTCCATTCATTTTAAAATCAGAAAAAGGGACTTCTTTACTATCAAAGGTAAAATTGATATTATCAATCCAAATTCTGGTTCCAAATCCTGAAGTATTTAAGAATTTAATTAACACATTTGACTCTCCTTTAAATTGAGTTAGTAAAATTCTTTCAGTACGCCAATGAGACGCTTCTGTCGGAATCCAATTATTTGGGTTTGCTGCAGGACCAAATGTCTCTAATTCAGTATGAGTTTTAGAGTATACTTCTGTCCAAGTTACTCCACAATCTTTAGAAGCTAAAACCTTTAAAACATCCGGGCTATCATTATCGAATTTAGTATATGCTACATCAAAGGAAAAGTCAGTTTCTCCAATAGAAAGATCGAGGGATTGTAAAGTAATTTCATCAATTTCTCCTACAGTTTCATTATCAGCATTATTCATAATCATACAAGAACTATCTCCATTACCTGCATCAGTTCGTTTTTCCCACTTCAAGCCACCATCCGGATTGAATACTTCCCATCCTGACGGAGGAAAAGTTCCTGTAAAATCTTGCGAAAAGGAATTTCCATCTGGAGTAACTATAGTAATATAATTACTCTTAGTTACTGTATTTGATCCATTAGCATTGCTTGTAGTTAAGACAACCTCATAAGAACCTTGCGTATCATACGTAACTACGGGTGGATTTTTATCAGTTGATGTTGCAGGAATACCTCCTGCAAAAGTCCAAGACCAAGAAGTTGGATTCCCAGTAGACACGTCCTTAAAAGTAACATCAATGCTATTACAAATTGTAGTCCTTTGCCCCGAATAAAAATCAGAAACAGGAGCTATATTATTCTCTATAACAATATTTACATTATCAATCCAGATTCTCGTACCAAATCCAGAAGTGTTTAAAAACCGTATAGACACATTTGATTCTCCATCATAAGCACTAAGATCAATAATTTCTTTTCTCCAATGCTCATCCTTACTTGGTACCCAATCATTAGACAAGCTTGTTATAACTTCAGTTGTTTCAAGATCTGTATGCGTCTTAGAATACACATCATTCCACATAGCCCCACAATCCGTAGATACCTGAACTTTTAGCACATCTGGACTAGCGTCATCAAATTTGGTATAAGCTATATCAAAATACATCTCGCTATTGTTTCCTCCCGAAAAATCATGATATGGTAATCTTATATAATCTTCTTCTCCGGTAACATTATTATTTGCATTATTTATAATCATACTTGAGTCATCCCCATGCCCTGCGTCACTACGCTTTGCCCACGCTATCTCTTGATCAGGATTAAAAACATCCCACCCTTTTGGCGGAAAATCACCTTCAAAATCTTCTGAAACAGCAACAGTACTACGCTGATCTACATATATATACTCTACTTCTTCTAAAGTATGTTGCCCAAGAGTATTTGTAACTTCTAAAGTCACTTTATATTTTCCTGGAGTATCATATTGAACTACAGGATTAGCATCTGTAGAGGTTGATGGATTTCCTCCTTCAAAAGTCCAAATTCTTGAATCAGGAAATCCTGTAGAAACATCTTTAAACGTAACTAATTCTCCACTACAAATTGAGCTCAAATTATTTTTTAGTTTTGCTTCGGGAACAGATGCTATAACTCCAGTTTCTTCAAGATTACTTTGACTCCATAATAAACTTCTAGGATAAAATGCTTCTGATGTATCTTCTAACCAATACGTCATTGCAGACACTTGATCTTTTGTATACATATTCTGACAACTAACATTATAATCCATATGATTTTCTAAGTTTGGATAAACACCACACTCATTTAATTGATCTCTTGTACATCCTTCAGACCCTTTTGTTAGTGGAGTATCATCTATTCCATCATTTATAGCATCACACCCATCCTGAAATGTATGTCTCAATCCAAAATAATGTCCAATTTCATGTGTCATTACCTTTTCAAAACCAGGATTATTTGCGGATAATGACCCACAAGTTCTTCCAATATACCTCCAGTTAAATGTAACATGAGGCACTACATCATGTATAGGCAAAAAAGCATGTCCAGAAGCATTCCATTGACCATAGTCATTGGGATAATGAACAATAGATATATCTAAATAATACTTATTGTTTTTTCCCCACCACATATGATCATAAATACGGTCATCATAACCATGTTCTATTAAATTATTATCTGCTTGCCAATCCATACCTGGCACTTCTAGTAAGTTACCATCTGGATCTTCTGTAGCCAAAACAAATTCAATATTCATTTTATCTTTTATGCCATCAAATCTAGGATCCACATTATTATATCCCGGAAAAGTCCCATTAAAATCTCCATTAACTACCAACATTACATCATCAATACGACATTTCATATCTTCTTTACTAACTTCAATTACTTCAGGTTCTCCATTGTGGAGAATATGGAAAACTACCGGTATTTTATATGACCCCGGTTTTCTTTTTAAATTATTAATAAACTGTTTTTGTGCTTTTACCTTAGACATTGCTTTCATAAAAGAAGCTTCTTCTTTCACTGATAACTTTGTACCACAACGAACTTCTTTTTGCCCATAAGAACCTCCAGAAAAGCAAAGTAAAATGAGAATTAGTAAGTAGTGTTTTTTACTCATAATTTAGTTTTTAACCTGTTAATTTTACATATTATAAAAGGCTAATATACAAAAGTCACATACTAGTACGTACTAGTATGTGACTTTTGTTTCAAACTCAATTTTGATCCCTTAGTGTTCCGCAAGAAATCGAATGCACTATGTAAGAAAAAATGCTATTGAGTATAGACAGTTGAACATATAACGAACATTTTGTAATCTTAAAAAACCATTAAAAACAATAGGTTATCAAAATTCAAAAATTAACATTACATCAATAAGAAATAATAATAATTATTCATTTATGAAATGAAGTTCTAACCTCTAAAACTTGGAATTGAGATACTGGATGATTTTCCAAAAATTATAGTATCCTAATTATTCGACACAGGATGTAAAACACACATTCATCGGATGTATGACAAATTTTCTTTTTCTACATGAAATTAGCAAAAAACATCTCTCTAAATCTAAAGGAAGGGCTGGGAATGGATGTTTTTTAATAACTTTAGATTTGAACGTGAAATTTTTAATAAAAGGAGTTTATCTTACACCTCATCCACCTGTAAAACAATTCTTTATTATCTGTTTTACAATATAACAGATACTTGTAAAAACTGGAATCCTATAGAGATTCTATTGATGGCATAAAACACTTTAAAAACTTCTACTCATCAACTGTTCTCCAAATTGATGTAGCATTTCTTTTTTATCTTTTGAGATTGGTAATTCGTTCAATATTTCGAACGCTTCTTTGGTATATTTTTCTACCTCCAGTCTTGTTTCCATTCTCGCACCTGTAGTCTCAAAAATATTGGTTACTTCATCAACCTTCTTAGAAGAGTCCTCAGGGTTTTCAGAAAACAATTGTATCAATCGTTTTTTTTCCTCTGAAGTCCCTAATTGCAATGCTTTTAAATATAAAAATGTTTTTTTATTTTCTATAATATCTCCTCCTACTTGTTTTCCAAAACTCTCTGGATCACCAAAAACATCTAAATAGTCATCCTGTAATTGAAAAGCCACCCCTAATAGCTTTCCAAAAGCATAAATAGAAGATTTGCTTTGATCGGAAGCTTTAGCAATGATAGCTCCCATTTCCATAGCCGCTCCTACTAAAACAGCAGTTTTATACTCTATCATTTTTAGATACTCCGGGATTGTAACATCATCTCTGGTTTCAAAATCGATATCATATTGTTGCCCTTCACAAACCTCTATAGCCGTTTTACTAAACAACTTAGCCAAAGCTCTAAAAGTTTCTCCTTCATATTTTTCAAACAACTGATACGCCATAATAAGCATCGCATCTCCAGAAAGAATTCCTGTATTTATATCCCACTTTACATGAACAGTTTCTTTACCTCTTCTTAGAGGAGCTTCATCCATGATATCATCATGTACCAAGGAAAAATTATGAAATATTTCAATAGCCAGTGCAGCTTCTAGCGCTTCCTCATAAATGCTTCCAAAAATTTCGGCAGTAATTAAAACCAATGTAGGACGTAAACGCTTCCCTCCAAGGTTTAAAATATACGAAATTGGTTCATAGAGATTTTTAGGTTCTTTTTCTATTACTTTTTTAGAAAGGTGTTCTAAAAAATACTGCTGATAATCTAAAATTGTATGCACTTATTTATTTTTTGCGCTAAGGTAAAATAAAATTTAGGAAGACATTTTTTAAACCCGGATTATGTATTGGAACTTTGTGTTGAGAATTGAAATCAAAATAAAATATGACATTTTCTAAGTTTCAGCATAGCATCGGCTATGGTTAAACTTAAAAATGTAATGAATCGATATATTTTGAAGTGATTTCAAGGTGTAATAAATTTTCTAATTCATAATGCAAATTAAGTCTAATTGTCCAGATAGCAATTATACTTTCATCTGTAACACAGCTGATAGGCTCATTCTCGAAAAGTTACATTTTGGATAATCCAATACATCTTCATGGTTACATTAACATCAGCTATTTCCTAAGCAGACTACCTAATGTTAAATTTTTGTAAAACCTTGGAAACTTTTATTGTTTCTAAAGTTTCCTGATGTATCTTTGTCCAAAATTTGTACCTTATCTATGAAAGAAAAGATTATAGAAAAAGCGAATGACTTGTTCTTAAACTTTGGTTTTAAGAGTGTAACCATGGATGATTTGGCTTCAGAGATGGGCATCTCTAAAAAAACAATTTATACGCATTTTCAAAACAAAACAAAACTCGTAGAAGCTACAACTGATTATTTATTCTGTATGATTAGTGAAGGTATTGACAAAATATTAAAGCAAAAGAACGATCCTATAGAAGAATTATTTATGATCAAGGCTTTCGTAATGAAACATCTTAAAGATGAAAAAACTTCACCACAATATCAATTACAAAAATATTACCCCAAAATACATAACGCTTTAAAAAAAAGACAATTCGATGTGTTTCAGAGTTGTATTATAGAAAATCTAGAGAGAGGAATTGAAACAGAAATTTTTAGAAAAAATATTGATATCGAACTTATCTCCAGATTATATTTTATGGGAACAATGGCTATTAAGGATAAAGAAATGTTCCCGATTCAATTATTTTCAATGATAAAACTTATGGAAAATTATCTAGAATACCATATTCGCGGTATTGCCACAGAAAAAGGATTAAACGTTTTAAACAACCTGATAAAAGAATAATAAATTATGAGAAACAATCTTTGGTCTTTATGTTTCTGTTGCCTATTCACTTTATTTAGTATTGCACAAGAAACTTCCGTTTCTTCCCAGTATTCATTTACACTAGATGAAGCAATTGAATTTGCATTAGAAAATAGTTATCAATCCATTAATGCCAGACGTGATGTTGCTAAAGCATTAAAAAGAAAATGGGAAGCAACCGCCACAGGACTCCCACAAGTTAATGCAGTTGTAGATTACCAAAACCAATTAAAACAACCTGTATCATTAATCCCTGGTGAATTATCGGGGGGAGATTCAGGAACCTTCGTTCCAGTAATCTTTGGTACAAAACAGAAACTATCTGCTACAGCTACATTATCCCAACTTTTATTTGATGGATCCTATCTTGTAGGTCTACAAGCAGCAAAAAGTTTTTTACAATTTACGAATGATTCTGAAGAAAAAGCACAGCTAGAAGTTCGTAAAAGTGTTATTAACGCATACGGAAGTGTATTGGTTGCTCAGGAAAGTGTACGAATTATTCAGAAGAATAAAGAAACACTTCAAAAGAATTATGATGAAACTAAAAAAACATTCGATAATGGATTAAACGAAGAAGAAGATGTAGAGCAAATACAAATAACTCTTCTTCAGACCATCAATCAATTAAATAATGCAGAACGTCAGCAAAAGATTGCTTTACAAATGTTTAATCTAACAATTGGTGTCGACGTTGACTCTAACACGATATTGTCTGATTCTCTTGATACATTATCTATTAAAAATATTGACCCATCTATTACTACAAAGCCTTTTTCTTTAGAAAACAATGTTGATTATAGATTAGGGTATTTACTTACAGAACAAAGAAGGTTAGAGTTAAAATTAGAAAGAAGTAAAGCTTTACCATCCTTATCGGCTTTTGTGAATTATGGCACACAAGGTAATAGTGATTCTTTTACATTTTTAGATAATGATCAAATGTGGTTTCAATCTTCTATATTAGGTGTTACTTTAAATATTCCAATTTTCAGTTCTCTTAAAAGAAGTGCTAAAACTAAACAAGCCAAAATAGCTTTTGAGCAGGCCAACACCTCATTTACCCAAACTCAACAACAAATTAAGCTTCAATACAATAGTGCTATTAATGAATATCAGCTTGCCATTGATAATTATGAAATAACAAAACAAAATCTTGCATTAGCAGAGCGAATAGAAAACAAGAATCAAATTAAATATACAGAAGGATTAGCTACTAGCTTTGAACTAAGACAAGCTCAATTACAATTATACAGTATACAGCAAGAATCATTACAGGCTATGGTAGCCATTATAAACAACAAAGCAACATTAGAAACAATTTTAAATACTCCTAATAACTAATATATCCATGAAAAAGATACTTTCTATATTATCAATATTTTTTCTTTTAGCTTCTTGTGGGAAACAAGATGGTAAATCCATTGATAAAGTTATTGAAAATAAAGACCTTAAGGCTATTCGGGCCAAGAGAAGTGAAATTGTAGCAGAACAGCAAGCCGTTTCAGACAAACTAAAGAGATTAGATCAAGCTATTGCTCAACTGGATAGTATTAAAAAACTACCTTTAGTTACAACTATTAAGGTAAAAGATACTCTATTTAATCATTACCTAGAAATACAAGGAAGCGTAGAAACTAAAAAGAACATTGTACTGTACCCAGAGACTTCTGGAACTTTAGTCAAGGTTTATGTCAAAGAAGGCCAAAAGGTATCTAAAGGTCAAGTACTTGCGAGAATTGATGATGGAGGTCTTAGTCAGCAAGTTGCCCAAATGGAAGTGCAAGCTGCACTAGCAAAAACTACTTTTGATCGTCAGCAAAGATTATGGGATCAAAAAATAGGTTCCGAAATTCAGTATCTACAAGCTAAGGCGAATTATGAATCTCAGCAAAATGTAGTGAGCCAAATGAAACGACAATTAGCTAAAGCAACTGTAAATGCTCCTTTTTCTGGAATAGTAGATGATGTGATTGCTGAGCAAGGAAGTGTAGTTGCTCCTGGGCAAACAAGATTAATCCGTATCGTAAATCTGGATGAAATGTATATTGAAGCAGAAGTACCCGAAAGTTATATTGAAACTATTACAAAAGGCAAAGAGGCTAAAGTATACTTCCCCGTTCTTGGAAAAACCATTAATACCAAAATAAGACAAGTCGGCAATTATATTAATCCTAATAATAGATCTTTTACAATAGAAGTAGCCATACCTAATAAAGAAGGTATTATTAAACCTAATCTTACTGCAAAGGTAAAAATCAACGATTATACCAGCGAAAAAGCAATTCTAATTCCTCAAAGTATCATTTCAGAAAATTCTGAAGGAGATCAATACACATATGTTACTTCCGGAAAAAATGCTAAGAATATTGCTCAAGCCAAAAGAGTAATTGTAACCACAGGAAAAACACAAGGTGACTTTATTGAAATTTTAGAAGGAATTAAAAATGGAGATGCATTAATCAGTGAAGGGGCCAGAAGTGTTAAAGATGGTCAAAAAGTAGAAATCATAAACTAATCTCCTATGCAAGAAAATAAGAAAAAAGTAAACAAGGAATTTATACTATCTTCATGGGCTATAGACAATAAAACTACTGTCTATGTGATGATTGCTATCTTCCTGGTATTAGGTTTATCGGCATACTTTTCTATGCCTAGAGAAAATTTTCCTGAAATCAATGAGACTAAAATTTATATTAGTATTCCATACCCAGGAAATACATCAGAGGATATAGAAAGACTGATAATTGATCCATTAGAAGACAAACTAAAAAATGTAAGTAATGTCGTAGAGATTGTCTCTACATCCCAAGAAGATTATGGGATCATTACTGTCGAATTCGATGAAGATTTATCTGTGGCAGAAGCCAAACAAAAAGTAAAGGATGAAGTAGATTCTGAAAAATCCAATGAAGATTGGCCTACATTTAATGGAGCTAAGGTAGAACCCAATGTGTTTGACCTTAGTCTTTCTGAAGAGACTCCTATTATGAATATCAATATCACAGGAGATTATCCTGTTGAAAAGCTAAAACAATTTGGTGAATATTTAGAAGATGAAATTGAAGATCTAAAGGAAATCAAAGGGGTAGATATTAGAGGTGCTCAAGAAAAAGAAGTAGAAGTAGCGGTAGATATTTACAAAATGATGGCTGCAAAGGTAAGTTTTGATGATGTAATCAATACGATTAAAAATGGAAACGTTACCATGTCTGCCGGAAACATGATCACTAGTGGGCAGCGAAGAACAATTAGAATTCTTGGAGAAATTAACAAACCCTCAGAGCTGGATAATTTTGTAGTAAAATCACAAAATGGAGCGGTCTACTTACGTGACATTGCAAAAGTAACTTTTAAAGAAGAAGACAAAACTACTTATGCTCGGGAGTTTGGGAATAATGTAGTCATGCTCGAAGTAAAAAAACGTTCGGGAAAAAACATGGTTGAAGCTGCAGATCAGATTCATCAGATTGTTTCTGATGCCAAAGAAAATGTATTTCCAACCGACCTAAATATTAGCATCGCTAATGATCAGTCTTCCAAAACCATTAATCAAGTTGATGACTTAGTAAACAATATTATTTTCGGGATTATATTGGTAGTAGGCGTATTAATGTTCTTCTTAGGATTCAGAAATGCCTTATTTGTTGGGTTTGCAATCCCAATGTCTATGTTTATGTCTTTTATGATTCTATCGTTATTAGGATATACAATGAATACCATGATTCTATTCGCGCTCATTATGGGGTTAGGAATGTTGGTGGACAACGGAATTGTGGTGGTCGAAAATGTGTTTCGATTGATGGAAGAAGAAGGGATGTCCCGTATCGAAGCTGCAAAAAAAGGAATTGGTGAAATTGCGTTCCCAATCATTATATCAACAGCCACAACAGTAGCTGCATTTGTTCCATTAGCATTTTGGCCAGGTATCATGGGACAGTTTATGAAATTTTTCCCAATAACACTTTCTGTAGTATTAGGTTCTTCATTATTCGTAGCTATTTTTATCAATTCTATGTTAGTATCCCAATTCATGGAAATTGGAGAGAAGGTATTAACAATAAAACAATTAATCAGGCTAAGTATTATACTAGGTGGATTTGGTGTATTCATTTTAATTTTTGGTGGAGCCGTGAGCGGGCTAGGAAGTCTTATGATCTTTACTGCACTCATGTTCTGGATATATCGATTTGTACTGAAAGGAGCTGCTAACTTTTTTCAACAACGAATTTTAGCCTGGTTAGAAAACACGTATCAGCGTTTCTTAGCTTTTGCGTTAAAAGGTTGGAGAGCGTATGCATTTGTTACAGCAACCTTCATTTTACTTTTTGTAGTCTTTGCTATGTTTGGAGCGTCAATAGGAAGTCAGCGAACAAAAGTAGAATTTTTTCCAGATAATAAGCCTAACCAGATTATTGTATATATAGAATACCCACAAGGTACTGATATCAACAAAACTAATAAGATCACCAAAGAAATTGAAAATCGTGTATACAGCGTATTAAATGATAAAGAATATATAGAGGGTGAAGATTACAATTTTTTGATAGAATCTGCCGTATCACAAGTAGGAGAAGGCGCTTTTAATCCACAGACAGATGGAGGAAGTAGCGCAGAGATGCCACATCGTGCAAAGATTATTGCTGCAATGAGGGAATATAAATTCAGAAATGACAAAGATTCTGAAGTATTACGCCAAAAAGTTCAGGATGCATTAAAAGGAATTTATCCTGGTGTCGCGATTTCTGTAGAAAAAGATGCCGTAGGACCACCTGCTGGATACCCTATCAATATAGAAATTGAAGGATCAGATTATGATGAATTAATCAATATCGCAGAGCAGATGCGTAACTTTATTAATGAAAAAAATATTCCTGGAATTGAGGAATTAAAAATAGATGTTAATAAAGGAAAACCAGCTATGCAAGTGGTGGTAGATCGAGAAAAAGCCGGAGAACTAGGAGTAGCTGCAGGTCAAGTCGGAAACCAACTGCGTCGATCAATCTTTGGAGAAAAAGCAGGAGTATACAAGAAAGATGGAGATGATTATGATATCTATGTGCGTTTTGATAAAAATAATCGATACAATACCAGTGCCTTATTTAATCAGAATATTACATTTAGAGAGCAAGCAACCGGAAAATTGAAAGAAATACCTGTTGCTTCTGTTGCTAGCCAAAAAAACACCTCTTCTTTTAGTGCTATAAAACATAAAGATACGAAACGAGTTGTTACAGTATATTCAGGATTACAACCTGGTTATACCGATGCTGGTGCCATTGTAAGTCAAATTAAAACAGAAATGGCAAGCTTCGGCGAACTACCAAAAGGCGTAGAAATTGACTATACAGGTCAAATTGAAGAGCAAGAGAAACAAATGAAGTTTTTAATGGGAGCCTTTTTTGCAGGGTTAGGATTGATCATGCTATTATTGATATTCCAGTTTAGTTCTATTTCTAAACCTACCATTATTATGATTGCAATATTTCTTAGTTTCATTGGTGTTTTCGGAGGGATACTAATTACCGGAGCAGCTTTTGTGATTATGATGACTATGATGGGGATTATATCACTGGCAGGTATCGTTGTTAACAATGGGGTGGTGCTCTTGGATTATACACAACTACTTATTGATCGTAAGAAAGTAGAACTTAATATGCCCAACGATGCCTTATTATCTAATGAAGAAGTAATGAAACTTGTCGTTAGAGGAGGTAGAGCTCGTTTACGACCCGTAATACTTACGGCAATTACCACAGTTCTTGGATTAATCCCTTTAGCAATTGGTTTTAACATTGACTTCTTTTCTTTATTTAATACGGGTGATCCTAAAATCTATATGGGAGGCGACAATGTAATTTTCTGGGGTCCATTAGCCTGGGCTGTGATTTATGGACTCATAATAGCAACTTTCTTAACACTAATTATTGTTCCTTGTTTATTCTATATTGTTCATAGAATTAAAGTTAGATTTGGAAAGAAAAGTGCAACAATTCCTGTAAAAAAAATAGATGAAGAAGATCGAACATCAGATGTTCCAGCTACAGCCTAAATAATTTCTTAAAATAGATTAATTCAAAAGACCGAAACATAATCAGTTTCGGTCTTTTGTTTTTTTGCATATGTTTCAAAGTATAATGTAATGTAATCAAAATACTAGTATCCGAAACCTTTGTACCGAGATCGCTTCGTTTAGCATTTAAATTCAAAGCAAACCTTTAGGCGTCAAACCCTCAATGAGGGATTATAAACTAAAATTCAATCCTCCCTGAATAAACGTTCCCGTAAAACCGAATTGATTCACCTCCCAAGGATACTTAAATCTGCCTCCCAGGTCCGTTCCAAAATCACCAAAGGTTTCAATCTCATCAGGATATACATTTAATATGTTATTCCCGGTAACTTTTGCCGTTACCCAATCTGCAAACTTATAAGACACCGACAAATCCGTAACTACCTTACCTGCAAAAGTTTGATCAAACGCTGGATTCGTCGAATGTTGCCAAGTAACTTCTCCAAAATAGGTGTTATTTAATACAAATGTAAACTTAGAAATATCATAGGTTAATCCTAAAACACCTTTTATATTCGGTCTGGCAGTAGTTATTCTGGATTGTTCTTCTCTATTAAAGATATCCGTATATCCGGCATTTAGAATTTTTTCCGGAACATTAATCGTTCCATCAATATCCGTTTCATTCCAGTTAAATGCAGCATTGATACCTAAACTCCCATTCCCTAAAGACAACCCTCTATAATTTACTACTAAATCCACACCTTGGGTTTTAGTATCTACGGCATTTACAAAAAATGTAATATTACCAATGGAATTATCAATTAATACCTGTTCTACATCATTTATGGTAGTATCATCACCATCAAAACCTAAGGGGTTTGTTAACAATACCCGATCATCCACTTTAATATTATAATAATCTAATGCTATAGAGAAATTATATGAAAATCTATAGGTAACACCTGCTGCAATATTAAACGATTCTTCGGCATCTAATTGCGGCACCCCTAAACCATTTACAGTATCAATAATTATTGGGTCTGCATTATTAAACGTTCCTTGTTGACCAATAGTACCATCCGCCAACTGTAGCGTCTGTATATTACTTAGATAAATTTGATGTAGAGATGGAGCTCTAAAAGCAGTATTCACAGATGCCCTGATCGCTCCTTTACTATCATTTAATAAATATCTAGCAGCAACTTTCCAAGAAACATTTTCTCCAAAATCGCTATAATCTTCAAAACGTCCTGCAGCACTGATCAAAAAGGCTTCAGAAATATCCCAATCCAATCCTCCATAGACACCTATATTAGATCTAGTTTCTCTCAATGCATTTTCTGGTCGTAGACCGGGAAAAGACTGTACTCCTCCTTCAACATAGGAGGCAGACTGCCCTTCTTTGGTTATAAATCGTTCTTGCCGTACCTCAGATCCTAATGAGAGACTTACCGCTCCAAAACTTTTGGATATATCCAGGTTCCCAATTTGATTGCTAAAGCTATACCCTCCTGGACGAAAGCTCGTTGGGCTGTTTGCGCCTAAATCTGGATTCCAACTATTATTTACTTCATAATCTACCGCATTCCTACCAAATGTATAACTAATATCAAAATTCCAATCAGTAAACATTTTCCAAGTATTTCCTATTGAAAATGTATTATCCCGAATATCAGTTTCAAAAGAGGGTTGAAATCCAACATACTCAGTCCCTACTGGATGCAACAAATTATAAGGATCCGGAGGCAATGCTGGCCAATATGGTGTTCTATATAATGCAAAACTTTTTCCATCTCTTTTTTGTAAACTTCCGAAAAAATAGAATTTAGCCGTCTCGTTGGCATATGGAAACCCTCCGTTAAGTGCTATACCTAATCGGTCATATTCTGGTTGACCTACTGTCATTCCTAAATCAGGATTAGCTTGAATCCATGGATGAGAACCGTCTAACAAACTGTTTGCCAATGCCTGTTGCGCATCAAATTCTGTTTGCGTGATATTACCATCAATAACGTCTTGAGGATTTGGTTGAAAAACGTTTCCAAATAATAAATCATTGCCCGGTTCTCCTGCCCTATTGGTATAATCTTGATGATAAAAATCTGCAGTCAAATTAAGATACCCTCCAAAATCAGGATTAATAGTAGTGTTTAAACTTGCGCTATACGTAAAACCGTCACCTTCAGTGGTAACTCCGGTTCCCAAATTAACACTGGTCTTATCTACATCTTCTTTTAAGATGATATTAATAACACCTGCAATCGCATCAGATCCATACTGAGCGGAAGCACCGTCTCTTAATACCTCAACTCTTTCAATTGCAGCAACCGGAATACTTTTCATATCCACTCCTACTTCTCCACGCCCAGGTGTCTCATTTACATATACTAATGCACTTTGGTTTTTTCGTTTACCGTTTACCAAAACTAATGTCCTACTAGGTCCTAGGTTCCTCAATTCCGAAGGATCAAAATGAGCAGTTGCATCAGAGACAGTCTGCTGAGTAGAGTTATAAGAAGGCACCCTAAATGCGATCATCTTATCAACTTCTGGCTGTGCACTGATTGCTAATTCTTCGGAACTAATATTATCAATAGCCACTGGAGACTCAATTATAGTTCTTGGTTTTGCTCTATTACCAACAATTACAATTTCATCAAGTGCCGCTCCTTCCTTAAGCGAAACAGTTATTGGTGCATTGGACGTAACCTCAATTTCATCGGTATTAAAACCTATAGAAGAAATAATAATCGTTACCGGAAAAGCCTTAACCTCTAATAAAAACTTACCATCTATATCGGATGTCGTTCCATTAGAAGTACCTTTTTCTACAATGTTTACAAATGGTACGGGAAGATTTGTTTGAGGGTTTATAACAGTTCCGGAAATCGTTTCCTGTGCAAATAGTATGACTGGAAAAAAGAACAAGAATAGTAAAAGCCCCTTACTAACTCGTGAGTTTTTTTTCATAATGATGTGTTTAAAGATTCCAATAAATCTATTAAAAGATTATTATAAAAAAATGTTAAATACTTTAAACATACGTTTTTAACATACTGAAAACAAGGTTTTTGTGTAAAAAATTAATAATAACCCTATGGCTTATTTGTAAATTTACAATCAACAAAAACTTTATATATCTTATTTTCATTTTCCATAAAATAGTACTTATTCATACTTAAACTTCTTATTTTTGCAGCCTTAATAGAATAGCTATGTATAGAAGTCATTCGTGTGGTGAATTAACTGCCTCTGATATTAATAAAGAAGTTACACTGTCCGGTTGGGTACAGAAAACAAGGGATAAAGGTTTTATGATTTGGGTAGACCTACGTGATCGTTATGGTATGACCCAGTTAATATTTGATGAGCAACGTACTCCAAAAGCTGTAGTAGAAAAAGCTAAAACTCTTGGACGTGAGTTTGTAATACAAGTTATAGGTACCGTTATCGAGCGTGAGTCCAAAAACCCAAATATGCCTACAGGTGATATTGAGGTATTGGTTTCGGAATTAAAAATACTTAATGAAGCCTTAGTTCCTCCTTTTACTATAGAGGATGAAACTGATGGTGGAGAGGATATAAGAATGAAGTATCGATACCTGGATATTAGACGTAATCCAGTAAAAAACAGTTTGATATTTCGTCATGAAGTTACCATGAAAGTTCGCAATTATCTTTCTGGAGAAGGCTTTATTGAGGTAGAAACTCCATATCTTATAAAATCTACACCCGAAGGAGCAAGAGATTTTGTTGTTCCTTCACGAATGAATGAAGGTCAGTTTTATGCATTGCCTCAATCCCCACAAACCTTCAAGCAATTATTGATGGTTGGAGGAATGGATAAGTATTTTCAGATTGTAAAGTGTTTTCGAGACGAAGACCTTAGAGCCGATAGACAACCTGAGTTTACACAAATCGACTGCGAAATGGCTTTCGTAGAACAGGAAGATATTCTAAACATATTCGAAGGTTTAACACGTCATCTGATAAAAAACATAAAAGGACAAGATATCCAGAACTTTCCTAGAATGACGTATGATGATGCCATGAGAACATATGGTAATGATAAGCCGGATATTCGTTTTGGGATGAAATTTGGAGAGCTTAATCAAGTATCACAACATAAAGAATTTAAAGTTTTTAACGATGCTGAATTAGTGGTAGGAATTGCAGTTCCCGGAGGAGCTTCCTATACACGAAAAGAAATTGATAAACTTATAGATTGGGTAAAACGTCCACAAGTTGGCGCATTAGGAATGGTATATGTAAAATGTAATGAAGACGGAAGTTTTAAGTCTTCTGTCGACAAGTTTTACGATCAGGAAGATTTATCCAAATGGGCAGAAACTACTGGAGCAAAAGCAGGTGACTTAATCTGTGTATTATCAGGTTCTGCAAATAAAACAAGAGGACAACTAAGTGCGCTGCGTATGGAGTTAGCCGAACGTTTGGGGCTGAGAAACCCAGAAGAGTTTGCTCCATTATGGGTTGTAGACTTCCCATTACTAGAATGGGATGAAGATACAGAAAGATACCATGCAATGCACCACCCTTTTACTTCTCCTAAACCCGAAGATATTCCTTTACTAGATTCTAAACCGGGTGAGGTAAGAGCTAATGCGTATGACTTAGTCCTTAATGGAAATGAAATCGGAGGTGGATCTATTCGTATCCATGATAAAGAAACTCAGTCATTAATGTTCCATCATCTAGGTTTCACACCCGAAGAAGCCAGAGCTCAATTTGGGTTCTTGCTCGATGCTTTTCAATATGGTGCACCACCACATGGTGGTATTGCATTCGGCCTTGATCGATTGGTAGCTATTTTAGGTGGTCAGGAAACCATTCGGGATTTTATTGCTTTCCCTAAAAATAATAGCGGGCGAGATGTAATGATTGATGCTCCTGCAAGTATTGACACAGAACAACTAAAAGAATTGAGCCTCAAGCTTGATTTATAATATCTAAATCCCGCTTCTGGCGGGATTTTTAGTATCTTTAAGTACTCATCGCTCTTTTAAATCGTTTTAAAAGCGGAATGTACGCGTATACATTTCTCCTTGATTATTTAATATGTCTACCAAGAAAAAATCTCTACTTCATAGATTTCTAATATGGAGGTATCGCAATATCACTAATAAGAATTTTATTCTTATTCTTAGTGTATTGATTGGTGTGCTAGCTGGTTTAGTTTCTGTATTATTAAAAAACAGTACACACCTTATTCAGGCAGTTCTGGAAAGCGACCTTATCTCTTGGCAAAATTCACTTTATTTTATTATCCCTGTAATAGGGTTATTAATAGTATATCTCTTTACTAAATTTGTGTTTAAGCGAGATATAGAGGCTGCAATCCCTCTTATTTTACATGCGTTATCTAAGAGAAATGGAGTTATTGCATCAATTCATGGATACCTCCCATTAATCCTAGCCCCGATCACTGTAGGCTTTGGCGGGTCTGTAGGTCTTTTGGGACCAGCGGTTAGTTCTGGATCTTCTATAAGCTCCAGTATTAGCACCTTATTTCATATGAATAGCAAAACCCGAATCTTACTTATTGGGTGTGCTGCTGCAGGTGCTATATCTGCAGTTTTTAAATCTCCTTTAGCAGGATTGGTATTCGCCGTAGAGGTTTTTAGTCTGGATCTTACGCTTACCTCATTACTCCCATTATTATTAGCATCTGTATCTTCTATCATCACATCTTACCTTTTTCTGGGAGATGAAGTTCTTTTTAGATTTAATGTTATTGAAAAATTCGAACTTACCAATATTCCTTTTTATATCATTCTAGGAATTGGTACAGCAATAGCTTCGATTTACTTTACCAAAATGTATTTCCAGATTTTTAAATTCTTCAATAGATTTTCTAAAAAAATATATAAATTATTAATCGGTGGTATCGCTATCGGAATTATGCTCTATTTTATTCCACCACTATATGGAGAAGGATTGGGGTTTATTAATAACTTATTACGAGGAGATCATATTACTGCTTTAGGTACAACTCCTTTTGATGATTTCACAAATAACATTTGGGTAGTGATTGGATTATTATTCGGAATAACAATTTTTAAAGCCATCGCCATGACTACTACATTTGCTGCCGGAGGATATGGCGGAATTTTTATCCCGACTATGGTCATGGGTAGCGCATTGGGAAATGTGGTTGCCAAGGTAATCAATAATTTAGGTTTTGGCGTACAACTATCAGAATCCAATTTTACATTATTAGGGATGGCAGGTCTCATTGCTGGTGTATTACACGCACCACTGACCTCCATCTTTTTAATTGCAGAGATTACCTCTAGTTACGAGCTTTTTGTACCCTTAATGATCACTTCTGCTATTTCCTTTATTATTTCTAAAAACAGTATTGATTATACGATTTATACCCGGGAACTCTCTGAAAAAGGAGAATTAATCACACATAATAAAGACGAAACGGTCCTGACTTTATTAAAGATAGATCCTATTATAGAAACTAATTTTGCTACCATTTACCCACATAATACGCTCAAAGAATTACTCCATAATGCCGTTGCTAAATCCAGTAGAAATATTTTCCCGGTAATTAATGAAACGGAAGAATTAATCGGTATTGTTTTACTCGATGATATCCGTGATATCATGTTTGACACCTCACTTTATGAAACAACAACGGTAGAAATGCTCATGAAACAAACACCAGATATTATCAGATATGAAAAAGATAGTGTAAAGAGAGTCATGAAAAAGTTTCAGGACACAGGAGCCTGGAATTTACCCGTTGTCAAAGACAAAAAGTATTACGGTTTTATATCCAAATCAAAATTACTAACCGCATATAGACGAAAGTTGATTAATTTTACCCGCTAATAATAGATTACTGAAAACTCATGAATAAAATATATCTCGTACTTTTTTCATTATTATTTTTAAATTTTGGGTTTGCTCAAAACGGAAAGATTTTGTCTAAAAGGTTAATCGATATTTCAGAAAAACCAATTTGGAATAGAATTTCGGACAACAATAAGTTACTTCCTGATTTCGAGCATTTGAATACTTTGAATTTTTACTCTATTACCTATCAAAGTGACAATCAAAAAGTAAAAGGAATCATAGTTGAGCCTAAAAAAGAAGGAAAGTATCCGGTAGTAATTTATAATCGAGGTGGCAATAGAAACTTTTCTAAGTTAACAGTTGCTACAATGATCCATTTGACTTCTAAACTATCCGAAAGAGGGTATATTATCATAGGGAGTAATTATAGAACAAAGGATGAGTTTGGAGGTTCTGAAATTAACGATGTTCTAAGCTTAACAGAGACTATAAAAGAGATAAAGAAAGCTGATGCTGATTGTATAGGAATGTTTGGCTGGTCCAGAGGCGGAATGATGACCTATCTTGCATTACAAAAATCTAAAAAGATTAGAACTGCAATTATCGGAAATGGAGTTGCTGATCTTTTCTCTGAAGCAACATTTCGTCCAGAAATGGAAACAAGGGTCTTTGCAGAATGTATTCCGAACTATTGGAAAAACAAAGAACTCGAATTAAAAAAACGCTCCGCAATTTATTGGGTTGATCAATTGAATAAAAACAGTAGCCTTTTAATCCTTTGTGGTACAAAAGACAAAAGGGTCAATCCTGAGCAGGCTGATAAGATTGCTTCTAAACTTAGTGAAATTAATTATGATTTTGAACTAAGAAAATTCGAAACCGATCATTATTTTACAGGAAAAAGAAATGAATTGAATGAATTAGTTATTAATTGGTTTAGCCAAAATTTATAAAATGAAATACGTTATCCGCATATTATTTATCGCTATAATACTTCTCGTAAGTATTGGTTATTACTATAAAAATTCTGGAGATCATGTAACAGGAGACAAATGGGTTGGGATCGGAATTCTAGCTGCTTCTTTTGTTTTGATGCCATTATTTATCTATCATAGATGGAAAGATAAAAAAGTAAAAGATTACATGTTAACCGAAGAAAACTTAAAGAAAATGAAAGATTTTAATAGTGATAAAAAACCGTAATTCTTAGGAAATTATGAAAATATTTACATTTTCATAACAATTTATGTTGCATTAAAAACTAACTTTATGTTTCAAAAATTATTTTTATTACAATGGAAGGAACAGTTAAATTTTTTAATGAATCAAAAGGTTACGGATTTATTACCAACGACGAAACAGGAAAAGACATCTTTGTACACGCCTCTGGATTAAACGGAGAAGCATTAAATGAAGGTGACAAAGTAGAGTATCAAGAAGAAGAAGGAAGAAAAGGAGTTATCGCTGCAAAAGTACGTGTACTCCACGACGGTTAAGATAAAAGTTTCCCAGTTAAAAAGCGTTGGCAAATTGCAGCGCTTTTTTTATTTATTACTTCTATACTTTGCTTTAAATCCTTCACTCTTCCCTAACAAAAACTCTAATATTTCTAATTTATTTTTGGATTTTAACACCTTCTCCATTGTTTGATTTTCATTTAAGAAATCTTTAAAATCATATATTTCTACTTCCTTTATTTCTAGCTCACTAATTATAAAATCATCTTTATAAAAATCAGAGATTACTGGCACTTCCATTTTTTTGGTGTTTTTGTTTTTAAAAATACTAGTAACCATTCTTCCAACAGCAATTAAATTAACAGGTGTTTTATCCATTTCATTCGCTATAACTGTATTTCGTATCGTCTTTGCCCCCATTTCTTTAACAAATGGTGTTGTATCCAATGTTGCAAAACTCCATAAAGGAAGTTTCTTTCCGTATGTTTTAATGCGACCAATATCCTCTTCTGGTTTTCCTAATAAAGCATATAAAGACAATCGTACTTCATCCAGTTCATTCACCTTAATTTCTAATTGAATATTCAGGTTAGGATTCTCTAGATCTTCTTTAGCAACGATAAGAGTTTTTTGTTGATATCTTACAGAAGAAAAAACTATAGTATCTCCCAGTACGGCTTTTATCCTAAAAAAGCCTCTTTCATCATTTATGGTTCCTATCTTCTGAGTTACATTCGTAATGTTAATCGGAATATCTTCATCAGAAATGATGCTACCACTCAGAAAATTAATTTCTTGCGAAATTACGGCCTGACATATCAAGCCAATAATAAAGAGTATCGTTTTTTGCATGTATTGTACTTACCCCAATTCTCAAATGAAATTGGTATTATGCAAAAAAGACGGATTGAAAGTAATTCAGTTGCAACAACAGATAATAATAACAATAAAGCTTGAGCGGTTCTTCTAATTCAGGTTTCTTTTTTCTATAAAAAAACGTTTTAATAATTGACTACATTCTTCTTCTAATATTCCGCCTGTCATTTCTGTTTTTGGGTGTAAAGTTGTACCCATAGCAATACATCCACGTTGTTGATCTCTGGCTCCATATACAATTTTACCAATCTGACTCCAAAACAAAGCTCCTGCACACATCTGGCAAGGTTCTATTGTTACATACAGCGTGCATTCTTTTAGGTATTTTCCTCCTAAAAAATTGGCTGCAGCCGTGATTGCCTGCATTTCTGCATGAGCAGTAACATCGTTCAATAACTCTGTAAGGTTATGTGCCCTGGCAATAACCCTATCTGCAACCACCACAACAGCTCCTATTGGAATTTCTCCTTTATCATAAGCTGCTTCTGCTTCTTGTAATGCTTTACGCATATAATGGGTATCATCAAATGGATCAATCATTAGTAACTATTTAGAATCAAAAACAAACTTAAACAAATTGACAAATAAAACACCTCAATATACAATGGAAATTGGGAAATGCCTTTTTCAAAAAAAATCACCCCTTTAGCCCAAACTATATAATAGAAAACCTATATTTTCATTATTATATTCTTAATAAAAAACAGCTAATAAAAAACTATATTTGCGGCTTCACGGAATACGAACCTATATACAATATCAAAAAAAGTAAAGCGATAAAATACATTTAGATTTTCAGAACAAATTACTTACAGAATTAGTATTCCAAATAAAGTTTGTTTTAAAATTATCAACAGAATGAAAATTTCAACAATTACCCTCCTATTTTTATTATTCTTATCCAGAACGATTTCCGGTCAAAATGAAATCACTATCGAAGATTACAATCGTGCTGTGGGATATATGTATGACAATTACAATAACAAAAAAGTATTTAATACACATATCAAACCAAACTGGTTTCCTGATAGCACTGGTGTATGGTTTATAAATCATACCCCCGATACTAAAAAATACCTAAAAGTTACTTTTCCGGATATGGTTCAGTCAGATGTATTCGATCATGAAAAAATGGCTGTAGCTCTAAATGAAGTTCTTGGAGGAAATATCAAGGCTACAGATTTACCTATTTCTAATATAGTATATGAAAATACACATGAGTTATTAATCACCGCTCTAGGAAAAAAATTCGTGTATGATACAAAGACAGAAACTCTTACCAAGAAAGTAGATAAAAAATCCACCAATACTAACAAGATAGTTTCTCCTGATAAAAAATGGGAAGCATACACCAAAGATTATAATCTATATATAAAATCCCTAGAAACTAATGAGGTCAAACAACTTAGCACCAAAGGAAAAAAAGGATATGAATATGCTTCTTGGTATGGATGGTACGATACCATCGAAGGAGAAAATGGCAAAAGACCTGAACATTTCTGGGCAGAATGGTCTAAAGATAGTGAATGGATATATGCCAATATTTGTGATCTAAGCACTGCAAAAAAGATGTATTTGCTCGATTGGAGTATTGATTCATTGTATCGTCCTAAATTGTTATCATACTATCGTGGATCTCCGGGAGATACCGACATGGTATATATCGATCCAGTATTCTTTAATATCAAAACAGGTAAAGAAATCAAACCCAATTTACCAAGAAGCACGCATATTAACGATATAGAAGTAACCCGATCCAGTTCACCAAATAAAGTATACCTACAGCAAATGGATAGAGGGTTTAAAAAAGTGAGTATCTATTCTTTTGACCTTGCCAATGAAAAACTAGACACTGTATATACGGAAAGTAGTACTACCAATATTGATAACTTTCGCTATGAATTTTTAGATACTAATAACCTTATGTTTTTCTTATCTGAGAAAAGCGGTTGGCGTCAATTATATAGTATTAACCTAAAAACAAAAAAAGAAACCCCTATTACGAATGGTAATTATTATATAAATGGTATCGAACGAATAGATGAAAAAAATAAAACCATCTATTTCAGAGCTTCTTCAAAAGAACAAGGTCGAAACCCTTATCATCAGCACTTATATAGCATCTCTTTTAATGGAAAAAATCTAAAACTACTCACCAAAGAAAACCTTCATCATAGTGTTAGTATTTCTCCGGACAACAAATACTTTGTAGACAATTTATCTGATCTACAAACACCAACAACTACTGTATTAAGGAATACTTCTAATGGAAAAGTACTACTAGAACTTGGCCGTGCTGATATTACTAAATTAGAAGGATGGAATCCTCCTGAGGCATTTACAGCTACCGCTCGTGATGGCAAAACAACCATATATGGCGCCCTCTGGAAACCTTCTAACTTTGACCCTAATAAAAAATATCCGGTGCTAGAAATGACCTATACTGGTCCGCATACACAATTATTCCCAAATAGTTTTTCACGTGCTTTTCGCTTACAAACATATGCCGAACTTGGATTTATAGCCGTTGTGGTAGATGGATTAGGATCTTCTGGAAGGTCTAAGGAATTTCATGACCACTCTTATAAAAACTTAAGTAGAAATCTAGAAGATCATATCATTGCTATCAAAGAATTAGGAAAAAAATACAGTTGGGTCGATACTACCCGTGTAGGTATTTTTGGGCATTCTGCAGGAGGATATGATACAGGTCGTGCATTATTAGGGTATCCTGAGTTTTATAAAGTAGGAGTGGCTAGTTCTGCGGATCACGATCATAGAATGGAAAAAGCCTGGTGGCCCGAAATGTATATGGGATGGCCGGTAGATGAGAATTATCATTCGCAATCCAATATTACAGAAGCTAGCAAAGGAAATCTAAAAGGCAAATTGCTACTGGTACATGGAGGCATTGATGAAAACGTAAATCCATCCGCTACTTTTAAACTGGCAGAAACATTAATCAAAGCAGATAAACCATTTGATATGCTTATCATCCCAAGTCAGCGCCATCAATATCGCGGCATTTATAAAAATTATTTCCTAAAAGTAAAATGGAACTATTTTGTAGAGCATTTACTGGGAGCAGAACCTATCTGGGACTTTAAATGGTAAAAAGACACCCTCTATATTTAAAAACGGATATAGAGGGTGCTAGTTAATCATACTAACCCTCTCCATAAAACATTCTCTATGGAGAAGATGATATATTTTTTATCAAATTTATTAACCTGGTATAAAATCAATAAATTTCACAATATACGCTACATCCTCTCCATCTATATTAGCAATAAGTGTATCCAGAGTGAGGTCAATCACATCATCTTGAGAAGGAGTGGTAGTTACTTCTCCTTTTGTAATAATATCCAGTTGAATAGTAGACCCTATCTCATCTAGAATATCCAATTTAAAATTAAATTCGATTATTTTACTTACCTCATCAATTGTTCCCTCTAATGTTACTGTTAATGTTTCTCCAGAAGTATCTTTTGTTTTATAAATGACATTAATTTCTACGATACCATTCTTTACTATCGTTTCTGTATTATAATCCTTAATAGATCCATTTTCGGCACTAACTCTGTAGCGTATACTATTGCTTCCTGAAAAATTTTCAATTGATGGTTCACTATATAGTGTAGCCTTATCAGATATTTCTATTATGGGTAGAAACATAAAATCTCTAAAATGACGAGAAGGAAATGCATAAATTAACAACTTATCCTCTGTAATTTCAGTTTCTATACCTGATTCTGGTATTTCAAAACGTACTATGTTGTTTTCTCCTGATAGTACCTTTGGTTCTTGATCATTATCAGAAGAACAAGAGATAAAAGATATACATACAATTAATATAAGGGGCATCATATTTTTCATAAAGTATTGTTGTTTAGATTACTTAAAGATTACATAGATAGTATTTTTTCTTTAGATTTTTGAGGTTTGGAAATAAAAACGGTGAATTCGAACTCTGAAAAATCAAGAAACAAGACTATTTTTGATATCGAGACAAGTTTTCGAACATTAAAATTTCGATTATCTAGTAAATCTCACTTAGTGAGCAAATATACCAAGCGGCCATCCATATGATCCGCTACTTTACCATAGGCAATCAGAGAGGCACCTAGTGTTATTCGTTTGTTTTTACCAATACGATACCAAAACGAATATCGCTGATACCAATTATTGGTTTGGATATTCTTTGGCCGGGTAACATAAATTCCCGCCTGTTGCAAAAAATGAAAGTTCCCAAACGAAAACTGATGACCTACTAGTAGTGCTGAGGAAAAAGCCGAATCGCTGATTTGTCGGTTTTCGGCTATTTTGGCATCCGAATAATCATACCACAGTTCCACTCCCCCATTAATACCATTGATTCTCGACAAAGGTTTTAATCCTCCTCCCATAACACCAATAAGGGGATGATTAGATGCTTCTGCCTCTCTATCCGATGACCTTAGGCTTGCCAAAGCACCTATATACCACAGTAATGACCGATCATAATCTCTTAAGGAATCTGGCTTAACTTTCAATTTTTCGAAATTAAATATCCGATCGACACCAATAGAAACCGTAGGAAAGTTCATTCCTTTATTTGGTTGTTTTTGCCCTCCATTCGAAATATGATTATAATTTGCCGATAGATTGATTGCGTATTGATCATTTATATGATAATTAAGATGTAGTGACAATGCCAGATAAAAACTCAAATTAGTACTGAATAATACATTTTCAGGATTTGTTTCGGCATCAAATTTTTTATCGAGATACGTAGCCCCGATAGATCCCCGTAAAGAAAATTTTAAAGGACCTTTATAAGTAAGATAAGGTTCTACATAATAGATAAGATTATAAGAACTCCCTAATACTGCTGGATTATTATAATTGAAATAAGCCAAAGAAAAACCACTCCGACCATAGCAATGACAGGTTTTCCATGCCTTATCTGTGATCTTAAGCCTGCTATATTCTAACTGTATACCAAAAGGGTTTGTTTGGGAAATAGGTTTCAGTTCCGGAGCATGTGCAATGATAAAACCATAGTGAGATTTTATTCCATATATAGAAGGGTTGCCCTGGGATAATGTACTATCCCAAAAAGCTAATAGTATCCAAAATAACCCCATATACTTCATAGAGTTAAGATACTGAAAAATAACACAATACACATCACCCCGAATACAGCGTTGCGGAATGAAGCAATCTGTCCAAACATTATCACTTTGATCATGAGATTACTTTGTCAAACCTCATCATTATGTCCCTATAAAACGTAATTGCGAATGCAGTGCAACAAAAAAAAGTAATCCAACAACATCTTTAGAATCATACCCTTTATGAAGATCCACCAGATTACAGAATTCTGTATAAAACCTTTATTTGATGCATTTTAAATTTTAAAACAAAACATAACAAACTAAAAAACAATGTTTTATTATTTTACAAAAAAAGCCGTTCCGTACAGATTTCTGTATGGAAACCTCGTTTGCAACATGTATTTTAGCCCCGTTGATCAACAAAAAAACAAGAGAATTTTAATTTTTTAACAAAAACATATTGTAATTATGGCAATAGATAATTTAATCTCTACGGCTTTTACTGCAGAAGAGGTAGAAGCTATCAACCAAGCACTTACTACTATCGAAACCACCATCCAGGGAAAAATGATCAATCTCACCCCAGAAGAACGACAGATATACGGAAAATTAGGGAATCGCACCGAAAACTGGGTTAAGAAAGTAACCGGATATATGGAACAAAAACCAGAACTCGTTCCTTTTTACATTAACAAAGCAGAGTTTGACAAAGATGTAAAAGTTAGAGAAGAAATCCTTCCGATGATGCGACGTATAACTTCTATACAAGAAAGTTTGGATGACACTTCTAAGCTGCTAAGTACCGATATTTTTAATGCCGCTATCGCATATTATCGTAACATCAAGTTGATCAGTCAGCAAAACGTACCCGGTACTTCTAACATCTATAAAGACCTGGCGGATCAATTTCCAGGCCGTAGTTCTGCAATACCAGAAGAAAAAAAGAACCCAAATGGGGGCACTGCATAATGCACAAGTAGTCTGAAGATCCCCCAGAGCCCGTAACACAACACCCTCTGGGCACTTAGGCAACGGCCTATTGGGGCTTCCATAACGGGGTATAGGGGGTAACACTTTCTATTGCTATTACACTAACTAGAGTAACAAAAAAATAATCACACACAGTAAAACACTTAATAAAATGAAAAACAACATAAGTAAAAAATTAAGGCTACTCAGTTATATAGCAGTAGCAGTACTGTGCATTACAGGATGTACAGAAGACAATGACCCTATACCGGTCGAAACTACAACACAGACCCTAAAAGGCTATGCCTATCATAACTATGGGCAATTACAAAAAAGCAAACGCCTGGAAACTCTAGTTGCCAAAGTAACATCCCGGAACGAAAGCCTCCGTAAATCTGGTAACGTTGTCGATGCCTATATTATTGATACCAACCTAGTACAAATCCTGGAAGCAGAGAACTATACCAATTATACATTTAGGGCAGCAAAACAACCGTATGATCCAAATACGGCATATAACTATGTACTCACCCTCTTTAATGACGGAAGTTTCCACCAGATGTATGTAGCGTATCCTATACTAGCAGATGGGAACTATGACATAGCCAATCTCATAGGATTCCCAATTGATGGAGATGCACTGGTACAAAAATCAGGAGCTTGTGGTCCACTTCATGAAGGTCGAGTATGGAGAGAAGATTCTACAAATTGTATCCCCGTAAACTGTACTGCAGGCGGTGATCATACCCCTGCACAAACATCATCCTGCAATGGAGATGCACACCAATTACCAAGAACGATATGCTCTGGGGTCTGGGTGACCATCTGTGAACCCGGCCCACCAGGAGCGGGATCAACGGGTAATGGTACCATTACCAATAGTAACGGTAGTAGAGGTGGGTCTACGATAGCAGTTACTCCTATAAATAGTGCAATAGAACCACTTTTACTCTACTCTACATTAAGGATACCCCACGGAAGTGATTTATTTAAATGGATCGTAGACTTTAAAAACAAAGAGCAAGTAGATATACTTTTCCATCTAGGAGAAGAAAACCAATGGTCAGAAGATATTAGATCATTTAATTTAGAGGCCTTAAACTTACTAAGAACAGGAAACGAAACAGAGAAAAAGCTAGTTAAAGATGTTTTAAAAGCCATAAAAGGTGATATAAGTGCGGATTTAGCTCAGTACCTAAATCCTAATGCACAACCAACAGAAATTGGCCCTGCCTCTTTTTGTGAATCAGGTAACTGGGATCCAGGTTCTGATCCAGAGATGTTATATGCTTATGGCCCTGGGTTGTTCAGAACGTTTTCTGATGCAGCTTGGAATATCCTTATCAGAGGATTTGAGCATTTTACTAACGATTCTGTAGAAGGAGATCTTATCAGAGATGTTTTTAGGCTTAGAGGTATTCATGTCCCGATAGATATACCAAATGAAACTCTGGGAGAGATGTTTCAGGTATTCTCAGACAATGGAGAATTCCAAGTACGTTATGAATCAGGAATTGGTGGAGATTTACTGCATCTAGGGTTAGATATATTAGATGTAGTTACTATTTTATCACCTAGTAGAGGTGGTGGAGCTTTTCTAGCCATAAAAGGTGGCGGACCAATTACTGTAGCAACATTTAAGAAGTTTCTAAAGGAAGCCGGTATCGGCAAAAAAAGAATCGATGACTTAGTAGATACTTTAGATGATAATGCTACATTTGTTCTTGACGGAACCGGAGAGTTTAGAATTGTACGAGGACATCACCCATTGGCAAAAATAGCCTTTGATGGAGATTCTTTTTATGATATCCAAAAAGCATTTAGTGTGTCCCCATCTACCCTTCAAAATGTATGGGAAAATTGCACACCCATTAGAGGATTTAATAAATGTACATCGAAAAATAACTGGACAACAAAACAGCTTATATAGTACTTTTGCCAAAACTGGTGAACGCTTAACATTAGAAAAAATGGCAGAAATAGAAATAAAAGCAATGACTAACATAGGAATACCTGAAGATATTGCTACAGGTTGGGTCATTAAGGCCTTAGAGGATTTAAAAATACTAGGCGTAAAATATATCACAAACATTCCATGGAATGGATTAAATAAGTAAATAACATGAAAAAAAATCAGGAAATTTTAGATGAATACGGAAGAACTCTTGTGAAAAATGTTTTCGATTTTAATTTTAAAATGTTAAAACACAATCTATCAAAAAATTTGAATTCTAACGAATTAGAAAAAAAGATTGATTCTATTTCCAAGAACACTTTAGAGAGTTGTTTGTTTGACTTTTTAAAAATTTTTGAAGAAAACGAACAATTTAAACTATACTATGAATCAAAAGGTCAAAAAGTAAATTTAGTTGAAATAAGCGAAATGCTTAAGTCAGAACCTATTGTAGAGAATGGTTGGATTGAACGGTTTAGTACAGAAATAAAAAAATAAATATAAGTCTAAAAATAAGTAATTAACCAGATGATTAAGTACGATCATCTGGTTTTATATAGTCGCCATTAATGTTGTTCAATATTTGACAAATGAAAATAGAATGAAAACAAACAAACAAATCATAAAAACCTTAATATGGATTGGAATTACAATCTGTATTATTCTTGAAATTTTACTTTATTGGAAAGTAGCGTTTTTTCACAACCTACAAATAGCACAAAAGCTTATAGTATTCTATGGATCAGGTATTAGTATTATAATATTAGTTGTTTTATTAACAGGGATAGAAGAAAGGAAATACTCCAACAAAAGAATCACGTCGATTTGTACAACTCTTTTTGTGCTTTTTTTAATTTTGGCTTTTTTTGCAGGAGGAAAAGAATTATTTACAGCCTTATATCGTAAATTATAAACTTTTGCCCCTCCTCGTCCTCGAATGAATAAGGCTAGCGATCGAATCCTTTCGAATGCCGTTAAAGATTGGAGCATTTAATAACACATAAATATGCTGGTTATTACAAAACTCTTACCCGGAACACACAGTTAAAAAAAGATATAACTAAGAACTACTTAAATAACCCATGATTTTCTTTCTACCAAGTATATAAACAAACAGAAATACAGACCTAGCAAGAAAGGAAACATATTTTTTCTATATCAGACAATGAAACACAAAATACTATATATACTCCTGTGTGTAATCAGTTTTAATACACACGGGCAATACAAAAACATTGAGTATTTAGACACTGATAAGCAACGAATTAATTTTGAAGAATTTAGCAAAAAAAAGAACTTAGAAGGCATCAAAGTGAAATTATATGTTGCTGATAATGGTAATAATATCCTCTATAAAAAATTGACATTCACCAAGTGCTTTGGCACTCTTAACCCCACTGAAAAAGAACAACTCAATAAATATTTCTATTCCCGATATCAGATAGACACTACCAAAACTTGGCTTATTCATTACGTAGACTCATTACCCAGTCCAGAAAAAATGCCAGAAAAATCTGGAATTGTTTATACCGATTCTACTAAAACAAAACATAAACATTTATATAGTTTTAAGGATTACCACAGTAGCTTTAAAACAGAAAAGAAACGGTTTAAAAAATATAAAGAGTGTTCGCTACTCCATTTTTACATCAATGATAATGACTACCCTATGGACATAGATAATATTCATTGGTGCAAGGATGAACATAGAATGCTAAAATCTTTGTTCTTTAAAGAAATCGATTATTACTCTACGATCATTATACATCCTAATGGAGAATATTACTTGTCCAAATACTCACATAGGAGTGAAGATCGCTTATTACGTTTCAAGATATTTAGAAAAGAAAAGGAACGATGGGATAAAAAATTTCTTAAAAAAGAGAGAGGTACTACATAAATTGTTTAGATCAATAAAGAATATTCTTCCTAATGCTTGATCTCCAATAATGCACAAATATTCTGGACATTGCCTGACCTCGATACGATCATTTAATAACACATAAACATGCTGGTTATTACAAAACTCTTATCCGGAACACACAGTTAAAAAAAGATACAACTAAGAACTACTTAAATAATCCATGATTTTCTTTCTACCAAGTACATGAACAAACAGAAATAGAGACCTAGCAAGAAAGCAATACAAAAGCAAAAAAGGTAGCAATATAAAATCACTACCTTTAATTTATTAATTTTGTAACCCTATTTTAGGACGTCACAATGCTAAATTTATTTTGCTTTTTTGATAATGTATTTAGCCATTTCTTTAGCTAATTTGGCATAACTCTCTGCAATTCTCATCCCAGAGTTATAATCAGCTCCATAAAAATTACTCCCTGGCATATTTTTATAAGCAACTGAGCAAAGGATATTATCTGGATTAGCGGTTTCATATACGGTAATAGTAGCATTTACTTTAGAAGGCTGTTTCATAACGCCAACATTATACCCAGGATAAATCCAGGTCGTTTTAACTACCATAGTATGTTTTGCACTTTCTAATCCTTTTAATGCTTTTACTTCCTGCTTTTTAAAGCGTTTGTTAAAAGAATCCATATACTTTGGTTCATATAAATTTTCCCTATCAGCAAACCATGATTTTTTAAACCTTTCGCCTCTACCTTCTCCAGGGTATTTAGCCTCTCTCTTATCCATTTTTTCTTTTAAGAAATCTTCTTCTGTTTCGAATTTATGAACCTTAAGGCCTTCATAATCAAAAACGAGATTATACTCAGAAATCCCTTTTAAATTTTTAATATTTCCTTCAAGTTTTTTTTGAGCGAAAGAAACTGTAGTTAACATCACTAAAGCTAACAGTAATAATTTTCTCATGATTTAGTTTTTTGAATTCGAGGTAAAGATATTTCTTTTTTTGGTAAGTATCATTTATCGATTACCCATAGTCTACAAAATAGAAGAATGATTATTTAAAATTGTAGTTTTGCACCAGAAATACTTTTGAATGCAAAACAAACTGCTACAACATATAGAATACCCTACGGATCTCCGTACATTATCCCCGGATCAATTACCACAAGTAGCTGAAGAATTAAGAGATTTTATCATTAATATCGTAGCTACTAAAGAAGGGCATCTGGGTGCCAGTTTGGGTGTTGTAGAGCTTACCATCGCTTTACATTATATCTTCGATACCCCAAATGATTTATTGGTCTGGGATGTAGGACATCAGGCATATCCACACAAAATACTCACCGGAAGAAAAGAATCCTTTCATACCAATCGGCAATTAGGAGGTATCAGTGGTTTCCCTAAACGCAGCGAAAGTGAATATGATACCTTTGGCGTAGGGCATTCTTCTACATCTATATCTGCAGTTTTAGGAATGGCGATTGCTTCAAAATTAAAAGGCGAGTCCTTAAAACAACATATTGCCGTAATCGGAGATGCTTCTATTGCCAGTGGAATGGCTTTCGAAGGTTTAAATCATGCCGGAGTCACAGATGCCAATGTATTAGTGATTCTTAATGATAATGCCATTGGTATTGATCCTAGTGTTGGTGCATTAAAAGAATATCTTACCAAGGCAGCGGTCGGTTATAAACCTAAAACGGATAATATAATAGAGGCTCTGAATTTTAAATACTTTGGTCCAATTGATGGTCACGATTTACCGACACTTCTTTCTACTTTAGAAAAACTAAAACACATAAAAGGTCCTAAACTTTTACATATTATCACTACCAAAGGAAAAGGACTAAAACAGGCAGAAGAAAATCAAGTAACCTATCATGCTCCGGGTAAATTTGACGCTACAACGGGTGACCTGCTTCCTAAAGAACGGGTACTACAACCGCCAAAATTCCAAGATGTATTTGGGCATACTATTCTGGAGCTTGCCAGGGAAAATAAAAAAATTATAGGGATCACCCCTGCAATGCCAACCGGTAGTTCTCTTAAGTATATGATGAAAGAGATGCCTGATCGCGCTTTTGATGTCGGCATTGCAGAACAACACGCAGTTACACTTGCCGCGGGCATGGCCACACAAGGGTTAGTTCCATTCTGCACCATATACTCTACGTTTTTACAACGAGCCTATGATCAGGTAATCCACGATGTTGCTTTGCAAAACCTACCCGTTATCTTTTGTATAGATCGAGCGGGTCTAGTAGGTGCCGATGGAGCTACACACCACGGTACATTTGACATTGCCTACCTCAACTGTATCCCCAATATGATAATTGCTGCTCCGGCAAATGAAATCGAACTTAGAAATCTGCTCTATACAGCTTCTACAGGATTAGAACATCCGATTGCCATTCGATATCCAAGAGGACGAGGAACTATTATGGACTGGAAACAACCTTTTCAGGAAATCAAAATTGGAAAAGGAACTACTACCCAAAAAGGATCTAAAATAGCTTTTATATCCACAGGGACTATCGGTACCAATGTCACTTTAGCATTAAATGATATTGAAAAAAAAATAAGTCATTATCATTTTTGTTTTATAAAACCTTTGGATCGTGACCTTCTACAACAAATACTAAAGGAGTATCAAATTATTATAACTATCGAAGATGGTGTAATTAAGGGAGGTTTTGGAAATTCAATTATTGATTTTGCGAATCATCAAGGCTTCAAAAATAAAATAATCTCACTAGGCGTTCCTGATCAATTCATCAATCATGGAACAACTACCGAGTTACAGGAAATTTGTGGGATTTCAGTTTCAAAAATTAAAGAATTAGTTCTTACGGTTCTATCTAAAAACCCTTCTTTATAGGAAGAACCAAGATCACTATCGAATTACTATTTTAGTGGTAAAATACTTCCCGGATTGGGTTGATAATTGAAGTAGGTACACTCCTGCACTTATATCAGTAGCATCAATATTATAAGAACTGTTCAATAAAATATCTTTTTCGAAAACAATTCTCCCGTTAATATCCGCAATCCTAATGGTGCTTTCTCCAAAAGCTTGAGATATATTAAGTGTAAAATTACCACTAGAGGGATTTGGTGATACTCTAAAAACTCCTTTTTCGAAATCTTCTACAGCTAATAAACATTGTAATTCTGAGGCCGGCGGCATATCAAATGCTTCGGTCTGATCTGTTCTTAACAAGCTATCACCCTGACTGGCACTCCACCCTAAACCCCTCTTGGCAAAAACTTGCCAGATAAGGCATGCATTGACTCCATCATTTGCTACCTCATCCGCCATAAGAATCGCATCGCGACCGTCTACAAATCCTGGATTACAAGCTTGTAACTTTAGTCCATCAACCACCAATTGCATTGCTAGGTTGTTTCCTCCTTTTCCATTATACAAATCAGGATCGAACCCATCTCTTTCTATAAATTCCCATGTTAAATCCCATAACATAGATGTCCAAATTGATCCAACACCATGAGGTGCCGAGAAGGTACTTTCATTATTTGTATCGGTGTATGTCACTGGATTAATACTCATATTCGTACTATATGGAAAGGGCCTGATTCCTCTTCCATTAACCGGTTGATTCACTGAATATGTACCAATACCTCTTGTATCTCCTCCTGTATCACCAGCATTTATTGTCATCATTAATGCAAACCAATCGGACCAACCTTCTCCCATTTGCTCTGTAAACTGTATACAATCCCCGTTAGCATCAAACTTGATACATGTTCTCAAACACCCTGAATTATCAGCCCCTCCTGTTAATCGAGTTGAAATACCATGTCCATATTCGTGTATTACAATTCCATTATCAAAACTACTATCTTCAGCAAATAAGTTCCTTCCTAGATCGGATATGGTTGCACTAACTGTATTCGCAGCCATGGCAGCAATAAGAGCTTCTCCATCTCCTTTTCTCATCATAATAGCAGGAATTGTAATTGCTCCATTGTTACCTTCCATTGCGATAGGAGTTCCCGATTGACTATTAACTACTAATACTGCAATTGCTCCCGATTCCTGACATCTAAATACTTTATCATCAAAATCACAGGTTCCTCTTTTTATAACAGCAATCTTATCTTTTAATTCGGCAGTATTAATAATCACCTCACAAGCATCATTAGAACCTCCTGAAACTGTAGTTACAACATTAGTAACCAATACTAAATCTGCTGTTAATCCATCTGGGAATTCTGGGGCATCTACATGTCCTGAACTAAATGAATTATCAACCGTTTCGTATGAACCTGCAAATGCTCCATTATTTACCACAAAAGTGCTAACAGCTGGATCAGGAACAGGATTCCATAAAAACATTTGCATTCTAGGGTTAAAACCATCTGGAGGCGTTCCGAAATTGGCATTATTAAAACCAGAACCATCTTGACTATCTGCTAAAACTTCATCACTTTCAATACCTCCTCTTCCATAATTATTAAATTGAAAATTTCCTGAAGACTCATCAAAACCATATTGATACCAAACATCATGTACTATATTATTTACATAAAAAAGATTGGTAACAGAGGCTTTTTCAAAATTCGTCACTAAAGAATTCTGATTCAATGGAAAATTAAATCGTAAGTTTCTTCCACCATCAGGGCTATTGCCCGCTACATTATCGCCATCTATATCTTCTGATGCCAATACATTGTTTCCTTGTGTTGTGGTAAACTCTGCTCCTACTACGCCATCCGTATCGTGCCATCCATATGGAGATGCAATAGCGTTTGCCGGATTCGATACAATCATTCGACTCCCATGATTAGGACTCTCTACAGAAGGTATGGGAAACACATTGTATGCTCCTTCCATAAATGCACTATGTCCTTCTTGACCACGAAATAATACAGAATTACTATTACCTTTAGAATACTTATCTGATGTATGATTATCAAATAGGCAATTAATTATCCAATCTGTTTTATCTATCACTGTACCATTAGAAGCATCAACTCGTATACTATACCAATGTGTACCATCTGGTGTATAGATACTCATATCCCAAGCAAGTATTAATTCATTTTCCTGAAAAAAATATACTAATTTCACAGGTATATTTTCCTGAGATATAGCTCTCTCTTGTAATGTTATGGTACTATTTTGATTTTTCTCTACAACCTCTACATTTCCCGGTTTGGGTAGCCCAAGATCTTGGGCTATATATTGCAATGCATTAATTGGTGTTAGAACAGGCTCCGTAGTATATATCTTCTTAGCCAGATCATTATAAAACCTTCCTGAAAATGACACTACTTTTTGATCTTTAATTACACAGCTCCCAATGGCATTATAAATCGGAATATTATTATACTCCTGAATCATATATACATTGGTTGCTTGTAAACTTTCTGAAAAAGATGTTCTCTGAATTCTAAAGTTCGTAAAGTCTTCAGCATACATTTCTTCTCCTAATAAATATTCTTTGATAATTCCCAAATAAGATGACTGGGCATTCATCTCCGAGCTATGGAAAAGAAACGCTAAAAACAAAATTCCAATATACAATTTTTTCATCCCAAAATTGATTTTCATTCACAACATGAATTTCACTTTTTTGAATAGCCCCTGATAAGAAATCTAAAAATAAGGAAAATATTGTATCTCTCAACGACTCCCAATTAATTTTAGCGTAAAATCAATTGATTTACAATGAGGTACGCTTGTGTTTGATTATTGAAAAAAAAATAATGTAAAATAATCAAACTTTATGGGGTAACAAATCTATTAGTTATTACACCAAAGGGTATAAAAATGAAAATTATTTAAAAAATGAAAAAACTAAACTTATTGTATTTATTATTAGGATTATTTAACATTCTCTCTGTATATTCTCAAGAAATTGAAATTTTTGACGAGAAGTTTCATGATGATGGAGTGTGTAGGAAAAGTTTTAGAGTGCGCGTTATAAATTATGCTTCTTCTCCAAATGGGCTTGTACGTATAACTGTTTATCCTAAATCTCAAGAATCGCATTCTGAACCTGCTTTTCCATTATATAATGAAGTTTTTGGGGATATGCAGGTGATTAATACATTGTCGGACGGATCTAGAGTATATGAATCAAAAGCGATAACAATGAATGTAGGAGATAGTTATGTAAATGTAGATGTTGAACTATTTAGAAGAAAGCGTAGAAAAAATATATGGGGAAAAAGTACAAGAGTCTTGAAGTGTAATTTGGATACTTTTAAACGATATACTATGATAAGTCGAGGAAGTGATTTGGAGGAGGCAAGAAAACATCAATGTTTAGGTAGTAATGGAGGTATTGTTGATTGGAATTTGCAATTGCCAATTACTCTTTATGAAGGTAAAATATATTCTTTTACAAGAGGAAGTAGTGTGTATTTTTATGAAATAAAAAATGTATTTCCAGCCAGTTATAATGCGACTCGTTCCGATATTAATTTAGAGGTATCAGGACCTTTTTCAAGAGATTGCACTGGTGTTGTTGATGGTGATGGAAATGTTGATGATAATACTGATACTTCAAATTATGACTTAGAACTTAAAGAATCTGATGTTTTTGTATATAGTTCATGTGGGTCTTGTGTAAGTCAGCTTAACATTTTAAACCCAGGGTTTTTAGGGGGAACTTTTCCTGTTAGAAAACATTTGATGACAACACAAGGAAATACAGTACAAACTCAGTTTTTGATAAAAAATAATGGATCCACATATTCTAAAGACGTAAAGATTAGATTTTATTTATCAAAAGGATATAATAGTGTTTTTGGAGTGCAAGCAAATGATAAGGTTTTAGATCTTGGAAGTCTACCTCCTGGAGGGGAATTTTTATCCAATCCTACTTTTAAGTTGTCTGATTTTAAGGTAGCTATAGGATATTACTATCTCGTTATTGATATAGAGTCTGACGAAGGAGAGTCTAATATTAAAAATAATTTTATTAGTATTCCTGTTGAAGTAAAGTCAATATCAGGTAGAAGAACCATGAGATTAAGAAGTAATGAAAAATCTTACAAAATCGAAGTTTTCAATTTTAATGGAACAAAATATTCAGATCATATCATCGAAACAATAAATGACGAAAAGGTAATTTTAAATAATTTAAAAAAAGGATTGTATATAATAAAAAAGGACAAAGAATTTTATAAAATAAGCAAATAATACAGAAAAAATATATCTTAAAATTGTGGATCAATCTAACTAAAGCCATTTAACTTCAATACTAAATGGCTTTAGTTATTTTATTCATTAAGCTAATAATCTATTAAGCTTGTGTGTGTGTGTAACAAGTTTCTTTTATACTTGTAATCCTCTTATTTTCTGAAATTTCAATAATGCATTCCCGTCTGTAAGACTTGCTACATAATTACTAATGCTAATCAAACGAGCATACAAATCATCATTTTTATAGTCAAAATTACTTCCTTCGGCTTTTAGAATTAGTTTATCATAATTAGACGCTTTATCTTCATTATAATTGCTTGTAGCAGTACAATACCGGTCTAATAAGGTCGCTAAAATTTCATATCCCGCTATTTCTTTTTCTACAACTTCCGGGCTTTGATATATCTTATTGACACTAATTTTGATAATATCATTAATCTGTGCCTGATATTTACTTTTATCTATTAATGCCACATTAAATGCTCCTGATAATATCTCTTCTTCATATTGAATAAATGTTCGCGCGGCTTCTTGTATTAGTGTATTAATAGCCAATGCCCTAAGATAGCTCAACCTATCCGCTGTCGTAGTTAAGCTATTATATTTTGAAGTATTAATGGTATCTTTTACTAATTTAATCAAATACTCCAACGCATATTCTTCCTGAATCAATCCTAGATTAATCCCATCTTCAAAATCAATAATCGTATAACAAATATCATCCGCTGCTTCTACCAAAAAGGCCAATGGATGTCGACTATATGTTGTTTCCTTATCTATTTTATATGCAATCAACCCAACCTCTTCTGCAACATCTTTAAAAAATTCACTTTCATTCTGAAAGTATCCAAATTTCTTATGAGCAATATGGGGAGTTGGTTTCTTAGGTAATGATTGCTTTGGGTATTTCATAAAAGCGCCCAGCGTGGCATAGGATAATCGCAACCCTCCTTCTATCCCTTTTTTAGATTCTGTAAGTATCTTAAAACCATTTGCATTCCCTTCGAAATCTATAAGATCCTGATATTGTTTTGGAGTCAAAAACGTTTTATAGTTTTTCCCGTTTCCTGTGGCGAAATATTCTCCTATGGCTTTTTCTCCAGAATGCCCGAACGGTGGATTACCTATATCATGTGACAATGAAGCTGCGGCTACTATCGCTCCAAAATCATTGAATTGATACCCATGAATTGTAGACAAGTGTGGGTGTTTTTCTAATATCTTCTTTCCTACCACCCTACCGAGTGAACGACCTACGACAGAAACTTCTAAACTATGCGTCAATCTGGTATGTACAAAACTCGTCTTGGATAATGGGATTACCTGTGTCTTATCCTGTAAACTCCTAAATGCCGAAGAAAAGATAATTCGATCATAATCTACCTCGAACCCTAATCGGGTCTCATCTTGTTCTTTTCGTAATCTTTTATTCGTATCTCCTTGTCTTTTTAAAGACAGGAGTTGTTCCCAGTTCATCATAAAGTTAAATTTCCAATAATGTAGTATCAAAATAATAATAGTCCAAAGATAATACTATCAGGTTATGTATAAAATGAATTATCATCCCTAACCATAAAGTATTGTACTTATGCCTTAAAAACCCTAATAATAGTCCAAATGGAAATATCCAAAGTAATGATATGACAGAAAGGTGTGCTAATGCAAAAATAAATGCTGCTAGAGTGATTGTAACCCTTGTAGTGGTGATCTTACTCAATTGGTTAAACAAAACTCCTCTAAAGGCTAACTCCTCGAATATTGGCGGAAATATAGCTACAAACAAAATTGACCAAAAAAACGGATTAGGGTAATCTGCATATCCTTGATAATAATTATCATTTTCTTCAAACAATACAGAATTGATAAAATCTATCCCATAATACACAGAAATTCCGCTCACTATCGGTATTATTAATACTCCTAGAAGTATTAACAGATTAATTTTCGGAATCTTAAATAATTTTAAAATATTTTTAAAATCAAAAAATGTGAACCCTATTACAATCAAGGCAAAAACACTTTCTATAACTATTTCCTTTTTTAAAGAGCTTCCATTTTGGTATACAAAAAAAGTAATTCCAAAAAAAACCAGCATAACAGCATAAAATGCGATTACTATATGCACCGATTTACTTTTTTCTTTTTCTTCTGGTTCTGCAATGGATACGCCACAACTTGGGCAGAAATTCATTTCCTGTCCTATTGAAGTATTACAGCTTTGACAAATCATATCATCCTATTTTTTTAGAGTTTTGTGAAGCTGAATACATTCCTTTACTTAGAAAGACAATAATTACAATTTTAAAAATAATTCCACTAAAAATAGTTCTTGGATCTGCAATTGCTAGAATTGCTATAATCGTTACATAAAGTAATAAACCAGAGAGTAAAGCTGCAAATGGTTTTTTCTGAGACCAATATGCCAATATTAAATAAATTCCTGATAAAATTGCTTGTACTATTAATGCAACCGTATCTTGTGATTGAAAAAAGTAGAATAACCCAAAAACAAAACTTATCCCTGCCATCCAGTATAAGGTATTTCTTGCAGAATTGATTCTCTTTCTATCCTCAATAATTTCATTTTTTTTTATTACTCTATTTGCATGAAATACAGCTTTTTCTTTTTCATCTCCATGCTCCGGAAAACCGCAATTGGTACAAAATTTAGTTTCTAAAGCAATCTCAGTAGCACACTGAGAACAAAGTGGGTGTTGAATAGTAATTTCTTCCATATAAATAAAATTTTAAATAAGGCTTATACTTAGTTTTAATAAAAAATATAATTCCTTATTATATATGTCATGAGAACCAGAATTGTTACCTCAATATTTTGTTTTTTTTAATTATACCTGTTCTTATATAAAATTACCGTAGCGTGAATTGAATTATTTTTGGTTCAAGCAAAAAAGAAAATTCAGGGATAGTTTGGAGTATCGATTCATTTTATTTTGAAGCGCAAAATAAAATGAAGCAATTTTAGTAGGCAATTTCATTTGAGAAATGATATTACAATACAAAAAGGGAAGCTTCTTAAAGAAAACTTCCCTTTTTTCCCTATAAAAAATTGGTCTTTTTAAGACCCACACATTAAACAATCGTCTCCTTCGGCTTCCTTAGACTGAGCAATCAATGCCCTTAGCTCTTCTGGAGATAGAGAAGTTCCTTCTACAGGAACAGGCTCATTTTTAGCAGCTTGTGATTCCATCACTTGAGCAGCTGCTACGGCAACTTTTGCCGGTTGTGGAGCTTCTTTCTTTTCACTTTTAAGTGTAAACTTAATCGCATCAACAGCAGATTTTGTTCTCAGATAGTACATACCTGTTTTTAATCCGCTCTTCCAAGCATAAAAATGCATCGAAGTTAATTTTGCCATTGTTGCTCCTTCCATAAACAAATTCAGTGACTGAGACTGATCGATAAAATATCCTCTGTGACGAGACATATCAATAATATCTTTCATACTCAACTCCCACACTGTTTTATATAAATCTTTTATATCCTGAGGAATGATATCAATATTCTGCACAGATCCATTAGCTCTCATAATGGCATCCTTAAGATCATCACTCCATAGATTCAATCTCACTAAATCTTCTAATAGGTGTTTATTTACCACAATAAACTCTCCAGATAATACTCTTCTGGTATATATATTACTTGTATATGGTTCAAAAGCTTCATTATTTCCTAGGATCTGAGAAGTTGATGCTGTAGGCATTGGTGCTACCAATAGCGAATTACGCACTCCATTCTTAAGAACCTGTTTGCGAAGTTTTGCCCAGTCCCAACGACCACTTAATTCTTCATCTTTGATTCCCCATAGGTTGTATTGAAATTCTCCTTTAGAAATCGGAGAACCTTCATAACTTTGGTATGGGCCTTCATTTTTAGCTTCCTCCATAGATGCGGTAACTGCAGCAAAATATAAAGTCTCGAAAATTTCTTGATTTAGCTTCTTCGCTTCATCGCTGGTAAAAGGCATACGCAGCTGAATAAACGCATCTGCTAATCCTTGTACTCCTAATCCTATTGGACGATGACGCATATTAGAATTCTCAGCTTCTTTTACAGGATAGTAATTACGATCTATTACTCTATTTAAGTTTTTAGTTACTCGTTTTGTAATTCTAAAAAGCTCCTTATGATCAAACTCTCCATTTTTTATAAACATAGGCAACGCTATAGATGCCAGATTACATACTGCTATTTCATCAGGGCTTGTATATTCTAAGATCTCAGTACATAAGTTAGAAGAACGTATGGTACCTAAGTTCTGTTGATTCGATTTACGGTTTGCCGCATCTTTATACAACATATACGGTGTACCTGTTTCAATCTGGGATTCTAGAATTTTTTCCCAAAGTTCTCTTGCTTTTATTGTTCTACGTCCTTTTCCTGCAGCTTCAAAGCGTATATATTCTTCTTCAAACTTCTCACTATGTATATCAAATAATCCAGGGCATTCATTCGGACACATTAATGTCCATTCTGCATCATCCTGTACACGTTTCATAAACAAATCCGGAATCCACATAGCGTAGAATAAATCACGTGCTCGCATCTCTTCTTTTCCGTGATTCTTCTTAAGATCTAAGAAATCAAAGATATCCGCATGCCAAGGCTCTACATAAATTGCAAAAGACCCCTTACGCTTTCCTCCTCCCTGATCTACATATCTAGCAGTATCATTGAAAACTTGTAGCATCGGAACAATCCCATTAGATGTTCCATTTGTTCCAGCTATATAAGAACCTGTAGCTCTAACATTATGAATAGATAACCCTATTCCTCCTGCTGATTGTGAAATTTTAGCGGTTTGCTTCAGTGTATCATATATACCATCTATACTATCATCCTTCATTGTTAAAAGAAAACAAGATGACATTTGGGGTTTTGGTGTACCCGAATTAAATAAGGTTGGTGTAGCGTGTGTAAAATATTTTTTAGACATTAATTCATACGTCTCTATAGCTGCATCAAGATCATCAAGATGAATACCTATAGAAACCCTCATCAACATATGCTGTGGACGTTCAGCAATTTTTCCGTTAATTTTTAACAGATATGAACGTTCCAATGTTTTAAAACCAAAATAATCGTAGCCAAAATCACGATTATAAATAATTGTAGAATCAAGTTTTTCTTTATTAGCCATGATCACGTCATAAACCTCATCCGAAATCAATGGTGCTTTTTTCTCTGTCCTTGGGTTTACATATTCATATAAATCTGTAACTACCTCAGAAAATGTTTTCTTCGTATTTTTATGTAAATTAGAAACAGATATACGTGCTGCTAACTTCGCATAATCTGGATGTGTAATAGTCATCGTAGCGGCAATCTCTGCTGCCAGATTATCGAGTTCACTCGTAGTTACCCCATCATATAATCCTTCGATTACGCGCATAGCCACCTTCACAGGATCAACCAAGGCATTCAGTCCATAACATAATTTCCTTACCCTTGCGGTAATCTTATCAAACATAATTGGCTCCTTACGACCGTCTCTTTTTACAACATACATACGCTTTTTGGTTTTTAATAATCCTTCTTATGAAGAATGTGATGTTAATTTGTGCTACTATTATATACTTGTCTTACTGATCAATAATGTTATATTGATTTTCTCAAAATCAGATACTAAAGAGAGAACTCTAGATACTATTATCAGAGCATTTCTATCTAAGTAAAAAATTATCGACTTCTGTCTTTTTTATTTTGCTAACCCCTTAAAGCTTTTGGAAAGCTTTATCAAACTGAGCTAATCCTAATCAAACAGAAGTAATGTTTGCTGACTAGCTCAGAATGAATATATTTTTGTTTTGAGGATACTAATTAAAAATCAGCATCAAAACTTATCTTATTTTCATCAGTATCTTTATTAAGCACTCCTGCTTTTTGATATTCTGAAACTCTTTTTTCGAAGAAATTAGTTTTTCCCTGTAATGAAATCATATCCATAAAATCAAATGGATTTGCAGTTCCGTATTCTTTTTCGCATCCTAATTCCATTAACAATCTATCTGTTACAAATTCTAAATATTGAGTCATTAATTTAGAGTTCATACCTATTAAACTTACCGGAAGAGATTCTGTAATAAATTCTCTTTCGATATTTAAAGCATCTACAATAATTCCACGTATTCTTTCTTTAGGAACTTTATTTACCAAATGATTATTATGCAAATGCACTGCGAAATCACAATGAACACCTTCATCTCTAGATATCAACTCATTAGAAAAGGTAAGCCCTGGCATTAGACCACGTTTCTTTAACCAAAATATAGAACAAAACGCACCCGAGAAGAAAATACCCTCTACTGCTGCAAAAGCGATCAAACGTTCAGCAAATGAATCCGATTCAATCCACTTTAATGCCCAGTCTGCTTTTTTTCTAATTGCTGGAAAATTGTCTATAGCTTTAAATAAAATATCTTTTTCTTTTTCGTCTTTTACATATGTATCGATGAGTAACGAATATGTTTCAGAATGGATATTCTCCATCATAATCTGAAAGCCATAAAAGAACTTAGCTTCGCTATATTGTACTTCATTTACAAAATTTTCTGCCAAATTTTCATTTACAATTCCATCTGAAGCTGCAAAAAAAGCAAGAATATGTTTTATAAAATAACGCTCGTCATCGGTAAGTTTCGTTGACCAATCTGTTATATCTTGATGTAAATCGATTTCTTCTGCTGTCCAAAAACTAGCTTCCGACTTTTTATACCAATCCCAAATATCATGATGCTTTATAGGAAAAATTACAAATCTATCCTTATTTTCTTGTAAGATTGGTTCTACAACATCCATTATAAATTCTCTTTAACTTTTAGTGATTTTTTTGTCCCCTTTACGGTTTAACAAAGATCAAAAATTGCGCTAAAAGTTTCACAAAAAATTAGGAAACGTTTTCAACAAAGTTTTCAACACGAAGGGAAATTACATCAAATATCAGTTATTTTAAAAATCAAACTAACTAATTAGTTAACAATTAATTACGTTTTAAAAAAAGATATGAACAGCGATGTTAGTAACTACAAAAAACTCTTATTTCTCCCTTGCTAGCAGCTTTTTTATAGCCAAAAAAAAACTTTATCAAAAAACACAAAATTACGGCAAAACCACATGTTTAAAAAATTAACTTTTTCAGATAAAAAACAGCAACAATTTACCAAATAACACCTCTTATCAATTTAAAAAGCAATCAAATATTACCTAAACCATTCTTCATTACTTAACAAAAAGTAATCAACATACTGCTAACCCCTCGAAAAATTTTGAATCAAGATTGCTGCTACTCTCTCTATTATACACTTATTTTTAGCTTATCTTAAAATTTCTCTTTCATACAGTCTTTAGAATTATTTTTCTTGAAGCACAGCTCTCGGATTATTGCAGACACCTTAATTACAACTTTACTAGTGTGTGTTTTTCAAAACCAGAACCACCCAACCACCTTTCAATTAACATATTATACGTTTTTCTCAAAAAAGATTAACTTTATCATTAAAAACGTAAAAACAGATCTATTACCTTAACTAGGTTATTTAATATGAAAGAAGAGCTATCAACGTTAATAAAAGGTCGAAATCAAGCCCTTGAAAAGATTTATAATGAATATCGTAGTTCTTTTTTGCAGTTTGCCAAAAAATATGATTTAGATCACGCTTCGTTAATAGATATTTATCAAGATGCTTTTATAGCATTACGAGAACACGCCATAAATGGTAAACTTGAAGATATTAAAAGTTCTATAAAAACGTATTTGTTTAGTATTGGCAAATACATGATATATGATCACCTTCGAAAGCAAAAAAAAACAGTATCGTATGAAGAGTCTAAAGAATTTAAGGAAATCTCCGACAATGAAGATCTCCGTATCGAATACCAACAATTAACACCAAAACAACAATTACTAAGGCAACATTTTAAGAACCTTGGAAAACGTTGTCAGGAAATGTTAACCTTATTTTATTATCGGGGACTAACAATTGAAGAAATTACGGAGAGTTTAGGATATGAAAACAAAAATGTAGTAAAAAGCCAAAAGTCCCGTTGTTTAAAATCCCTTAAAGAACTAATTAAATCCCCTGCCTAAAATGGAACAAGAAGAGCTTATAGACAAGTTTCTGCTAGGAACACTAACCCCAGAAGAAAGAGATCAATTTAATGATTTACAAGAAAACAACATCTCTTTCAGGAATGATATTACCCTAATTAAAGATTTAAAAATTGTTTCTGGTGCAGAAGACAGGGATAATTTAAGAGAAAGTATTGCCAATTTTGAATCAAAGATTAGTGCAAAAGAAACCAAAATCATCCCTTTGATTGATTATAAAAAATGGATTATTGCTGCTTCAATTCTTATTATAGCTTCTATTAGTGGAATATTAGTATTCAATCCTTTTGCTACAAATACAGCTAAGCTATATGCAGAGAATTTTGAGCCTTATAAAAATGTAGTATCCCCTATAGTAAGAGGAGGAAATAATGACTCTGAAGAAACTATAGCATTTACTTCATATGAACAAAAAAACTATGAAGTAGCCGCAGACCAATTCGAATCATTATTTAGTGTTTCTAAAAGGCCCTATTATTTATTATATCAGGCAAATGCTTTATTAGCTGCAAACCGAGCAAAAGAAGCCATTCCAATACTCGAAAAACACATAACATTAAAAGGGCAATTATCAGAAAGAGGCAGGTGGTATCTAGCACTAGCATATCTTAAGGAAAATAAAAAAGAAGAAGCTATCGTGACACTAAAAGAAATTATCCATAATGGGATTTTTAAAAAAGGGGCAGCTACACAACTACTTAAAGAATTAAACTAACTTCTTCCTTTTAGAAAGAACAAAACCAATAACAGGAATCACTACAAGTAATAACCACCAAAAATTAAAAGAACTAGTACTCAAGGGTGCAGTATCACCAGACAATATAAACCCTGACCAATAGTACGGATGTTGCAACAACTCATCATCTTCAACTCCTGAAAGATAGGTTGTCTTAGCATTTTTCAAAGCTTTATCTTTTGAAAACCCTTTGTTGAGATTTTTATAAAAACTATCCATTAGCCCTGCTGTTGTTTGATCATTTATTTTCCAAAGTGTTGTTACCAATGATCTCGATCCTGCATAACTAAAACCTCTTGCCAGGCTTAGCATTCCTTCTCCTTTTTGTAATTTACCCAATCCAGTCTGACAGGCACTTAATGTTATCAAATCCGCATTGATAGTATATGCATACAGATCTTTTACGTATAATAAATTATTAGTTTCATTCCCTTCTTCTGGTGTAAAAGCTAAATAAGAATAATCCGGAAACTCATCATTTGCCATTGCATGAGTAGCAAAATGAAGAATAGAATGATTCGTTTTATTGTCTGTAAAAGCAGATAACGACGCTTCTCCACCAAGTACTACTGTTCCATCAAAATAATTAGCAATAGTTACAGCTTCTTCTGTATTATATATCAAAGGCCCCAAATCTGATCTTTCTAATTGTGTAGTTTTCTCTTTTCTCTCAAAACTAGGAGCATATGCGATTAAACTGTTCTTGTCTTTTTTAACTTTTTTTAATTGTTCTCCTAGTAAGGTAACAGAATTACTATAGCTAACCTGATATTCTTTTACCAAATAGGCTGGGGTCTTATCCGACATTGACAATGCATCGAATGGCACATAATTTAACACGTCATCCGGTACTATAATTAGCTCTGTTGATGTTATTCCATGAAGAGTTTTCTCTAACAATATACGATACAATTTATTTCCTTGTTTATAAATATCGGGAAGTCCTTTTACATCTAATTCTGATATCTTATCATAAAAAGAAATAATTGTACTCTTTATTTCTTTGCTAAAAGGTATTTTATTAAAACTAATAGTATTATGCTCTATGGCAATTAAAAACAGGTTTTCTTCTGTAGAAAAATAACTCAGTAATGCTTTATTCTTTCCTATTATGTCTTTCGTTTCTTCCAGTTCAATTACTTTGGTATTATATTTTAAGTTATAATATCTAGGGTGTTGTTCTCTAATACCAGCCACAAAATCATAATATTCATTTCTTAGTTTAAAAAGGGTATCAAAAAGTATCTTATCAGATTTTTGATTGAATAATTGCTTTTCCAAGTGTGTAATATCAGCTCTATACTGTTGCTCTCTATTAATAATTTCTTCTGGTATATTTCTATATGAACTAGCCTGAGAACTACGAACAGCTTCTAACAACAATATACTTTTACTTTTTTCCATAAAATGAAATGCATCGCTTATATATGTAGTATCCTTGGTGTGATTATATAAATCGTAAGCCACTTCTACCATCATATTAAATACGGGATGCATCTCTGACAATAAAAATTGTTTATCTATTTTACTCTCGAATTCAGGTTTCAATAAGTCTAACGTTTCAATAATACTATATGAAGTAGTATGTGCTATCTTGAGGTTTCGTATATCATTACTATCTTGATAAAGCAATTGTAATGCTTTTAATTTTTCTTTATAGATTTTTATTAGCACGAGCCTAGTAGGGACTTTTTTAGGATCCGGGTTTTTGGCTATATCATCATTATTAAAGTCTTGCGATAGCTCCATTAATCCTTTTTGGTAGTACTGCAATGCCTCACTAACCTTGTTTCTAGACACATTCAAATTGCCTATTTTTTTATAAGCCTCTGCAACATCTTGATGTTTTTTATTTTTTCTATATGCTTTAGTTTTTAACACATAGTTTTTGTAAAATTTCATTGCTTTATCATATTGTCCACTGGCAATAAAAATATCGCCGTACAGCATATCAGACAATCTTATAAATGCATCATTCTCTCTGTAATACTGCTCACTTTCTTTAAGCATGGCTAGTGCTCTTGGAATACTATCCTGAAGTAAATAATTTTTTGTAATACGTTGATATGTAGAAAGCAGGTTGTTTTTAGTTCTCGGATTATGACCTAATGAAAGATAAAGATTCAAAGCTTCTTTTAATAACTTATTAGCTTTATTAAAATCATTTTCATTCTCAAAAACACTAGCCAATCTCATCTTAGTGCCCGCAATACGTCCTGCAGAACTTTCTATTTCGTAATTATCCCCGATTGATAATATTTTTCTATAAAAATCTTTAGCGATACTATTTTTACCTGTCTTTTCATGAATTGATGCTAAAAAATTATACGTACTAAATAGAAGTGTCCTGTCTTCAATAGTCAATGAATCGATTGGTACTTCGGTCAGCATATTCGATAATTGTTCAAAATCAACTATTGCCTCATTAAAGTTTCTAATTTTGAAGTTATAATTTCCCTTTTGAATCAAATAATTTTTTTCATAATCCAATTTATCCGGAAGCTTTTGGAAACTATTATTATACTTTAAAATAGAATCCATTCTGTCTAAATTTAATTTTAACTGTTCCAAATCATAATGAAACCCATTAGAAGCCACTAAATAAGTAAGACTAGAAATCTTTCCTTCTACATCATTCACTTTTTCGCTTAAGGCTATGCTTTTATTTAGATAATAAGTAGCACTATCTTTATTCGTGTAAATAAAAGCGCTTCCTTTCTGAAAATACAATTCCGAATCTTCTATATGTTTATTCTCCTGAGAAAGAATTAAGTGTACAGAAAATGAAAGAAATATTATTAAAACATTTTTTTTTAACATAAAAAAGCCCTCAAAGTTAAGTGAGGACTAATTTAGTAATATTTAATAATCTTATTTATAGGTTAATGCCCCCTTCTACAGAATACGATATAACCTGTTGAAGAGGCTCAAAAAACTTAGAGATTTTTAGTGTTACTTTTCCCTGAAAGTCAATCGTTTTTTCCAACGAAATAAAGTTGAGCTTACTGTTTTCATATACTTCTGAAACACCAAAGTCTACAAGAACTTCTTGGTTTTCGGAAAAAACACTTGCTGCAAAGCCTTCTACCTCTCCTATTCGCACTATTCGCATTAACTTTGTTAAATCAACAGGAGTTAAACAGTTACATGGGCTTGGCGCCGGAGGTATTGGTCCTCGTCGTCCTAACTTTGCTATAAATTCAGGATACTCTTCAAAAATACTTTCTGTTTGCTCTTTTAGAAAATCCAGATGCTTTTCGTTGCTTTCATTTTCTGCTTCCAGCTCTTCTATTTGCCCTTGATCGTCTGGATCATCAGGATTTAATTCTTTAATTTTTTCATTAGCAAGATCAATTTGTTGCCTTAAGTATAGCACGTGTAAATCCTGTTCTAAAAACTCTCCTGTTTCTTCAGAATCTGGCGCAATAACTATAATATCATCATCTTTACAAGACAAAAATAGCAGCATAATACCCGTTAACGCAAGTATATTAAATGTTTTCATGTGAATATTGTTTTGGTTTTCTTGTTAGTGGAAATTAACATAAAGAGGTAAACATATTACTTCTATAAAAATAAGGAATTTATTCCAAAAGCATTTTCACGCAATTTTACAATCAAAAACAATACTCCTCATCAAAATCATGATCCCAAAACCTTGTCTTTGATTATTTTTTAAAATCTGCCGCAACCTTTTCCAACTCCATATACCAATCTTCTCCAAATTTTCTGATCAAAGCTTCTTTTACAAACTTGTAGACAGGCACTTGTAATTCTTTGCCTAGAGCACATGCATCATCGCATATTTCCCACTTATGATAATTTACAGCCGAGAACTCTGTATAGTCTTGTACTCTTATAGGGTACAAATGACATGAAACTGGTTTTTTCCAATCTACTTCTCCCTGATTATACGCTTCTTCTATAGCACACATTGCCATATTTTTTTCATCAAAAATAACATATGCGCAATCTGCTCCATCAATCAGCGGAGTTTCTAATTCACCATCCGAGGTTGTCACAGATGTTCCTTGCTCCTCAATAGCGGCTATCCCTTCTTTTCGCAAATACGATTTAATAACAGGGTATATTTCCTCTAACTTTTTAGTCTCGGATGCTACTAACGGAGCTCCAGCTTCTCCATCTATACAACAAGCCCCTTTGCATGCCGAAAGATTACATACGAAGTCTTTTTCTATAATATCTTCTGATACTATGGTTTTTCCTAATTGAAACATACTGCGAAGATAATTTTTATAGACAATAAATTTTACAGTTTATTTATCTTTTTATGCTACTTTTATCATATCAAGTCTGTGTACTTTTGTTTTAACCTAAAAAATTTATATGCACTTTGATTTTAAAGAAATATTTACTGCAAGTATGATCCTTTTTGCTGTGATTGATATTATTGGAAGTATCCCTATAATAATAGATTTACGTAAAAAAGTAGGACATATTCAGAGCGAAAAAGCTTCAATAGTAGCAGCAATTTTAATGATAATCTTTCTTTTCGTAGGAAAAGAAATTCTAAATCTAATCGGTATTGATGTTAATTCTTTTGCCGTTGCAGGTGCTTTTATCTTATTTTTTATCGCCTTAGAAATGATTTTAGGCATTCAATTATACAAAGATGATGCTCCAGAAACTGCAGCTGTTGTACCATTAGCTTTTCCATTGATCGCAGGAGCAGGAACCATGACCTCAATTCTATCATTACGATCAGAGTATCATACGATTAATATAATAATCGCTATTATTATCAATATAATATTTGTTTATATTGTTTTAAAATCCTCTGGAAAAATTGAAAAAGTATTAGGAAAACAAGGAATTAATGTGATTCGCAAAATTTTTGGAGTAATACTGCTTGCGATTGCTGTAAAATTATTTGCTACTAATATCAAAGGGCTCTTCTGAAAAACATCTCTTAAAAATAGATTAGCTCATTATTAACCTTGATACCACAAAAAGCAAGTGAGTTTCATAACAATTAAATTTTAAAAACGTGAAATATTTTATTTATATACTAATTATTATTGCTATAGCCCTTATAATTTATAACGCTACCTTTTTAGATTTCAGCAATCTTCTTAGTGAAACTAGTGCCACGGCACTTATAAGCATTCTAGCTTCTGCCTGCGTTATAATTTTATTAAGTATTTTGTTAGTTTCCAGAGCTATTCAGAAAAAAAAGTAACAACAAGAAATATCCTTAACTTTTCTTCGATCAAGAATAATTTTACAGATTTTTTATGATATAAAGGATACTAAAAAACATGCAATTATTGCTGGTGGTAAAGATATAACTGCAAGTACCATAAAGAGATTATGTAGCCTTCTAAAAAACAAGGCTTTACCAAGAGATTTCTTAAGCTTTTCGTTTTCAGTACTTTCAATCTGCTTTCTAATTAAATCACCCGATACATATGATGAATCTACTAAGATTTCATTATTCAAGAATATAGAAGCACTATTGTCTAACAATCTAAACGCTACCGCCACAATAAAAAAAACAAGTGGGGAACATATTGCTATTGCTACTAAATACTCTGTGAGTTCTGACATAGTTCGGGGAATCTTAATTATATTAATACTTTTATATAAACTACATTATTTTAGATTTATTAGAAAATCAGAATACTTTTAATTTGATAAGGACAAAACTTTTTGCACCATTTTATCATCTTTATTGATAATTTGTTCAAAAGCACTTGTTCCAAATAATTGCTGTGCCATAATTGCCTTTAAATATTTTTTTAGCTGATCTCTATAATTATTTTGTTCAAGATATATATCGATTCCATTTTTTCTGATATATAACAAAAAATCATCTGCAAAGGTATCGTCTATTACCTTCTCTTGATTAAATTTCTCTTCCGTAAATTGATTATAAAAATCTCTTTCTGTATCCAACTTTTCGAAAACATATCTTCTCATATGACCAGATCTAAGCATATAATTTAGGGCTTCTCCAACTCTGGTAGTATCTTTACTTACAAAAATATCTGGTATAATTCCTCCACCACCATATACAATTTTGCCTCCAGGAGTTTTAAACTTTAACGAATCTGCAACATGGATACTATCTGCATTTTGTAATTCTCCATTTTTATATCTCTCTAGATATTCATTAAAGTACTCTTTATTTCCATTTTCATATGGTTTTTGGATAGAACGTCCTGTAGGTGTATAATATCGGGATATCGTTAATCGTATCGCACTACCGTCTCCCAATGCCATTTCTCTCTGTACCAAACCTTTCCCATAAGATCGTCTACCAATGATAATCCCCCTATCATTGTCTTGTATTGCTCCTGCAAAAATTTCGCTTGCTGAAGCAGAGTTTTCGTTGATCAACACATATATTTGACCCTCCTCAAAACTTCCATTTCGCGTAGCATAATTATTTTCGATAGCCCCTTTTTTGTTTTTAGTAAACATGATAAGAGCATCATCTTTTAAAAATTCATCAGCCATTTTTAATGCAGGGGCTATAAATCCTCCTCCATTATCCCGAAGATCAAGTACTAAAGCCTTTGCTCCCAAATCTTGTAGTGAATCCAGTGCGTTCTTAAATTCTTTATACGTTGTTTCTGCAAATCTATTTATCTTAATGAAGCCTGTATTCTCATCCAGCATATAACTAGCATCAACACTTCTTAGAGGTACTCTTCCTCGTTTTACTACGACATCAAACACTCCTTTTCCTTTACGGAACACTTTTAATTGAACTTGACTGTTTAATTCTCCTTTCAGTTTATTTGCTAATCCCTCTTTAAGCAAACGTTCTCCATATAACGTATCTTTATCCGCCATAAGAATTCTATCTCCTGCTCTAATTCCTGAACGTTCACTAGGCCCACCTTTAATCGTATTAATCACAGAAATAGTATCCCGATATGGATAGTAACTAACTCCAATTCCTATAAAATCACCTTGCATACTTTCTGTAATCCCTTCTAACTCTTCTGGTGGAATATATACGGAATGAGGATCAAGGTTCTCTAATATTCTATTTACCGTAACATCAACTATACTATCTGTATTAATATCATCTACATATTCATAATCTATATAATCTATAAGGCGGTTTAGTTTTTCTTTTTTTGCATTATAAGAAAATAACTTAGCGGATGGGTTATTAAAATCGAGTTTACTTCCTAAAAAAACTCCTGCTCCCATCGCCACACCTATAAATAATGGCAAGTATTTTTTTGAATAACTCATTAATCGTCTAAATCTGTAATCTGTTCTATTTCTACACCTGCTTTTTCTAAAAAAGTAAGCCCAGAATTATCTTTATATCCTCTCTGATATACAATCCGCTTTATACCTGCTTGATGAATCAGTTTGCTACACTCCTTACATGGTGAAAGTGTAATATATAATGTAGATCCTTTACAAGATTGAGTAGAAGATGCTACTTTAGAAATTGCATTTGCTTCTGCGTGTAGTACATACCATTTTGTATATCCTTCTTCATCTTCACATGGGTTTTCAAAACCTGTTGGTGTCCCATTAAATCCATCAGAAATTATCATTCTATCCTTAACAATAACCGCGCCAACCTTTTTCCTTTCGCAATGAGATAATTTACCCCACTCTCTTGCTATCCTAAGATACGCTTTGTCATATTTTAATTGTTTTTTTTTCGGCATATAGTTATAATATAGATAATACTCTGAAAAGAATCAAAACACGAATATATTATGACTCTACCTCAAATACAACCCTTATTGACAATTAATTACCATATTCTATTATTAATTATCATCGGGATAACCATACCAATTACAATAGAAGACACTACTAAAACCCAATCTCTCTTAGAGAATCTAAGAATGGTTTGAGCTATAAAACTAACAACAAGTACCATTATTACAACGATGATTTGTGACACTTCGATACCTAATGCAAATTCTAATATCGCTAGAACTTTAGAGTCTCCAATACTACTTATCATTCTAAAATAACCAGAAAAACCTAATCCGTGTATAAGACCAAAAAAAGCTGTCGTAATATATAAAATTCCAATTTTATTTTGCTTAGTTGTTTTTTTGGCTGTAAGAACATTAAATAAAGCTGTAGCCAGTATTGTAATCGGAATTAGAAATTCAATTAGTTTTGAATTTACAGAAATCACATTGTAAACAGCTAGAAACAAAGACCCAGTATGCCCTAACGTAAACAAAGAAACTAACATTAATATTCTCTTCCAATCATCAAACGTGTATGCTATGACAAGTACTATAAAAAATAAGACATGATCATACGCTTGCCAATCCAAAACATGAAAGAAGCCTTCTTTAAAAAAATATGTAAACTCTGACATTTAGTTAATCGTTTTTGAGGTGGGGCTAATCTACAATTAAATAAGGAAACCCCTTAAACACTTATCATTTCTTACCAAATATTTAAGACAAAACGCACCTTGATAGTGATAAATTGCTCTTTATCGATTTTAAAGTATTTATAAAATATTGAGCATTCTAGTATCACGTATTAATATTAATTTTAGACCAACTTATCAATTAAATAAATATTTATGGATATTCAAAAATGGTTAGACAAAGGGGTTGATTTTATTGTTGATTTTGGCCCAAAAGTTATTGGTGCAATTCTTATATGGATTATTGGCTCCTGGATAATCAAAAAAATAATGAAAGGCATTATCAAATTAATGACTATAAGAAGTTATGATGAAAGTCTTCAAAAATTTCTTTCTAATTTACTAGGCTGGATTCTCAAAATAGTATTGATCCTAGCTGTTTTAGGGACTGTTGGTGTAGAAACCACTTCTTTTGCAGCTATTCTTGCTGCCGCCGGTTTAGCTGTCGGTTTAGCGTTACAAGGATCCTTAGCTAATTTTGCCGGAGGTGTTTTAATTATGATTTTCAAACCTATTAAAATAGGAGATTTGATCGAAGCTCAAGGGGTATTGGGTGTTGTAAAAGAAATTGAAATTTTCACAACAAAGCTATCCACCCCAGAAAACAAAGAAGCGATTATTCCTAACGGAACATTATCTAATGGAAATATAATCAACTATACTTCTCAAGGCACATTAAGAGTAGATCTAAACATCGGAATAGGGTATGGAGATGATATGAAAAAAGCCAAGGATGTTATTACCAAAGTGTTAACAGATAACCCTAAAGTATTAAAAGAACCTGCTCCTACTGTTGCAGTCAGTGAACTTGGCGACAATGCAGTTAATATTGTTGTAAGACCTTATGCTACTGTAGAGGATTATTGGGATGTGTATTTCGAAACATTAGAAAACTCTAAAAATGCTTTAGATGCTGCAGGAATTTCAATCCCATACCCGCAAAGAGATATTCATGTGCATACTGTGAGTTAGTCAATAGATATCTCAACGAGTTGTGGCTCCAGGCATTAGAAATAAGAAACGAAACTCTTTTTTTGGTTTATAACAGTTGTTGTTTGAATTTACTGGAAAAGAAAATAAAGATTTTTTTGTTTCAATGAAGAAGAAAAATTAAGCATAGCTGGGCTACGGTTTATTTTTATTCTGAAATTGAGGCACAAAAAAGAACATTTTATTACGGTAAATTCAAATGACAAATGGTATTACTCTTGATTTAGTCAGCTACCTCTGGGCAAGCCCACAAAGCATCCAGCGGACACAAAATTTTAGAATTTTGAGACAAGTCTCGGAAAATTAAACCCCGCAATGTGGATTAAAGCGTAGTTGCCTAATCTACAGAAGTAAAGCAGTCTTTGCCTTTACAAGACATTACTTTTTCTAAAATTACACATACACCTCTTTTGGTTACTTATTGTAACTAATCGAGGTGTATGTTTGTTATAGGATTATTACAGCGCAATTTTATATCGTCGCTCATATTCAAAAAAGAGCTGTTTATATGATAAGTTTATCTATAAGTGAAATGTTTCTTATTTTGAGAAATCAATTATATGCCATATTTTACTCAGTAAGTGAAATGTAATACTCAGAGGCTTGCCTCAAGACAGTTTGCTTAATAGGTAAATCAAAATTTAAAACCCGATGTTTCAGAGAATATTCTTCATACTACTGCTTATATCCTTCTTTAATTGCTCTAAAGAAAAAAAAGAAACCACCTTAGTCCCAGAAAAACAGCAACAAGAGACATTATTTGAATTAATTTCTAAAAATCACAGTACTATTGATTTTAAGAATGAAGTTTCCGAAACTTTATATTTCAATTTTCTTAATTACTCTTATATCTATAATGGTGGTGGAGTTGCGGTTGGAGATATTAACAATGATGAACTAGAAGACATTTACTTTTCGTCTAATCAGGGAAGCAATAAGTTATATCTAAATAAGGGTAATTTTATTTTCGAAGATATAACAACAAAAGCAGGTGTAGAAGATAAAAATGGATGGTCTACAGGTGTTTCTATGATTGATATCAATGCAGATGGTTGGTTAGATATTTATGTTTGTAAATCTGGTTCGTTACGAAATCAGGAGCTTCGAAAAAACAAACTTTTTATAAATCAAAAAGATGGTACGTTTAAAGAACAAGCGGCGCATTATGGATTAGGTTCTAGTGCTTTTTCTACTCAAGCATATTATTTAGATTTTGACAAAGATGGAGATTTAGATGTATTCTTATTAAACCACCGCCAAGATTTCAATAACAATGTTAGTATTGATCCAAAGATTCAACAAAATATAGATCCAGAGAGTACAGATCTACTTTTCGAAAATGATAATGGAATTTTTACGGATATTACCCATAAAGCTGGTATCCTTAATAAAGCTTGGGGACTTAGTGCTTCTATTGGTGATTTTAATGAAGATAACTGGCCTGATATCTATATTGCCAATGATTTTCTAGAACCCGACTTTTTATACATTAATAATAAAAATGGAACATTCACTAATAAGATACTAGAAACTTTTGATCATATCTCCGCGAATAGTATGGGATCGGATTATGCAGATATTAATAATGATCTATTACCTGATTTAATTGTTTTGGATATGCTTGCCGAGGATCACCAAAGAAGTAAAGAAAACATGGCGGCTATGAGTACTGAGAACTTTAATCATTTGGTGAAAAACGGTTATCATCATCAATACATGTCTAATATGTTACAGATAAACTTGGGAAATGGAGTATATAGTGAAGTTGGTCAGCTATCGGGTATTGCCAAAACAGATTGGAGTTGGTCTCCTTTATTGGCAGATTTTGATAACGACGGTTTCAATGATTTATTTGTTACCAATGGCATACAGCATGATTTATCCAATCAGGATTTTAGAAATCAGATGAAAACTAACATTCTAAATCGAAAAAAAGTGACTCTTGAAGAAGCTATTAATATGATGCCTTCGTCTAAGTTAAAGAACAAATCTTTTAAAAATAATAAAAACTTCACTTTTCAAAATACTACAGAAATATGGGGATTGAATGAAAAACTAAATTCTAATGGTGTTGCGTATTCTGATTTGGACAATGATGGAGATCTTGATCTTATTCTCAACAATCAATCCGACCTGGCTAGTATATATAAGAACAATCAAACCAATAACTCTATTTCTATTTCTCTACAAGGAAAAAAGAACAACCCAAACGGTATTGGAGCTAAAGTTATAGTACATTCTGGTCAGCAAAAACAAATCAAGACCTTATATCCCTGTAGAGGTTTTCAATCTTCTGTTTCATATAAGTTACATTTCGGTTTAGGGAAAACAAAAATTATTGACAGTATTTCAATTCAATGGCCATTAACCGGTAACAATGTTCAATCTTTAACAAACATTCATACCAATCAACATATTTCTATTTCTCAAAAGGAGCACCTTATGGATAAAAAGAACCTACGAGAAAATAAAAATGATATTACATTAATAGATGCCGAAAACTTCGGAATCACTTACAAGAACAAAGAACGCCTGTTTAATGATTATAATCTTCAATTGCTATTACCTCAAAAACAAAGCGAAAAAGGAAATGCATTGAGTATTTGTGATGTAAATAACGACGGAAGAGATGATTTCTTTATTGGTAACGGGAAAGGTGGAATACCTGAACTTTACATTCAAAATGAGGAAGGGAAATTTAACTCCAAAAGCATAGATGAATTTAAAAAAGATATAGAATATGAAGATAACGCCGCACTATTCTTTGACATGGATAATGATGGTGATCAAGATCTTTATATTGCTACAGGTAGCTATGAAGACACGGCGAATAGCCCTTTACTACAAGATAGGCTATACGAAAACTTGGGTAATGGAAACTTTAGTAAGACCCAAAAAATCCCAGAAATGTTATCCGTCTCTACAACGGCTACTGCATCAGACTTCGATAATGATGGAGATCTAGACTTATTTATCGGAGGTGGTGTGATTCCGGGACGTTATCCATTATCTTATCCTTCATATATATTAAAAAATGAACAAGGAAAATTTATAGATGCTACCGAGGAAGTCACAGAAGGTTTTGACCAGCTTAGAATGGTTAATGATGCTATTTTTTCGGATTACGATCAAGATGGAGATCCTGATTTATTAATTGTGGGGGAATGGATGCCCATAACAATTTTCACCAATTACAACGGACATTTAAAAAAGGCATCGGACAATACTTTGTCAAATTCTTCTGGTTGGTACTTTACCATTCAACCAGCAGATATAAATCACGATGGAAATACTGATTACCTCATTGGTAATATTGGACAAAACAATAAATTCCATCCTACTATAGAAAAGCCTTTTCATATCTACGCCAACGATTTTGATGGTAATGGTAGTTTTGACATCATTCTTAGCAAAGAATCTAAAAGTGGTATTCTTGTACCTGTTAGAGGAAAAGAGTGCTCTTCTGAACAAATTCCCGTACTACAACACAAGTTTAAAACATACAAGGAATTTGCCTCTGCTTCTTTACCCGAAATTTATGGAAAAGAAGACCTTAGTAACGCTACTCATTATATTGCTCAGAACTTTAGTAATATCCTCCTAAAAAATAACGGAAACGGAAGTTTTGACATTGAAGAGCTTCCTAAACTAGCTCAATTCGGGCCAACAACTGATTTTCTCACAGGGGATTTTAATAATGACGGTTATACAGATATTTTTAGTGTAGGCACACTATATGAAGCGGAGGCTGAAACTATACGCTATGATGCTAATAAAGGGTATTTCATTTTTGGAAATAAAGAGAATACTTTTAACGATATTAGAAAAATTGAAATACTACATCAGTTACAAGTAAGAAAAAGTGAACTTATAGTGATTCATGACAAAAAGTATATCCTTCTACTCTGCAAAAACGAAGGATTAAAATTGATCCCTATGTAGTTGATTTCATAAAAAAATCTTATACTATAAGCATAGGGCTTGTTATTTAGACATTTAAATGTTTAGTTAAGAAGGGAAGTGTAATTATAACCCTGTCTCAGGATTATAATTACACTTCCTTTTATAAATAATATATTCTGATAATTATTGTACCCATCTTAATGAAAAATCATACGCTCTCCAACGGCTTGATACTCTTCTTCAGAGGCTTTTCTATACTTAAGCTCTACAGTATTCCAATCTGTTGCCCAGCATTGGGTAATCGTATTCAAATAAATTATTTTAAGCTTATGCTTTCCTTTCTGTAATGCAATCGAGTTTTCTTTAGGATGTTTTCTAACGGCATCATTATGATTTATAAGAAGTTGATCTCCTATCCATACTTGATCTTGAGTACTGGAAAAATAGTAAACTTCATCTTCAGGGACTTCAATATACCCTTCTAAGAATACAGCTCTAAAATTATCATCATTAACCTTATGCCCCCAATCATAGGTTTTGTTAGCATCTTTGAGGTTATTTATAATTACAGTATTTTGGGGAATTGTTTTCTCAGCTTCTGTTACTGTTTGAAAATATCCTTTTACCACTTTCATTTGCAATCCTGAGGACACTTTTTCAAGATTCATACTTTTTAATAGCTTTTGTTTCCGTATTAAAAGCCTTCTTACTTTACTCATTTTCCCATGCGGTAATATTGAAGCTATACTCAAATCTGTATCTTCTTTTAACAGTATAGGTTTGGTATACTCTGTGCTATTACCATTGGGATCTGTTTTATCAACTGTATATACCATTTTTACAGGATGTGTAGTCTTAAAAGAAACTTCTACACTATCTGTAAAAACAATATGATCTGATGTAGGTCCTTCGGGTAATGGAATATGATAATTAATCTGTTTCTTATCTAATCTTGGGTATACATTATTTAACCTTGATAGAAAGTCTTTATAATCCTTTTTTTCAGACGAAGTCCAAGTTAATTCTGCTAATGCAATAATCCTGGGATATAATAGATACTCTATTGTTTCATCCTTATCAGCATACTCAGTCCAAACATTTGCTTGAGCACCCAAAATATGTTTCCTCTTGTCTTCTTGAATTTCTTTTGGGATTGGATTATAATTATATATGGTTTCTAATGGTATATAGCCTCCAAAAGCCATTGGTTCTACTTTAAGGTCTCCCTGATAAAAATTAAGATAAACGTACTTACTAGGTGTCATAATAACATCATGCCCAGCATTAGCAGCTTTTATACCTCCTTCTTCTCCTTGCCAAGACATGATATTAGTAGTTGGGGTAATACCTCCTTCTAAAATTTCATCCCAACCGATCATCTTCTTATTATGAGATTTTAAAATATCTTCTACTCTTTTCATAAAGTAGCTTTGCAATTCATTTACATCCTTTAAATTCTCTTTTTTCATTACATTCTGACAATGTAATGACTTTTTCCACTCATCTTTTGGAACTTCGTCTCCTCCCATATGAAAATATTCGTATGGGAATAAAGCAGCTAACTCCGATACTACGTCACCAATAAAAGAAAAGGTTTCTTCTTTCCCTGCACACAAAATATTAGATTCTACTCCCCATAGATTTCTAACTTTAAAATCCTTCTTCTCACAAGCCAATTCTGGATACGCTTCTAAAATCGCAACAGCATGACCTGGCGTGTCAAATTCTGGAATTACATCTATAAATCGTTCTTTAGCATATGCTACAACTTCTTTTATCTGTTCCTGAGTGTAATAACCCTTATGTATGGTTTTATCCTTATTTTGTCGTACCGAACTTATCTCAGTAAGTTTTGGGTACTTTTTTATCTCAATTCTCCATCCTTGATCATCTGTTAGATGCCAATGAAATTTATTTATCTTAAAAAGAGCTAATACATCTAATTGCTTTTTTATAAAGTCAATAGAGAAAAAATGTCGTGAAACATCAAGATGCATACCTCTCCAATCAAAAGCCGGACTATCTTTTATTTCTACAGATGGAATTTTCGCACCTTGACTAGGATCAGTAGGTAACAGTTGTAGTAAGGTCTGTAACCCATAAAACACCCCTTTAGGCGTTTTAGCAGTAATGGTCACTTCTTCTTTACTAGAGAAAAAATGGTATCCCTCTTCTCCTATTGAAAGATTTTCATCTATAGCTAAATGAATACTATTATCCTTTTTATCCTCTGTGTGTCCCAATGTCACTCCGATACTTTTTTCAATCTTTTCGATAAAAAAAGTAGCAAGTGTTTTTAACTCTTCATCATTACAAAAAAAGTTGGTCTTTTCGGTTATTGAAAAATAACCATCCTTTTTCAATATTTGATCGGGTATGGGTATTATTGCAACTTTTTCTTCATTTGTCGAAACTTCAATATTCTCTTGTTTACAAGAAATGAACAACACAAATAATAATATACTAGCAATACGAAAATTCATTAATTCCAATGTATTTATAAAATGTTCTTATTAATAATATTATCTACAAGATGACCTACCGGTTTCTTAATAAAACTTTTAACAATAAACCCTCTTTCATCCAGAGATTTTTTAATAACGTCCTGAGCATAATATGCTATTGACCCAACAAAATGAATAGGATTCTCAAGTAATTCTTCTTTGTAATTTAAAAGGTAGCTATCAATGAATTTCGCAATCCCTTGATATAAAATATTTTCTATAAATGGATGTCCCCTATGTTTAAATATAAATGTTGCAAAAGAAGCTAGGTATTTATTTGGACTATCTACGGTATGTAGTTTTTTCAATAAAATATCTAAATCCGCTTCAAATTCCTTTTCAAAACTCTTTTCTAAGTCTAAGGGTAGTTTTTTTAGGTAATAACTCTTAATCACTTCTCTACCGAAATAATTACCACTCCCTTCATCTGCTAATAAATATCCCAGTGCCGGGGTTTTCTGAATGACTCTTTCTCCATCAAAATAACAACAATTAGCACCTGTCCCTAAAATACAAATCACTCCTGGCTTTTGAGTAGTTGCATGAACAGCAGCTATAATATCTTCTTCGACTCGTATAAATTCTGTCTCATTGAAAGTACTATGCAATAAATCTTTTATCATATTACCAGATCCAGATGATCCACATCCTGCACCATAAAAATAAATTTTATCAATTGTTAAAACCTGTTTTTTATTAAGAAGATCCTGCACTTGATTAATGGTGTTACCTATTTTTTTTTCGGATAACAAAAGTGGGTTCAGTCCTTCTGTCTTTATTTTATCTATCCATTCGCCTTGGTTATTGATCAATACCCAATCACATTTAGAAGAACCACTATCTGCTACCAATATCATTCTTTACTTATTTGTTTTTACTATTTTAAAAAACATCCCTCAACCTTATGCAGAGGGATATTTTATCTGAATTTAAAAATTGAAACATCTATCATCTCAATTTCTTGTCTAAAGCTATTTAAACTTATATCGCTTAAATGCTTCTATGGCTTCATAATCTGCTAATCCTAATTCATCATATAACAAAGCCGTATTTCTATTACGCTCCTGAGCTCGTAACCAAAACTCCCGTGCATCTTCTCCCTGAAACATAACCCGATCCTTTTGGGATTGATGAAACAAAATAGCGTTTGTCTTTTTGTTTACCTCATCAGGGCTCAAAGGGACTGCCATCTCTATCTCTGAAACATCCCACTCCTGCCAAGCTCCTCGATATAACCAGACCCAGCAGTCATCCATAAAGGATTCGTCCTTGACTCTATCAATAGCAGCGAAGATAGCGTCTAAACAAACCTTATGAGTACCATGAGGATCTGCTAAATCACCTGCTGCATAAATCTGATGCGGCTTTACTGATTCGATAATGCTCTGAACTATAGTTATGTCCTCTGCTCCTAATGGATTCTTCTTAACCTTACCTGTTTCATAAAAAGGTAAATCCAAAAAATGAACCTTACTATCCTCTAATCCAAAGTAACGAGTGGCTCCTAATGATTCCATCCGACGGATCAAACCCTTGATCTTTCTGGCCTCTAATACATCTATATCACTCGTCTTCTTGGATCGAAGTGACTCTATAATCCTTTGATAAACTGTATCCCTATTATCGGGGTTAAAACTCTGTGCAACTTCTGCAAACTTTAATGCCTCTTCATCCGTTACAGCAATGTTACCAGATGTCTGATACGCGATATGAACATCATGACCCTGATCGATCAATCGTAAAAAGGTACCTCCCATAGAAATAACATCATCATCCGGATGTGGGCTAAAGATCAAAACACGCTTCTTAGATGGTTCCGCACGCTCCGGCCTATTGGTGTCATCCGCTTGAGGTTTACCTCCTGGCCATCCTGTGATCGTATGCTGAAGTTTATTAAAAATAGTAATGTTTAGATTATAAGAAGACCCTTCTAAGGCCAATAATCCAGACATCCCATGTTCATTATAATCCTTATCTGTGAGCTTCAAAACTGGCTTCTTAACCTCCTGACTTAACCAGGTAACCGCCTTAAATTTTAATGCCTCTGTCCAAATACACTGATCTACCAACCAAGGTGTCTTGATACGTGTCAACTCAGAAGCAGCTTCTGAATCTAAAATGATAGTTGTATTCTTATGCTCCTGTAGAAAAGATGCTGGAATACTAGGAATGATTTCACCCTCTATCGTTTCTTTAACAACAGTAGCCTTTTTATGACCCCAAGCCAATAATATAACTCGCTTAGATTTCATAATCGTATTGATACCCATCGTGACCGCCTTCTTGGGAACATTCTCTAAACCATTAAAGTCAGATGATGCATCACTTCTGGTAACATGGTCTAAAGTAATCATACGAGTCCCAGAATTAGGATGTGAACCTGGCTCATTAAAACCAATATGACCTGTCCTTCCGATTCCAAGTAATTGAAAATCCAATCCTCCATATCGCTTAATCTTCATCTCATAATCAATACAATATTGATCCATATCTGATAATGGAATGTCTCCCTTGGGAATATTCACATTCTCTGGGTTGATATCGACATGATCAAAAAGATGCTGGTGCATAAAATGATAATAACTCTGCTGGTGATCACAATCCATAGGATAATACTCATCCAGATTAAATGTCACAACATTCCGAAAACTAAGCTCTCCTGAACGATGTAAGTTTACCAACTCCTCATATACCTTTATAGGAGAAGATCCTGTAGCTAAACCCAAAACACATGGCTTGCCTTCCTCATCCTTTTGTTTTATTAAAGAAGCTATCTCATTAGCTACTAATCGCGAGGCAATAGAAGAGTCCGAAAATATCTCATTGTGAATTCTCTCATATTTCGTATCCTCAAATGTACCAACTTGTTTGTATTCAATCTCTTGAATCATTTTCATAACAGTTTTTTTGTTTGGTTTCAAGTATATACTCTTTGGAAGTAAAGAGATGAACCTTATGTGGTGGAAAAGTTAAGATTCATCTCTTTTTTATAGTTAATAATTGGCTAATTCTAATAATTTAAAGTTAGTTAACATCCCACCAAAGGTTAGTTGTCATTACATCTGCCCCCTGTCTGGTAATTGCAGCATTCACATTTTCTTCATTAGAAATAATCTCAGTAGCTGAATACGGTAATCTTCTAGGTACTACTCCATTATTAGGTTGTGTAACAAAAAAGATATTATTGTCAGTCAATGCTGGTATTAAATCTGTACGTCTTACTAGCGACCAAGCTTCATAACCATTCAATAACAAAGCTAACCATCGCTGATTCCACACCATTTCTAATTGCTCTGCATTAGATCCTGATAAGGTAGCAATAGCTTCGTCAGCTATAAAAGTATCGATGTCTGCAGCATCTACTCCCCAGAAATTCATACTTGCTCTAATACCATCCTCGTATAAAGCTTGTGCATTTCCTGAATATCCTAATAGCGCCGCTTCTGCTTGTAAGAAATAAGATTCTGCAGCAGTTAATACCTGCGTAGGAACAATGGAAGAAACATCGGTTGTAGAAGTTCCAATAATTTTTGCAGATGGTACTGCCAAATCATCTCTTAATGGAGTTGTTCTTCCAGATACGGCAGCACCAGTATAAGTTCCGTTTGGAGAAGGATCAGCCATTTGGGTCATTCTTGGATCGTTATTATCATTAAGCATATTCATATACCTCTCAGAAAATGCCCACTTAGAACCAAAACCTCCAAATCCATGCCATACATCTTCAAAACTTCCGTCAAGGAAAGAAAGAATTAAAGCTGAGCTCGATTTATCGATAAGTGCTTGATTAGACTCATCAATAAGAGGTTTACTTAAACAGTCATTAATTGTAGTATCGATAAACGCCTGATCTCCCGCATTGATAAACGCGTCTCTAGCTCTAATAGCCATGCGTAAACGTAACGTATTAGCAAATGCAGCCCATTTTTGCGGATCACCATTATATATAAAATCTCCTTCTGCTCCAGCAATAACCTCTGTAGAGCTACCGATCTCACTAATTTGAGCAGTTAGGTTATTAATAATACCTTCATAAATGTCTTTTTGAGCATCATAAACTGGTTTAGGGTTCTCCAAAATCAATTCACTTCCGATCACATCATTATAAGGAACATCTCCAAAAACATCAGTCATCTTTTGATAAAACCAAGACATCATAATTCTCGCAACTGCTGCTCCGTTTTTATCATTTTCTTTAATATAAGTATTTAATAGATTCCTTACATTTAAAGATACTTTTTGATAGGACGCATCGAACATCGCATTTGTCCATCCGGTATTGTTTTGATACTCATCTCCTCCAAACCAAGATCCTTCAGCATTATAACTAAATTGGTTTGCAAATCTACTGGAGTAAATTATATTACCTCTCCATGTTAAAAAACGAGGTTCAGCAAATTCGAAATACTGAACACCTGCCATAATTCCTTCTATAGTCGCAGTTTCAGGGCTATCAGGATTCGTGTTTATCTCTTCAAAATCTTTCGTACACGATATAGGTGCAATAATTAGGAAGAATATCCCTAACCCCCATAGTATATTATTTTTTACTTTCATGTTCTTCATTTTATTTTATTTTATTTCTTAGAAAGTGACACTTAATTTTAATCCATGGCTACTAGCAGTAGGAATTCCATAAAATTCAACTCCAGAGAAATTGTTATTAAAACCAGTTTCCGGATCAAAATTATCTGTATTCTTATGTAAGATGGCTAAGTTTCTACCTATATAACTAAGAGATAAATTCGACACGTGTAATGATTTTATAACGCTTTGAGGAAAAGAGTACCCTAATGTAAGCTCTCTAAATTTCACAAAACTTCCATCATACACCCAGTTTTCACTAATCTGTCCTAATCTCCCCCAATGAGCTTGTGGCTCTACTCCTCTTTGCTGAACAGTATCATCTAAGGTTCCATTGATTACGGCTCCATCTGGAACTGCTATACCTTGTCCTCCTGTAAAATAATCACGTCCTTCTAAAGTTGCAAGTGCAGTACCTTGTGTATGACTCTGTAATTCTGAGAAAGAAAAGATATCTCCTCCAAATCTCGCATCTAACAAAAAGCTTAAAGAAAGTTGCTTATATGTAAAGGTGTTACTCCAGTTTAAGAAAGCATCAGGAGTTGCATCTCCAATTTTCTGAATTTCACCTACTTCAGGCAAACCATTAGAATCATATATGATATTCCCATTATCATCTCTATTAAAAGATGGCCCATATAATCCTTGAGGACTCGATCCAACTTCTGCAGCAACTGCCACAACATCATTAAACTGTCTTACTAAGATATTTCTTTCTACTCCTTGCGCTAATTCTTCAACTACATTATCATTAGTAGTAAAATTAACGTTAGTGGACCAACTAAAGTTATCATTTTTTATAATGTCCGCATTTAAAGAAAGTTCGATTCCTTTACTTGTTACCAATCCAGCATTAATAATTTGATTAGCAGCTCCACTCGATGCTGGTAACGATAATTGTAGTATTTGATCTTCTGTTCTAATACTATAATAAGTTGCAGCTAATCCAATTCTATTGTTTAAAAACTTAGCATCTAATCCAAATTCTAATGTATTAGATATTTCTGCAACTAAACCTGGATTTTTAAGTTGTGGTCCGGCACCTGCTCCTTCCTCATTATCTCCGAAAAAGAAAAATCGCTGACCATTAAAAAGTCCTGAAGAAATATTATACGTATTCCTTAATTGGTAAGCACTTGTAGCATTTCCTGTCTGCGCAAAACTACCTCTTATTTTTAAATAAGATAATACATCATTATCCTGAAGTGAAGGAATAGCGTCACTTAATACTGCACTAATTCCAACAGAAGGATAAAAGAAAGATGCTTCATCAATAGGAAGCGTAGAACTCCAATCATTTCTAGCAGTAAATTCAGCAAATAAATAATTGTTATACCCTAAAGTTGCAGAACCGTAAACAGAGTTTGAAGAGTTTTGCGGATTACTAGGAACAGAAGTCGTACTTTCAAAGTTATTCAACGAAAAGAAGTTAGGAATTAGAAAAGTTTCTCCTGTTGATGTTATGGATTTAAATGAAACATCTGAATGACTAAATCCAACCGTAGACCCTAAACTAACTTTTTCACTTAAGTCTGTATTATAGGTAAAAATAAGATCATAATTATTCGTTTTTGAAACTGAATTACGATCTATTAACCTACCATTACTTGCAATATCAAACGCTCCCATCGGATTAAATATTTGTTGACCTACATTAATTTGATCCTGAGATATTCTGGCAAGTGCTTTTAGTCCTTTGTAGATATCAAAGTCAAACTCTAATAACCCAATATATCGATCTGTTTCATCCTCATTAAGTTTAGTATTAACGGTATAATAAGGGTTCATGATAAACGCTCCAGACCAATTATTAGGTGTTCCGCCTGCAGTTAATGAATTACTTTCCAAAAGTCCATTAGAAATATTTCTTGGACGTAATGTTAATGCTCTTCCTATGTTTGATTGTCCACCTGTTAGCTCTGGTCTATTTTCACCATCTTGATTTATATAATCAATTTTACCAGTAATTCTTAACCACTTCGCTGCCTGTATGCCAGCTTTTAAACTTAAGTTTTGACGCGTTAATCTACTTCCAGGCACTACTGATTCATTATCCGCACGCGAATAACTAAATCGATAATCATATTTTTCATTTCCTTGTGAAATTGCTATAGAATTCAAAAAAGAAAAACCCGTTTGAAAAAAGTCTTTATAATCATTATCTGAACCAGAATAAGCAGCCGTTCCTTGTCCATCAAAACGTTCTCTCTGTGTTCCGTCTAAACGGGGACCAAAACTGCTACCAACTGTTGTATCATATAATAACTCATTAGTTCCTGTATCGAATCGCCCTTGACCATATTCATTTTGAAGCTCACGGTTTACAAGCACTGAACTACCAGTCACTGATGAACTAAATTCTACCTTTGTTTTATCAGAACGTCCTTTTTTGGTAGTAATCACCAAAACCCCGTTAATTCCTCTAAAACCATATAGTGCTGTGGCATTACCTCCTTTTAATAATGATACATTTTCTATATCATTAGGGTTTAAGTTTGATAACGTATTTCCATAATCAATTCCTGAAGCAAAATCTCCTTGATCTCCTTGATTAGCACTAATAATAACTCCATCAAGAACTATTAAGGGTTGGTTACCCGAACTAAGAGAACTAATCCCCCTTACATTGATACTTATGGAACTTCCTATCCCTCCTGCATTAGAATTGATGTTTACACCAGCAAGTTTTCCTTGTAATGCAGACCCTATATTTGGGTCAGCTGTTTGTGTTAATGCTTCTGTTTTTACAGTTTGGACACTATATCCAAGTTTTTTAACTTCTTGTTTTAGTCCAAATGCAGTAACTACGATTTCGTCTAGTTGTTCTGCATCTTGTTTCATTTGAACATTGATTACAGTATCACTTCCCACAGTTACATTTTTGGTAAGCATACCTAAATAAGAAAATTGAAGAACATCTCCGGTAGAGGCGTTAATCGAATATTTCCCGTCGAAATCTGTTTGTACTCCATTTGAGGTTCCTACTACAAGTATATTAACTCCCGGCAATGGTATACCATCCGAAGCTCCCGTTACTGTTCCTGTGATTTGGGTTCCCTGCCCAAAACTCAAGAAAGAAAAAACCATCAAAATAATTGATGTAATAATTTTTTGTTTCATATTAATTTAGATTTAATGAAATGTTAAAGCAAGGGTTAAAGTAGTTTTTTAATCCAATAGGATATTTTTTTTTAGACGAACGACATCATTTTTAGAATAATCAACATTCTATAACCCATTTTGGTTTTTCAAAAATGCTTCACATTTATTATTTCACATTTTTGAGCACAAATACTTCTACGTTTTATAAAAAATGTGTTAAAAAACAATATGAATAACAACCTAAAAAATGTTAAACATTTATAATTTTAAAAAAATATCCCTCAACATAAGGTTGAGGGATACTTTATCTGAATTTAAAAATTGAAACATCTATCATCTCAATTTCTTGTCTAAAGCTATTTAAACTTATATCGCTTAAATGCTTCTATGGCTTCATAATCTGCTAATCCTAATTCATCATATAACAAAGCCGTATTTCTATTACGCTCCTGAGCTCGTAACCAAAACTCCCGTGCATCTTCTCCCTGAAACATAACCCGATCCTTTTGGGATTGATGAAACAAAATAGCGTTTGTCTTTTTGTTTACCTCATCAGGGCTCAAAGGGACTGCCATCTCTATCTCTGAAACATCCCACTCCTGCCAAGCTCCTCGATATAACCAGACCCAGCAGTCATCCATAAAGGATTCGTCCTTGACTCTATCAATAGCAGCGAAGATAGCGTCTAAACAAACCTTATGAGTACCATGAGGATCTGCTAAATCACCTGCTGCATAAATCTGATGCGGCTTTACTGATTCGATAATGCTCTGAACTATAGTTATGTCCTCTGCTCCTAATGGATTCTTCTTAACCTTACCTGTTTCATAAAAAGGTAAATCCAAAAAATGAACCTTACTATCCTCTAATCCAAAGTAACGAGTGGCTCCTAATGATTCCATCCGACGGATCAAACCCTTGATCTTTCTGGCCTCTAATACATCTATATCACTCGTCTTCTTGGATCGAAGTGACTCTATAATCCTTTGATAAACTGTATCCCTATTATCGGGGTTAAAACTCTGTGCAACTTCTGCAAACTTTAATGCCTCTTCATCCGTTACAGCAATGTTACCAGATGTCTGATACGCGATATGAACATCATGACCCTGATCGATCAATCGTAAAAAGGTACCTCCCATAGAAATAACATCATCATCCGGATGTGGGCTAAAGATCAAAACACGCTTCTTAGATGGTTCCGCACGCTCCGGCCTATTGGTGTCATCCGCTTGAGGTTTACCTCCTGGCCATCCTGTGATCGTATGCTGAAGTTTATTAAAAATAGTAATGTTTAGATTATAAGAAGACCCTTCTAAGGCCAATAATCCAGACATCCCATGTTCATTATAATCCTTATCTGTGAGCTTCAAAACTGGCTTCTTAACCTCCTGACTTAACCAGGTAACCGCCTTAAATTTTAATGCCTCTGTCCAAATACACTGATCTACCAACCAAGGTGTCTTGATACGTGTCAACTCAGAAGCAGCTTCTGAATCTAAAATGATAGTTGTATTCTTATGCTCCTGTAGAAAAGATGCTGGAATACTAGGAATGATTTCACCCTCTATCGTTTCTTTAACAACAGTAGCCTTTTTATGACCCCAAGCCAATAATATAACTCGCTTAGATTTCATAATCGTATTGATACCCATCGTGACCGCCTTCTTGGGAACATTCTCTAAACCATTAAAGTCAGATGATGCATCACTTCTGGTAACATGGTCTAAAGTAATCATACGAGTCCCAGAATTAGGATGTGAACCTGGCTCATTAAAACCAATATGACCTGTCCTTCCGATTCCAAGTAATTGAAAATCCAATCCTCCATATCGCTTAATCTTCATCTCATAATCAATACAATATTGATCCATATCTGATAATGGAATGTCTCCCTTGGGAATATTCACATTCTCTGGGTTGATATCGACATGATCAAAAAGATGCTGGTGCATAAAATGATAATAACTCTGCTGGTGATCACAATCCATAGGATAATACTCATCCAGATTAAATGTCACAACATTCCGAAAACTAAGCTCTCCTGAACGATGTAAGTTTACCAACTCCTCATATACCTTTATAGGAGAAGATCCTGTAGCTAAACCCAAAACACATGGCTTGCCTTCCTCATCCTTTTGTTTTATTAAAGAAGCTATCTCATTAGCTACTAATCGCGAGGCAATAGAAGAGTCCGAAAATATCTCATTGTGAATTCTCTCATATTTCGTATCCTCAAATGTACCAACTTGTTTGTATTCAATCTCTTGAATCATTTTCATAACAGTTTTTTTGTTTGGTTTCAAGTATATACTCTTTGGAAGTAAAGAGATGAACCTTATGTGGTGGAAAAGTTAAGATTCATCTCTTTTTTATAGTTAATAATTGGCTAATTCTAATAACTAATAGTTTATCTAAAAATTCCCTCCCGGAACGTCCCACCAAAGACGGGTACCTCCGTGATCTGGTCCTCCAAGCAATGTCCTTGCCTGTTCTACTCCTTGAGGATTGGTACTTCTTTCACTTGCAGGGAATGGCAATCTTCTCACCTGAATATCTGTATCAATAGTACCTCCACTATTATTAGCTACCGAGGGAAATATTTTAGGATATCCAGTTCTTCTAAACTCACTCCATGCTTCCTGCCCGTCAGGGAACATCGCAATCCATTTTTGTGTAATGATTTTTTCTAGTTTGGTTTCATTATCCGCCCCTGCATCCCAGGCAACCGTTATATCTGTTAATGCATTTATATTATTGGAAGCATTTACAGGATCCACATAATCAATTGGAGTGGAGGTATTGTCTGAAATATATGCTGCTGCGCCAGCGGCTTCATGTTGAGCAAATGAGGTAGAAATTCCTGTTTCATAATTAGATTGTGCATCTTCTGCACCAATCCATCCTCTTAGGGCTGCCTCTGCTTTTAAGAAATACGCCTCTGCAGCGGTCATCAATTGAATATCTGTAGTAGCTTCCGCTTCTCCAGCAATATATGCATTCCCTAGTCTGGAAAAAGGAATATAATCCTCTTTCTGATCTAATTCATCCGAATACCCTGGTAACAATGGCATTCCACCTCTTAATCCTTTTAAAGAACCTGAAGTAACTCCCGACTCTTCAAATAAGACATCACCTCTTGCATCGTCATATCCTACCAAAATAGATTCCATAGAAGCATTCATACGTACATCATTCCAGCTAGAGTTAAACACCGTTAATGGATGTGTTGCTCCTCCTTTGATAATAAAATTATCTTCATTAGATTCTAATAATCCAGCACTATGTGCCAGAGATTTTTCTCCTTCTGCCTTAGCTTTGGACGGATCTACTTTCGATATCCGTAGCGCCAAACGTAAACGTAACGTATTGGCAAACTTCATCCATTGCGTATAACTTCCTCCATACACCAAGTCAAAAGCAGCAAATTGCTGATTATCGGGATCAGTTGACAAGGTAGCTATTGCTTCATCCAGCTCTACAAAAAATTGATCATACACTTCTTGCTGAGAATCATACTCTGCAAAAGAAGCTCCAGGAAGTCCAAACTTAGAATAGATTATTGGCCCATAAACATCAGTAACTCTATGCATTCCTTCTACTCTTAGTATTTGCGCAATTGCATAAATTAATGGAAAATCTTCTTCTCCTCTTTCTTTAATTAATGCAGCATTTGACATAACTCCTGTCGAAGAATACGGAACATCCCAAGGAAATTGATCCCAGAAGTCTATAAACGCATAATTTGTAGTATTAACACCACCTACAAAAGGTCTTGGTGGCGCCATATACCCACAAAACGTATCTGCATTTAAATTATGTTGTAATTGTGTATGCCAAGCCGGATCATATCTGTATAGATTTAGAAAAATCGGGTTAAATGGTCCTCCTACATTAATGAAATCGGCTTCACTCTGCTCATCTGTCAATCCGTTAGGATCGGTATTTAATGCCTCAAAATCATCCGTACAGGAAAGCACGAAGAATAATATAAAAGCAGTAAAAACTGTTTTTTTAATAATATTTTTCATAATACTTAATTTCTTTTAATTAAAATGATAAACCTACATTTAGACCTATACTTCTCGTAGATGGATTTCCAAACACATCAACTCCTTGTAACCCATTCCCTGTACTTAGTGATATATTGGGATCAAAAGGAGCATCTTTCTGAAAGAAAAACAGATTTCTACCGATTACAGAAGCATTGATCTTATTAAAGAAACTATTCTCTCCTAACTCAAAATTATATCCTAGCGAAAATTCCGCTAACCGAATATTGGTGGCATCATACGTATATTCACTAGTAAACCCATTTCTACCTCCAATTGCCTGATAATACTCTGAAGCCGGCATTGTTGTTTCTGACCCCGTTGCTTCATCAAAAATCCGAACATCTCCTGTCCTATTAGAAGTTCCAAAACCATCGACAATTGCTTCGGTAAGACTCATCACTTCTCCTCCGAACCTAGCATCTACCAAAAAGCTTACCGTAACATTTTTATAGGTAAAAGAATTATTCCAACCTAAAGAAAAATCAGGATTAGCATTACCTAATAAATCAAAACCTCCTCTAGTATCTCCATTTGCTTCTACCTGAGTAAAATTACCATCTGCATTTCTTATAGGCAGTCCATCCGTATTTTTATCTAATTTTCTTCCATAAATATCACCAAAAGAACCTCCCTCAACGATTAATAATGCATAGGCATTAACACTAATAGGCGTTAATTCTAAATAATCTCTATTTAATCTCGCATCTAATTCCTTAACTTTATTTTCATTACTAGCAAAATTAATAGAAGTATCCCAAGAAAAATCCTCTTTCTGTATAGGAGTAGCAGTTATAGAGACTTCAATACCTGAATTTTCAAAATCTCCAGCATTAATAGCAAAAAAATCTGCCGTTTCTCCGCTAGGAGAAACCTGATTACCGGCTAAAAATGTCATAAATTGATCTTTTGTATTGGTTTTATAATATCCTATATCAAAACCTAAACGATTATTAAAAAATTGCCACTCTGTACCTACCTCAAAAGAAGTTTGAATTTCAGGTTTCAACTCTACAAAAGGCTTTATAGTTGGAGGGTTCAGTCCTCCCTGCCCCGTACCGATAGAGTTAATAGGATTATTAATAAAACTCTGAATATCATTTCCTACCTCAGCATAAGAACCTCTTATTTTAGCAAAAGATATTGCTTCTGGCATTTCAAACATCTCTGTTAACACTCCAGTTAAACCAAAAGATGGGTAGAAAAACGACTTTGACACCGTAGATGACCAATCATTTCTCGCAGTTACATCAAGAAACAACATTTCCTTATACCCTAAAGTTGTACTTGCAAATAAGGACTGTACTTCTTTTAACTCAGCCTGTGTTTGTTTTAATATCGGATTAAATCCCACAGTACCTACTACAAAATTAGAAAGCGTAAAGATATTGGGCACCTTTAAGTTTCCTCCCACGCCTGAGTCTAGCAGGGTTGACTTACCTAAATCCGATTGACGAATACTTGTACCTATATTTGCAGTTAGATTAAAACTATTAGACAACGGTGTATCTATCGTTGCAATAATATCTCCATAAATTTGCACATCTTCTACATCATTATATAGATATCGTCCATTTGATGCTGATAAGGTACCATCTGTAGTAGCATGTATCTTTCGTTCGAATTTATAGAAGTTTTTATCATAGCTTCCTCTCGTCTGTAATGACAACCAGTCATTTATTTGATACTTTAATGATAGAGAAGCTAATACCTTTTGATTCTGATCATCACTTGCATTCCTATGTATAATCCAATAAGGGTTTTGCTCAATATCAGAAGTTCCTCTAAACCATCGTTGCGCCATCAAATTTCTATCTGTATTAAACTCTTCGAAAACCCTATAATTACTTAAACTTTCTGTATCAGAATTAAAAGCAGTTGCTCCTACTAATGGGTTATAGTACAAACCAGAAACAGGGCGATTATGTATTTTCTGAGTCGATAATAAAATATTGGCATCAACCGTCAATTTATTATCAAAAAGTTTGGCTGTTTCTCTAACATTAAATGTATGTTTTTTTACATTATGAGTAGGAAGGATTCCTGTTGCCTGTGTGTTTGCATATGAAAAATATGTCTGAGCGTTTTCAGTTCCTCCAGAAATAGAAAATGAATTAATTGCTGTTGTTCCTGTTTGTAAAAAGTCATCAATATTGTCCTCGGTGCGGTCATTAAAATCTAACAAATATGCTGCATTATCTACTGTAAAACTAGATGTCACATTTGTCTTAAAATTTCCTGACTTCCCCTTTTTAGTGGTAATTAAAATCACTCCATTGGACCCTTGACTACCATATAGTGCAGAAGCAGATGCCCCTTTTAGCACACTAATACTTTCTATATCATCTGGATTGATGAGAGAAAGAGCGTCTCCTCCATCTCTATTTCCAGCATTCTCAATATCTCCAAAAGTACTATTAGGTTGGATCGCTGAATTATTCAATAAAGGAATACCATCTACCACATATAGTGGTTGATTATTTCTAGTAGAAGTATTTCCTCTTAAGGTTACTTTTACAGAACCACCTACACCAGAAGCACTCCTATTTATAACTAATCCAGAAACTTTCCCAGAAAGACTATTTATAGGATTGGCATCCTTTATCTTTGTTAGCTCCTCTGAGCGCACATCTTGCGCTGCATAAGTTAAAGATTTTCTACTTTTTTTAATTCCTAATGCTGTAACAACCACATCCTCTAGCTGTTCTGCATCTTCTTCCATCTGAACATCGACAATAGTACTACTCCCTATTGTTATATCTTTGGTAATCATACCGAGGTATGAAAACTGAAGAACATCTCCGGCAGAAGCATTGATCGCATATTTCCCATCGAAATCTGTTTGTACTCCATTAGTGGTTCCCGCAACAACTATATTTACTCCAGGTAATGGTATACCATCTGAAGCTCCAGTTACTGTACCTGTGATTTGGATTCCTTGCCCAAAACTCAAGAAAGAAAAAACCATCAAAATTGTTGATGTAATAATCTTTTGTTTCATATTAATTTAGATTTAGTGAAATGTTAAGCAATCAGAAGGTAATCTTTTATTTACTTATTTTATTTTTTTTTAGACAAACGACATCATTATCATAACAATCAACACAGTGTAACACATATTGGTTTTTCCGGGTTTACCTTATTTTTCTTTTTTTTGTTTTTCTCTACAAATAGCCTTACATTTTTCGAAAATTTTGTTAAAAGTTTACTTTTAACAACACTATTTTGGACAATTATTAAATGAAAGGCAACGGGGTAAAAAAGACTATAAAAACAAGGTATCACTTATATTTTTGGATAATCTATTTTTTATTTAATATTATAAGATGGGGAAGTTATTTTAACGATTATTGGTACTCTCTAAAATCAAACCTCGTAGAATTCCCTCTTCATATTGTTTTAGTGTATATTAATATATACTACTTAGTCCCCAAATTTGTATTGAAAAAAAAGTATGTTGCTTATATAATTTTTTTACTTTTAGCTCTAATATCTCATTATTTAATACGATCAGGTCTTAACTATTGGTTGGTAACAGAAGATATATGGCCAGAAGTACAAGGAAAACACGACCCTTTTGGTTTTAATCATATTGTTGCTGTAATTGTTGGAGAACTCTATGTAATAGGACTTACTTCTGCCATTAAGTTTACAGCTGATTTTATGATTGAACAAAACAAAAACAGACATTTAAAAGCTTTGCAATATAAAACAGAACTAAAATACTTAAAGGCTCAAATACAGCCGCACTTTTTTTTTAACACCTTAAACAATTTGTATGCACTAACTATTCAGAAATCGGATCAAGCTCCAAAAGTGGTTTTAAAACTTTCGGATATCATGAAATATGTTATTTATGATACTAGCAAAAAAAAGATTCCTCTTTCCCAAGAAATTGATCACATAGATAATTATATCGAGTTAGAAAAAATGAGGTATAATGATCGAGTTCATTCAGAGGTGAGCATTTCTGGAAATATTGATAATGTAACTGTCGTTCCATTGCTATTTTTACCCTTTATAGAAAATGCTTTTAAACACGGACTTCAAAACAATGATAAATTAGAATTACAAATCTCTTTTGAAAGAATTGATAATCAATTGATCTTTATTTCTAAAAACAACTTTGATAAAGAAAACACATCAAGTTTCATTAGCGGGGGTATTGGAAATAAGAATGTTGAAAGAAGACTACAGTTACTCTACCAAGATAAATATTCATTACAAATTAGAAATGAAAATAATGAATATAAAGTTTTGCTTAAAATCCCAATCAAATGATTATAAAATGTATCATAATTGATGATGAACCATTAGCTATCAGTGTTATTGAATCATTCATTAAAGAATTCAAAAACATAGAGATTATAGGTACTTTTAATAATCCTCTGGAAGCACTTCCTATTATTGAACAAAACGACATTGATGCTATATTCTTGGATATTAATATGCCTAGAATGAATGGTCTAGAATTCTTAAAAAGTTTACAGGAATATCCTCAAGTTATTATAACCACAGCTTACAAGGAATATGCCCTGGAAAGTTACGAACTCGAAGTTTTGGATTATCTGGTAAAACCGATTTCTTTTAATCGATTTCTTAAATCTGTAAATAAATTAACTGCCAGACTGATTTCCAATAAAAAACTTCAGCCAACCAGAGAATTTAAACAATCTCCGCACATTTTTTTAAAAGTAGACAAGAAATTGGTAAAAATACTTCTCGAGGATATTCTTTATATAGAAAGCTTAAAAGATTACATAAGAGTATGTACAATAGAAGATAATTACATGTCCCACAAATCTTTATCAAGTATTAGCGAAGAATTACCTTCTGAAAATTTTATACGGATTCACAAATCGTATACGATTGCCATTGATAAAGTAAAATCTATTGAAGGAAACCTAGTGGAAATTGGGGAAAAAAGAATTCCAATCGGAAGAAATTATGCCATACATGCTAAACAACGAATATTAAACAACAAAGGAAATTTATTAAATAAAAAATAACCATGACACTCACCACACTAGATTATTCTATTATCGTCTTCTTTTTTTTAACCACATTATTTATAGGTATTATTGTTTCTAAAAGATCAGGAAAAAGTGCTTCCGAGTATTTTTTATCTGGTCGGAATATGCCCTGGTGGCTTCTCGGTTTTTCTATGGTTGCCACTACTTTCTCTACAGACACTCCCAATTTAGTAACAGATATTGTACGGCAAGATGGCGTTGCTGGAAATTGGGTATGGTGGGCGTTTCTACTTACCGGATTATTAACTGTATTTATTTATGCCAGACTATGGAGGCGATCCGATGTAAATACGGATATGGAATTCTATGAACTTAGGTATTCAGGAAAACCAGCACGTTTTCTCCGGATATTTCGTTCGGTATATCTCGGAGTCATTTTTAATATTTTAGCAATGTCCGGGGTTACTTTAGCGGCTATTAAAATTGGTCAGGTTATGCTTGGTCTATCTGCTATAGAGACTGTAGGTTATGCAGCTGTTGTAACTGTTATTTTTAGTGCTTTAGGGGGATTTAAAGGAGTTGTTTATTCTGACTTTCTTTTATTCTTTGTTGCAATGGCAGGAGCTGTTGGTGCTGCATACTACTGTATAAATCTTCCAGAGGTAAATGGTTTAGAGAATTTAGTATCACACCCTAATGTAAAAGACAAACTTTCACTTTTACCTGATCTTGATAATAAAGAAGCATTGGTCTCTCTGTTAGTGATTCCATTGGCCATTCAATGGTGGAGTTCTTGGTACCCTGGTGCAGAACCAGGTGGAGGTGGTTATATTGCCCAGCGTATGTTAGCTTCAAAAAATGAAAGCCACGCTATTGGAGCCACTTTCTTTTTTAATATCATGCACTATGCTATACGCCCTTGGCCTTGGATTCTTGTAGCCTTAGCTTCTCTAATCATTTTTCCAGATCTTGCAAGTATACAGGAAGCTTTTCCAGATGTTACTCCCGATAAACTAGGACATGATCTGGCTTATCCTGCAATGCTTACAAAATTACCAAGCGGACTTCTAGGTGTCGTTGTTGCATCTCTAGTAGCTGCTTATATGTCTACTATCTCTACACATTTAAATTGGGGAGCATCTTATATTGTAAATGATGTATATAAACAATTCATTAATAAAGATGCTTCGGAAAAAGCACAAGTAAATATGGGACGAATAGCTACTGTTGTATTAATGCTTTTAAGCACATTATTGGCATTAGCTTTGACAAATGCAGTTCAAATATTTAAATACATATTGATGTTCGGGGCAGGAACAGGATTAATTTTTATTCTAAGATGGTTTTGGTGGAGAATTAATGCTTGGAGTGAAATTTCAGCCATGTTTTCTTCAGGTATAATCTCCATTTTAATTAGTGTCCCATCAATTAACACAGCTTTATTTGGTTCAGAATCCATCGAAGGTATATTTGCATCCTGGCTTCAATTCCCCCTTGTTGTACTTATAACAACTATTATATGGGTATCTGTAACATTTCTAACAAAACCGGATGATGAGGATGTATTATTCAAGTTTTATTCAAAAATCCAGCCTGGAGGCCCTGGATGGAAACAAATTTTAGATAGAGCAACTGTAAAAGGTATCGAAATCAAGAAAAACCAAGAGAAATGGATGGTTCCTTCTGGATTATTAGCAATGGTATTAGGGTGTTGCCTTGTATATGGCGTCTTATTTTCTATGGGAAGTTGGATTTATGGAAATATAACTCAAGCTATTTTCTTAAGCATTTTCTCTGCTATAGCTGGATTTTTACTCGCTAGAGTATGGAAACGGTTAGGAAAAAGCTTAGTGTCCTGATAAAAAAGCAAAGAATACAATCTGTAGATTTTCTTCGGGGGCTTACTATTATATGTATGATATTAGTAAATACTCCCGGAGATTGGTCTCATGTATATAGCATACTTCTTCATGCCAATTGGAATGGTTTGACTCTAGCTGATTTTGTATTTCCTTTTTTTCTACTCATAGTAGGAATTTCCATTTCCTTTGCCTACAAATCAAAACAAATATCCGTTTCCATATTTAAGAAAATAGGAATTCGAAGCTTAAAACTTATTCTACTAGGATTATTTCTTAATTCTTTTTTACCATATTTCCCTTTTATAGATGACTTGCATACTATTCGATTACCAGGAGTATTACAGCGTATTGGTATTGTTTTTTTTATTTCTTCAATATTGTATTTGATAGTCAATTTGAAACAACTCACCTTAATTGCCATATTAATCCTCATAGGATATTGGGTTTGGCTAAGTTATATTCCTTTACCCAATGGACAACTTCCTACTTTAGAAAGAGCTTCTAATAACTGGGCTAATTTTATAGATTATACATTGCTTAAAGATCATATCTGGAAACCTGATTACGATCCAGAAGGGATTTTGAGTACACTCACATCAATAGCAACAACATTAATAGGAATTCGTATAGGCGCTATACTGCTAAAACCGGATAAAAGAAGTCAACTTTTATTATTAATTTCAGGAATAGGTTTATTACTATCAGGATACTTATGGAGTAGCATCTTTCCGATTAACAAAGCATTATGGAGTAGTAGCTTTGTACTAGTCACCTCTGGTTATGCTACCCTTGTTTTATATATAGTCCATTATTTAATGGATCACAAAGGGTTAAAATTTGGTTCGATAATCAAACAAGTCGGTGCAAATGCTATTGTAATTTATTTCTTGTCTAATGTTATTGCCAAGAGTTTTTACCTAATCAAGATTGATACTAAAACATCTGTACACCAGTATCTATATGAAAACTTATTCGTTTATTCTTCAATAAACGCATCACTATCTTCTCTTTTATATGCTCTGAGTGTTACAAGCTTTTATATGCTGCTAGCATACATATTACATAGAAAAAACATATTTATTAAAGTCTAACCAAGAAAACATTCTATACGTTAATTCCTTGATTAATAAAATACTGCCATATACTTGAAATATGGTTACACATCTTTCAGTATACAGAAAAAACAATCCAAAACCTTATAATCGTTTATTCGTTATCTAATGGTTTTCATAGTCCAAAAAGGGTTACTCGTATATTTTATTTCATAAAAACATCTCAAAAAAAGTATCTTGAGGTTTTAAACACACTTTTTAAGCTAACTACTTAAAAAACAAATCATTTTGATAATGAAACACGAACTCAAAAATTCGAAAACCTTTAGGGTTTTCGATAACAATTCTTGGACGCTTTTTGCTGTTCTACTTTTTACAATCAATCTTATATTTTCAAACAATCATTATGCTAACACCAATACTAAAGTAACAGACCATTCAATTTCATCTCTTAAATTAGCCACTACGCCTTCGCCTATTCAGGCTAATGAATTAATTAATAAAGAATTATGGAACACCTTGTTCCCGTATCGCTTTGGTGCGAAAGACACAGGAAGCGGTGTTTGGGTATTAAACCCTGAGGATGATTTTTACACTTTCGAATCTTTTATTGAGGCAATCAATAGAATGAGCACTATAACTGCAACTTTTGAAAGGAGGTGTGGAACAAATGCCTATAGAGTAACTCGGACTGATGAAGTCACAGGAGTATCTAAGGTTATTAGAACAGATACGGATTTTGATGCTCCTATAAATATTGATAAAGAAATCGTCGTTGAGGTTGTGGATTACGGGTCTTTTTTAGAAGAAGGAGATCTTGAAGCTAGGAAAAGAGAAATTACAGCATTCTTTGCTAACATTGCTCATGAAACTACTGGAGGCTGGCCTACTGCTCCGGGCGGGCGGTTTTCTTGGGGATTACATTTCCGGGAAGAAGCTACAACTTCTTCTTACGCTTCTCCTGATACCAATTACCCTCCTACTCCTGGAAAATCATATAAAGGTCGTGGTCCTATGCAGTTATCCTATAACTATAACTATGGGCCGGCAAGTGAATTTATATTTGGAGATAAACAAATATTATTAGATAACCCAGAAAGAGTAATTGAGGATGCAGCTTTGGCTTTCCAGACCGCTATCTGGTTTTGGATGACGCCTCAATACCCGAAACCATCAGCTCATGATGTGATGGTAAGAAACTGGATTCCAAGAGATCTTGATCTGACAAAAAACAGAATTTCTGGCCTAGGCATGACTGTTAATATTATCAATGGAGGTGTAGAATGTGGTACTGGGACAGAAAAACCACAAGTAGAAGATCGAATAGGTTATTATCAAAGATTTACGGAGATATATAATATAGGGACAGATATGGATGGTATACACGATCTTTCTGACTGTGGGTGTAAAGATATGACTCCTTATGGAGGTGATGCTACAGATCTTACCGTAGAACCTTGTGCACTAAAACCAGAAATTGCTTTTTCTGGCCCTAGAAATAATCAAATTATAAAACAACTTGCTTTTTCTACTATATCAATAACCCTATCAATTGATGAAAAAGACACTCAATTATCAACCATTACTACAACGATTGAGGGACAAACTTTTAATGGTACTTCATTTAATTGGACACCTAATAGATATGGCTCCCATACGCTGACAGCAAATGCTACTTTCCAAAACGGAGCTACTGACACTACAACTATTAAGATAGTAATATGGGATGGAGGTTCTCTAAATTGTCAAGAGGTTCAAGAATGGAGTGCATCAGTTATTTATAGAGATAAAGACAATTATATAAAGTATAATAACAAAGTATATCGAAATCGATGGTATGCTGATAGTAATAATATCCCAGGTAGTGACGAAGTCTGGGAATTTGTTACAGATTGTACGAATTCTTCAAATGTCTTTCCCGTTGTTTCCTGGCAATCTCCAGCCAACGGCCTTGTTATAGAACAGACTCAATTATCTCCAATTTCACTGCAAGCAACTGCTACAGATTCAGATGGAGCAATTCAATCTTTCTATTTTAAACAAAATAATACGACCATTAATGCGACGGCAAATGGTAGTAGTTATACTGCCAATTTCAACCCACAAGCATTTGGACAATACTCCATTATTTCTTCTGCTACTGATGACAAAGGAGCTACTACTGAGAGTACAGTTACTTTTACGATAAAAGAAAAGGCAATAGAAATCAATACTCCTCCTTCTATAAGTAATATCGAACCAAGAAATTCGGAAATTGTAGAACAACAAGAACTTTCACCTATATCATTAAGCGCAACAATTACTGATGATAAGGAGGTAAATAGTGTTACATATATAGTTAACAATATAGAAATATCTGCGACCAAAAATGGAGATAGCTACACTACTAATTGGACTCCACAAGCGTTTGGCAACGTAACATTTACAATACGAGCAACGGATAATGAAAATGAATCGTCAGAAATAACTATTATATTCACTGTAAAAGAAAAAGATACTATTGGTGGTGATTGTAACGGAATCTCTGCCTGGAATCCAAATCAAATATACGATACAAAAGGAACTCAAGTAAGCTATAACGGTAAAATATACCAAAACGAATGGTGGACACAAAATGAAACACCTGGTAATACGGACTCCTGGAAATTCATATCTAATTGTGATGATACTGGAAATGATTTTTGCGGCTTAAATGAATGGATTGCTACGTTAGCTTATAATAGTGGAGAACAGGTTTTTTATGATCAAAAAGTATATCAGGCAAAATGGTGGACACTAAATAATATTCCCGATGTTTCTAATGAATGGGAATATGTCTCCGATTGTATAAATCCATCAGCTAAATCTGTTCAATTTTTTAAGATATTTCCTACTACAGTAAGCGATCGTATAAACTTTAGCGTACAAAATAGCCAAACTTCCGCAATACTTGTTAAACTTTATGATCTTACAGGGAAATTAATAAACACCCAATTCTATAACAAAGGGCAAAAGGGAATATCCCAGATAATGACTTATGACGTATCGAATCTCAAACAGGGTATCTATATATTCAAAATTCAAGTAGGTAATCAAATACCTCATGTTGAAAAAATACTGAAAAAATAATAACAAAAAAAGCTTAGAGAGATATACATAAATCTTTATAAGCTACTTAACCCAATAAACACATATCATGAAAAAAATTTATGGCTTTTTAGTTTTGTTTTTCTGTGTCATGTCAGTACAGGCACAGTATAACTTCCCTACTTGCTTTGCAGAGTGGGATTCTACCAACACACCTTATGACAAAGGGCAAGAAGTATCCCTAGACAGTAAAAACTACAGATGTAAATGGAATACCCTCGCACCTCCTCCCTCGGATGCATGGGAGCTTGTAGAACCTTGCGGTGATGGCGGATTAGGAACAGATTACTCTGGTAATCAAAGAATTATTGGATACTTACCAACCTGGGTAGAGGATTATGATATTAAGAACAATTTTAATCCAGAGGTTGTTACTAACCTGAATATTTCCTTTTTGCAATTCAAACAAAATAACAACAACTATAACAGTACTGATTTTGCATCTATTTCTTTTGATGAAAGAACAGTTCGGGATGTAGATTCTGTATTAACTGATTTAGGGGTATTGCATAAGGCTCATGCAAAAAATGTAAAAGTTTCTGTAGCACTAGGTGGAGCTACAGATTTTGCATTTTTATGGTTGATGGCTAAATACCAAGATAATGATGCCAAAATGGATGAAATAGCAACTTTAGTTGCTAATTATGTAAACTCCAACGGACTTGATGGTGTAGATTTAGATATGGAATGTTGGTGGGCAGATCCTGCTATTTCAGGAACATCTGATCAAGGTGGACGCGTTAGAGGAGATAAATGGGGTGGTCAGGATGAAGGACCTCACCCTGCTGGAATCGGATTAAAAGTTTTATGTAAAAAACTTCGACAAAAATTACCCAATAAATTAATATCTGGAGCTGTATTTGGTACATCTTGGTATGGGAATAACTATGATGATGGAATGGTAGAATATATGGATTGGTTAGGACTTATGTCTTATGATTTTACTGGATCCTGGAACGAATCTCCTACAGGTCCACATTCATCATTATACAAAACTCCTTTGAATACATACCCTGGTCAATCAGATGACAATCCTATTTATTCTGCACAGGATGCTTTAGAGTACTGGATGGGATTTGCTCCTCCTGCCTGGAATCACGATGGTGGATTTAACGTTCCTAAAGCTAAACTTACTTTTGGAGTACCTGTATATGGTTATGATTTCTCCGAGAGAAAACCAGATGGAGGAAATGGATTCAAGTTTGTTCCCTATAGAAAAATTATCGAAGAATATCCTAATGCGGCTACATCTTATGACCCACAGGACACAAGAGATTTAAATGGTTATATAGGTGCCGATAATAAAAAATTGTACTATGATACTCCTAAGCAAGCTGGCGCAAAACTAAATTATTCAAAGGATAATGGACACCAAGGAGTAATTGTGTGGGAACTGACTCAGGATGTAAATTACAATTCTCCTTCAAGTATTTTAAAAGCTATTAATGAGGCTGCAGGTAACAATAATCCAATTAATAATCCTCCCACGGTAACTTGGACATCGCCAGGAGATGGTGAAACAATCGAACAAACCACTCTTTCTTCAATAGCTATACAAGCAACTGCAACCGACTCTGATGGAGCGATCCAATCTTTTAGTTTTAAACATAACAACACTACAATTAATGCAAGTGTAAGTGGCAGTACATACTCTGCTAATTTCACACCATCTGCATTTGGTGAATATAGCCTTATCGCATCTGCTACGGATAATAAAGGAGCTACTACTACTAAAACAATTACTTTTACCGTTAAAGAAAAAGTAATTGGAGGAAATACACCTCCTACTATTAGCAGTTTAGATCCTCAAAACAATAGTATTATAGAGCAGTCAACATTGTCTTCCATAGAATTAAAAGCTACTATAACCGATGACAATGCTGTTGATACTGTAAAATTTGTGGTAAATACTACAGAAATTACCCCTACCAAAAATGGAAATAACTATACCGCTAACTGGACACCAACTGCATTTGGTAGTGTTTCTTTTAAGGTAGAAGCTACTGATAATGAAAATGAATCATCCGAAACTACCGTAACATTTACAGTAAAAGAAGAAATTATTACAGAAGATGATTGCGACGGAGTGTCCGCTTGGAATTCAACAGAAATCTATGGTGTTAAAAATACGAAGGTTGCATATAATGGCAAATTATACCAGAACAAGTGGTGGACACAAGGAGAAACACCAGGAAGTGCAGAGGTATGGGAGTTTCTATCCAATTGTGATGGAAGTGGAAACGATTTTTGTGGATTCAGTGAATGGGTTGCTTCTATAGCATATAATGGAGGAGATCAAGTATATTATAGTCAAAAAATTTATAAAGCAAAATGGTGGACACAAAATAATGTTCCTGATACTTCTAATGAATGGGAATATGTTTCAGATTGTTCACAAAAAAGTGCAACGGCATCTTACTCTATTATCCTATCTAGTGTAGTAAAAGACATATTACATTATAAAGTTAATGCATCAAACAATTCTTGGATACAAATGGATCTGTATGACATATCAGGCAAATTGGTAAAATCAAACCCTATCCAAAAACTAAAAGGAGATAAAAACTTTTCGCAAGACTTATCTTTCTTAAAATCCGGAATTTATATTTACAAAATTAATATAGATGGTAATACTACTAAAACCTATAAGATTGTAAAATTATAAACTTTATAAAAGGTTTAAAAAAACGTGTCCCGATACTACATTAATGTAGTATCGGGACACATTTTTTATATACAAAAGCATTATAATACAATTTACGCATAAAACTATCGCATATAGTGCAAAATAATGTAAATGCCTTAAACGAATTTCTTATCCATAAATCGTATAAAATCAATTGTATTAATAAATTTTAGGCATTGGTAGTCGCTCCATTCATGATTTTACATTTAACTTCTTTTATATAGTTTCTACCCATCGGAAGTGATTTATTATTGATCTCTACACAATTTTTGTTTATTGCTTTAATTTTGTTTATAGCAATGGTATAGGATCTATGTATCCTCATAAAAAGATCATCTGGGAGCAATCTAGTAATAGCAGATAAATTATAATGTGTAATATATTTTGCAGCTGGAGTTTTAATAATTACATAATCCTTTAAGCTCTCTATATAGAGAATATCTTCAAAAAATATTTTTATCATCTTCTTATCTACTTTTACAAAAATATGATCCTCCACTTCCCTGTGTAATGTATCTTCTTGTTTATTAGTGAGACTCAATAGACGAGATACCTTGTGAAGTGATTTCATCAATCTATTTAATGAAATTGGTTTTATCAAGTAATCTACTACATCCAGTTCGAAACCTTCTACGGCATATTCATGATCAGAAGTCGTAATTATTATTAAAGGTGGGTTTTGTAGGCTCTTAATAAAGTCAATACCATTGACCATCGGCATATTGATATCTACAAAGATAAGGTGTACAGAATTGTTATGTACGAATTCAAAAGCATCAATCGCATTATTGCAACTATGAATTACCTCGAAATGTTCAAAACATTCTAAATGTTTTTGTATAATTTTAATAGCTAGTGGGTCATCATCTAATATAGCACATTTAGTTTTCATTACATGAAAATGTTTAAGAGTTTGTGTTTTAATAAATCTTGAGTTAAATAAAGAACCTTTTATGCTTTATTTTATTGTTTATTTTTAACCTTTTTATAGAGTTCAAAACAAAACATTTTCTCCTCAAGAAGGTTTTTTCTCTCAAAAGATACTATAAAAAACCATATTGTCTATAGAATCTATAGAATAATTACAATTGCATCTTATTCCAGTATATCTTCTGAAAATCTACAATTTAAAGTCATTCAGCTAATTAGTTTTCTAAAAAAAGAACTTATTTATATATTATCATCGGAAACTACATCGTTTTCGATAATAATAACACAAACGCTTTTAATTATGAGAAATTTAAACCAAACTTTTAAAGCTCTGCGTTTTCAAAAAAATCGCTTGAAAACATATTTGCTTTTAACATTGATGTGCGTATCTGGTATTACCGTTGCACAAGTAAACACTGGAGGAAGTGCTACTACCTCCAATCACCAAAAACAAGTTATTGGGTATATTACAAACTGGGATGCTTGGAAAACCACTAGTGCTGGGGTGCCTGGTCCTGGAGCTTTAACTCATCTTAACATCGATTATTCGAAGTATACTATTCTAAACTACTCATTTTTTGGAGTAGCAAAGGATGGTTCTCTTCATAGTGGAGATCATAGAAATAAAGAAATCCATGTTGCAGGAAGCGTACAAGAACCAAACGATATCTTTTACACAGATATTTATAGTAGTTGGGATATGCATATCCTATTTGGCGAAATTGATGCAATACAACACGTAAACGAGGATGCCAAAGCTCGTGCCGAAGCTCAAGGGTTTCAGGTAGAATTAAATGCAACTACATGGACACATCCCACTTGGGGATTAAGCGGACCACTTCCAATACCTCTTCATAAAGAGGGAGGAGCTCCTGGGCTAATTGACTTGGCACACCAAAATGGTGTAAAAGTAATGGCATCTATAGGTGGATGGAGTATGTGTAAACATTTTCCAGAAATGGCTGCAGATCCAGTGAAAAAGGCAAAATTTATAGAGGATTGTAAAAAATTAATTGCTGTAGGGTTTGATGGAATTGATTTGGACTGGGAATATCCCGGGCCTTATGCAGGAATGAACTTTACCGGTTCTGAAGCTGATTTTGCAAACTTTACAAGTTTAGTTCAAGATATTAGAACTGCAATCGGTCCAGATAAATTAATTACCTCTGCAATGGCTGCAGATCCTAGAAAGTTAGAAGGGCTTGACTGGTCAAGCTTATCGCAAAACATGGATTATTTTAATATGATGACTTATGATTATAATGGAGGATGGTCTAATAAAGCAAGTCATAATGCTCCTGTATATCCATATACCGATGCAGAAGTATCATTTTTTAGCTGGCAATCTACTTTGGATAAATTAATCGAATTAAATGTCCCTAAGAACAAAATATGTTTTGGTGCTCCTTTCTACGGACGTGGGGTAATTACAGATGGTACAGCTGATTTAAATGTCGCAACTGTAAAAAGATCAGAGAATGTCCAACCAGACGGTCCTATCCAAACTGCTGCGGATTACACCAACTGGAAAAAAGAAGTATATGACGGAACTCCAAATCATTTCTACATCAAGCAAGTTGCTCTAGGAGCGAATAGCGGATGGACAAGAAAATGGGACGATGAAGCCAAAGTACCATATTTAGTAAAAGATAATTTCTTCTTAAGTTATGATGATGAAGAATCTATAGGTATAAAAGCACAATTTATTAATGACCAAGGCCTTGGAGGAACCATTATTTGGACAGTATATGGAGATTTAGAAATTAGTGGTTCTGCTACTTCTTTTGGAACAAAACTAAAAAGATGGTCTGATGTTAAATCACCTCTAGTAAATAAAATGAATGAAGTTTTTGCTAATGGAAGTACCGGAGGAAATATTTCTCCTAATATAAGTATTACATCTCCATCCAATAATGCATCTTTTGCTCAAGGAGCTAATATCACGATTACAGCAAACGCATCAGACCCTGATGGTAGTGTTACTAAAGTAGAGTTTTATGATGGAGGCACAAAATTAGGTGAGGATACTACCGCACCATACGAATATGTGTTGCAAAATGCTGCCGTAGGTAGTCATACACTTACTGCAAAAGCTACGGATAATGAAAGTGCAACCAAGACATCCTCTGCAATCTCGATAACCGTTTCTGGAGGTGATAACAGTGCTCCTACTGTTAGCATTACATCACCAGCCAATAACTCTACTGCAAATGAAGGTTCTTCAATAACAGTTACTGCCGATGCTTCTGACTCCGATGGTACTATTACTAAAGTGGAATTTTTTAATGGTACTACTAAATTAGGTGAAGATACAACGAGCCCATATAGCTTTGTAATTACTAATGCTGTTGCGGGTACTTATAGCCTTACAGCAACTGCAACTGATAATGACAATGCAACCGGAACATCTTCTGCGGTTTCTGTAACCGTAATAGGAGATACTACAGATGATTGTGATGGTATAGCAGCATGGTCATCTACTACTACTTATTTTGGAGGAGAAAATGTAGCATATAACAATACTCAATATAGAGCTAAATGGTGGACTCTTAACCAAACTCCTGACACGCATAGTGGAGATGGTCAGCCTTGGGAAAGCATAGGTGCATGTACTGGTGGCGGAGGAAATGTAGTTCCAACAGTTAGCATTACATCACCTGCTAACGGTACTTCTTTTAATGAAGGAGATTCTATTGCTATAACAGCTACTGCTTCTGACTCTGATGGTACTATTGCTAAGGTAGAGTTCTTTAACGGTAGTACTAAATTAGGTGAAGATACTACAAGTCCTTATAATTATACTATTACCAATGCCGCTGCAGGAAGTTATACACTCAGTGCGAAAGCGACAGATAATGAAAATGCAGCAACCACTTCTTCTACAGTGTCAGTAACCGTAACCGGTGATACTACAGGAGGCGGATGTGATGGAATCGTACAGTATGTAGCTGGAACTTCTTATAGTCTAAACCAAGAAGTGCAAAATGAAGGTAGTAAGTATACCTGTAATATACCAGGATGGTGTTCTTCTAGTGCTGCATGGGCATATGCTCCAGGAACAGGAGCTCACTGGCAAAGTGCTTGGTCTCAATCAGGAGATTGTACTGGTGCAAAAAGTGCTTCATCAATTGCCTTTAGAACCTATCCTAATCCAGTAGATAATACTTTACATGTCTCTTTGAACTCAGAATTATCTGATTCCAATTTTACTCTTAAGATTTATACAATTAGCGGAGCAAAAGCATTAGAGTTTACAAATAATTCTATTAAGAGAAGTAACAGCTCTAAAGCTTTTGACCTTTCTCAATTAGAATCAGGACTTTACTTGTATACTATTTCTATTGCTAAAAAAGGAATACAAATGCACGGTAAATTCCAAATGAAGTAACAAATCAAAAATAAATGCTATAAAAGCCCGCCTACGAACTAATGTAGACGGGCTTTTTAGTTACATACATTTTGACAAAAACTTACAAATGATCCAAGTTTATACCAAATAGATTCTAAAATAGACTAAGAGTACGAGGTTACTTTTTTTATTCTATGTCGCTGTGAATATTTTTCATAGCCTTAGCTATAGGAAATATGATTAAGAAAATAAAATGAAAAATGAAAAAGTCTTAACGAGAAGTATTATGCTTAAATTGACATAAATAAATATTATAGATGGGCTTTTATAGTCAACTACCTCGAAGCAGGCTCACGAAGCATCCAGCGGAAAAATAGTTTTTACATTTCGAGGCAAGCCTCGGAGAGTTAAACTCCACAATGTGGATTAAATTCGCTTTATGTATTCGAAAATCTATTACATCTTTGAATTACTTCAAATACTGGCATTACTCTTGGTTTTGTAATATCAACACCTAGTCTTTAATGAACTTCTTGATTACTTCTCTTCTTCTGGTGTCAAAAAACACTATTTTTATAAGATATATACCAGAAGGTAACGACGTGATATTTATTGCCTCTACCTTTGTATAATTGGTCATCTGTTCAACTAACCTTCCATCCATAGATAAATAAATAGATCTGTATGCAATGGACGTTTAACGTTTAAGGAACAGAACTAACAGTATTGTAATACGATTTACGGATAATAAGTTCGTATAAAAAGTTTGAATTATTTTGTACTAGATTAAGGCATAAAATTAAAGAATAGCCGTAGCTATTGTTGAATTTTATAACGCAGATATAGTGCAAAAGAAACGAACTATATGTGAAAGTTTTATGCGTAAATCGTATAATTTCCATTTCCAGCCTGTCTGGCAATAATGATTGTTTTAAAATGTATTTAAAATTTATTGATCACAAAAATGGTTTAAAATGAGGGGGTCTGAAAAGGAAATTTTAGCAAAATTCGGTTGAATTATTATCTGTTATTTCTATTAAAACTTAAAAGATTTTCAATAAATATTTGATTTAAAGCTTAATGTTGAATAATTCACAACAAAAAAAGAGGGTGTTTGACTTTTCAGACACCCTCGTGGTTTAGTTCTAGAGACTATAGAAATACTGGTTTAATTTCCTTGAACTCTAATAGGCTCAACTCCAATTTTAAACAACCCTGTTGAATATTCTCTTGTTATATATGTTCCAGAATTCTCTCTAATAATAATATCATCTGCAAAATTGATTATTACGCTTCCCAATTGATCGTTTCCTTGAGTAAAAGACTTTTGTATAGTTTGCTTTTGCGTTATTTCTCTGCTGGCTCCAAATTTTAAACCGATTTTTTTAAGAAAACCTCCATCGATAGAAAAGTTCGTTGCAAACTTAACAGATCGTTCATCGGTAATCACTTTTTTTTCTGTTAAATCAACTTCTTCAATTTCAATTTTAATGGATGAGGCATATTCATTTAAATCCCAATTAAATATGGGTAAATTAATATCCATCGTTTTGGTTTTAAGTGACTTTATTTCATAAAAAAACAACCTAATTATACTGCCTGTTTTTCTTTCTGTATATTCCGCAATAAATAAATCTTCGGGTTTAGCACTAAAAAAAGTTGAAATTTCTGACCCTACTCCATTAGTAGCATTAATTAGTGTTTTAACTTCAAATTCAAAATAACCTCCTGTCCACGCGGTAGGAATTTTTGGCCTACCAATACTGAATTGATTTGCTAAATTTAAAGTGGGATCTCCTGTTTGATCTCCAATTTTTGTAAAGGCAGCTTCGGCATCTCCATTCATGCTAAATGTTGTAATGTGTTCTTGAAAATCATAATTAAATTGATTCTTGGTATTAGCATGTGTCAAATCATAATAGATGTAATCTCTTTGCCAACCATCTGCAGTATTGTAAATATTATATGCCTTAATAACCTTAGGATCAAAATTAGTATTCTCTCGTTTGCTTTTTAAAGCGTTAATTTTAGTACCATTAAAAACTTCATCGAGAAAGGTGAATACCAAATCTTCTTGTCGTGCGATTTCTGTTTCCCCTTTCTTTAATTCTTGACCATTACTTCTTGTTACAACCCGTTCGTTTTCTTTTATTACAAGTACTGGAAATGCTGGAATAGCATAGTCAGGTAATACATATTCTTCTCCGTTAGTATTAATAACAGGAACATGATTTGTAGTATTCATCTTTAAGGCGATTTCTGGGATTACATTTGCGGTGTCCCACGTCTCTGCAGAATAAGTATCATTTGGTAATTTAGGGATGAAGATGGTCAATAACGGTATTTCTATTTCTATCGCTTTTAGACGAGCTTCTGATGGATAGTGTTTTAATAGTAAGTTTCTAAAAGATGTACCATCAGACAGCGATTGATTCTTTACTTTATGATAAAGTACGTCATAATCTCCGTTAAACATTTTTAGGGCTTCGTTTTTTAAGAATTCTCTTAAAGGAACACTTTCCTTTAAGGCTTTTCCTAAAGCATGCGCAAAATCTCTTTTAAGCTCTGCATTTCGATCATATGTAATAGGTGAAATTTCTAAATCATCTGAATTCTCGGTAATATGTTCATCTTCCTTTTCACATGATAAAAAAGTTAATCCTAGGCATAGGATCAATACGGAAAGGAATTTTTTATGATATTTAAACACTAATGTTTGTTTAGTCATTTTGATTGTTTTTTATGAATATTGGATTTGAAATTTGTTTTTTGTATCAAAGCGCTTTGATCAGAACAAACATAGGTTTCATGCCTATTATCATGCAATCTGTTATGACCAATATTCCAGAATTTTGGTCGATATTCTGGAATATAGATCAAACATTTTTTTTTAAATGTGAAGCATATTCTTTTTATAGATCTATGAATTACAAATAATCTGATCTTAGAGAAAGTTTTTCTATAGTTTTGAGGACTTCAGACAATCCAAATTTAGAAAAGACAAGACCGTTGCAAAGGTTTTTCTAATATCTTAGTTTTTTTATCTTTTGTGTATGGAATTAATCTCACAACCCACTTTGGCAGATAGTATCTACGATCAAGAAAAATCAAACGTACCTTTTTTACCCAAATTAATAGTCTTATAGATTGGGTTGCTATCTCTGTTGTTATTTCACAACATTATGCAAAAGGTAAAAGTGCTACAGGCAAACCTAGTTATAGTAGTTTGTTATTATTTAAGATGTGTTTACTTCAGACTTGGTATGGCCTGAGTGATTATGAGGTAGAAGATCGTGTCAATGATAGTATTTCCTTTAGTTATTTCTGTGGTTTAAATATTGATCAAATAGCTCCTGACCACATTACTTTAAGTAGGTTTAGGACGGATCTAACCAACGCTAATGTATATGAATCACTTTTTAAACAAATCAATACTCAATTAGAATCTGCTAGTATTATCGTTAAAACAAGAGCCATTATAGATGCTAGTTTGATAGGTACTCCCTTAAAACCTAAAAGTAAAACCAATCACAAGGTCACAGAGGATAGAGAAGATCTTGAAGAAGTAGTTAAAGAGTATGCTGATAGTGTAGATAAAGAAGCTTCTTGGCTAAAAAAGCAAGGCAAATATCGGTATGGTTATAAAAAGCATCATCTGACCGATAATGAAGGTTTGGTTTTAGGGGTGTTAACCACCAAAGCAAGTACTAACGAAGTTGGTAATTTAGAAGCGGTACTGGACACTGCAGATTTACCACAAAATATTTCCTTAAAAGCAGATAAAAGGTATCAATCAAAGAAAAACGCAACACTTCTTAAAGAACGTAAACTTAAAAATCATATTCTAAAAAAGGCTTATAAAAACAAGTCTTTAACTCATTGGGAGAAAAAATTCAATAAACTGATAGGAAAAACAAGATTTAAAGTAGAGCGTACTTTTGGAGGAATAAAAAGATAGTTCTCTGGCGGTACAGCAAGATACAAAGGCAGCAAAAAATGCATATTCAAAATCTTATGGAAGCTATGTGTTACAATTTGTATCGAAGTCCAGGGATAATTGCGTCTAATTGCCAAAATTAAGAGAAATCAGCATTAGAAATAGACATATACCTTTGAAAACTAAAAGAAATTTGAAAATGTAGAGGTTTTTGATCCAAAAAATCTACCCGGTAGAAAAACTAAATCAGTAAACCGACCTTTTGCAACGGTCTTAATATAAACGTATCACTCCATCAAGTATAAAATAAAACTCCTTTGATATTTCTCCCTCAGAAAGTAACAGTTGGTTTTACCTAATTGTTTTTATGGGAATATTTTTTATGAGGTATACTTTTCTGATTCATCAAGAGTAATGTATTCTTCGAAATATTGTATTAAAGAGTTAATCATACATAAGTTATTTTTTCTCTAAAAACACATAAAAAATTATTTGTTATACTACCAATAGTTCATTTTTTATGATCTTATAAGGAATATAAACATTGACTTCTCATATTTAAATTATTTAAAGATAATTATCTTATTCCAATACATCCAATAATTGAACTGCTGCAGTATATTTATATCCGTTAGGAGTTTTTACAAGCTGATCTAAATGTTTTTTTGCTTTCTCTGTATCTTTCAATTTTAGGTACGCCAATGCCAAGTACCAATCTGCCTTGGATGCATCAAGTGTATTACTATTTCGTAATATTTTAAAACTTTCTATAGCCTCTTCATTTCTGTTCAATTCTAATTGCGTTACTCCAATATATAACAGGACTTGTGGGTTTAACGTCTCACTCTTTTCGGTTTGATACTTCTTAAAAATATCTAACGCTTCCTGATACTGCTGTTGCTTAAACAATTTTTCTGCCTCCGCCAATTCTGTATTCGCATCTCGCAGCGTTAGAGAAGGTAATTCATCCCAATTCTTATGCTTGGCATATAAACTTTTACTATCTACCTCTTTACTTAATTGCAAAAACACAAACAAGCCAATAACCAAAACAGCTGCAATCGACCCCACGTAGACGATAAGTTGACGCACACGATTTCTGGGGCGCTCCTTAAAATAATTGTTTTCTGCACTTTTGATACCAGTAGCAATCGACTTTCCTTTTTCGCTTTTTAGAAAAGCTTCATAGTTTTTCACTTTTACATGCTGAGAGGAAGTATCCGTCACCTCCCAATCTGCATCGTCAAGAATAGTACGCATCTCCTGATAAAGCTCCAATTCCTTTTTTGCATCAGGATTGGTATGTATTTTATTTTCGAAACGCTGCCTTTCTTCTGGAGTCATTTCTCCATTCAGATAGGCTTCTATTTCTTTTTCTAAATTGGTCATAACTCCTTTAATTCTTTATATCGTAGATCTGATTGAACAGCTTCTCTTAACTTTGATTTACATTTAAAAATACGTTGTCGCACTGTGTTTTCTGAGGCATACCCCAATTCCTTTGCAATCTGAGCATATGGTATTTTATTAAAGTAAGATTTCAGGACTTTTCTACAATTCTCTGATATACTATTCATCTTCTCCTGAAACAATTCCCATTTTTCCTGTTCATAGGCTGCCAATGCGATTTCGCGCTCTTCAGATATAAGAGTCAACGTTTTGGTATTTGTTACCCTTAGTTTTGACATTTTTGATTCTCTCCTCCAAGCATTCTTACACGTGGTGAAAAGATACGCTTCAAAACTAGAAGTAATTGTAAATTCTTTTGTCTGCGCTCTGGCAGCTAATTGTAATAACCCTTTTTGCATTATATCCTTAGCATCATCTTCAGACCCTTGGTGCTTATAGATATATCCCAAAACCTTAGGGTATATTTTTTCGTAGATTTTTTTTATTCCGGATGCATCACCCGTAACCAGACTGTTTAATAAGTAATTATCATACTCTTGGTGGTTCATAAAATTACATAGCTATTTTATAAATTTAATTTTAGGGTAACGTTGGGGATTGGAGACATTAATAAGAACAAACATAAGTATTATTCTTCTATCTAAATAGAGGAAAAAGCCTGTTTTTTTAAAAGGGTTTTATAGTAGTTTTCTTATATGAATATCTTTTTTTAATCTTATCTAACTGTATTGTTTTCAGGTTTTCGCGATCTCTATTCTCTTTTGCATAAAAAATAAATTATGTCTTTAGGGTAACAATATCGCTTCTTTGTACTCCTGTTCATAAATAACAGTAATTTTTCGAAGTGATTTGGGGATGAAAAGTCGCTTCGATAACTAAAAAACTAAAACCATGAAAAAAAGTATTTTATTAATTGTTGGAGTGTGTCTATTCGGAATATGGGGATGTTCTACAGACGAAAAAGAGAGTATTGAAACAGAGATTAAAACCAATATTACAAAAAGTGTAAATAGTGTTCCTATTCCAGATATTGTATACAATCAAATCGTTATTAAGTTTAATAACCAATCATTATCTAATACTCAAAAAACAGCTATCCGAGATACTATTCAAAACAGGTACAACTTCATAATACAAAATCTGGAGGTTTGCGATTGTGACCCTAATGGTCCTGAATTATGGACAATAGAAAGTACATTAGCCAATACCAGTATTAATGTAGAAAACTTGGTTAGTAATCTCGATAATAATTCCTCTGAAAATGGAGTAGAAGCTGATCTTCAATTTTATTTTAACATAAGCGATGACAGGTTATCTGGTAATCAAAATGTACGTTTAGAGAATAAAATAACACCTACTAATAATGCAGATATAATAAACATCGCCATTGTAGATACAGGAATTGATTATAGTTATTTCCCTTCACCATTTTTATATGATACTAGAGGAACAAACAATGGTCTGTTTGGGGTTTCTGGTTGGGACTTTGTAAATCATGATAAAGATATACTAGACGATCATGGGCATGGTACAACAGTCGCAAAAATCATTACATCAGAACTAGATGCCACTAATACACCTTATGCCCTATTGGCTATTAAAGCATTTGATAAAAGAGGAAGAGCTAATTATTTTGACGTTGTATGTGGAGTCAATTATATTTCAAAATTAACAGACATTCATATCGTCAATTTAAGTTTTGGTTGGTACGGATTAGCTGAACAATCTATTTTAGGGAATTTATTGGATAGTGTAAAAAACAATGCACTGATTATAACATCTGCCGGTAATCTTGGGGTTGACATCGAGGATGAAGAGAACGCTCATTTCCCCTCAGGGTATAATTTAGATCATATGATTACAGTAGGAGGATACGAGTTAAATACCCCATTAAGCACCTATCCAACAGTAGAAGAAATATTGGATGAGGTTGTTATTAATCAATCTAACTACGGAATCAACAATGTAGATCTAGTAGCTCCTTTTGACGGGTATGAAATTATATTTAATCGCCAAATAATTCATCCAATCGGAACCTCATTCTCTACCGCATATACCACAGCTATAGCGGCAAAATTATATGATAGAGAAAACTCAGTTTTGAGGTTTAGAGATGCCATAATTCAATCTTGCTTTATTTTAGAAAGAATAGCAAATTCTATTAACAATGGATATGTATTGACACGAAACCACATAAATGAAACTCCCTAATTAAATTTAAGGCACTTCTATATTTTAAAAGGCTAATTACTACTATATGTGTATTAGCCTTTTTTTGTACTATTGACTATCCAAACCAAGTAAGTGTGCTTTTATGATAGTAAACCTATCTTAGCTTTAAGTAGTTATTTTATATTTTTACAAAATGAACTACCGACTATTTATCACTCAATTTATTTTCACTATTTCTTTTTCAATTTCATTTTCACAGAAATCCAACAATTTTTCAGACATATTATCCTCTAACTATAGCTTAATAATAAAAGAACATAAAATAGATTCTTTTTTCTGCAAAAACATACCATTAGTATCTACTTTAGAAACTTCTAATTATTATCACGAATATGGATTATGGTATTTCCGGAGTTGGTTAAAAAACAAAGACAAGACGAGTCTTTTAAAAAAAGCGATTTCTTATACAAATGAATCCAAAATTCTTAAAAAAAGTATCGATACCATTGATCCGAAATCCTTAAAAAAGACACTCTATAATCTAGGTTATTTTAATTTTTCAAATAATGGTTTTTTCGAAGCAATTCAAAACTATTCCGAAGTGATTAAAACGAAAAACCCTGAAGAACAATTCATATATACTTATAATGCATTAGGGGAAACTTATGCGAAAATTGCAGATTTCCATAAAGCATTAGACTACTTGGATAAAGCAATTGAATTGTCAAAAAAGAGTGACTCAAACAGGAAAAAGCTCGCAAATGCATATTTATATCGAGCAAACGTCTATTCTTTAATGGGTTATAAAGAGTATTCTAAAGAAATACAACGAGATCTATTCAATGTAGATTCTATATTAAACTTAGCTACTTTTAATATATCCGAACAAAAAAATCAAATCCATCAAATTGAGGGAAATCGATTGTTACAAACAGGGAAGTATAAAGAATCAACCAAGTATTTTTTCAAAGTTTTAGAACGATTACAACCGAATGATTCCTCTTCTCTTTCTAAGGTTTACAATAGTATTGGATTATCTTTACTGAATCTCAAAAAACACAAAAAGGCTCAATCCTGTCTTCAAAAATCAATTTCGTATGATTCAAAATTTACAGCTCCTTATGAAAATTTAGGCGATTTATATATGAAACAAACTGAATTTAAAAAAGCACTGTATCAGTATCAAAAAGCTATTCATTATACAATTTCAAACGGTCAAGAATTTACATACTATGATTTGATTTCTAAAGAGGAATTAGAACTAGCAACCAATAAGTATTATCTTTTACATCATCTCATACAAAAGGCAAATGGTTGGATAAGCTATTATCATCATGATGCTAATAAAGAACACTTACTACAAGCGCTTAAAACCTTTAAGATAGCAGACCAATTGGTAGATATTATCCGTTTTGAAAGCACAGAATATAAATCTAAATTATACTGGAGAGAGCAAAGTGCCAACTTATACATCAAAGCTGTAGAAGTATGCTATTTGCTGAATAAACCAGAAGATGCTTACTATTTTATGGAAAAAAATAAGGCCTTGTTATTATTAGAAGATATCACCAATGAGCAAGCCAAAGAAAATGCAAATATCCCCACTTCGATTGCCAAACGGGAGTTCGAGTTAAAGCAAGCCATCTATCTTTCGGAAAACAACCTGAATACTCCTAAAAATCTGTCACAGGATTCTATACAAATCCTAAAAAACACCATCTATACCCATAAGAGGACTTATGAAAAATTTGTAGACTCCTTGGATCAAGTATTCCCAAGCTATGCTTCTAATAAAAAAAAGATACAAGTACTCCCCTATGCTACCTTCCATAAAAAATACGTATCAGATGATGAAGTAGTACTACACTATATTCTTAACGATCAAGAAGGCTATGGAATCTTACATACTGTCCATACTCCTGTTTTCTTTAAAATAAAAAACATAGATACTTTACAAAAGGAAATCGTTGCATTAAGGGAACAGTCTGCCAAGTGGTTTTCGGATCAAGATCAATTAGATGCACACCATAAAACAGCTTATCAAATTTTCCGAAAACTGATACCTCAACAGGTATATGATAAGGTCAAGGAAAAAAACCTAACGATCATACCAGATTATACACTGCAGCAAATTTCTTTTGAAACCCTTACCACCTCTGATCAGAAACAACGCTTTTTTATTGAAGATACCGAAATCCGGTATGCCTATTCTATGTCTTATCTGGATCAGAATAATCAAAAGATTAGAAAACCTACGTATGATTTTATGGGATTAGCTCCTGTAAGCTTTACGTATGATACATTGAGTACTTTATCCCTAAGTAAAGAAGAGGTTCGATCGATATCAGAACTGGTATCCGGGGATACCCTTCTTGAAGAACACGCTACTAAATCTAACTTTTTGGATACTATTGGTTCTTATCGGATCATGCATCTCTCCACTCATGCGGATACTGGTGGTTCTAATCCTTGGATTGCCTGTAAGGATGCCAGCATCTCATTAAACGAGATTTACGCTACCCAAAACCAATCGGATATGGTGGTGCTTAGTGCCTGCAAAACATCTTTGGGAACACTAGAAAAAGGAGAAGGTATCATGAGTCTTGCCAGAGGTTTTTTTCATTCGGGTGCTAAGAGTGTACTCTCTTCTTTATGGTCCACCAATGATAAATCGAATCAGGAGATACTATTTGACTTTTATAAAGGTTTACAACAAGGGTTTACCAAATCTACTGCACTTCGCAAAGCTAAATTAAAATACATCCAAACACATCACGGGAGCGAATTATCTCCTTTTTATTGGGGTTCTCTGATTCTTATAGGAGATGCTAGTAATATTTCGTTGTATTCTAATAATACGACCTGGAATTGGTTATGGATTGCTGTCTTACCATTGTTCTTCATTTTTCTATATATGCGAAAAAGAAGTAAGACGTAGTTTTTTTAGAAAAAAGTAATCCTCTTTTGCTTTGTATATATTTGCAAATCAAAATAAGGAAGGAAAAAATGAAAAATTTTATTTACGTATTACTCTTAAATATTCTTTTGGTGAATTGTGGCTCTGATGATGCCGAACTAACCCCTAGACTCTGGTTACAAGTTCAGGAAATCCCGGCTGATGTCTCGGATAGTTATTCTTTTGAAGATCTAAACATTAAGGTGTATAAATCTAAAGATGATTATAACCAAGAAACCAATGCTGTTTATTCCGGAAAGCTTGATGCTTCTGGAGAACTGGAAATAACAAATGGAATAGAAAAAGGAATTGCATACTATGTAGACATCTATAGTGATGATAATGTACTAAGCAATTGGGAAGTTTCTCTCGCCTCTTTTGATCCGAATGATGCGTTGACTACCTACACTAGTAATGAGAATTCTGGTTTAGCGATTAATATTTTGCTTACTAAGGGTAGTCGTCATTTTGTAGGAACATGGAACTTTTCGGATTATAATAGTTCTCACTTTGGTCACGAAACACATGATAGAACTGTACGAACAACATTGACAATTAATAAAGATTTTTCTGTAGTGTCTAAGGAAACGTATAATGACAAAACATTTACTGTAAACTATGGAATAAATGGTGTGTTTGATGGGCAACTTTCTTTAAACTACATACATACACTACCATCTGAGAGTGGATATCCGTACGCTCTAGGAGCTGACAGTCAGAGTATCCTAGTTAATACAGAAGCTATATATATCAATATGCAAGCTGATTCTGCTAATAAACTGATAGAATTCTATGATTATGCAGATGAATATGTATTTTATTCTAAGTAATATTATTACTGAGATAAGAAGATCTTTTTCATAATATCATGGTATCGTATAAAAGAGGGTGTTTGATAAATCGATCACCCTCTTTTTTGTACACGTCTGGATTATTTAGAAATCATAATCTTATGTGTTTTGGAAAACCCATTCCGACCCGAAAATTTAATCAAGTAGGTTCCTGTATTATATATACTTAGGTTAATTTTCGTATTCATTTCATGAACATCTTTAGTAATTAATTTACGTCCTCTGATATCATACAATTCTATTTTCATTCCATTCAGGTCATGGTCTTTAGATTGAATTTTTACCTGTATTTCTTCAATTGCAGGGTTAGGATATAGTGCGATCGAATATGTATCTGGTACAATTGCCTCTACCTGAGTAGTGCTACTATTCTTATTATGTAATTCATTACTACGATACATACTCGATAATTCTGGCCATTTTTCATAATAAAACCAGTCATATATCTCGTAATATTTTAGTGCCAGCAAGTGTTTACCGTTATGAGGTGTTGCTTTTACAGTTAAGTAATCATTCCCTGCTCCATATAAGGTCCAATCATCTAGTTTTGCTGTCCCTCCATTATTCCAATTTTGCTGAAAAGTACTACCGTTAAAATCTGCTGTTGCAGCCCATGTATTATTGATATTCAACACTTCATCTTTTGCATCCTGATCAAAGTTTCCTGCCAATATGCGTTGTTCACTATTTAATGGCAAAATCTGCATACTTGCAAAATTAGAAGCTCCGTATTGACTCCAGATCCAATTCCACTGAGAGGTACTGTTATTAAAACGTAATACGGTTACCCAGGAGTTTACCCAGGTTAACAATTCATCGGCATTGGTATCTGTAAATTTACCTACCGTATATCGATGGCTATAATTAGAGGCTACTCCACCAATATCCCCACTACCACTATTCGTCCATCGCTGTGTAAAACCACCAGTATTAAAATCAAAAAGACTGGCCCAATCATATGAAAACCCTAGTAGTTCATCTTTCCCGTCTCCATCAAAATCCCCGATCTGAAACTGATCCGTAGATCGTATATGCCAGCTAGAAATCTTAAAACTTCCATAATTACTCCATTTAAAATACCATGAATTGGTAGCTGCATCAAATCCTTGCACGGTTGCCCAAGCATTACTGACCGACATAGATAATAGATCTGTGATTCCATCACCATCAAAATCCCCTGTAAAATGCCGATCTCCATTATTCATATACCAGGAGCCTATCCATCTACTTCCGTTATTTTTCCAAACCTCATACCAATCAGTACCATTATCGCAGGAGTAATCTTCCATTCCCGACCAGGTACTACTACTCATAAAAAGTAATTCTTCATCACCATCACCATCAAAATCTCCCGCCAGTTTATGATCTCCATTATTAAAATACCAACCACCCAGCCTTCGCTTATTTCGGGAATTTGTCCAGGTCATCTCCCAATCATTGCCTACCGTAGATGGATCTATATTATTTAGGCAACTACCATATGAAACTATATGATTTTGTGCTTGTGTAACATTAGACGCATTAAAGAAATAACCTGTGGTATAATAACACATAATTCCCGGATCGGTAGTACACTCGGTATTCCCCGAAATTTCAAACGGATGAATCATACCAAATGAATGTCCTATCTCATGAGCTACAGTATCGTAGTTGCCCCACTCATCACAGATTACAACACTCGCATCTGCAGCTCTACAAATAGTGCCAATACCACTAGCTCTCCCTACTACCTCTAACTTTCCGTTATTGTTTTTTAATCTTCTATGCCCTGTAAACAACATACTCAGGTCTGGTGCAATCCCATTATTGAGAAAAATGGAAGGTATATTTGCTCTAAATTCATTAACAAGCCCCAGTGATTGTATAGTTGTATATGGGTCTGCACTTGTTGTATATGTATGCTGAGCAATTACACTAAATAGTATATTAAAATAGATCGAATAAATCCCTTCTGTTTGATTGAGTACTGATAAGATTTTTGCATTGGCACCTCCACTATTTTGATATTTCTGATAATATTCATAATCCGCATCGGTTGCTATCTCCAGATATTTAGGAGTACAGTGGATTGTTCCTCCTTTTGCTGCAAATGTTTTATCACCAATATGTATTTCTTCCTGATCTTCTAATGCCATAATAGTTGATTCGCATGATCTGGCGTTGGGTCTTTTTATATCCTCTAATCGATATACCAATAATACGTTTTGTACTTCATCATTCTTCAAAAAATGACGGGTAGATTCAAAAAATAACCAGTCATTCTTTTCTTTATCATATATATACCCCCAGAAATTATCTTCGGTAACAGTATATCTTACCACATTATTCCTGTTTTTATCCGTAAAGCCCTTAAACGTCTCTACAGTATATTCACTATCCGTTTCTATACTTCGTTTCGTAACAATTTCTCCATTAATAGCTTCGACATATTGCGGACTTCGTATATCATTCTGTTGTAGGTATATGAGATATTTCCAATTAGGACCATGTATTAAAAATTCAGTTCCATAGGTATCTTTATATACGTGTTCATGGAGCGCTTTAAAATCAAAATCATATAATTCATATTCTTTTAGATACTCCTCTAAACCCAGTTCTCCTATTGTTACAGGTTTAAGCTGAAATGTAGCTGGTTCATAAGTATCGATATGATCAAAATCACTTCCTTCTTTTTCCGGTACTTGTTCCTGTCCGTATAGCATCGTAATACTAAAGCTAATGCATAACAGAGTATATATAAATAGTTTCATTGATTGTTTTTTTTAAGTAGTTGTTGTTTTATATCCTGACGTACGTATAAACCTGTCAGGTTTTGGAAACCTGACAGGTTTGGTTGCTTTAAAGTATCAGTTATTTATGGTCCACACCCCCAGATCTGTACATCCAGATGGATTCATTGTAACAGTGGATAAGTCAATCATAGAAGTATATATCCCTACTCCCGATCCGCATAAGCAGAGGCAGGCTTCTAACCTAAATACACTATTAGGACATACCCATAGTTCTACATATCCATTAGCATCTGGTGTAAAATGCCCAGAGAATCCATTATACGAAAGCCCGGTTGCCCATACATAACAGCCTGGATCTCCATTGGTATACTCTACTTTTACCCGTACACATACCAATGAATTAGCACATGGGTCATCTGCATTCCAGGCACTATTTACAGAAGTAATCTCTCCTACTAACACATTACCTTGATTTATCAATACTCCAGAAAGATTCCAGTATCCAGTCTCCTCGTTTAATTCATATAAGTTTACCTCATCTGGTGTATTCTCGGTACGTATCGGAAAAGAGGTATTGATGGCCATCCCTTCATTAAGTTCCAACGGGATATTCTCTCCGGGAATGGTAGCTGTTATTTCGATCATCCCAAAAGAGGTTAATGGATACAGCTCTCCATTTTCATCATTTGTTGCTACATAACTTCCGGGAGCGCTTCTTAATTCCAATGGATTGGTAATATCTATATAGGTTGCCCTGATCGCTACTTCTCCTGTATAAGGTTTTCCTTTATAACTAAAAGCGCTTGGTGGTATCACTATTTGACCATCGGATTCTATAGAAATTTCAGCTCCTTTCTCTGCTTGGATGATACGTGTCTTTGCCCTTTCTTTCATTAAAACAAAAAGTGCCGTATGCTCTTCAATAACTTTAGAAACCGTTAAAAAATCCCAATGCTCTATCCAAAGTACATTTCCGATACTGACGCTATTTTCAGGTAACGTAAAATTACCTTCTGCATCACTAACAGCTATTACCTTACCATTTAGCTTAATAGTGGCATCCGCTATGGGTTTATGTTCTGTAGTCTGTAAACTTCCTGTTAATCGATCGGTCTCTCTTTCTTTTTTTAATATAGTTTCCTCTACCTGATGGGTATTTTCCTCTCTAGCCAGTTCTTCTTCACAGGCATAAAAAAAAGATATGGTAATCAGAAATATACTCCATACTATTATTCTTGTATTTTTCATTTGTTCATTGATTTTAATCCACATTGTGGTGTTTAATTTTCCGAGGCTTACCTCGAATGTCGTTAAGTTAAGCTTTGAATTGTCAGTCTGAGCCAGTCGAAGACCCATATAACCTTAATTTTCCATAAGCACTTCGACAAGCTCAGTGTGACATTTGGTTTCTATTTCTCTTAACTTAATAACATTGGGCTTACCACGAGGTATTTGATTACTCAGTCACCTGATGAATTGCTAATCACAGTTCATCAAGTGAATTACTGAGCATAATTATATCTTTTATTGGATTGCCAGTTGTTCAACTTGCACTTCTCCGGATTGTTTTATAATTCTCACGAAATACATTCCTTTGGACACAGTACGCGCTAGTGTTGCTGCTACACTTCCTCTTTGTTTTGTAAAACGAAGTGGTGTATTTTCGCCTGATAAGGTTACTAACTCCACTTTTTCTATTGAATCTGTTGGATCATCAGTAATAGTTAGCGTACCACCTACTTGGATAGGGTTAGGATATAACTGTAATTTTGTTTCTGTAGTCTCATCTCCTTTTGGAGACTCTTCCTTATACTCTGGGTATAGTTCGAAAATTGCTCCAGATAGAATCAATTCTTCTTGCTGTTGTGCATACCCGCTGTCCGGCTCATAAGGGTACTCTTTCGTTTCTAGAATAAAACCTCCGATATTATTTCTACCAGGAGTTACCTGAATTCTAAAATATCTTCGGGTTTCTTGCCACTCTTTGCAATCATTCCAGATTCCGTGCTTCACATAATACCAGGTATTAATCGCTAAACCAGAAAAAGATGCAGTATCAGAACTACAGCAGTATCCACTGATCACATTATGATTTACATCATATACTTCCCATCCGTGATATACATGCACCGGATTAGCATTTGCCAATACGCTCACACTTGCCTGCCCATTAAAATTAGAACTTACGCTCAGTGCAAAATTGGTAGTATATCCAGCCCAGCTTACAGAATTAGGGATTAGTTTTCGGGTTTCATTCCATGGATAACAGTTTTTATCCGCATCTTTCCAGACTCCGTGCTTGATGTAATAGTTTTTCGTTCTGCTTAGCCCTGTATATGTTACTGAAGTTCCTCCCTGAATGGTTCCAACCATTGTTCCTCCGGTAGCAACTGCGGTAGGCGTTTCGAATAATCCCCACCATTGATTCGCATTAAGGGTATGGGCTGTAGCTTGTACAGTAATCGTCCCATTACCGGCACACACCGTATTCATGGTAAAATCTGAGTTTAGCGCAACATTGGGTTTTACCGTAAACCTTTTGGTTAGTGGTAACCAGGTGATACATCCATTTGCTAATGCTACCTTAATTTCATATTCATATCCTGCCTGAAAATGGATATTGTTTCCTGCAAACAAGCTGGTAAGGTTCTCTGTTCCCAATTGCCCCGGAGTCCATCCTAATCCAGAAACATATTGAAAACTACCAATACTTCCCACGGGTCTTCTCCATGCATCAATAAAATAGGCAAATTCATTCTCTGAGGCTGCTCCATCTAATAGAATTTCTTCCCCTTCGCAAAAAGTATCTTTTGTTGCACCATCAGCATCTTCGAAATGAAAATCTACATCCAGTTCTTGTCCGTCTACAATCACAATCTTATCAATCGACATTTCTGCTTGCTTCGCACCTCCTGTATATAGAGGGTTTACCAATAACATCGAATAGTTGGCATTAGGCGTAAAAGTAGTGGTTACCGTATGCCAAGTACTGCCCAAATAACTCCCTATGTTATTAGAAAATATCGTTTGCTGACTCTGAATCGTTGCTCCCTGATAATTTACTGCTCTAAGATTAATAGTACCGTGGTCACTAATATGCTGATTACCGAGATCATTGGTCCTAACGATAAAAGATACCGCATAGCATTTTCCTTGTTCAAAAGCTACGGGAATACGTATTCCTTCGAAATGATTGTTTGATCCTCCAGACCATAGCCATGCAAATGGATCTGTGGGCACTCCTCCCAATGAAGGGCTTCCGGAGTGTACACTCCAATCATCGACACAATTAGTGGAAAAATTAGTAAATGCAAAATTAAAATCATCGCAATTAGCATCATACTGCGAAAAATCACCATTAGTTACCAGATTTTGACTGATACCCCAATTAAAAAAAGCTATTACACTGCATAGCAGTACCGTATTTTTAAGTTTCATTGTATTATATTTTTTAAAGATGCCTACTCATCCGCTTTTCGGCTTCCGCGCTCTATACTCCGTTTATAGAGTTTATTGATAATCAGGTTGATCAGACCTGTGACAATTGCCAATTTGTATATAGGAGAAAGTGAAGGCGGAAATGTTACCCTTGGTTTTCTGTTTTTTTTTTAGAAATGAGGAATGAGATCGCTCCGCTATAAGATGTTAGATCGCTCCGCTTATAGAAACTAGACTAAAAGAATGAAAAAATCTCACCTCTTGCTTCTTCAACCCTATTTCCGGACTCCTGACTCCCGAAACCTGATACCATTCCTTAATACTTTGTACTCAATACTTTTTAGAACCAAGATTTTCACTTCTTAACTCCTGAATACTGAATCCAAATTTCTCAATACTTAATACTTTGTACTCCCTACTCTATATTACTGTCTGAAACCTGAAACCTGAATAGCCTTTCGACTCCCAACTCCTCCACTTTTACATTTTACATTTACAATTTTACATTTATAATTCTTCATACGTTTTAGAAATGAGACCGCTGCGCTTTTAGAACATAGAAGTTAGACCGCTACGCTGCTAGAAGCTAGACTCAAAAAATCAAAACTTTTCACTTACTGA
>CANMKK010000007.1 GCA_947498455.1 uncultured Aquimarina sp.
AGAAGCAAAAAGAAAAATCCTACATCATTATCATAATGTTTTTTTATAATATTTTTTGTTAATCAAACATACGAGGTCTTTTGTATTTACAATACTGTAGTTTTTGTAAAAAATAGATATACCATACCCGATATACAAAACTTTATATGAATAATTTATTTTTCAAAACACTGATATTTAAGGAACTAAGTCTCAACCTGAAAATAACTTAAAAAAAACTCGGAAATCTTGGGTAACATTTTCATTCTAAAAGGGATTAACTCATATCTAAAAATAAATCTAATTTTTTAAAACCTTTTTATTATGAAACACAAAATTCTTTTATCCTTGTTACTATTTTCTTGTTTAAGTTATCTTTACCCTAACAAGAATAATAACATAAAAACAACAGAACTCAACTCTACAACTTATGATACTTTTCTAGAAGAAGATTTTGCTTCTTATAAATATCATAAGGTCATTAAGATTGGAAGCACAGCAGAGGAAGCTAAGGCCAATTTTTGCTATGATCAAGGAGCAGATAAAACAAGTTGGAAACTTAATATTTTCACAGATCAACCTCTGGATAAAACCAAGATTTACCGAATGAATTTTGGAAGAGGTTTACATTATTACAAATTATTAATTGCTGCTACTTTTAAGGGAGATTCTGATTATGATATCAATGAAAATATTGTTAGTACTCCGCTATCTCCTAACTGTAATGGTGATGACGATAATGATGGAGTTCAAAACTTCAGAGATTTATGCCGTTATGAAGGAGGTACTCTTTCTAATAGAGGTTGCCCAGTAATTGGCTCTAAAAAATATCATAAAGTTATCTATGTTGGTGCTACTTCTAGCGCTACAAACTATAGTATCTGTAGTGGTACAACTCCTAATAGCAGTAACACTAAACTAAATATTACAATAGCCAACCCTCTTATAAAGGGAAAGGTATATAGAATGAATTTTGGAGAAGGCTTCAACTATTATAAAGTCCTTCTTGCTTCGCAAAGTAGCGGTGATGGAGATTATCTAATTCCAGGAAATGTCATAGGAACACCATTTGATGCTTTCTGTGACAATGACCATGATGGAATTGAGAATTCTCAAGACAATTGTCCCAATAATCATAACCCAAATCAAGCTGATCTTGACAACGACGGTATCGGAAATGCTTGTGACAATACAGATAATAGGGATTTTGATAACGATGGGGTAGATAATTATCAAGATGACTGCCCTAATGAAGCTGGACCTGCTTCCAATAATGGGTGTCCAGTTGCTGGCACTCCAGATCTACAATTCGAAGGACTTAATAAATCTGATTTTAGAAGTGATTGCTATGCTCCTGGAACAGGTTGTGTAGTTGGAGGGCACTACATCTATAAAAGTGTTTTTAGTAATGGAATGGATTTCAAAGTTTCTTTAAAGAATCAAGGAGAAGCCACTTCAGAAACGGTTTATATTCATGTATATTTATGGGCAAACGATGACCCCAATGTTGCTTTCTATAAACCAAAAAACAATGTCTTTAAATTGTCTCCCCTCAACCCTGGGCAATCACGACCATTTATTTCTTTTTTCTTCAATGACAGCGCTGCATATTTCAATGGAGATTTACCTGCGGGTAACTATACTTTACAAGTAAGAGTCGAAAAGACATTAGCTGGTAATTCAGAGTATAGTTCCGATATAACATTACCATTTCAGGTAAGAGCCGGTGATCCTCCTAGTAGAAGAGGAGGTGGTAGAACTCTATTCAATGCTTTTAAATCTAATGAATTACTTAACAATTCACTATATACCATAAAAGTATATAATGTTCAAGGCATCCAAATAGCTAAAAAAACTATGACTACTAAAGAAGAAGAAAATGATCTTATTAAAAGCCTCCCAAAAGGGTTTTATATTATCCAAAATGGGGATCGTACTTATAAAATAGTTAAATAGTCATACGATTTTTCGAGTATTATAACTTAAGCATATGATCTGGAAACTGGGAATGTATATTCTCAGTTTCCTTTTTTTACAAGGAATACATCAATCATCGTCATAGAGTATTTTTATAATAACTATTCTTATTAGATCTCGATACATTTTCCTCCATTTACATTCCGAGAAACACTCGACCTAACATAGTAACTTCTATAAACCAACCTAGCACCCTATCGAGTGTTTTTATAGTGTAACCGAGTGGAACTGTAAAAAATCACGAGGTAGTTCTATTCTATCTCCAACACTCGTATATTTTCTTTGAGCATTTTTGCTTTTTCTAAATACTTCCCATTATAATCTATAACCTTGTTCAGTATCGCAAGTGCATTTGATATATCTTCTGTTTTTAGATAAGCCAGAGCCAGATACCAAAGTGCATCTTCATAATATCCATCAGATCGTTTTACTTTTTTAAAAATAGAAACTGCATTTGGAACATCATTCTTAGCAAGATAACTATTCCCAATATATAACAGTATTTCATCAGTCATCCCTTTATCTTCTAATGACTCATATATTCGGATCACCTCATCATAAGCGTCTGTGACATATTTCTCTTCTATATTCTTCTGCGAATCAGCTATTCCTATTCGAACATTACTTACTGACGGAAAAGGAGTATAATAAGCAGCATACAACCCTTCTAAGGTATCGCTAGGATATATTCTGTTCTCTAAATATAAAACCGCCGCAATACCGATTAAAATGACAAACACGGCAGCAATACCAGTATATCTAAAAAGAGTACTACGAAACTCTCTTTTTTCTTCTAACTCAACTTCTTGATGGATTTCCTTTAAATCTTTTTTAAAGTTTAGTATCTCATCATCAATCAATGCATTTTTAAGTGCTTTATGTTTTTCTACTTCTAGTCGTAAATGTTGATTCTTAACCAATTCTTTTTCGAAGTCAGACTGTTCTTTTGAGGTAAGTGTATTTGCCAAATACCTGTCTATACAATCAAATAAATCTTCTGTCCTTTTCATAGTACCGTTTCTTTAGCATCCGTAAATTTTAGTTCATCGTATAAAGGGTCTTTTTCTATACACTCCAATAAGTTTTTTTTACATTCAAACTTTTTCTTACGTGCGTATTGTTCTGTATATCCTGTTAACTCCCCAATTTCTCGCATACTTTTACCTTTAAAAACCATAGTCAATAATTCTTGACAGCTTTCTGACAATCGTAAAAAATAATTCCGATATAAATTCTTCCGTTCCTTCTGATCCATATCATCAATGATCGTTTCAGAAAGTTGTTTTTCATTTTCAAATGAACCGCCATGAACTAATACTTTGTTTTTCCTTCTCAACCTTTTCATCCATATATTCTTGCAGATTCCAAAAAAATAGGTGTTTAACCCTGCATTTAGTATTACTGAATCTGATTTCAATTTTTGGAATAAAACTATCATGGCATCCTGAAACACATCTTCTACATCTTCTTTCGTTCCTGAATTCTGTATAATATACTTTCGTATATATCGTAAATTATCTCTATAAAATGTTTTAATTATTTCTCTATTATTTTCTGCTATTCCTTGCAAAATTTCCCTATCACTCATAACACATCTTTCATAAGTAAATTTATTGTTATATAATGGTTAAATCAAAACAAAAAGGGCGCCTAACATTTCCATTTTCTATTTATTTGTCACCTTCTTTATGAATAAATTTAGCTAACGTATGAACTTTTTCTTTGTTATAAAAACCCTTGTTCTATTATTCTTTTTTAATACTCAAATTAATTCACAAATTTCAAATAGTTCTAAAAATGCTCTGGCATATTCTGAAAAAGCAGAGGGCTTTTCGAATTTAAGAAAAATTGATAGCGCAATAGTTTATTTCAAAAAAGCTTCTGACATATATGTAAAACAAAATAACTTAAATAAAATAGCGTATTGCTATAATAAGATTGCTTCATGTTTTCGTGAGAGAACATTTTTAGACAGCTCTTTTTACTATATCAAGAAATCATCTAAACTATATAAGCATAACAGCGATATAAGTATTTCAGAAAAAATTAAAACTACAGAAAACATTGGATGGTATTTTTTAAATAAAAAAGAACATTCTAAGGCTATAAAAAAATTTGAGGAAGTTTTAGAAAAAAGATTAAAGCATATCCCTAAAAAAATAAACCAAATAGCAAATTCATATTATAATTTAGGTAGGACATATTCTAGTTTAGCAGATTATGATAAAGCATTAGAATATTATAAAAAAGCATTAGGTAGTTCCACCAAACAAGAGCAAAAAAAGTTTGATAATTCAAGCTTATATTACAATAAGATCGGAGTTATATATCTTTATAAAACTGAATATAATACTGCTCTTAATTATTTTAAAAAGGCCTTAAATTTTCAAACTAAAATTTCTAGTGACGATCACGCAAATAATGTAATGAACTATAATAATATTGCTGGCGCTTTAACCGCTTTAGGAGAAACCAAAGAAGCATTAAAACATTATGAAAAAGCACTTGAAATCCAAATAACCAACTTTGATAAAAATGATGGATTTACTGGAACGCTATATGGTAATATTTCTAACTGTTACATGTTCATTGGCAACTTGGTTAAAGCATTAGAATATCAGAAAAAAGCAATAAAAATTAAAGAGAGTTTTTATAAAACTCCTCATTTTACAATGGCATACTCTTATATGACTTTAGGGAGTATTTATAAAAAGAGAAATGAATATGAAAAAGCACTTGAAAATCATAAAAAAGGAGTAGCCATTTTTAAAAAAATATTTAAGAAAGATCATCCATTAATTGCAAGAAGTAGCGGAAGTATTTCCGAAGTGTATTTTGCAAAGGGTGATTTAGAAAAGGCATTGCCATATTTCCAAAAAGCTCTAGATCTGCATATACTAAATTATGGCCAAGATCATCCAGAAGTTGGCCTTCTATACAACAACCTTGCTAATTGCTATTTAAACAAGGGGATTTTTGATTTAGCAATAAATTATTCACAAAAAGCCATAGAAATAAGAACTAAAACTTTGGGAAATTTTCATCCTGATTTATCGGATTCATATAACATTATGGCTTTAGCTCAAGAAAGCATGGATAGTATAGAAAATGCATTACTCTTTTCAAAAAAGGCATTGGAATCGAATAATAAATCAAAACAAAAAGTTACCAATATTAATAGCTTTTTAAATGATGATGTGGCTATAACCACATTAGGAATTCAAGCCAATTTATATAGAAAAAAATACGTAAAAGATTTCAAAGAAGAGAATATTCGTAAAAGTATAAATTTCTACAATCGATTAGATACTTTGATATATTCCATAAGACAAACTAAGAAAAGTTATGAGGAAAAAATTGCCTTTGCAAAAACTGTAAAAAAAATATATTCTGATGCAATACAAACAAATTTTTATCTGCACCAAAAAAATAAAAACAATCAAAAAAACCTTATTCAAACTATTTACTATAGCGAAAAAAGTAAAGCTAATACGCTTTATGAGTTATTAAACACAGAAAAAGCTATAAATTTTGCAGGATTACCTTCGGAAATAATTGAGTTAGAAAATAGTTTAAAAATAGATTTTGCATATAATACTTCTCTAATGACTGAAGAATTGTCTAATCAAAAAATAGACTCTGTAAAAGTAACCTCATATGAGAACAAATTATTTTCTTTAAGAAGAGTTCAGGATTCATTACAACAAATACTAGAGGAAAAATATCCAAAATATTACAATCTAAAATATAATCATTCATTTTTATCAGTAACTGAAATCCAACAGCAACTATCCAAAAACACCTCATTATTAGAATTCTTTGCTGCCGATAGTACTATATATGCTTTTACTGTTACTAAAAATGATCTTCATATCACTAAAATCCCAACACATAAACTCCAATCAAGCATTAAACAATTTCGTAAAACAATCGTATCTAAAAATATCCATCAATATAAAGAAATAGGGCACGAATTATATAAAACTATTATAGCTCCCGTAATCGATAAAATTCAGGGGGATGAACTTATCATTGTCCCTGATGGTTCATTATGGCATCTTAACTTCGACCTACTTCTTACTCAAGACATTACTTCTAATGATCCAAAAAAATTCCCATACTTGTTACGTGATTATGCAATAACATATGCCAATTCTGCCAATGTGTTATTTAACACTCCAAAAAGGCATATTCCTAAAAAATTGCAACAATGTCTGGCTTTTTCATTTTCTGATAGCTTACAAACTATCAACTCTTCCAATGTGAGTCTTGCTACATTACGAAATACCACTGATGATCTTCCAGGTACACGAAAAGAAATCAAAGCAATTTCCGAAATTATTGATGGACAATATTATTACGGAAACCAAGCTATTGAATCTAACTTTAAAAAAAATGCAGGTCACTATAACATCTTGCATTTAGCATTACATGGTGAATTGGATAATGAACATCCCGAAAACTCAAAATTATACTTTACCAAAAGTAAAGATACTTTGGAGGATAACTTGCTATATAATCACGAAATATTCGCCATGAATATCCCAGCAGATTTAACCGTGCTTAGCGCCTGTAATACTGGTAGCGGAAAAATAGCTAAAGGTGAAGGAATCATGAGTATTGGCAATGCTTTTCAATATGCAGGAACCAAAAGTTTATTATTAAGCTATTGGAACGTGTCTGACCAAACCACCCCCAAACTTATGAAAAACTTATATTTCAATCTTAAGCAGGGAATGAATAAAGGGAAGGCACTTCAACAGGCTAAGCTGACATACTTAAACAACTCCAAAATAACATATTCACATCCATTTTTTTGGGGAGGATTTTACATACTGGGTGATACCTCTCCAGTTCGTTTATCCACAAATCAACACTACTGGACATATGCCTTACTCACCATTATGGTTGCTGTATTATCCTTTTATTTATTCTTTTATTATAGAAAAAACAAAGTCAATTAATCCATTAATGTGCTTTCACCTCTCTTTCCACAGTATACACATTAGACCTTTTAGTATTCCAACTATCTTTTAATAGTTGCATAAAAGATAATGTAAGTATGAATGTGGTTGCAAACCCCATTATCGCTGCGACGAAAACTACAATACCAACACCTACATGGTAGTGAGAACTCCAATTAGCAAGCATTTCGGGAAGAAAACCTGTATTAATATTAGTAACATAAACGGCAAAAAATGCTGTAAAAATCAAAGTCGAATTAAACCCTGTTAATAGTCCTGCCATAAATCCCTTTTGATACTCAAAAGCATCGCCCTTTTCCATTTTATAGTTTTTCATCGCTTTATATAAGCCAAAAGCTACTATAATACCATTACCTAGGCTAAAGATTGGATTTGTTTGTCCCCCAACCAAAGATAGAATTAGAAAATACGCAATGAGACCTATTGCAATCAAGACACCATATCTAACCGGAATTGTTGACTTTTTCATATACTTCTTCATTTTTGGAATTAACAGAAATTTATGAAATATCAATGGTTTTACTGCTTAAAGAAGTGTTAATTTATTATTTTTTGAAATAGCCTGTAACAAAAATCAAACCACACAGACATACTTATTAAACTAAATTATCACTAATGAAAAATAGATTTTACACGATCGTCTGTGGGCTCATGGTAACCTTATCAAGTAGCGCACAAAAAGTAGAGTTTACAGAATATGACCTAGACAATGGTCTTCATGTAATTCTACATCAAGAAAACAAAGCTCCCGTAGTCACTGTAGGTGTTATGTATCACGTAGGCGCCAAAGATGAAGAAAAAGGTAGAACAGGATTTGCTCACTTCTTCGAACACCTTTTATTCGAGGGTACCAAGAACATAGAAAGAGGTAAGTGGTTCGATATCGTATCTGCTCATGGAGGGAGAAACAATGCGAATACCACTCAAGACCGAACATATTATTACGAAACATTCCCTTCTAACAACCTGGAATTAGGATTATGGATGGAATCAGAACGAATGTTACATCCTGTTATCAATAAAATAGGCGTTGATACCCAAAATGAGGTAGTAAAAGAAGAAAAAAGACAACGTATTGATAACGCTCCTTATGGGAAAATTATTTACAGAACTGGAATCAATAAACATATTTTCAAGAAACATCAATACGGTCAATCTGTGATCGGAAGTATGGAAGATCTTGATGCTGCAAAACTCGAAGAATTTACATCTTTTAATACAAAATTCTATAATCCTAATAATGCTACATTAGTCGTTGCTGGTGACATCAATATAGAAAAGACTAAGAAAATGATTTCTGACTATTTTGGTACGATTAAAAATAATGGAGATAAGATTACCAGAACTATTATAAAAGAAGACCCTATAACTACCGAAATTAAGGTTACTGAAAAAGATGCCAATATCCAAATACCCGCTAAGGTTTTGGTATATAGAACTCCTAAACAAACCGAGAAAGATGCCTATGTATTAGATTACATTTCCACTATTCTTACCGGGGGGAACAGTTCGCGAATGTATAAGAATATGGTAGAAGATAAAAAAATTGCACTACAAGTACTTGCTTTTTCGGATTCTCAGGAGGACTATGGAACCTACATCATGGGAGCATTACCTCTGGGAGAGGTTGGTCTTGATAAACTTCAACAAGAAATGGATACGGAAATAGAGAAACTACAAAATGAGTTCATTTCTGAAAGGGAATTCCAAAAGCTTCAGAATCAATTCGAAAACAATTTCGTTAATGCTAATGCAAGCATAGAAGGGATCACTAATTCTTTAGCGCGATACAATATCTTATATGGCAATACCAATTTGATTAATGAAGAAATTGAGATTTACAGATCAATTACCCGAGAAGATATACAGAATGTAGCAAAAAAATATCTGAATAAAAATCAGCGCCTTAACCTTGATTATATCCCAGAATCAAGTAACTAATAAAAAAGAACAAAACAATGAAAAAAAATATAATATTCACATTTGCATTTTTATTGATTGCTATTAGTGTAACAGCACAAATAGATAGATCTAAAATGCCTACATCCGGTCCTACCCCTACGATTAGCCTAGGAGAACCTACAACTTTTAAACTCGGGAACGGCCTTACAGTTCTTGTCGTAGAAAACAAAAAACTACCTAGAGTTTCTATCAGTTTATCCTTAGACAATCCTCCAAATGCAGAAGGAGAAAAAGCAGGAATAGGAAGTATTGTTTCTCAAATAATGGGTAAAGGAACCAAAAACATTAGTAAAGATGCATTTAATGAAGAAATTGATTTCCTGGGAGCATTTCTTTCTGTTAATGTTAGTGGTGGGTTTGCACAATCTTTATCTAAATATACAGATCGTATTATCGAACTTTTTGCAGATGCCGCAATACATCCCAACTTCACGCAAGAAGAGTTAGATTTAGAGAAAAAGAAACTTATAGAAAGTATAAAAGCAGGAGAAAATAGTGCAGAAGCCGTGGCAAACAGAGTAAGATCAGTATTAGCATTCGGAAAAAATCATCCTGCAGGCGAATACGCTACAGAAAAAACAATAAATAATATTACACTTTCTGAGGTAGAATCGTACTACAGAGCTAATTTTGTTCCTAGTAATGCATATATGGTAATTAGCGGAGACATTACTAGTGATAAGGCAAAACAACTTGCAGAAAAACACTTTACTCCTTGGACAGGAGGTAAAGCCCCTTCTTTTGGGTTACCAGAGGTAAAAGATGCGCAATACAGACAAATCAACTTTGTAGATATGCCAAATGCTGTACAAACAGAAATGGCAGTAATGAACATCTCTGATCTAAAAATGGCTGACGAAGATCACCATGCTGCATTAGTTGCCAATTATATATTGGGAGGCGCTTTTAACAGTTATATAAATATGAACCTAAGAGAAAAGCACGCGTATACCTACGGAGCCAGGTCTAATCTAGCTAGATATAAAAACTACAAGGGTACTTTTAGAGTAACCACAAAAGTACGAAATATAGTTACTGATAGTGCCGTGGTAGAAACCTTAAAAGAAATTAAAAGAATACGAACAGAAGAGGTAGATGCAGAAGTTCTTAAAAACGCAAAAGCCAAATTTCTAGGTGATTTTATACTAGCTTCAGAAAAGGACAGAACCATTGCTAATAGAAGTATCAAAATTAAAACAGAAAAGCTTCCTAAAGATTTTTACGAGACATTTATTGCAAAAATTAACGCTGTAACTAAGGCCGATATAAAGAGAGTAGCCAATAAATACTTTAACATAGATAAGGCAAGAATTGTATTAGTTGGTAAAGGAAGTGATGTTCTGGAAAACTTAGAAAAAGTAACCTTCGAAGGAAAAAATATCCCTATTCTGTATTTTGATAAGTATGGTAATAAAACAGAAAAGCCTAATTATAATGAAACAATTCCAGAGGGTGTAACTGCACAATCTATATTAGATAATTATTTTAAAGTTTTAGGAGGAAAAGATAAATTAGAAGCCGTGCAATCTACTTTTTATACCGCTGCAGCATCTATGGGTGGTGCTACTCTAAATATGATCACAAAAGTTACTGCTAAAAACCAAACGTATACAGATGTTCTATTCGGAGGTAATTCAGTGAGTAAGAATGTATTTGATGGAACGAAAGGGTATCAAGTAGTACAAGGTCAAAAAAAGGAATATACAACAGACGAAATTGCTGATGCTAAAAAAGAAATATATCCTTTTCCAGAAACTAAAGCTACAGAAGCTACCTTAGAAGGGATTGAACCTTATGACGCAGGAAAAGCTTATAAACTAAAAATGAGTGATAAAAAAACCACTTATTTCGACATTAAAAATGGTTTAAAAATAAAAGATGTTTTAGTTCAGGAGCAAGGAGGACAAAAAGCAACAACCACAATTACCTATAGTAATTATAAAGAAGTACAGGGAATACAATTTCCTTATACCATATCTATAGCCGTAGGGCCACAAAAATTTGATTTTATCGTATCCGAAATCAAAATTAACGAAGGAGTTACTGACGAGGATTTTAAATAACGGTTTTTACAGATAAAAGTATCATAAGGGTTTGCGATAATCGCAAACCCTTATTTATTTCTATTCGATAAATATACTCCAAGAATAATAATACCAGTTGCCATTATCTGATAAAAAGTAAATTTTTCCCCATCTAACAATCCCCATATCAGCGCCACTACAGGTATCGTATAGGTAACCGAAGAAGCAAAAACCGGAGTGCTAATTTGCACTAACTTATTAAACAAAACTTTTGCTATTCCTGTCCCTACAATAGCAAGAATTGATATATACATTAAACTTGTGTGTACTGCCGGATTTTCAAGCACTTTAGTATCAAAAAAATCTGAAAAATATAATACAATCAGAGATGGTATCACTAAAACGATAAAATTACCGTTGGCAATTGCTAGTGGAGATATCTGCTGCATATATCGTTTTATGATGTTTACATTGATTGCGTAACAAACTGAAGCGCATAATACCAAAGTGGCATACCAATAATTTTGATCAGGATTCACTGAAGCTCCTTCCCAAATTAACCCCAAACAGCCTATTAACCCAATAACAACACCAATCAACTGGTTTCTATGAAATCCTATAGAAAAAATAATTGCTCCCAAGATTAATGTTATTAAAGGCGTGGTAGAATTTAATATGGATGCAATTCCACTATCAATTTCTGTTTCTGCAAAGGCAAATAAGAAAGCTGGTATAAAAGTTCCTAAAAAACCTGATATAATAATCCATTTCCATTCATTTCTTCTAATCGTTTTTATCGTTCTCAAACCGATTAAAAACAAGAATATGGCAGCAAAAAGCGTTCTTAATGCTCCCAATTGCAGTGGAGTAAGACCTACTAATGATTTTTTTATTAAAATAAAAGAACTACCCCATACTAAGGATAACACTACTAAATATACCCACTTAAGGTTCGTACTCTTCATCCGGTTATTTTTTATTGTTTTGGAGGTCATACTTAGATTAATACAAGTATGGGATCTTTGATGATTGAAATAATCATTATTCCATCCATATAAAGATTCTTTTTACCCTGTCGACCTCATTTGATCAACAATAATAAGGTGCAAAAGTGATCATAATCTTGAGAGTTTGCACAGAAAGAATAAAAAAATTAACTCAGATTTAGCGTTATTCTTTCCATTCAATAGTTTCTACCAAATGCTTAATATCATTATACAGATATTGTGCGGCAGGAAGTATAGAGTCATAATTTGGTCGAGCCCTAAAATATACAGACCCCGATACAAAATGATGTACACTATCTGTTACATAAAACTGTGAAGAAGAAGCTGCATTCCCAGAGACTTTGTATAATACTCCATAAACCTTCTTCTCTTTATTACTATAAGATTCGGGTTTAATTGCATCTGCTTTAATATAATGTTCTTGGGTAAGATTTTGCGCATCTCTAAGCAGTGAATCCAAGTTATTGTTTATTTTATAATAAGATACATATATAGTAGCTTTTAACTCCGGATAATATACATTATACCAACAAGCTCTTTTATACTTAGCTTGCTGAAGTTCGGCTATTTTACTTTTTTCAAAAGAATAAGAACAGTCTATTTGTAACGCTTCATATACAGGAGGTGGATAGTTTAACCTAAGTAAACCTTTAGGCTTGGGTAAAACCTCTTCTCCACAGGAAACCATAATCGATACAATTCCTAATACGATAAAAAATAAACTACTCCTCTTCATTAATTGTCAGTTTTATTCTCTTAATACGTTTATTATCTAATGACTCTATTTTAAAATCATATTGCTTAAAAGTTAGTATTTCTCCTCGTTTAGGAAAACTCCCGGATATCTCCAATAAGAAACCAGCAACCGTTTCTGCATCTCCTTTCATATTTTCAAAAATTGCAGTATCTCCCAATTTCAAGACCTTATAAAAATCTTTTAATGAAGTTCTTCCTTCGAAAACATAATTCTGATCATCTAGTTTAGAAAATACTAAATCTTCGTCATCGAATTCATCACTAATATCCCCAACAATTTCCTCTATAATATCCTCTAATGAAATTAAGCCACTTGTTCCTCCATACTCATCAACCACAATTGCTAAATGATTTTTTTTATTCTTAAAATCGTTTAACAAATCATCCAATTTCTTATTTTCAGGAACAAAAAATGGTTCCCTTAATAAGTCAATCCAATTGAAGTTTTTATGATTTATATAGGGTAATAAATCCTTTACATAAAGAATACCTATTACTTTGTCTATACTATCTTCATAAACGGGAATACGGGAATATCCATTTTCTATGATTTCAGGAATAATAGTCTCATAGGGAGTATCACCACTCAATGCAAATATATCGATTCTCGGTCTCATCACTTGCCTGGTATCTGTATTTCCAAAAGACACTATTCCTTCTAATATCTTTTTCTCTTCTGAAGTGGTTTCTTTATCCGAAGTTAATTCCAGAGCCTGTGATAATTGATCTACGCTGATGCTTGATTTTTGTTTTCCTAACCTGTTATGTATTCCTACAGTTACTGCTCTCATCGGCAGACTAATTGGGGTAATAATCCAATCTAATACTCCCAATGGACGTGCCATAAAATTAGCAAACTTTACTTTATTTCTGCTTGCATATATTTTTGGTAAAATTTCACCAAACAATAATATCAAAAACGTAACTACTATAACTTCCACAACAAATCTAGGTTTTAACCATTCTTGCTCAAAAAACACAATATCATCTAACCCCTTAAAATAAATCTTTCCTAAAGAGTCAAAAAGTAGTACAATTGCAATATTTATAAAATTATTAGCCACAAGAATGGTTGCCAATAATTTTTTAGGTTTCCTTAGTAATTTATTAATTATTTTTTGATTAGCAGTAGGTTTTTCATCCTCTTGTTTTAAATCAGAAGATGTTAGAGAAAATAACGAAACTTCACTACCAGAAATAAGAGCAGAACAAACAAGCAGTAAAATAAGTACTAACAAATTGATGGTTTGCATTGCATCAAAAGCAAAAAATAAAATCAATAACGGTTCAGGATCAGGGTCCAAATTGTAGGGATTTAATTAAACATATCAGAATGGAAGATCATCTTCTTCTATATCTGTTGATGTGGATGAAATAGAGCGGTTGTCAGAGACAGATGTATTAGTATCCTGAGCTTTTTTCTGACTGGCAGTTCCTTCTTGTTGATTCTCCAGTTTGGGAGTTAAAAAAGTAAAATCGATACATTGTACTTCCGTACTATATCTATCTCTTCCTTGGTCATCTTGCCATTTCCTTGTTTTCAGACGACCTTCGATATAAATTTTATCTCCTTTTTTTAAATATTTCTCGCATATCTCAGCTGCCTTATTTCTAACTACTATATTATGCCACTCAGTAGTTGTTACTCTCTCTCCTGTACTCTTATTTAGATAAGAGTCATTTGTTGCCAATGGAAATCTACCTAAACAACTTCCTCCTTCAAACCAATGCATCTTTACTTCATCACCGGTATGCCCAATGAGCATTACCTTATTCAACGTTCCAGACATCTTATTTATTATTTATAGTAAATGTAATAAAAAACATCATACCTTAAAAAATCGATCTATAAAATTACCTAATAATATAGGTACAGGATATGTGTTAATATTTTTAACTTCTACAAACTCTGTTTTATGAACTAAATTAGGCTTCTCAGACATTTCTATAATATAAAATTTAGTATATAAATGTTGATGCGATAACTTATGGACTATAAAGGAATCTTGATAAAGTGTCATCTTATAGTCTTTATCGCTCACCAGTTCCATAAAAACTGAACTTGTTTTAATCTCAGAAACATCGATTTCACTATCGCTTTCTACTAAAGGGAACTCGTATAAATTTTGCCAAATACCTTTACCCAGTCTTTGATTAATAATTGTAAGTTTCCCTTTATATAGAAAAATGAGGTAGTTAAAATAACGTTTTTTGACTTTCAACTTCTTCAGTTTTACTGGCAAAACTGCTATCGTATCATTTTTTAGCCCTTCACAACTATCGTTTAAAGGGCATATCGTACAATCTGGTGTTTGCGGCTTACATTGTAGTGCTCCGAACTCCATAATAGCTTGATTATATTCTGCAGGCTCATCAGAATCTATTAACTTAATTGCTAGCTCCTTAAATTCTTTTACTCCTTTTGTACTATTAATAGGTGTATCTATATTAAAAAAACGAGATAATACACGATATACGTTTCCATCAACTACAGGGACCACTTCATTATAACATATAGAGGCAATAGCACTTGCTGTATAATCCCCAACTCCCTTTAATTTTAGTAAATCTTTATAATTTTTAGGGAATATACCATTAAGCTCATAAGCTATATATTTTGCGGTTGTATGAAGATTTCTTGCTCTAGAATAATACCCTAATCCTTGCCATAATTTTAATACTTCTTCTTCACTGGCATTTGCTAGTTCAAAAACTGTAGGATATGATTCTGTAAATGACACATAATATGGTAATCCCTGTGCAACTCTGGTCTGTTGAAGTATAATTTCGCTTAACCAAATTCGATAAGGATCCCTTGTCTCTCTCCAAGGCATGTCTCTTTTGTTTTGTAAGTACCACAAAATGAGTTTTTTATGAAAAATCATAGGCAAATAGTCTGTTTTACAAAATTAAACGTTTAAAAGATGATAATTTCATCTTAAGTATTGATATTTTGGTTTTTAAATTATTATATTTGCCCCCTTGAAAATTTAAAAACCCCTAAATAGGTAATATAATGACTAAAGCAGATATTGTAGCAAAAATTTCAGAAAAACTAGGAATTGAAAAAGGAGATGTTCAGGCAACTGTTGAAACATTCATGGAAGAAGTAAAAAGTTCTTTGGAGAGCGGAGATAATGTATACCTTAGAGGATTTGGTAGTTTTATCATCAAAACAAGAGCTGAAAAGACAGGACGTAATATATCTAAAAATACTACAATTAAAATTCCTGCACACAACATTCCAGCCTTTAAGCCGGCGAAAGTTTTTGTTGAAGGTGTAAAAACTAATGTAGAGGTAAAGTAAATTAATAATTAAATAAATAAGTACACTATGCCAAGTGGTAAAAAACGAAAAAGACACAAGGTAGCTACGCACAAGCGTAAAAAAAGAAGAAGAGCTAATCGTCATAAGAAAAAGTAGTTTCTAACTACTTTTTTCTTTTAAAAATGTTCTTTGAAATCGAAATAAAGCAACTTATAATTCTACCTTTATAAGGCTTTATTTCAATGGAATTATAACAATTCCTGTGAAAAAATTGTTTAATCCATCTGTCTCGGATAATTCGAGGTGGATAAAAATCTAATCAGAGTGAACAAAGAATTGATCATTAGATCGGGTTCCTCTACTGATTTTGCCTTATTAAAAGATGGAAAACTAATTGAATTGCATAAGGAAGAAGATGACAGCAATTTTGCGGTTGGTGATATTTTTATCGCCAAGATCCGTAAAGCTGTTCCAGGTCTTAACGCCGCATTTGTTAATGTTGGCTATGAGAAAGATGCATTTTTGCATTATCATGACCTTGGCCCTCAAGTATCTTCTTTGCTTAAATTCATTAAACGTGTAAGCACAGGTAAACTAAAGGATTATTCTCTTAAGAATTTTTCTTTTGAAGATGATATTGACAAACATGGTATTATTACCGATGTGTTAAAATCAAATCAATCACTACTAGTACAAATAGTAAAAGAACCTATATCAACAAAAGGCCCTAGAATTAGCTCAGAGCTCTCTATAGCCGGAAGATATATTGTTTTAGTACCTTTTTCTAACAGAGTATCTATTTCTCAAAAAATAGAATCTTCTGAAGAAAAAGAACGTCTTAAAAGACTTGTAAAAAGTATTAAACCAAAAGGATTCGGGATTATTGTTCGTACAGTAGCTGAAGGCAAGAAAGTAGCAGAACTAGACAGAGATTTGCAAAACTTGATAGAACGTTGGGAATCCATGTGTAAGAAATTATACAAGGCAAATCACCCATCGAAAATTTTAGGCGAAATGAACAGAGCATCTTCTATATTGCGAGATGTTTTCAATGACACCTTTACTTCTATTGTTGTAGATGAAGAAGATCTCTACAACCAAGTAAAAGATTACTTGCAAGAAATTGCACCAAAAAAAGAATCAATAGTGAAGTTACACACGTCCAAAGTTCCGATTTTTGAAAAACATGGAATCGAGCGACAAATCAAAACTAGTTTTGGAAAAACAGTATCTATGAGCAAAGGTGCCTATCTTGTAATTGAGCACACTGAAGCAATGCATGTCATTGACGTAAACAGTGGAAACCGATCAAACAAGGCCAAAAACCAAGAAGACACAGCTCTAGAAGTTAATTTAATCAGTGCAACTGAAGTTGCCCGCCAACTACGTCTTAGAGATATGGGAGGTATTATCGTTGTCGATTTTATAGACATGAACAACGCCGATAACCGAAGAACACTCTTCAACCACTTACGGGATGAGATGAAAGATGATAGAGCGAAACACAAAATTTTACCGCCAAGTAAGTTTGGCTTAATTCAGATCACGCGACAGCGTGTACGACCAGAAATGAATATCAAAACCCGAGAGGTAAACCCTAACGGAGGAAACGGCGAAGTTGAGGCGCCAATAGTTTTAGTAGATAAAATAAAGGTCGATTTAGAAAAATTAATTAAAAAAGAACATAAAAAGATAACGCTAAGCGCACATCCTTTTATAGCAGCTTTTTTAACCAAAGGATTTCCATCCGCCCGATCACAATGGTTTATAGACCATAAAAAATGGGTAAAAATTATACCAAGAGATGCTTACACGTATCTAGAATATCATTTCCACGATAAAAACGGAGAAATGATACAGTAAAGGATTTAAAACCCGGCTTATTATATAAGCCGGGTTTTTTTATGAAAAAAAGTACGTTACACAACTACCTAATCATGCACATACTAAACCTGCAACGGAGACATAGTTTAGAATTTGGAAGCAAATATTTCAAAGAGTTAATCTCTACAATGCGTACTAAAAGCTTTTTTTAGGTTGGTAATCCGGATGCCCTGTTTGCCAAAAAGCAAAGGACAATACATCCGCCATATCTTTATAGTATTTTTCTTTTACATAATTAACCCCATGTCCTGCATTAAAATCCACTGATAAGAGTATTGGTTTATCAGAAGTATTGGCCGCCTGTAACCTAGCCACAAACTTAGCAGGATCCCATGCAACAACTTTAGAATCTTTTATTCCGGTTGTTATAAAAGTAGCTGGATATGGTGATTTATCTTTTATATTATGATATGAATCCATTTCTAACAAAGCTCTAAATTCTATAGAATCTTTTGTTGACCCAAACTCTTTTATACTATTGGGTCCATTAGGTTGTATTTCTGATCGTATCATATTCATAGCAGGTACATCCGCAATGGCAACAGCAAATAGATCTGGTCTTTCGGTTATAGCCCTACCTACCATAATTCCTCCTGCACTGACTCCATAAATCACTGTTTTGTTTTTTGATGTATATCCTCTTTCTATTAGGTACTCTGCACAAGAGATAGCATCTTTCCATGTATTAGGTTTTGACGTTTTATATCCTCCTTTATGCCATAAATCTCCTTTTTCTCCGCCTCCTCTAACGTGAGGCACCACTAACACCCCTCCTTCCATTACCCATGTAAGCAATGGGATAGAAAAAAAAGGAGTAAAAGATGCTCCATACGCGCCATAACCAAGGATTAAAGTACTATTAATCCCGTTTTTCTTTATATTTCTTTGATGTATAATTGAAATTGGGATCAATACTCCATCATGAGATACAATTTCTGTCTCTTGTACTACTAAATCTACAAACTCAGAATCAACATTCTCAGAAAAAATAATAGGCTTAGAAAAAGTCTTCTTATCCAAATTATATGAATACAAGCTATAAGGTGTAGTCCAACCTCTAACAGAAACGTATAAGTTTTTTCCATCAGATTCTAAATAACTAGCACCAGAAGCTTTTGGTAATGTAATCTCCTTTTCCCTTAACTCAGTATCTAAAAGAGACAACCTAGATGTCACTCCATTCTTTAAAGTTGTAAAATAAATTCCCTTTGGAGTTACTTCAAAATCTAAAATAAGCTGGTTCTTTTTTTCTTTAACCAAAACTTCAGGGTTTATAAAATTAGGAGCACTTACTGGTGTCCTGCATATTTTGTAGTTCGAAGCATTTTTTCCGCTAAGAAATATGATATCTCCTTCATAAAACACAAAATCTTTTATCTTATCTTCTTTTCTAAATAACTGTTCCCATTTTGGTTTTCCATTATATACCTCATCGATATTAGCATAATAAACATCTTTATATCGAGAGTCACCATCTAATATTCCTAAAACATACTTATCCTTATTAGACTTATAAGATACTATAGGATAGTCCTCTTCCTTTATCGTTAATTGTGGGTAATCTGATTTTGAAAAAATACTATTTATTTTTTTCGAATCTTCTCCCAACTTGTATACTGCAGACTTAGTATTAAGCATAAAGTCCCTTTCTGTTATATTTAAACGAGGAATATGCTGATAAATAATTCCTGAATTATCCGGCAGCCAACTTATTCCTCCTAAGCTTGCAGGGTTCGTATTTGTAATAATTTCGGAAGATACCTTTTTGGTTTTAATATCAATAATTATTATTTCGGACACCTCTTCTCCTTCTTTTGCCAAACCAATAGCTACTTTTGTTTCATCCCAATTAGGTTTAAAATAAGTTATGGTATGTAAAAATCCGGATTTAGACCTATGCCATAAAGGATCGTATAAGCATATTTCTTTTTTTAAGTTTAAATAACTTCTGTAGTACAACTTGGGTATCTCCTCAACTGACCGCTGCTTTAAATAAAAGTATGTTCCTAGATCAGTTATTAAAGTTTTCGAAATATTCGAGTTTTCCTTTTCATCATATTTCTTCTGCTTTTCGAATAAGTAATCTCGATTAGGAATCAAACTCAAGATTTCGCTACTATGCTCCTCTTGCTTTCTTAACCATTTAATCACTGCTACATCCTTTAAATTTTCCAAATTCCTATAAGGATCTTTTATAGCGATTCCATAATACTTATCTATCTCAATTTTTGAAGGCGCAAGAGGCGTATACCTCTCAGGGCCACAAGAAACTATTAATATAAAAAGAAAAACTCTTTTAAACATCCTACGTATTACTAACCGTTATATGCTGGACAAGTTGGTCTATCACTTTTATACTGATCGTAATCTTCATCCTCACCAGTACCTCCACCACCTATGATATATTTTAGGTTTTTAATTTTAGCTACTTGTAATTTATCTAATTTTAATTTACCGTGATTTGTTGAATTTTTCATTTGTTGAATTATTTATGATTGAACAATTCAAAACTAGATATATCAACTCTGTTTATGATCCTAAAATCAGGGGTGCCTATCTGGATTCCTGAAAACAGACTTTCAAATTACTGATAAACAATTTATTAGCCAGTAAAAAATTACAACACAGTTTCTCTTTCCATTAGTTTTTTGATAAAATAAGAAGGATATATTCCTGTTTTTTTATGAAAAGATTTCGAAAATGCTTCTGTAGTATTAAACCCAATCTCTTTAGATATTGCTTTTATTGTGTAATTTCTAAATTTGCTGTCATCTTTTAATCTATCTATTGCATGATCAATTCTCAGGTCATTTATATAATTACTAAAGCTTTTTTGTTTGTATGAGTTTACTATTTTGGATAAATACTTAGAGTTGGTATTGAATTCTTTTGCTAAGGAATTGGTGGTAATATCAGCCTTTAAGAAACCTCTTCTTTTTTCAAAACTTTGTAATGACTTAAGAATCTTATCTATAATTTCTTGTGCTATATTGATTGAGGTACTAGTTTTCTCAATTTTTTCTGAACTAATTTCTTCTTCTTTTTTTACTGATCTGGTCCTTAATAATTCTTCAAACCTTTGTTGATACTTTTTTCTTTTCCTTAAGTTAAAAATCAATAAAACAATTGTCAAAGAACTAATCCCCACTAATAAGGATACAACAATAAAAGAGGTTTTATTTTTAGTTTCTAAAGAGCTAATGATTTTTTCTTTTTCATTGAGTAACTCCGGTGTATCATATTCCTTTACTATTTTCTCTTTTAGATAATTGTTATTAATTTTCGCAATACTGTCGAATTTTAATAATTTTTCGATGTAGAATAACTGACTATCCACATTTTCATTTGATTTATAATAGTTTATAAAATGCTCATAGGTTTCTCTTACAATTGGAGTCGGATAGTTTATGATACCATAAACAGAATCCACTTTTTTAAAGTTGACATTCGCATCTTCTATGTTACCCTGAGTAAGTCTTATTTTCCCAATATGAAAAAAGGCATTAATTAAAAATGATTTATCTTCTAGACTGGACAAGCCTTTTAAAGATTTGTGTATCGTATCATATGCCTGCTCATATTTCTCTTCATTATATAGATTAACCCCTTTATTTAAGACAAATCTATTATACGTTTCATCTTGTATTTCTCTAGATAATCCAATTCCTTTGTTTATATAATAATTAGAAGAGTCTATTTGATTATTTTTAGTGTATGTCTCACTGAGTAACACTAATGAGGCTAGAAGCCAAGGTGGATCAATAGGTGTTTTAGAATTCTCATAATCATAACATTCCTTTAATAACAACAGAGCTTCTTTATAATTTCCGGTTCTTCCTTTTAGTCTTCCTATATTATGTTTAGTTATATATATGTATTCTTTATTATTAACTTCATATGCAGATTCCAAAGCAAGTAAATAATTATCTATTGCTTTTCTATAAGCCCCTTTCTTATAATAATGCCCTCCTTTAAAAGAGTACGCAATCGTAGGGTATTTAAAATCTTTGCTGGCTTTGCTTAGATATATTGAAGTATCTAATAGTTTAAGCTTTTGTATTTCTTCTTTTTGATAAAAAGCTAAAAAACTATAAGCTTTTGCAACCTCCAGATTTTGCTCTTCATCCTTCCCTTTTTGCAGATATGTATTTAAGTACACCAATGACTTAGCAGTATCTCTAACGACTAAATAATAAGCGTCATATAATTCTTGATATGTTTTGTTTTGTAATGAATCTGGTATTTCAAAGTTTTGATTTTTTTGCGAAAATGACATTGTTACACAAAAGCATAATGCCACTATATACAGATTTAGATTAACTTTCATAGGTTTAAGAGATGATTGATGATGAATATTATTTTTATTACGAATGACCTATTTTATGTCACGCAACTCAATAGGGATAGTAAACTCTCATTATATCATTCTTCTTTGATTGAGATTTAGATATAATTAAAAAAGAAATATTCCCAAAATTTCCCTTAACAATCACAATCCTATAAAGTTCTAAAAGTAACTGCATAATTCTATGAAAGAATTGAGCAAAACTAATATAAGGTTTATTAGACATATACATTTTTCAAGTAAATATACTGGGGTATTATTCTGACAACATAAAAATATAGTTTTTTCCATTCTAAACACAAATAATTTCAAAAACATTACTAAACAACTGAAAATAAACACATTAAATGTACTTAAATTAACCACGAATTCACAGAATTCCGACACTGGTTTCGTAGAATGACGAGTTCCTTCACTTGTTTTATGGCTTTTCCATCACATATATTTGCCTCGATCAAACAATACAAATGATGTTGCGCAACATTAAAAAAGGAGTAACCTGAAAATCCTAAATAATAGAGTAAGGAAACAAACATTAAAATTCATTAAAATGAAAAACTTATTAAAACTTACTTGTGGATTAGCTGTAGCTGGAGTATTCTTTATCTCTAACATTACTACTGCAAACGAAAATAATGAAACTGTAACTTTAGAAGAAATATCTATTGCTAATGAAGATATATCTGAAGAGTTTGGTCCAAAAGGATGGTGGGTACTTGTATCTTCTGATTATGTTCTTGGTGGTAGCGGTGGCGCTAACTAAAAATATTTATACCAGTTCCTACATGAAATGGTATTAGTAAAACATCAGAAAGTTTAGACACACTCTTTCTAACTTTCTAACAAAAGGAGTTTCCTGAAAATCCTATAAAACAGAGTAGGGATCAAACATCAAAATTTATTAAAATGAAAAATTTATTAAAACTTACTTGTGGATTAGCTGTAGCTGGAGTATTCTTTATCTCTAACCTTACTACTGCAAATGAAAACAATGAAACTGTAGCTTTAGAAGAAATATCTATCGCAAATGAAGAAATCTCTGAAGAAATGGTGGCTAAATGGTGGGTACTTGTATCTTCTGACTACGTTCTTGGTGGTGGTGGAGCTAGTGGTGCAAACTAGTAATAGCTTATAAAACATCTAAAAGAGGATGTCATTGAAAACGAACATCCTCTTTTTGATTATTCATAAAGAGAAGAAGTAAAAGAATAACATTTCTACAACCTCTTGGATATAACATTCAAAACCTCTAAGCATTTCTAGCTCCTTCAGCTAAACAATTTCGGATAAGAAAATCACACTATTATTATCTCTGGTTAACAGTCATCTTAATAAATAGCTTCTATTCGTTTTAAAAACTCAAAAAAACATAACAATGGATCTAAAAAAGAAACTATTGCTTTTTCTGATGTTTCACATCGTGCTAGTAATAACGGTAAATCTATTCTCATTTAGTGAATTCGAGAGTTCCAGATTAAAAAATTTAAATCCCATAGGAAATTGGTATATCAATGAAACTGCTTTATCTCCACCTGCAGAACCATTAAAAAGTGCTATCGGATTTTATACTAATATGACAGGAACGAACCGTGGATACGAATTTTTCTCTCCGAATGTTTCATCCGGATCCGTTAAACTCAGGTTTATATCAGATGATGGAAGAGAACTACAATTAACAAAATCTTTAGAATCAGAGGTCAAAGTTCTGACAGCCACTATTTATTATTTCAAAAAAATAACCAAAACGAAGGTAAGGGATTCTATAACCCGCTCTATATGTAAAAGACTATTCGAGAAATACGGTGATGTTAATTCTATTAAGGTATACTTAAAGATGAGACACACAGATCCTATAAACGGTATAGATCCCGAAAATTTCCAAACTAAGGAAAAGGAAATACTATTATCAACCGTACAAAAAAATTAAGACATGACTTTCAATATCGGTAATTTTTGGGAGATCCCATTAAAAAACAAATTAGATCTATACATAAAAGCAATTGCCATATTTTGCTTACTAAATATACTTTCTTTACTACCTGATATTTATGATATCTATAGTAAGAATGGTTTAATTTCATCAGACATTGTATCTCAATATCTATATCCGTATTCTCCAAAATTAGAATGGATACTTTCTGTATTTAACTTTACATCCATTGACAATGGATTAGTTACACAATTCATTGTTGCTATCTATATTTTATCCTTATTCTTTATAATAATGAAATATAAACCGCTCATATCTTCCATTATAGCCTGGGTTCTTCATGTGATGTTTGTAAATTCTAGTTATTTTTTCTCGTATGGCGCTGATTATTTTATAACATTTGGATTATTCATGGTCATCTTATTTACGATAGCAGAAAATCAAAAAAATGAAGATAAAAAAGAGTTGTTTTCTGTGTACGCCATCCGGTTTATACAAATCCATCTATGTATGGTTTATTTCTTTGCCGGTGCCGGAAAAGCACTAGGAACGGATTGGTTTGATGGAAATGCCATTTGGTATGTAATAAATACGTACGCTCCCGACCTATCACAGGCATATTTTTACAAAATGCTTTCATACCCTATGGCCTTGAAAATATTAGGATGGGGAACATTAATATTCGAACTTTTTTACCCGATCCTGATCTATTTTAAGAAAACAAGAAAACTAACCCTCATCACTATTATCAGTTTACATATAGGAATTATGGTAGTAATGAACTTTTACACTTTTGGACTAATCATGATCTTATTGAATTTGGTTGCTTTTGGACATTACTTCACAACTGAATATCAAGCGATTAAATTGTTTTTGAATAAGAAAAAAATGTTAATTCAATTCAAATAATGTAAAAAACAAACAAGATACATTGTATACCTATGTATTTTGTTTTATATTTGACGTATGAATTCAGAATTTGTAAACAAATGGCAATCACAGGTAAAAAAAGGAACATTAGCCTTTATATTACTAAACGTTTTGAAAAATAATGAGTTTTACGGATATGAATTGATAGAAGAAGTTAGAAAATATACGACTATAGAAATTGCAGAAGGAACACTATATCCATTAATGAATAGATTAAAAAAAGAAGGATTAGTATCCTCTAAATGGGTTGAACAGGAATCAGGAATTCCCCGAAAATATTACCAACTGACCGATATAGGAACAGTAACTTTAAAAGAAATGGTAGTATACTGGCGAAGCCTAGGAGACTCTATCGAAAAGATTACAATATGAAGGCTATTGAATTTAAAAATAAATCCGCTAAGAAAATCTATGATAGCTATATCAGAAGGGTTCGTAGGACTACAAAAGTCTTATCGAATACTGATCAAGAGGATATTCTTATGGAATTTAACAGCCATATTTATGAAGCTTTACAACAAAAAGGAGTTGATGATGAAGTAGCTGATTTACTTCACATTACTCAGGAATTAGGAGATCCCGAAATTGTACTTAAAAGCCTGATCGCAGAAAAAAAATTAAATCAAGCTACAAAGACTTTTAACCCCAAGCATATCGTACAGGCAATGTTTCTAAACACCAAACGTGGTGGTGTCTTTTTTATATTTGCAGCTCTATATCTAAGCTTGTTTTCTTTTATAATTCTGATCATTTTTAAAATCGTAAATCCTGACAAAACAGGGTTATACTTTTCTGATAACAAGTTTGTTGCTCTAGGTATATTAGACACCAATAACCCAACCACCGAAGTATTAGGGAATTGGTTTATTCCGGTGATGCTTATCAATCTTTTGTTTTTCTATTTTCTAACCACATTATTGATGAAATTAACTAAAAAGAAGTAAAAAAATTTAATCTAATACATAGTATAACTATATATCTTATTTAAAACAATGCATTGTTATTCATAATACATTGAAAAGAAAAAGCATCTATTAAAATGAAACATATTTCCATCATACTTGCCTTACTAATGCCATTTTTGATGTTATCGCAACAAGTGATAGAAGGCTCCGTAAAAAATATTGAAGGTGACCTCATAGATGGAGCAACCATTATTTTATATGATTTAACCGATGATATGGTAACATACACTATTACTGATCAAAATGGAAAATATACTTTAGAAGGAAAATTAGATATCAATTATAAAGTAGAGGTAACTCATATTGCATATAAGAAACAAAATAAAGTAGTATCTAAGGTTCCTACAAACAATCAACCTATAACGCTGGATTTTATACTAAAAGAAGATACCAACACCCTAAATGAAGTTGTCATTTTATCTGCTAATAAAGAAAATGATACAGTAAAACTGGATTTAAAAAAACTAAAACTTTTTGATGATAGTTCCTTAAAAGATATACTTAAAAAAATTCCAAGTTTTAGATTAAATGATGATGGCACCATCATTTATAAAGGAAAAAATATCAATAAAATTCTTATTAACGAAAAAGAGTCTTTCATCAATCAAAACAGCATTGCTTTAGAGAGTATAGAAAACAAAATCATTAACGGTATCAGTGTAGTGAATAATTATAAAGATAATTTTTCACTTGATTTTGATGACATTGAGGAAACTGTTCTAAATATCAACACCAATATTACTTCTCAAAATATATTTAATGGCACTATAAATGCCAAATATGGGATAACCAATAAATATGAATTTAATGGAAATGGTTTTTTATTTTCTGAAAAGATAAACACCTTTCTTACTAACAACACTAATAATATTGGAAAAAATAGTACGAAACTAAATGAAATAAATTCAATTTTTAGCGAAAATCAAGCTTTTTCTCCCTATCAAATAAGGGCGCTAAATGTATTGTTTTCCTCAAATGAAAATCTGGAAAAAGATTTCTTTACCAATACGAACCTAACCATTCGTAGTCAAGGTCAAAAACTTAAGACTTCTGCAGTTTTATATTATTTAGCTCCAAATCGACTAAACAGCTTAATAAATAGAATCCATACCCTTGATGGAACCCCTATAATTGATAGTAAAAGTACTACTAAATCAGATGCTGTCTCTTTTTTGGGCGCTGGTTCATTAGCATATAGAGTAACAGATAAGACTATTGCAACCTATAGTATTAATACCAATACCATTGATAACGAAAACCTAAACAATATTTCGAATCAACTATTCTCTGAAGGATCGCCTGTCGAAACCAATCAGATTGCTTCAAGAAACATGTACAAAACCTCTTCGCTTCTTAACCAAATATCGATCACAAGTAAACTGAAAAAAAACCTATTGACCGATGCCAGACTAAATATATACCAAGAATCCAGTAAACTATTTAACAACTATAATATAAACAACGATGAGCTTACGGATTTTCAGGATTATAAATTCACTAAAAACACTATAAAAAGTAGTTCGTATATAAAATATAAGGTACTAGAAGAATTTATTCCAAAACTAACATTTGATTACGAATCAATTGACGAAAAAATAAAAGACCGTATCACTAATTCTCAGGTCGTTGCCAGAGAAATGGACAGTTATACCATTGATCTCGAATTTTCAGGAAAAGATGTTTTCAAAAAAATTGATTACGACCTTTCTATTTCCTTAAATAACAACTCATTAAGAAACCAAAACAGCTCTACATTTGTTCCAATTGAATTTTCTATAGACTATGAAAACAAACTGAATAGAATATCTCTGGAATACAATAGAAAAAGACAATTTAACGATCTAGAATCGGGCATTAATACCATACAACCTTTTAACCAAGTAGTTTTTGGTTCTATTAATTTCCCATCACAATTTAGTTCTTCCAATCATATTTTTACCAGTTACGACTATACTAATATTTTTGATGGAATATCCGCTTCTTTATCATTCGCTTATAATCAGTATAAAAACGCTCTAAAAAATAATTTTTTACGTCTTAGTAGCGGTATTTCGGAACTAGAAATTTTTCAAGCTAGTTCTTCTAATGATTTTAGTATTAGCGCTAATTATTCCAAAACCTTATTTCAGCTTACATATCCAACTAAGGTTGACATCGGCGCGACCTATAAAAATGATTTTTACCCATTTATTATAGAAGGCGCTATGATTGATCTAAAAGACACGGAAATCTCTCCAACCTTTACATTAGAAACAATCACAGATCACTTACTAAATTTTAGCATCTCATCAAAATTCTCTTTTATCACTAATGATGTACAAAACATACGTTATAATGCCACTTATAACTCTAATTCCTTTTCAATTTTACTTAAAAACAAAAAATGGAACGGTAAGTTGGCATTTCTATATGACACCAATACCATTAACAACATAACATATTCTAGAAAGAACCTGAATTTAGAAGTATCATATACCCTAGATAAAATAACCTTTTCCGCAGAGTCCAGACACTTAGGAGAATTACTATCATTAGTAGATAATGACGCTTATAATTCTCGCTTTAATTTATCTAACGGTCTCAGCAATTTAACAATTAATAATCAATCACTGAATTATCTCATTTTCGGTATCAAATATAAATTATAAACCTTAAAAATTTATCATTATGAAAATTTCAACATTAGTATTCGCTATTATCGTTTGTACAACTATTTCTTTTACTACCAACGCTCAGGAAAAAGAAAAAAATATTCTAAAAGTATCTTATACTACTAGTAATGTTTCTGACTTTATAATAGGCGCTCTTAAGGCACAAATAACCGATCCTAACATGTATGCCATGACACTAAACAAAATATCCAAAGCTAAAGTATACCATACTTTATATCAAAACCTAAAAACAAAAGAATCCCTATATGTACTAGACTCTATTACTGAAGCTATGGGAGTAAGAACAGTGGGACATGCGTCTTATACCTATAAAGACACAACCGAAGAACTTATGGGAAAAGAAAACTTTTTAGGCAAGGAATTTAAATTTAAAGGAGCTTCTGGCAACCTACAATGGAAAATAACAAATGAGACAAAGGAAATTAACGGATACAAAGGCAGAAAAGCAATATTAGAGAGTAATCCTGATATTTATGTTTGGTTTACTGCTGATATCCCAGTAAATGCTGGTCCTTATATCTATAATGGATTACCTGGATTAGTTTTAGAATCTAATAGTTTTTTTCAGTCCATTACTGCTTCTTCTGTTACTTATAGTAAAGAGGAAATATTTAAGGAACAACTAGCAAGCATTGCTGATGAGATCAATCAAAAAAATGATGTTACTCTTAAAGAAGTAATCGTTAAGAAAGAAAACTTTAAAAGAATGGCTGAAAAAGGTAAGAGCTAATCTTACTGAATCGTATCCAAAAACAGATCTTATACCATTTGTCATTTGAATTTACCATAATAAAATGTTCTTTTTTGTGCCTCAATTTCAGAATAAAAATAAACCGTAGCCCAGCTATGCTTAATTTTTCTTATTCATTGAAACAAAAAAATCTTTATTTTCTTTTCCAGTAAATTCAAACAACAACTGGTATTACTAGGGCTTGTTGATGTTTCATATGTACTCATATTTTTCTCATAACAAGCTCTGGAACTCTTCTTTTTTTCAAACCTTAATACCTTTTATTATGTCTTTAGAAATCAAAAACATCTCCAAAAGATACTCCTCAAGCAAGTTTGGTTTAAAAGATTTTTCACTAACAATTTCTAGCGGAATTCTAGGACTTTTAGGCCCCAATGGTGCTGGAAAATCAACACTACTAAAAATTATCGCTACCATTCATAAACCAACAGATGGAAGTGTTTTTTATAACCAAAATAATGTAATCAAAAAACCAAACCATATCCGTAATATCCTAGGGTATCTCCCACAAGAATTTGGTGTATATCCTAATCTTAATGCCTATGAATTTCTAGAGTATATGGCAGCGATGAAAGGTGTTGGAGGTAATGATTTACAACAGAGAATAAAATCTCTTATCGAAGAAATCAACCTTACCGAAGTAGCAAAAAATCATTTAAGCACTTATTCTGGAGGAATGATCCAAAGAATAGGCATCGCTCAAGCACTTCTTAACGACCCCAGAATACTTATTCTCGACGAACCTACTGTTGGATTAGATCCAGAAGAAAGACTACGGTTCAGAGATTTAATTTCAGAACTCGCTAATGATAGGATTGTCATTTTATCATCTCACATCGTATCTGATATAGAATCGATTGCAGATCAAATAGTAATTATGAATAAAGGAAGATTAATTACTCAGGGAGATCAGGAATACATTATCAATCAAGCACAAAATAAAGTATATGAAACTATAGTAACGCCTTATGAAATTAAAGATTTTAAAAGCAATTATAAAGTAATCAGCTCCTTTAGAGTAGAAAACGGCTATAGAGTGCGATTTATTAACGAATACCATTCTGATGTATTCACTAAAGTTGTACCCACTTTAGAAGACGCTTACATATACCTAAATAAAAATCAAAGACATGCAGTTATTATATAAAATTGTTAAGGCTAGTTACCTGCAACATATAAGAAGTTATTCTTTCTTAATAACTCTTGGACTAAGCTTATATGCAGCATACGCATTTATACCTTCTCCAGATGCCGGTTATACAACTATTCGATTCGGAAATCATGTAGGGAACTATAATTCTTCCTGGATTGGATATGTTACCGCTATTATGTCTAGTGCATTTCTCTCATTATTCGGTTATTTTCTAGTCTCAGGAGGAATCAAAAAAGACATCGATCTAAAATTAGGACAACTTATCAGTGCTACCAGAATTAAAAATTATCAATATCTACTTTCTAAAGTATTTAGTAATTTTTTGGTATTACTGACGATTGTACTGGTTATATTCATAATGAGTATTTTATTAGAATTTACCTATGGTACCGGATCAAATATAAATATATTAGAACATGGTATCCCCTATCTGAATATAACAATCCCGGCCATTTTCTTTGTTTCTTCATTAGCTGTACTTATCGAAGTATTTTTTCAGAAAAAAAGAATCATACAGCATTTGATTTTTCTAACTATTTTCTTTTCGCTACTTTTTGTAGTTTCTAAAAATGAAAAGACTAAAAATATCGAACTTTTTGGAATTGACTACACAACAACCTTAATGCAGGATCAAATACAGGAAAAAACAAATGCTACCAGAACTGATTTTTCAATTGGGTTCATCAAAAAAGAAAATAAAACCGGTAAGCAAATTGTATATGTTGATTTTAATGGGGTTTCTTTTTCTAATGCTTTTCTGATATCTAGATTTTTATGGATATTATTAGGTATTGTATCCATTGTTGGTGCTGCCTTTTTCTTTCATCGTTTTAATATTTCTCATTCAAAACCTGTTAGTCGTACACAAGATACCTTATCAATTCCTAAAAGTGCGAGATTACAACTCACCCCTTGGATACAGCATACAGATACTGTATTTAATATCATTCCCATATTAAGAATCGAATTATTGATGCTTCTACGAAAAGGATCTGGTTGGATAAATATTTTAAGTATCGGACTTATGATTAGCCTAACATTTGCTCCAATTCATATAGCTCATACATACTTACTTCCTATTTTATGGTTTTTTCAAGTTGTGAGATGGTCCGATTTAGTGACTAAAGACAATGAATATAGAACTTTTTATTTCACAAATTCATCCTACAAACCTTTAGATAGAATATTTACGGGACGCGCACTAGCCGGAATATGTTTGGCAATCTCACTTGCCGCTCCTTTATTAATCAGAACACTCATTATTGGTGATCTAAAATCTTTTCTTAGTATTATTCTTGGGGCATTCTTTATAATCTCATTATCTACTTTTTTAGGTGTTCTTACTAAATCCTCAAAACTGTTCGAAATTGCCTTTCTATTTATCACATATTTCAATATTAATCTAATTTCTTATACGGATTATTATGGTGGGATAGATTCTCGTTTACAACATATTATTCTTATTTTTATCGTAGCGATAACTCTTTTTTTAATCCCATATTTTATTCTTAAAAAACGTAATTTATGAATATTTCTAATCTGGATCTGAAAGATAAATCTATTATTATATATGATGGTGTTTGTGGGTTTTGTAATCACACCATTCAATTTATTTTACGCAACAAACCCGACAAGGATATTAGGTTTGTTGCGTATCAATCCGAAACAGCGCAAGAACTGATGAGACAATTTGCCATTACACCAGATATGAGCTCTATATTATTAATTCAGCATAAAAAATATTATACTAAATCTTCTGCAGTGCTAAAAATCTTGCAACATCTTCAATCTCCGTGGAGATACCTATATTACCTTATAATAATCCCTGGGTTCATTAGAGATTCTTGTTATTCTATTATTTCCAGATATCGCTATCTTATTATGGGAAAATCAGAACAATGTAGATTATTATCCGCCGAAGAACGATTTTTCTTTTTAGAATAAGTTTTGATATACTATATTACCCCAATGTACCAAAAATCTCAACAATACATAACGGTATCAGAAGCGTTAAAAAAAATGGAGCACTATTGCGCTTATCAGGAACGTTGTCATAAAGATGTAACGGATAAACTTGGAACAATGAAATTGATCCCCGAAGCAAAAGAAAAAATTATTGCACATCTTATAGAAGACAATTTCTTAAATGAAGAAAGGTTTGCAAAAAGTTTTGCAAGGGGTAAATTTAGAATTAAAAAATGGGGGAAACAGCGAATCGTAAGAGAGTTAAAGTTTAGACAAATCTCTGAATATAATATCAAAACTGCACTAAAAGAAATCTCTGAAACAGAATATTTAGAAGTCTTTCACGAACTTGCTGAAAAGAAATTTGATACGATTTTGATTTCTGACCTCTATAAAAAAAGAAAAAAACTTATTGATTACTTGTTATATCGCGGTTGGGAAAATCAATTAGTTTTTGATAAAGCAAAGGAACTTATACCGCAATAAATCAATACGCTTCAAGGATTTTGACTAATCTACAATTAAAAAAAATTGTTCCTCTTATTAGTTCGTTTAATAGCAGTCCTATTTTTATAAGCCATCCATTTTGATCCTTGTACCTTTCGCATAAAATTATCAAAATATCTCATAAAAAACACATTATATACCGCTCTAAAAAAATGGGTTATCTTTTTAGGTACGGCTCGTATGCTCATTGAAAAACCAGGAGTAAGATATGTCATATGATGCCAATAACCTTCTGGCATATATAGTGTTTCTCCATGTTTAAGGTTCGCAATATAGCCACTTGCTTTCTGTAATGCGGGCCATTTATCAAAATCTGGATTTGAGAAATCAATCTCTTGATGAGAAATTAATGCACAAGGTAATTTATATAAATATTTAGTCTCTGAAGGAGGAAATAAAATACATTGTTTTTCTCCATGAAAATGAAAATGAAAAATATTTGCGAAATCAATATCATGATGCATAAAAACCTGAGAACCTTCTCCTCCAAAAAACAAGAAAGGTCTTGTTTTCACAAACCTTAATCCCACCTTTGGGTATGTAAAATCATTAAGAAGACTTGGCACTTCTTTCAATAAATTATACAAAAAGATACGATAATTTGTTGGCTTGCTTTTTAATAAATCCACATATTCCGACATTTTCATGCTTGTATGCGGCTCATTAAACTTATACTTAGAATTTATAGGACGATCATCAAAAAGAGACACTTGCTTATCTCCAGAAACTTTACTAATATAATCTAAGTCCCATTTCTTATATGCTGGCCAATCTTCAATTAATTTTTCAATAACAACGGGTTTCTGAGGTTTCAAATAATTCTTTAGGAACTCCTCTTCTGTTACCGTCTCTACTCTTGGTATTTCTTTTAAATTCAATTTCACTTGATATGAAATAATTTCAAAAATTTGTTATTAAAAAAACGTTCACCTACTAAATCAGTAAGTCCGTAAGGTACACTTCCGAAAAAATATTTTGCCTCATCATGGCAAGCATGAAAAAATTTAACTCAAAAAAGGATTAGTTCTTTGTCAATTCTTCTTTCGCTTTTTGTTTCGCCTCTTCATTTCTTTCTATAGTATGAGCTGGTCTTGACCATTTTGGTTTTTCTCCTTTAGGCTCAAACTTAGAGTCTGCGGCTTCTATTGTCTCTGGTTGTGATTTTTTAACAAATGGTTTCTGAGGATTCAATCCTAATTTCTTAAACATTTCCATATCCTCACTAACATCAGGATTAGGAGTGGTAAGCAACTTATCTCCAGCAAAAATCGAATTTGCTCCGGCAAAAAAGCACATTGCCTGTCCTTCTCTACTCATTTCTGTTCTTCCGGCTGATAATCTAACCTGCGTTTGTGGCATTACAATTCTGGTGGTAGCAACCATTCTGATCATATCCCATATTTCTATAGGTTTTTGATCTTCCATCGGTGTTCCGTCTACAGCTACAAGTGCATTAATCGGAACAGATTCTGGTTGAGGGCTTAGACTTGCCAAAGCTACTAACATTCCTGCACGATCTTCTTCTTTTTCTCCCATTCCAATAATTCCTCCACTACAAACAGTAACATTGGTCTTACGTACATTATCAATTGTCTCTAAGCGGTCTTCGTAGCCTCTTGTAGAAATAACTTCTTTATAATACTCTTCTGAAGTATCTAGGTTATGGTTATAGGCGTATAAACCAGCTTCTGCTAGTCGCTGTGCTTGATTTTCTGTAATCATTCCTAACGTACAACAAACTTCCATTTCTAGCTTGTTTATAGTACGAACCATCTCTAATACATTATCAAACTCAGGACCGTCTTTTACATTACGCCAAGCAGCACCCATACATACCCTAGAGCTTCCAGAAGCTTTGGCTCTTAATGCTTGAGCCTTTACTTGCTGCACACTCATTAAATCATTTCCTTCGATATCTGTATGATACCTAGCTGCCTGTGGGCAATACCCACAATCCTCAGGACAGCCTCCTGTCTTAATTGACAATAAGGTAGATACCTGCACTGTATTCGGGTCATGAAATTTTCTGTGTATAGTTGCTGCTTCATACAACAACTCCATCAGAGGTTTATTATAAATATCCAGAATTTCTTGTGATGTCCAATCGTGTCTTATAACGCTCATAAATTAACGGTATGTGAATTTTCAAAAGTAATTGTTTCAAATCAAAAAACACAAATTAGCTTTATCAAATTCAATCGTTTTACTATTATACTATGTATCCTTTGAATTTTCTTACCGTAAATTCAAACAACGAATGATATTACTTTATTTTTTTGGCGGTAATTCCAGAAGAATACTCACTGCATTCCCTCCAAAACCTACTGCATTAACAATAACCTTTTCTATTTTTTCTGGAATAACTTCGTACTCAATATACGGAACCGGTATAAACTCTTGATGTTTCATCATTAAAATTGCGAGCTCCATACTTAAAATTCCGCTGGCTCCAAATGTATGTCCTATTTTCCACTTATTAGTTGTAAGCGCCGGCATATGATCTCCAAAAATCTCTTTTATAGCATTATATTCTGCCAGATCTCCTTTTACAGTTCCTGGGGCGTGTAATACGATTGCATCTATTTCTTTTAAGTCGGTTGTACCTAAAGCCATTTTTATCGATTTCTTAAAACAATCGCCTTCGCTGGATATAGAAATATTATGAGTAAGTGGTTCTGTAGCATAACCAATTCCCCTTATGAGTCCTATGGCATTTTCTTTTATTCCATTTTCTAGACAAGCAATAGCAGCTCCTTCTCCCAGAAACATAGCGTTTCTTGTTTTATCTAAATTCAACGCCTGACAGGGATATTCTTTGTACCTTTCTTCTGAAACATAGATCTTTAGTGCTTTCATCTGAGCAATTGTAAACGGTGTTAATGGCGCTTCACTTCCTCCTACCATAAATGTATTACTAAGACCAGATTGTAACCAAGCAACACCATTAAGAACAGCATGTAATGCAGTAGAACATGTTATAGAATGGCTAATTTCCGGGCCAGTAGACCTTAAATCCTGAGCTATCCAAGACGAAATATTACCTAATGTAGTAGTTGGAGAACTTAAGGTAGATGACACACCTGTATCCAAGAATTCCTGATGATATTTTTCGAAAAGATCAGTTGCACCTCTAGAAGATCCTATATTAATTCCAAAATTAAGTACATCTTCCCATTTTGCTGATTTGACCGCTTCTCTTGCTGCAAAAACTCCAAACAACACAGAATCGTCTAAGGAAGCGTACTGTGAATTCTCTTTTCTTAACTTATCAATTTTGACTCTAGATTTATTAGAAAGTTTAGCGGCCAATGCTGTTTTTTCTCTAAAGTTTTCTAGGCTAATATGATGAAAAGGTTCTCTATAACTATCCCACACTTCCTCAGGAGTCGTTCCTAATGGAGAAATTGATGAAACGCTGGTTATGGATACAGGATTTTGCAATGCTCAATTTTTGGCAAATGTAGGGGTTTGATAAATTTTGTTCAACTCTAACATACAATTTTGTTCTATTTGTAACACTATTACTAATTTTCATACTTATAGAATAGAGTTAAGATCATATGATATCACATGGAAAATAATGAGAAAAAGAAAAGTTGGTTTAGTAAAAACTGGCCTTGGGTAGTTCCGGTAGGAGGATGCCTTACCTTACTAGTAATTTTCGCTTTCTTTATAGGGGCTACTATCTTTGGTGTATCTAAAGTACTCACAAATTCTTCGCCATATCAAGAAGGATTGGCTAAAGCACAGGAAGATGAGTATATCATCCAAGTTTTAGGAGAACCCATAGAAACCAATGGAATCATGAATGGAAGCCTTACCTATGAGAATGGTGTGGGCAATGCTGATATTTCCATACCCATAATAGGACCTAATGGTACTGCTAGCATTTATGTGATTGGCACCAAACAAAACGAGGAATGGATCTACTCAAAAATGTATGTAATCATTTCAGAAACAAACGAACAAGTAGATTTATTGTGGGATGAAGACACTACAGAAAAGCAAGAATTATAAATCATACTGGGATAACCCTGCTCATCCTCGAATTAGTATGGTTAGGATCGAATCCTTTCGAGTGCCGTTAAAGATTGGCGGGTATCTAATAACAAATAAACACATTGCTTAGTGACTGACTTTGTCAGGTCCCATCACTGCTGAAAAAATACAACGTAGAGTGGCTTATACGATTTACGCATAAAACTTTCGCATATAGTTCGTTTCTTTTGCACTATATCTGGCGTTATAAAATTCAACAATAGCTACTGCTATTCTTTAATTTTATGCCTTAATCTAGCACAAAATAATTCAAACTTTTTATACGAACTTCTTATCCGTAAATCGTATTAAATCTCTTTTAGTTTTTCTTCGTAATCATATTAACATTACTCAATAATAGAAGCTATAGTATTCAAAAAAAGCAGATGATTCATCCGAATCACCTGCTTTTTTTGACAAAATACGTAGTATCTGCTATTATCTATAAAAATACTTAGCAGTATAAATTTTTATAGGTTCATCCTCAGTTTCTACGGTAAATGTAGCGCTGGTAGGATAGTTATCAGTATCATATACATAATCCATTTTCACTTCTCCTACTTTTTCGTTATTTTCATTTCTGTACACAATATTTTTTGGGTTGTTTACAGGAAATAAAGCGCGTGCTTTTATAATTTCTGCTGGTTGTGGTAGCATACTAAAATTTAATTCTACTTTATCCATTACAGCAATAAGTCCAGCTGCCTGAAAAGTATAAAAATAAGGATTTGGTGTTGCGTCATACGTTATTGTAGCAATAAACTCCTCTGTAGTTTCTACATACTGACCATCAATATATTCATAATCCTCCTGTAATACACTTACTACAATAGGATTACCACTTTGATCATATTCTAATACTTCTCCTCTTTCATAAGCATCATACGGGTCTTTATACAACTCATCCATACTAAAAGGTTCGGTTCCTCCAGTGATGGTTGTTAATTCGTTATTTTCATATACCAACACTCCTTCTTCCTCTCCATTAGATGCACTGATCACTCTATTATTCGTATCATACTCCACTGTAAGGTCATAGTCTTCATCTCCAAATTGTAACGAATCATATGCTATTTTCTCTATAAGCTTTTTTGCAGTATCTCCATTAGAATTATTAAATTCATCTGTTACTGAATCTTTATCGCAACTAGTCATTAATAGAGAGGCTGTTGCTGTTAATAGTAAAAGTTTTTTCATCTTAATTTTCTGTAATTAATTTTAGGTTACAAACACTTTATCTTTAGTTAATGTCTTCAGTGCTCAAAATGTTACCCTAATTCTCTAAATAATTTTCAAAATTTTTATTAGAAAGAATCCAAAAGGTCAATTATCGTATTATATACTTTAGACAATTGTTCTTTTGTTATTACATATGGAGGTAAAATATAAATGGTTTTTCCTAAAGGGCGAAGACATACACCCCTTTTCATAAAATGATCAAAAATCTCATATCGCTTTGTTCCATACCGATCCATTTCTATATTCAGGTCTAGGGCATAAATCACTCCTTTCTGTCTGGTAGTTGCTACCTTAGGGTGATCTTTAATTTTGGTATCAAAATCTTTATGTGATTGTATAATTCTATGAATAGTATCCTGAATAGTTTTTGATTTCAATAATTCGATTCCTGCAATTGCAACAGAACAGGCAATAGGATTCGCAGAATAGGTATGTGCATGAAAAAAAGCTTTCCCTACAGAATCATCCAGAAATGCATCATATATATCTTGTGTACAACTGGTAACTGCCATAGGAACAAAACCTGCTGTCAGTGCCTTGGACATGGAAATAATATCCGGTTTGGTTGCGATATAATCAGAAGCAAAGTTTTTGCCGGTTTTACCGAAACCGGTCATCACCTCATCGGCAATAGTAATAATTCTATTTGCTTTGCAAATACGAAGGATTTGGTCGAGGTATTGAGCCTCAAACATACGCATGCAATTCGCACCCTGTACCAAAGGTTCATATATAAATGCCGATACCTTATTAGCATCAATTATTCCTCTTAACTGGTCTAAAACTTGCTCAATATTTTCAGGATTAGGAATTGGAATACGTTGTACATCAATAAAAAAATCTTCGAATGGTCCGTTATATACCGACAATCCAGATGCTGACATTGCTCCAAATGTATCTCCATGAAAACCATCCTCAAAAGCAATGATTGTATTTCTTTTTTCTCCTTTGTTAAAATGATACTGTAGTGCCATTTTGATCCCCACCTCATTCGCTGTAGAACCATTATCCGAAAAGAATATTTTTTCTTGATTATCCGGCAATATACTGATCAATTCTTCAGAAAGACGGATGGCTGGCTCATGGGTAAATCCTGCAAATACGATTTGATCCAACTGACGCATCTGATCACTTACCTTTTCTATAATATACGGATTACAGTGGCCATACATTGCGGTATACCAGGATGCAATACCATCTATATATTCTTTCCCTTTATCATCATATAACAATGCTCCCTCTGCTTTGACTATGGGCAATGCATCCGGATGAATTTTATGTTGTGTCAGTGGATGCCAAAGATGTTTTTTATCTCTTTTTCCTAAATTCATTTATGATCCTACATTTAATTGAGTATGCTATTAAATTCTGGATTATTTATGCAGCACTTCTTGTATTTTTTACCACTACCACATGGACAAGGGTCATTACGTCCCACTTTTTTCTCTTTGAGTATGGGTTGGCCAACATAATCTTCATCTAAGCTATCATCTTCATCATAGAATTGACTGTCTTCTTCCCTATACCATTTGTCTTTATGTTTTTGATATAAAAGTATAGAAGAATTACATATTAGAGAATCATCCTTATATTCATGATCTATTCTTTTTCTCTCCAGAATGCTCTTCTCAACCTCTCCATATGATCCACACACCCAATATCCTACCGCTTTCATTTCATACATTTTTTTAATCTCTGGCAATAATTCCATTGATTCTATATGCATTAGATCTGCTATCAATAATCCGAGGAAATCAGTATCTCCTATTGTTGGATCCTCATTATTCTTCATTAGGAAATCAAATAACTCTTTGAACCAAAGAATAATCTCTTGGTGACGATGTGATTCGTGCAAATCAATCTGTACAAGTATATGAGTGATTATTGATTTATTAAAACACGATATATTAGGCTCTTTTGCAAAGCTTAGTAACTCTGATAGGTTATCTTTCCCTACTTTATAAAGTACAGGAGAAATCACTTCTACAAAGGTATCCCCAAACCAAAAAGATGTAAAATCATCATCTTGTCGTAATATTTCTAACAATACGGTTAATGAATTTTCTGACCCTATTTCGGCTAAAAGAAATAAGGAATGCGTACAGAAACTAGCCCAATCGTCATTCCAGCCATCCTCAAACTCGATTTCATTAAAAAAATCAAATCTGCAAATAGCATCCTGTACTACTTTTATCAAATCATCTTCTAACTTATCTTTAGGTAAATCTAATATTTGACTAATAATCTCTTCTGATATTTCTATATCACTTGTGTATAGTTTCCCTATCCACTCTGGGAAATTAAACTCAGGTTCTGACTCTGTTTGCACATCACTTCTTCGATCCAATACCGCTACTGTTCTCCTTAGTTTTTCCTCTTCTTCAAATCTTCCCTTCGACTTTTTAAAAGTATATTCCATTCTCAGATTCCTTAAAGCCTCCAACTTATGATAATTCATAAAATTCGCTTCTAACTGGCTTATTAGATCTTCTGCTGCTGCTGATTCATCGACACTAAACAAATACCTAACTACAGCAATATAATAGGTTATCACTTCGTCTATATGAAAAAGGTCTCGGTGGGGATACAGTTTTTGGAGGTCTAAATTTACTCCAAGCACTACTATAGCATCTTCAGGTTTTTCTTTTTTTATATACTCATTAGCAAGATTTATTTTTCCATATAAATAATCAGGATGCTCTTTTACTATTCTTTTATTAACCTCAAAAGCTTTTTCAATATTACCCCTCATATTATATACCAATGCCAAATAATTCTTAAAAGTAGGTTCGTTAGGGTACTTTTTTATATACTTATAGAGCTTATCTAGTATAGTAGGTTTGTTCTTTACAACATCAGTATACAATTTTTCTGATAATTGCTTAACATGCCAAGATTGTCCTTTTTCTAATCGTATCGCATTTGGATCATCTGTAGTATTATAGCAGCTTATATCTTTATGAAATTTATCCATCTTATAATTCATTTAATTTATCCTTAAACAATTCAGCGTATTCCTTGATTACCATTGTATCGAAATAGGGTTCATCGTCAATCCTTCCAATTACACGAACTCCTGTCATCTCTTGAATAATGGATTCTGTGGCCTTATGTTCTTCGCCACTAAAAATAACCGATATATCAAACCCTTGTTCTTTTAAAATCCGAATGGTCATTAAGGTATGATTAATACTTCCTAAATAATGTCTGGAAACTACAATTACCTTATAGTTTGGTTGAATTAAATCTAGTATTGTTTCAGTATCGTTTAAAGGGACTAGTAATCCTCCTGCACCTTCTATTACTAGATTGTTATTAGTTACTGGTAAATTGATTTTGTTTAAATCTATTTCTATATTATCTATTGCTGCTGCTGCATGAGGGCTCATAGGAGTGTGCAATGCGTAGCTGTTTTTATGAAATTTTGATTTGGTATTAGAAACCAATTCCTTGACTTTATGTGTATCTGAATATTCTAAATCTCCTGCCTGAACAGGTTTAAAATAATCTGCTTCTAATGCTTCTACAACAATAGCAGAAGCAATTGTCTTACCTACATCGGTTCCTATTCCTGTAATAAATATATTTTTAAAATCTGTTTGTAATTCACCAGACATATCTCCTTTTTTAATCCGAAACAAAGGTAGCTAACACATCCAAAACATCCTCTATCTCATCTTGGTTATTATAAGAATGTAAACAAAAACGCAAACGTTCTTTTCCTTCGGGAACTGTAGGTGATAAAATAGGTTTTACATCAAATCCCTTTTCCTGAATTAAAGAGGCTATCCTTTTTACTTTCTCATTCCCTGATATGATACAACAATGCACCGCTGATACACTATCTATAAAAATAGATGTTAAGTTTTTAGTTTCTACAACCGTATTAAATACACTTATATTATTATGAAGCTTTTTGATTGCAGATGTATCTGCGAGTTCTGCATATGCTGCTTTAATTGTTGCCAAAGTATGCGGCGGTAAGCCAGTGGTATAAATAAAGCTTCTTGCAAAATTCACCAGATAACGCTTTAATTGTTTAGAACCTAAAATAACCGCTCCATGACAACCTAGCGCTTTTCCGAATGTATTAATTCTTGCAAAAATAACATCTTCGAATCCTTGTTCCTGAACCAAACCACAGCCCTTTTCTCCAAACACCCCTATTGCATGGGCTTCGTCTACAACCAAATGATATTTATTTTTTTTACAAAAATCTACCAAACCCGATAAATAGGGAACATCTCCATCCATAGAAAACACAGATTCTGTAACTATATATATTTCTACAGACTCTGTATAACTTTCATCAGATCGAATTTTTTGAAGTCTTTTCTCAAGATCATATATACTATTATGGGTAAACTTATAGGATTTTGCATTGCTCAATGCTATACCATCTCTGATCGATGCATGGATAAATTCATCGTATAGTATAACATCTCCACGTTGAGGCACTGATGAAAAGAATCCCAGATTCGCATCATAACCCGAATTAAAAATTAAAGCAGATTCGGCATTATGAAACTTAGCTAAATAGGCTTCGGTATCAGTATATAATCCATGATTTCCAGAAAGTAGCCTGGAGCCTGTTGCTCCATTATTGCAGATTTCTTTTTCTTCTAGAATCTCGCCAGTTCGGTTAAAAATCTTTTCTGATCTAGCAAAACCCAAATAATCATTAGACGAGAAATCTACCCTCGTATTTCCTTTTGGAAGTCTACGTATGGCATTTTTTTCTTCTCTTTTCTGAAGCTTTTTTTGAAGTTTTTTTGGCAACTCTTCCATATTCTCTAGTATAAGAAACGTATGATAATCGATACGTTTCGAGTTGGCAATAAGCCAAATATAAATATTTTGCTTTTATCATTTTTCGTAAACACCAAATTTTATAGCTGGTGAATTTGCTAATAAACACAGACTTTTTGATCAAATATAAAAGCTCTAAATTCTACTATACATTGATATGTGTAGATTATTTTCGTGGTAAAAAGAAACCTTTGATACAGTCCATATTTCGAATACAAATTTGTATATGACTTTTTTTCTGAACTCCAGCACCTGGAAATGCGGGGCCTCCTTCTGTAAAAACACCTCTAGCCGAATCAAATTCTTTAAGAGGAGTATTTTTGTCACTTTCTATTTCTTCCTTTATTTTTTGGTGAAGATATTGTATTACAGCACAATCTAACTCCCTTATAAGCAGTCTTTTATATTTATCTTCTTTAACATCTTTGTTTTTTGGTAATTCTTTCCCAATTGAAGAAAAGTCTTTTTCCATTAACTTATAGTAGATCGAAAGCATTTTAATAAATTCACTATCAATCAAGTCAAGACAGTAATCTAATGTAAAAACAACTCCAATTACGGATGCTTTCTTAATTGCACCTCTTTTCTGTTTATCTTTTGCCCACGCTAAAGCTCTATCATAATTATTTTCCCATATATAAAATCCGTGACCTAACCAATCAAATGGTTTTTCGCTAATTTTTATATTTTTAGGTTTTGTTAGGAGTTGGTCTCTAGCAGATTCGTCGCAACCATGAAATCCAATTAAAATATTAGATCTTGAACTATACACTTATTTATTCAGCAAAAGAAAGCACTCTTTCCAAATTAGGAAAAGATTTAGTTAATTTTCCATTTTTAGTAATAATACCTGCCAAGTTTAAAGATTCCATAGCAGATTCTTTAGAAGTTTCTTCTTTTTTTAACTTTTTTGCCAAAGCAAGAAGTAATGATGTCTGTTCTTTTTTCATAAAGAAGTAGTTATAGTACAAAAATACAAAAATTATTCCATTATAAATCTGCGATTTTCTAAACTCACACACAACATTAAAATATACAATACTTACTAGGTAATATTGGATATCCAATAAGCTACCTATGAAAATCTAAAACACAATAGGACAAAATATCTTTCTCTAAAAAAGAGCAATGATTATTCTTCTTCAGAGAAATCATCTCCAGAAATTACACTTTCGGATAATTCCTCAACTACCGAAAATGCCTCTTCAGATATTATTTCTTTTGGCATTACTTCTTCTAGCACCGCTCCAACAGAAACTGCTTCCTGCTTATCTAAAGTGTCATCTTTTAATGATTTAAATCGCTCTAATTGCTCTTCTTCCCCTGTAAAATACGGAAATACATCCATAATAGGAGATTCTGAAATTGCCGGGATTGTATAATCTCCTGTAGTACCTTTCATCGCAGCATTTGTATTATCAAAAGCTTCTTTTACATCATTTGCCTGTACTAGTAAATATAAATTTGTTTTTCTTTCCTTACCGCTTTCTTCATCATAAGCGATCAAAGATACTTTAGATTTAAACCAACGATCTGTATTCTCTACAGGATGTATTTCTGCATAGTTAGCTACTTTTATATTTGTGATTTTAAACTCCTCACTTATGTAGGCAGACATTTCTTCATTGATTCTGGTTTCTGCTTCTGTATATGATAAAGCATCCACTAAATAAGGCTCGGTCACCACCTTTTGTACTCCAGTTTCATTAATTTTTCTATACTTTACTTTACACTCATACCAAGTTGCGCTCATATCATTTTTTTTAGGATGCCAAATATAAATTTTAAAAAAAATATAACGACAAATACTTAGAATAGATATTCACAATTTTGAAAAAAGAGGTTTCATCAAGTTTTTACAAAATTTTAGAGAACACACATTACCAAACCTTTATCTTTATCATAAATCACCATAGGCACATAAGATGGCTTTATCTTTAAAATACACAACAGCTTCAACAAACACAGAACTAGAACAAATCCTTTTATTACAACAAAATAACCTCTCTACTTCCATTTCTGAAGAAGAAAAGAAGAAAGAAGGTTTCGTTACTGTACAACACAATTTTGAGGTTCTAAAAAAAATGAATGATAACCAACCACATATCATTGCCAAAGATGGTATTGCTGTGGTGGGATATACATTATGCATGACTCCTGATTTTAGCAATTATATTCCTATACTTAAACCTATGTTCGAAGAGATTAAGAAATCTCCATATCATTCCATAAAATTTATTGTTATGGGTCAGGTCTGTATTGATAAAAAATATCGTGGGTTAGGTATTTTTAGAGGTTTATACCAGAAAATGAAAACTGAATTGCACGAAAAATACGAACTTCTTATTACTGAAATTGCCACAAGCAACTTCCGTTCTTTACATGCACATATTGCTATTGGTTTTAAAGTACTAAAAACATATAATTCTAATGGAATAGATTGGCATATCGTATTTTGGGATTGGGATTAAAATCAATATTTTTATACATAAAAAGCCCAATTTTCATGAATGAAAATTGGGCTTTTAGTTTTTTTCGAAACTGAATTAGTCTGCTAATACAATCACTTTATTATCTTTCATTTCTATAGTTCCAGAATTTATAGGAAGTAATGTTACTCCATTCTCATTAGAGAACTTTTCAGCAACTTCTTCTTCTAGATTCATATCACCATATATTTTTACATTTCCTTTGGCAAGCAAAGAAACTATAGGTGCGTGATTATCTAACATCTGAAACTCTCCATTCACACCCGGTACTGCAACAGATGTTACATCACCACTAAATAATACTGCTTCTGGAGTTACTATTTCTAAATACATATTTTTATAAGTATTGAGTATTGAGTATTAAGTGAATAAGCAAGAGAAACCAATCTCATTACTCATTACTAACTTCTCAGTACTATTTATGCTTCAGCTAACATTTTCTCACCAGCCTCGATAGCTTCTTCTATTGTTCCTTTAAGGTTAAACGCTGCTTCTGGTAAGTGATCTAATTCACCATCCATAATCATCGTAAATGCCTTGATCGTATCTTTGATATCTACCAAACACCCTGGAATACCTGTAAACTGCTCTGCTACGTGGAATGGCTGAGATAAGAAACGTTGTACACGACGTGCACGTCCTACGGCTAATTTATCTTCTTCAGATAATTCTTCCATACCTAGAATCGCAATGATATCCTGTAATTCTTTATAACGTTGTAACAACTCTTTTACTCTCTGCGCACAGTTATAGTGCTCATCTCCTAAGATATCAGCAGTAAGAATTCTTGATGTAGAATCTAACGGATCTACCGCTGGATAAATACCAAGCTCTGCAATTTTACGAGATAATACCGTTGTTGCATCTAAGTGAGCAAATGTTGTTGCTGGTGCTGGATCCGTTAAATCATCCGCAGGTACATAAACTGCTTGTACAGATGTAATAGATCCTTTCTTAGTAGAAGTAATACGCTCTTGCATCACACCCATCTCTGTTGCAAGTGTTGGCTGATATCCTACCGCAGATGGCATACGCCCAAGAAGTGCTGACACCTCTGAACCGGCCTGTGTGAAACGGAAGATATTATCTACGAAGAAAAGTACATCTTTTCCTTGCCCATCTCCAGCTCCATCACGGAAATATTCAGCTATTGTAAGACCAGAAAGTGCAACACGAGCACGCGCTCCTGGTGGCTCATTCATTTGTCCGAATACGAAAGTTGCCTTAGATTCTTTCATTACTTCTTTATCTACCTTAGATAAATCCCATCCTCCTTCTTCCATAGAATGCATAAAGTCATCACCATATTTGATAATTCCCGACTCTAACATCTCACGAAGAAGATCATTTCCTTCACGTGTTCTTTCTCCTACTCCTGCGAATACAGAAAGACCACCGTGACCTTTTGCAATATTGTTAATCAACTCTTGGATCAATACTGTTTTACCTACTCCTGCACCTCCGAATAATCCAATCTTACCTCCTTTTGCATAAGGCTCAATAAGGTCTATTACTTTAATACCTGTAAATAAAACTTCTGTAGAAGTTGATAAATCTTCAAATTTTGGTGCCTGACGGTGAATCGGAAGACCATTATCTCCTGCTTTAGGAAGATCTCCAAGACCATCAATTGCATCACCTATTACATTAAATAGACGTCCATACACATCTCCTCCTATTGGCATTTGGATCGGAGCTCCTGTTCCTACAGCTTCCATTCCTCTGCTTAATCCATCACTGGAATCCATTGCGATAGTACGTACAGTATCTTCTCCAATGTGAGACTGAATCTCTAACACTAGCTTGCTACCGTCTGCTTTATTAATTTCTAACGAATCGTAAATTTTTGGTAATTCAGTACCGGCAGCGAATGCTACGTCTATAACCGGACCTACAATTTGTGATACTTTACCCGTAACTTGAGACATTATATAACTATTTAATGTTTAGTATTTAACTATTTAAAAAGATCATTTTTCTACTACTTTAAAATACGACCTTTTTTCAGGCTGCAAATATAGGTTTTTAAAATGAAAAAAATACTGTCTTTTATTTTGTTTTTTAAATGTAAAAACACAAGCTCATTTTACCTTATCACATGATTCGATTCTACAAGGCTTTTATTTGATTTTGAAATCATTAAATCGTATTTTCCATATAGCTTTAATTTATATTACTAAAAACCTTAACCGAATGGAAACATATGCAATGGCTCTAAGCTATGCTATTCCGGGATTTATAGTTCTTATTCTTACAGAATATCTAATTAGTCGTTGGAAAGGAATATCTGTTAATGAAGCAATGGACACTATTTCTAGTATTAGTTCCGGCATAACAAATACCCTAAAAAGTTTAATGGGACTGACCATTATAATCATAAGTTATGAATGGATGGTAACTCATATTGCTCTCATTGAGATTAAATCTACCGTTCTTGTATATGTACTTACATTTATTGGTTTAGACTTTGCAGGATACTGGTCTCATCGATTTAATCACACTGTAAATGTATTATGGAATAGACATATCATTCATCATAGTAGCGAAGAATTCAATCTGGCTTGTGCATTACGTCAAAATGTTTCAGCTATCATATCCATCTACTTTTTTCTTTACATTCCGATAGCCTTAATTGGTGTCCCTACAGAAGTTGTAGCTCTATTAGCACCAATCCATTTTTTTGCTCAATTTTGGTATCATACCCGTTTAATCGATAAGATGGGAGTTTTTGAACATATTATTGTCACCCCCTCTCATCATAGAGTTCATCATGCTATTAATGACGAATATCTGGATAAGAATTACTCTGAAATATTTATTTTCTGGGATAAACTTTTTGGAACGTTCCAACAAGAAATTACAGAGAAACCTGCCGTTTATGGTGTAAAAAAGCCAGTAAACACATGGAATCCTTTCTTTATTAATTTTATACATATCTGGGGAATCACAAAGGATTCCTGGAGAACAAAAAATTGGCGGGACAAAATACGGATATGGTTTATGCCTACAGGATGGAGACCTGAAGATGTACAAAAAAAATATCCAATTCACAGTACAACCAACCCTTACACTAGAGAAAAGTATAAAACCGAAAGTTCATTATTATTAAAACTATGGTCGTGGTTTCAATTAGTTATTACTATAGCTCTTATGTACTATTTATTAATAAGCATCAGTGATTTTGAATTTCTTCAAACAACTAATTATTGTATATTCTTAATGATTTCAATATTCGCCTACACCTCATTAATGGATCGCCATATCATTTCTTTATATGCAGAAAGTATCAAATTAGGATTAGGATTATATCTTATATACTATAACAATGGTTGGTTCGAAATTGATACCATTTTTCAAAACACTACCTATATAATAGGAGCATATCTTATTCTATCTTTTTTGCTAACATTATACTTTCAGTTAGTCGAAAAGAAACCAAACTTAAAATTACAAGAGGGTTAATCAGATAAACGTTTATCTAATTAACCCTCTTGTAATTTATTGCAGTGTTGCCGCATAAAATGTTGGATAATCCGAAGCTTTTACAGCTGGCAAATTAGATCCATACGTCGTATTAATTACTTCTATTGTTTTACTCGCTAAAAAAGCATAGCCTCTTGCTGTAAGATGTATCCCATCTAAAGAGAAAGCTCCTCCAAACACTAAATCATCTCTTAATAAAAACTCATCAAAAGCAACCCCATCCACAGCAGCTTCTTTTAATATGGTATTTGCATCAAGAAATGCCAACCCCGTTTGTTCGTGAGCTGTTTTTATAATAGCATTAAATTCTGCTGTAGCAATAGCAATTTCCTCCTGCTCTTCAGGTGTTAGCACCCATTTATCAGCTAGAGGAATAGCCACACCATTTATTGTTTGCGGATTTCCAGGAATGGCCTCTGTCCCAATAAAAGAAGATGCAGGCAACACTAATAAATCATCTTCTGTGGCCTGTCTCATACTTACTAAAGCTGGGTTTATACCTGTTAAATCCGTCAAGTCTTCATCTATAATTACCACAGCATTTGCTTCTCCCACACTAAAAGTTATTTTTCTTCTCGCTATTTCTGCAGTAACTAATTCTAATGAAGTCATATTTGCTGTGGGTGGAAAAAGAGCTCCTAAAGTCGCTGGATTTGCAGTCAAAAAAGCTAATGTTGCATCTAATCCACCATTATAGGCACCATAAGCATTAGCACTGTTTAAAAAGGCCGCAGTATCCACATCTAACGGAACAGGATTATGCGGAACAGTTGTAAAATGAGGTATTGAAGTTACATCCGGAATATTTGCTATTACTCCTTTTGCTCCACCTGAAGTTAAGGTGGCAATTAATCCATTATATGCCTGACCAAACATTCCTACATCTGTAATTGGATCACTACCATCACCTCCGGAAGTAGCATATCCTAAAACATCATTATTACCAATCCATAATGAGAAAAATGTAGGATTTTGATCCATTGCGTCTTCTAAAACTGAAGCATTAGCATGAGATGCCATTCTTACAAAATATGGATTTGCTTGTGCTGGCTCCACTGAAAGGCCTGCAATATTACCATATCCATTAGCCAATAAATGAAAACTTTTAGCACCTGGAATTCCCATATTATTAAAAGGACCCGCAACTATATTCGAGATTTCTGTAGTAGGGACAGCTGGCAATGGAGCAGGGCCTGCTCCATCAAAAAAGAACCTAGAGGCTAGAATCGGATTTCCTCCTAATAATGCTCCTCCAATATTATCATTCATTAAGGGTTGACTAAACGAACCGCCGCCTGCTAAAGCAAATTGATGTGCTAAAATATTAGGCATTGAGTTTTCCTGACCAGCAATAAATAATGCTCCGTCAGTAAACCCTGCAGTTAGAGAATTCCCTAATGCAACATATCTTGAGAAATCTGCTGTCCCTGCGGTAATCTCTACTTCTTCTTTGACAGGAGAATCATCATCAGATTCACAGGCTATACACCCGAAAACTAATACAACCAATAGCCATTTATATTGAATATTCATATCTAAAATTTCTTCTTATTATTGCTTTAACCTATAGATTATTTATTGTTAGTCCTATATAATACTGAGATCCTATAAATCCAGTTCCGAGTGCCGTAAAGTATTCATCCCCTCCAATATTAGTGGCACCAGCTTTTAACACCGTTTTTAATACAGGAATCTTATAGTTTATTTGTGCATCAATTACAGAAAAAGAAGGCACTGTTCCATTCCCAAAAGAAGCTTCCCAGAAATACTCATCACTCCATCTATAACTTGTATTAAACCCAAAATTCTTAAACAAATTAGCATGGCCAAAAGTTGCTTTTATTTTATGCTTAGGCGTATTGAAACTACTTCTGAAATCTGGATCTTTATTTTTGTCAAAATCTTGTTCTGCGTATGTATAATTAACTCCTACATCAAATCCTCCATAAATTTTTGTATTTACACCAATAACAGCACCTAATGAATTAATATTTACCGCAGAATTAGTATATGCTTGATATACTTTCGTATCTCCATTTTGTATAGCTAAAAGAGACAAAGACTCATCCCCCACTTCTCCGTATAACGGAACCAGCACATTTTCTGTAGAAATAAAATCTTTATATTGATTATAATAGGCACTGACATCAACAATAAAAGCTGTAACCTTACCTCTGTACCCAATTTCTGCTGCGGTTACTTTTTCTGGTTTAACTATAGTTGCTTGAGATTCTATCGGACTTCCACTTAACACAGAATTTAAAGAAAAAGAATTTTCATAAGCATCTCTACCAGTTATATTAACTGATGAATTTCCTGTAAGAGCAACACCATCACCACTCAAATTAAATGTTCTTATATCCCTGTCTAAATTATCAGACGCTGATCCAACTAGGATAGCACGCCCTACATCCAGTCCTATATATAAATCTTGTGTTGTGGGATTTCTAAAACCCGTTTGCAAAGAAAGACGGACATTATGATTCCTCTCTGTACCTAGGGTATAACCCACTGATAGTCTTGGTGAAAAATTACCATCAAACAACTGTGATTTATCATAACGAACAGAACCAGTCAATTTTAGTCGATCATCCGCTAATTTTTTTTGAACCTGCGTATACAACCCAAACTCAGAATACCGTATAGGACCATCAATATCTGTAAAAATTGTACCTCCAGAATTTAATTTATACTCTCTAAAAGATCCTCCGACTTGAATATCTGCAAAATCTTTGGTGATATGACTGAAATTATAATTTACATCAGCATGTCTTAATTGTGTTGCATCTTTAAACTGTGATCCTGTACTTAAATCCGGATCACTGGTTACTCTCTTAAAAGCATTATTAAAAGCTGTAGTTCCAGGAATTAGCCTACCCGTATCTGCAACACCTCTAGCCATTACATGTGCTTGTTCCGGTAAAACCCCTTCTTCTAATGTAGCCCTAACAAACTCTCCAGCATATTGCCCAAACCACGTTTGATCATCTTTCCATGACCTATTAATATTAATACCCGTAAATCTAGTATCATAAGAATCCCCTGCACTCTCATCCGTTATATATCCTCTTACAAAAAAGTTATCATTTTTAAACTCCAATTTATGTTGTTGTAAGAAAAAGTTTCGAATAGAATACCTATTAGCCCCTTGATAAATAGTTGTTCCTTTTCCTATTTTTCCGTTATAAATAATTTCAAAATCATTAGCAAAAGGACGATAATGTAACGCTGCATCAAATTTTACATTTTCGGCTTTATAATCATTTAAGTCACTTTCCAGATATCCTGTTCTACTCACATTTTCATTGGGTAATATATTTTCTGCCCCTACTGGCAAAAAAGGCTCTCCTGTTTCTGGATTAATTGTCTGAGTCAATAAAACCCCAACACCTCGAATATTAGTACTTACCTCATCTCCATACACATTCAATCCATCGTAATTAGGATCTGATCGATCAATATCTGGATTCTCCAAATTAATTTCATTGGTTGCAAACCAATCAGTCCCTCTTAACAAAGAAAAGTTTGCTTTTGCAGCAAATTTATCCGAAAACGCATGTGCTACCCTTATTCCGTAATCATAAAACTCATTATCTCCTGCTGCCTTCTGAGAAGTGATACCTCCTTTTGCATATGCACTTATTCCTTGATGATCAAAAGGGTTTTTACTTGTCATAAACAATATTCCATTAAAAGCATTTGCACCGTACAATGCAGAAGATGCTCCTGGTAGCAATTCTACACTATTTACATCGAGTTCCGTCATCCCTAATAAGTTTCCTAAAACAAAATTAAGAGCAGGAGCTGTATTATCCATCCCATCTACTAACTGCACAAATCGTGTATTTGAAAAATCAGCAAACCCTCTGGTATTTATTGATTTAAATGTTAAACTATTTACATTAATATCCACTCCTTTTAGATTCTCTAATCCATCATAAAAATCTGCAGAAGGCGTATTCTTAATTTCTTTAATACTATACCGCTCTACACTTACTGGTGATTCAAATATTCTTTCGGGTGTTCTAGAAGCCGATATAATTACTTCATCCAATTCTGTTCCTTCTTCTAATTCAATCACCAAACCCTTTGCTTCTCCAGTAATATCTATAAATGACGATTTAAAACCAACACTACTAATTATTATAGTAAAAGGTGGTGCTTCTTTTACTGTCAATGAAAAAAGCCCGTCAAAATCTGTTACCGTGCCTATTGCAGTTCCCTTTATAGCAATATTTGCTCCTGGAATCGGTTGATCATTACCATCTACAACCTTACCATCAATTGTTGTTTGCGCAATAGCAACACAGCTCATTATTAGCAGAATTGCTAATGTAATTTTTCTCATGCCCCTAAAAATTTTAATAGTTACTACAACAAGATACATTTTTTTATCTATTCCTAAATGAAATTTTATATTTTTAAACCGTAACAAATCGCTATATATTCCCCAAATTTATTGAAATCTCGTTTTACCATTAAGAGAAGTAATTGACTTTTAACGGATTCATCTTTATGTTACAGAAAACATATTAAATAATATTATTTAATAATTTATACCAATTCTTAAATAAAATTACTGACCTGGTTGTCACTATTAGTACATACGTGACTTGATTACATAACAATATCTTTTAAACAAAAAAAGTTGTCTGAAAATTCCTTTCAGACAACTTTTTAAAAAATAAAATTCGTTACGTACTATTCTACAGTTACAGACTTTGCCAGATTTCTAGGTTGATCTACATTTTTACCTAACATTACAGCAATATGATATGACAGTAACTGTAATGGTATTGTAGTAAGTAGTGGCGTTAAAAACTCCTCGGTCTCCGGTATTTCAATCACGTGATCAGCAAGTCCTTTTACAGTCTCATCTCCTTCTGTTACAATCCCAATAATCTTTCCTTTTCTGGATTTTATTTCCTGAATATTACTCACTACTTTTTCATAGTGCCCTCTTTTTGTAGCAATTACCACTACCGGCATATGCTCATCAATCAATGCAATAGGTCCATGTTTCATTTCTGCAGCAGGATATCCCTCTGCATGAATATAAGAAATCTCCTTAAGTTTTAAAGCTCCTTCTAATGCTACTGGGAAATTATATCCTCTTCCTAAATACAAGAAATTCTTTGCATCCTTATAAGTCTCTGCAATAAGTTTAATGTGCTCATTAGACTCTAAAGCTTGTTTTACTTTTTCAGGGATTCTTTCTAATTCCTGTAGGTAGTAGTGAAAATCACTTTTAGATATTGTTCCTTTTCTTTCTGCCAATTTCAATGCTATTAGAGAAAGCACTGTAATCTGAGTAGTAAATGCTTTAGTAGATGCAACTCCTATTTCTGGACCTGCATGTGTATACGCACCTGCATGTGTTTCTCTAGAAATAGATGATCCAACAACATTACATACACCAAAAACAAAAGCCCCTCTTTCTTTTGCCAACTTAATAGCAGCCATTGTATCTGCAGTTTCTCCACTTTGAGATATTGCAATAACAACATCATCCTGATTGATTACCGGGTTTCTATACCTAAACTCTGATGCATACTCTACCTCAACTGGCAATCGAACTAATTCTTCAAAAATATACTCAGCTACTAATCCTGCATGCCAAGAAGTACCACAAGCTATTACGAGGATTCTTTTGGCATTTAATAATTTAGCCAAATTATCATCTATCCCTGCCATTTTTATGATCCCTTCAGCAACTCTAATTCTACCTCTATAGGTATCACTTATTGCATTAGGCTGTTCATATATTTCTTTTAGCATAAAATGATCATATCCTCCTTTTTCAATTTGCTCCAAATTTATTTGTAGCTCTTGAAGATATGGCTCTACCTGACTATCATCTTGAATTTTTCTAACTTTAACTCCTTTTTTCCTGCTTACAATTGCCATTTCTCCATCTTCAAGGTAAATAGCATTGTTTGTATATTCAATAAAAGGAGAGGCATCCGATGCAATAAAGAACTCGTCTTCTCCGACACCAATAGCCAAAGGACTTCCTAATCTAGCTACAACAACTTCATTAGGTTTTTCTTTATCAAAAACCGCAATAGCATACGCCCCAATTGTTTGATTTAAAGCTATCTGAACAGCTTTTCCTAATTTTACATTTTCTTTGGTCTTAACATCTTCAATTAGGTTTACTAGTACCTCTGTATCAGTTTCAGAAGTAAATGTATATCCTCGGTTTGATAATTCTTTTCGTAAAGATTCATAATTTTCAATTATTCCATTATGAATGATAACTAAATTTCCTGAGTTCGAGTAATGAGGATGGGAATTTACATCATTAGGGATTCCATGAGTAGCCCATCTAGTATGCCCAATCCCGATATTACCTTTTGTGGAAATTTCTTTTTCCAATCTTTCTTCCAGATCTACTACTTTACCTTTCGTCTTAGATAGTTTTATAGCATCCCCATCATATAGTGCTATCCCTGCAGAATCATAGCCTCTATATTCTAATCTTTTTAATCCTTTTAATACAATCGGATAAGCCTCCCTATGACCTATATACCCTACTATTCCACACATTGATTAAGTTTTTAGCGATTAATTATTTCTTGTTTTCGTGTAAAAAATTTCTAACTTCAATCTTTTTCCTTCCGGAACATCAGCACCATTACCATATAAAACTGTTCCTTCATGAGAAATCACCGAAGAGTAGGGGATTATTTCGTCTTCGGCATCTGAATTTTCTGAGACAAAGCCATTAGCTGCGGCTGTAATATTTACATTTTGAGAAACAGCAACTCCTAATTTTACATTATCAATATCTCCTTTTATTACATTAAGAATATGCTGAGTCAATCTAAGCTTATAAAACTCTCCATTTTCGTCTGAATCTCTTCCAATTCTGCCTAAATGATCTATCCTAGATAGCACCGGAGAAGCATCACTAGAAGTAGGGTCGAGTGCATAATCAAAAAGTGTTTGACCTGTTTCTTCATTAAATATATATATTCTTTCTGGCTCCGCTTCTCCACCATCAACGATATCCTGATTTACATATAACTTAAGTGATGCATTATTTACTAGCCACTCCGAGCTTCTTAAAAAATCTAATTCTGTTTTATCATCATCAGTAGGGTCAGCAGGATTCTCAATAAAAATAGGATTCCCATTGTCATCGACAACAAAATCTCCATTCGCGTCTGTTTCAACATACCTATTAAACAGGTCCAGTATAGCATAGGATCCCTGCCCTCCTTTTAAATATAAATTTTCTTCACCATTTACTATATCCTGATTTTCCAACTCATTAATAATATTCGCATTGAAATTATTATTAACACCGTTTACTCTATGATTATTAAAATTCAATGCCAAACTTCCTGTTTCTCTTTCTACAGGGTCTGAATTTGCTTTATCAAACGAATAATGCAATGTTAGATTAGCTTCCGCCAGATTAAAGAATAATAAATTTCCTTTTCCGGGAGTATCTGTATGTGATTCCACTTTAAAATACAATCCTCTGAAAAAGTTCCTGAAGTTGTTAGGGTTGCTAAACTCAGAATCTCCTTCCTTGTCTAAAAACTGTGCGGTAAAATGATCTATAATTTCCTGATCATTTTCTTTTTCACCCGCTTTGGCTATCATTGACATTCTTAACCGTGGACTTAATCTTACTTCATCAAGTAATTCATCTTCATCATTTCCATCTGGAACTCTCGTAAGCACTTCTTTTTCTGAAGGTAAAAACTTATCTATTCTCTTTAGTAATTTTGCTTCTAATAACGTATGATCAATAGCTTCAAGATCATTAGAATAATAAATCTGTATTTCTGTAGGGTCATCGGAATCAAAATCTCTTAAAAAATAATTAGACTGATACAGCGACAGTGTATAAGGTGTTGTCCCATATACCGAATCCAACTCGTATTCTCTTATAATTTCATTATCATCATTCGTTTCACCACCAACTTGTCTATTAAAATAAGGTAATGTTAATACAACACTGTCTAATACTGCATTGTCTCCATAAGTAACACCTGTACCTAATCGCTCTGGTAAAACTTGCGCTAATAAACTATACGTAGACATACCATATACAGGATCATTATAAATACCTAATAAATTATTAGGCAAATTACTGGTTTGCACTTTTTTAAAAACTTTACTATACGCTATTGGAGTAGCTGTATACTTATCATCTTCAAAATTAACCTCTCCTATAACTTCGGTTCCAACAGAATTAAAATCATCATCACAAGATCCAATGCTAAAAATAACAGCTACTATAGCTATTGTTTTAATCAAAATATTTTTCAATTTCATAAATAGTTCTTTTGCTTACACCAGCACTTCTGTTTGATAGAAATCTTGATAGGCGTCAGCAAATTCATTTGGTTTTTTATATTCTAATACTGGTTGGTCTATAGTCTTTAAATGCTCCGTAAGTTCTTCAGGAATATTTTCTGAACCAACAATAATCGCATCAGAATTATCTATAGCAACCTTCATCACATTGCTATACGTTGGTTCTGAAAGGTGGCTTATTTTTGCTTCATCAATTCCATCAAACTTAACTTTCTTAAGCATATTCTCATCCAAAGTTCCAGAATATCCATGATCATATACCGAAGTTACGATCTTACTATGACTAAACAATGGTTCATTGGCATAATAATTCCTTAGATATAATGGTAAAAGAGATGCTAGCCATCCATGTACATGAATTACATCAGGAGACCAATTTAATTTTTTCACAGTCTCTATAACTCCTTTTGCGAAAAAAATTGCTCTTTCATCATTATCCGGAAATAAGTTTCCTTCTTCATCAGTTAGTGTAGCCTTACGCTTAAAATAGTCTTCGTTATCAATAAAATAGACCTGCATCCTTTCTTTAGGAATAGAAGCAACCTTAATTATAAGAGGCATATCTAAATCATTAATTACCAAATTCATACCTGACAAACGAATCACTTCGTGCAATTGATGCCTACGTTCATTAATATTCCCGTATCTCGGCATAAAAATTCTAATTTGCCCACCTTTACTATTCACCATTCTAGGCGCTTCAAAAGACATAGATGAAATCTCTGTCTCTGGTAGGTACGGTATTACTTCTGATGATACATACAATATCCTCTTATCTTTCATATAATCGATACTTTAATCGTCCCCTTCGGAATAAATTTTTGCAAAATTACGAAAATTTATGTAGTCTGCCAGTAATATCTTATTTTTGCTCGCCTTTAACTTATAGATAAATGCGGGTATACGAAAAAAGACTAGACATTGAACAAGATGTTGCAGCTATACGAAAACAAAATAAATCAATTGGTTTTGTCCCGACAATGGGGGCATTGCACAAAGGTCATCTTGGGCTAGTACAAAAAGCTATTGATGAAAATGACGTCGTGATCGTTAGTATTTTTGTTAATCCTACACAATTTAATAATTCTGAAGATCTTGTTAATTACCCTAGAACTTTAGAATCGGATGTACAACTTATTTCATCTATATCTACAGAAATCCTAATATTTGCTCCATCTTCTGATGAAGTATACGATGGAGAAACAAAATCAATTAAATATAACTTTAATGGATTAGAACTCGAAATGGAAGGAAAATTTCGTCCAGGACATTTTGATGGGGTAGGAACAGTTCTTAAGCATTTATTTACAATTACGTCTCCTACAAGAGCTTATTTTGGAGAAAAGGATTTTCAGCAATTACAAATTGTAAAAAAGCTTGTTTCTATTGAAAAAATGTCAGTAAAAATTATCGGGTGCCCTATTTACAGAGAAGAAAGTGGGTTAGCATTAAGTTCCAGAAACAAAAGACTAAATCAACAACAATTAGAAGCAGCTCCTCTTATTTACAGAGTGTTAACTCAGGTAAATCATGATTTTGGCACAAAAAGTGTAGATACTCTATATAGATGGGTAAAAGATCAGTTTACGAATACTGATATTTTAAAATTAGAGTATTTTGAAATTGCCAAAGTTTCGGATCTCAAATCCATAACAAGAAAGCAAAAGAACACTAAATATCGAGCTTTTATTGCGGTTTTTGCAGGAGAAGTTAGACTTATAGATAACATTGCCCTAAATTAAAAAATAACTAACTTTGTAACATGTTTGTACACGTTGTAAAATCAAAAATTCACCGCGTTAAAGTAACCGGTGCTGATCTAAACTACATTGGTAGTATTACTATTGATGAAGACTTGATGGATGCTGCTAATATCGTAGAAGGAGAAAAGGTACAGATCGTAAATAATAACAATGGAGAGCGATTGGAAACATATGCTATTCCTGGTCCAAGAAACAGTGGAGAAATCACACTTAATGGAGCTGCTGCAAGAAAAGTTGCCAAAGGTGATATATTGATTCTTATTACCTATGCTATGATGGATATTGATGAGGCTAGAAAATTTAAACCTACCCTGCTTTTTCCTAATGAAGAAAACAATTTACTAAAATAAAAAAGTGAACCCTAAACTTATAAAGGCCTTAAAAATAATACTCCCACTTTTACTGGGAGTATTTTTAATTTGGTACTTTCTTAGTTCTGCAACACCAGAATACCGCAAAGAATTATTAAAAAGTATCGTTACCGCAAATCCTTTTTGGGTCTGCTTATCTTTGATATTGGGTATTCTATCACATCTTTCCCGAGCTTATCGATGGAGATTTTTATTAGCTCCACTAGGATACACGCCTAAATTATATAATAGTTTTATGGCGGTAATGGTTGGTTATTTAGCTAATCTCGGCATACCAAGATCAGGCGAAGTTCTTAGAGGAGTTTCTATGGCTACTTATGAAAAAATACCTTTTGAAAAAGCGTTCGGAACTATCGTATCTGAGCGAATAATTGATCTTATTATGTTAATCCTAATAACTTCGATAGCGGGAGTCCTACAAACGGAATATTTACTCACTTTTCTAAAAGAAAAAAATATCAATCCTCTTTTAACATTAGGGATTTTATTTTTGTTAATATTTATAGGGTTTCTAGGTCTCCAAATATTAAAGAAATCCTCCAATTCATTTATCATAAAAATAAGAGATTTTGGAATGGGTTTACTAGATGGCATGAAGAGCATCATTACAATGAAGCGAAAATGGGCTTTTCTTTTTCACACCATACTCATTTGGTTTCTATACATTCTTATGTTCTATGTTATAAAATATGCGGTTCCTAATCTAGAAAGCGCTTCAATTGGTGTCATTTTGGTTGCCTTTGTAGTAGGTTCTTTTTCGATGTCAACAACAAATGGAGGTATTGGCATCCTTCCATTCCCAATTGTAGTTGGTGCAGTTTTTGTTTTTTTTGGTTTTGCCAAAAGTGATGGTGAGGCTTTCGGTTGGATTTTATGGAGCTCTCAGACTGCAATAAATATTGTTATTGGAGCGTTATCCTTTTTATTCCTACCAATCTTAAACAAAGGGAAGAAAACATAGACCTAGGAATCATAAAAAAGCATCTCTAAATATTTAGCTTACCATTTTATTATGGTTACCCATAAAATTTTAAAGGTGTGAAATAATTTATATATTGCCGTTTGCTTAACCGTAATCTTATTACTTATGAAAAAAAGTATATTTCTAATTCTTGCTTGTATTTTTACTTATACTTCTTATGCTCAAGTAAAGTACGAAACTTTTAGATCCATAAAGCTAGATCAAAATAGAGAGTTAAAAGTTCAATTACCTCGTAATTATGACAAAAACACAGATAAGACATATCCTCTTATCCTTGTTCTGGATGGAGATCATTTGTTCGAACCAGTAGCTGGAAATATTGATTATTTCTCCTATTGGGAGGATATGCCAGAATCTATTGTCGTAGGTATAGTCCAAAGAAAAACCAGAGAAGAAGATTGTAGATACGATTTAGCCAGTTACTTGCCGGATAACAAAGGTTCTGAATTTTTTGAGTTTATCGGCCAAGAACTTATGCCGTATATTGAGGAAACATATAGAACGGCTGAACTTAAGATGATTATTGGTCACGATTATACGGGTAATTTCATCAATTACTTTCTTTTTAAGGATAATCCTATTTTTCAGGCATACATCAACCTAAGTCCTGAATTAGCGCCGCCTATGAAAGAACGAATTGAAAATGTACTTACAGATGTAAAATCTGATACTTGGTATTATCTAGCTACAGCTACGAATGATGCAGAAAATATTAAAAAAGATTTAATTGCTCTAGATGAAAAATTAGCAATCATCGAAAATCCAGAATTAAATTATTTCTTTGACAACTTCGACGAATCGTCTCACTACACTCTTGTAGGAAGGGCTATTCCCAGAGCATTAGAAACGATTTTTAAGATGTATCGTCCAATAAGCAAGAAAACATATAAAGAAGAAATTTTAACCTTAGAGACCTCTTTATATGATTATTTGGTAGATATCTATAATACGACAGAAAAATTATACGGCATAAAACGTCAAATACGAATTAACGATTTTATTGCAATTTCTACAGCCATAGAAAAATTGGAAAAATGGGAAGAACTAGAACCTCTTGGGAAATTAGCAATCAAAGAGCATCCGGATACAATGCTTGGATATTACTATCTAGCGTTAGGATACGAACAATTAGGCGAGCCTAAGAAAGCTATGAGAGCTTATGAAAATGGGTTTCAACTAAGCGAAGTTGCATTTCTCACAAAAGATTATATGCTAGACAAAGTGAATAAAATCAAAGAAGATTTTGGGTATTAGCCAACAATCTGACATTCATAAATTACTAAGGAGATCTTTTAAAAAGATCTCCTTTTTTTCTAATATTCGAGTATTTTTTCAACCAATATAAATTATAGTATTTTTACTACCCATTAATTGATATATGGCCAAAACTAAAACCGTTTTTTTCTGTCAGAATTGTGGTGCACAATATGCAAAATGGCAAGGACAATGCACCTCCTGCAAAGAATGGAATACTATTGCAGAAGAAGTAGTACAAAAAGCAGAAAAAAACGATTGGAAAGACCCTAAAGCCCCTTCAAGTAAAACTAGAATTGCAAAACCATTAAAAGTTTCTGAAATTGACACCAGTCAGGAAGCCAGATACAACACTGATGACCAAGAACTAAATAGAGTTTTAGGCGGAGGATTAGTCCCTGGGTCATTGACACTTTTAGGTGGTGAGCCTGGTATAGGAAAAAGTACACTCCTGTTGCAAATTAGCCTAAAATTACCCTATAAAACCCTCTATGTTTCTGGAGAAGAAAGTCAAAAACAAATAAAAATGCGTGCGGAACGCATTCAAACCAAAAGAGATAATTGCTTTATTCTTACAGAGACAAAAACTCAAAATATCTTTAGACAAATAGAGTCTGTAGAACCCGATATTGTAATTATCGATTCGATCCAAACACTACAAAGTGATTATATAGAAAGTAGTGCTGGTAGTATATCTCAAATTAGGGAGTGTACAACGGAATTAATCAAGTTTGCTAAAGAGACTTCTACACCTGTAATCCTTATTGGCCACATTACCAAAGACGGCAATATTGCTGGTCCTAAAATACTGGAACATATGGTGGACACCGTTTTACAGTTCGAAGGAGATAGAAATCATGTGTATCGAATTTTGAGAGCGTTAAAAAACCGTTTCGGATCTACAGCAGAGTTAGGGATTTATGAAATGCTAGGGAATGGACTTAGAGAAGTTACGAATCCAAGTGAAATACTAATTTCTAAAAAAGAAGAAGAGCTTAGCGGAACAGCTATATCTGCTACTGTAGAAGGTATGCGTCCATTATTAATAGAAATACAAGCTCTAGTAAGTACAGCAGTATACGGTACACCTCAGCGTAGTGCAACAGGGTATAACCTAAAACGATTGAATATGATCCTTGCAGTTTTAGAAAAACGTGCAGGTTTTAGATTAGGAGCCAAGGATGTTTTTCTAAACATTACTGGTGGTATCTCTGTTGATGACCCCGCAATTGACCTAGCAGTAGTTGCTGCGATATTATCTTCTAACGAAGATATTTTTATCCCGAAAGATTATTGCTTTGCAGCAGAGGTAGGACTTGCCGGAGAGATAAGACCTGTAAATAAAATAGAACAAAGAATACAAGAGGCGGAGAAACTAGGTTTCTCCACCATTTTTGTTTCTAAATACAATAAATTTTCACAAAAAAACACAAGAATCAATATTCAATTTGTAGCCAAAATCGAAGATGTTGTTGAATATTTATTCGGATAAAACTAATGAATTAAGGTGCTGGATTAGGTATTTGCTGGTGGACTTCATTGATTTCCTTAATGATATCATCAGATAATGTCTTATTAATACTATCGATATTCTCTGTAAGCTGCTCTAATGTCGTTGCTCCAATAATATTACTTGTTACAAAGGGTTGCTGATTTACAAATGCTAAAGATAATTGTGTTAGACTTATACCATGTTTTTTTGCAATCTCATTATACAACCTCGTCGCTTTAAAACTATTCTCACCCATATACCTATTATAATTTGGAAATAAGCCTACTCTGGAATTTTTAGGAATTTCTTCAAGGTATTTTCCTGTAAGCATTCCAAACCCTAAAGGAGAATATGGTAAATGTCCAATATTTTCACGATGTAATATCTCTGTGAGTCCAACTTCATCCTTTCGGTTTAATAAATTATATGGATTCTGAATGGTAATCATTTTTTGTCCGCCTTTTTTTGCTTCTTCGGCATATCTCATCATTCCATAGGGAGTCTCATTAGAAACCCCAATTTGTCGAATCTTCCCTGTTTGGACAAATCCTTCTAAGGATTGTAGAATTTCTTTAAAATTATCATTCCAAGAATCACTTTGATTATGAGTGTATCCTAATTTTCCAAAAAAATTAGTCTGACGTTCTGGCCAATGCAACTGATATAGGTCTATATAATCGGTCTGTAAACGTTTCAAGCTTTTATTTATAGCATCTTCTAATTCAAGCTTAGTAAAACCTCCTTTTCTTATATGCATAGAAAAATCAGCAGGTCCGACAATCTTAGTTGCGATTACAACATCATCTCTTTTACCAGACTTTTTCAACCAAGTACCTATAATTCTCTCGGTGCTCCCTTGCGTCTCTTTTTTAGCAGGAATAGAGTATAACTCTGCTGTATCAATAAAATTAACCCCTTGACTGATGGCATATTCAATTTGTTGATGCCCCTCTGCTTCGGTATTTTGTTCCCCCCAAGTCATAGAGCCTAAACATATCTTACTTACTCTTATATCAGTATTAGGTAGTGTTGTATATTTCATATATATTGTTTTAAAAAAAACGGAATTAATTCACTTTTTGAGTAGATTATGGAATCCAAAAGTAGAAACTCTTCTTTTACTTATTCCAAAAATTATCACAATAAATCTAACTCACGTATATCTTCTATTTCTTATTCAAAACGACAATAAGTGTGGAAATTATCTACTATAGAAGAAAAATATCCACACCAATAAATTTCTATTTAACATCACAATTCATCACAAGATTCTGATTTTCAGAAAAATAAATTAATAAATTGTATTATTAAATTTCTGGAACAGTTTTTTCTTTATTCATACCATATTCAATTAAAATTTGAATTTTTTGTGATCTAAATTAAATCGTTCCCCAATTCGGTTTAAAAAATTGGTAATTACATATGACCTCAAAAAGTTATTGAATTATAAATGCCAACCAAGATGGTGAATAGTTATGTCTATTAAAAATGTAAATATTCATCAGGTTTATTTTTTAACCAATACGAAGAGTTTCTTGTAAACAAGGAACTCTTTTTATATATTTTAGAATATACTTTCTTGCCAATAAAATGAAACCAATCACATGATGAATATAAATATATATATTATTATATACACGCTGTTTTTATTTTAAGCATCATTTTAATATATTAGTGTCTAATTTTTTAAAGCACCATATGTTAAATACTTACTACAAAGATTTAAATAAAGAAAATAAACAGTTTGCAGTACAAAGAATAGCTTCTCGTATAGAGGTTACTGAAAAAATCGTTAAAAAAGTACTGGAAAGCTTTAATCCTTTAATGGAAATACAAGAAAACAGAGTAGTTGTAAATCGTAATTCTTACAAGAGATTAGTCCAAGAAATACATAAAAAAAATACGTCTATTTAAGAGATGTTTTTTTTGAAGCACAAAAAACGGATGTAATACGATTTACGGATAAGAAGTTCGTATAAAAAGTTTGAATTATTTTGTGCTAGATTAAGGCATGAAATTAAAGAATAGCCACTTGTGCTGAGCTGCGCCGAAGTATAGCTATTGTTGAATTTTATAACGCAGATATAATGCAAAAGAAACGAACTATATGCGAAAGTTTTATGCGTAAATCGTATAACTACCCCTCTGTTACACCCGTTTCGCTCAACTAACCAACCTTATGATTTTGTTTTCCTTTTTATTTGATATAAAAGTATAATGATTCTATAGTTTATAAAACCACTAATGAGGGAAAGGGTCATTTCAATGAGGGAAACTATCGTTTTACTTTGCTGAAACTATAACTGCCTTTAATGCATTTTTTTCTATAAGATATTCTACAAGATTAAAGTTGTATTTTGCCCTATCTAGTATCCAAGCATCAGAACTTACTACAACAAATTCAGAATCTGCCAATACAACATCTGGATTGTTTACTAAGCTTATTTCCCAGATATAGTTGTGTACTTCGGCTACTTCTCTCAGTTTTGTTTTTAATCTGCCACTATTAGATACCGGAGCATCAAAATACCATATTATCGAAGAGACACCAAGAGCTTTCAATTCATTTCCTATCAGTGTAAGTGCTTCTTCCGTTTTTTGAACTCTTTTATAACTTCCATGAACTCCAGATACATCACGAAAATAATTATCTAACCCTTTGAAAATGTAAGCTCCAGAAAGTGCACTTTCCAAAAGAATAAGTAGATTAAACCCATCAATGACTATTGTTTTATCTTTTAATTGTAATGACTTAAGAGCTCTTCTTTTTCGTATCTCAATTTGCTGCTCACTTGCACTCATTCCCCGTAGTGCTTTTTGTTGTCGAACATTAAGAAGATATCTATTCCCAATCAATTGTAATGATGATTTCTCTGCAAATCCTCGGCTAAGCAAATAACACATATCTATTGCCGCTTCTCTGAGTTTTTGCTGCATTTTGGCATCACCAAATAATCGATCATCACTGGCTTCTTTCCCTCGGTTTCTGACAGGCATTTTTACTTAGAATATGATGAACAGTTATATTATACAATTTACACATAAAACTTTCGCATATAGTTCGTTTCTTTTGCACTATATCTGCGTTATAAAATTCAACAATAGCTATACTTCGACGTAGCTCAGCACAAGTGGCTATTCTTTAATTTTATGCCTTAATCTAGGGCAAAATAATTCAAACTCTTTATACGAATTTCTTATCCATAGATCGTATTATTCCTTATTCACTTTTTTGGTAATACCACATTTTCTGCGAACAGTCCTTTCAGCAAGGGCTGCAGCATTTCTAGCCTGCCCATCAGAGCCACCGTCTTTAATGATACTATTATATACTGTGTTGTTTTCTATAAGGCCATGTAGTACACAAATAAACCCAGGACTGTCTTTACCTCTAAAAGGTTTCTTTTTTTTGGGTTTCGTGATCAACTCGCCGAATAAACGATCTTTTAATATCTTGTTTTGTTGAACCTCTACTATCAATGTATATAGTACATTTTGATCTTCTGGATCCATATCATTTACCTTATCTAAGGCATTAGCATACTCATCATTGGTAAAATTAAAATATCCATAGATGTCGAAGTAGTTGTTTTCTCCTCCTTCTTCCTCATCCTCCTGTACCTCTTCTTCGTTTTGTATTTCTTCTTCGTTCCCGTAATCTTCTTCGCTTTCCTGACTCACTCCTCTAATTACAGATAATAATAATATTACAAAAATGGATAACCTCTTCATTTGCTTCATAGTTTTAAATTAATTGCGTGTTATAAACGTCTGATAATGTCCTCTTGTTATCTGCCTTCCTGATTTTTAAGCTTTTTACTATATGCATAATTAAGGATTTTTATTTTTGTTTACTAAATTCATGGCACACTTTTTGGAATCTTCAAATTAAATTGGTTATTTTAAAGTAGTTTTTAAGATAACTTTAATACTAAAATTATATTTATTCCGTTTTGGAATACGTGAAATCAAATACGTAGTTTTGATACTAAATTTATAACACCCAAATATTATGAAAAAATTATTTCTACTTTTACTTATGGTAGGCGCAGGATCAACAATGCAAGCTCAGGAAGATTGGGCAAAAATGACCGAGATTTTTGATCAAGTATACAGTCTTGCAACAGACTTGAATCAACAAACCGAAAAAGTTACAGCACAGGGAAGTGTTATCTCTATCATAACTGGAAAAGGTACTATCTCAGTAGAAAGAAAACAAGACAAATCTAAACCTGAAGAAAAAAAGCATTTCTATTACAACCTATTGACTTCTAACGGAAAATCAATAAAACTAGATAAAATGAATGCTGAGCGTGTTATAGAAAGTTTTCAATCAAAACTTCTAAAACTAAAAGAAGAGCTTAGAGTTAATCAAGATGCTGATGTAGAGAATATTTTGAAAAATTTATTTAATTAGAATTCCTGAATATAAAACATAAAAAAAGAGCTGTTACTTAACAGCTCTTTTTTTATTCTATAAGTTTCTTACTATATATCGTTCAATAATTTCGTTATTTCATCCAATTTAGGAGTCAAAACCACTTCTATTCTTCTATTCTTAGCTTTGCCAGCTGATGTTTCGTTAGAGACAATAGGAGCATGTTCTCCTCTTCCTGCAGCGGTAAGATTCTGCGCATCTATCTTTTTATTCTCTAATAGTAAACTTACAATTGCAGTTGCCCGCTTGGTTGATAAATCCCAGTTTCCTTTTAACTGTCCATTACCTGTATAGGGTACATTATCTGTATGCCCTTCTATCAATACTGCTATATCATTGTTTTCGGCTAATACGGTTCCCAATTGCTTTACAGCTTGTCGTCCTTGCCCACCTACAGCCCAACTACCAGAATCAAACAATAGTTTATTTTCCATAGAAATATATACTTTCCCATTGCGTTCTTCTACCGTAAGTCCTTTACCTTCAAAATTACGCAACGCATTAGAAATGGCTGTTTTTAATGATTGCATCTTAGCATCCTGCGCTGCAATCAAACCTTCCAATTCATCTACACGTTGTGAACGGGCGGCCAAATCTTTTTGTAATTTATCCAATCGATTACGTTCTGCCAACAAACTTTTTTCCTTTTCTTCTAGCTGAGAAAGCAATTCCCTATTTTTCTTACTATTGGATGCAATAGCTGCAGAGCTATTTTTTTCTAAAGCATCGTACGAGTTTTGTAGATTTTCATAGCTAGCCAAAGCGGCATCATACTTGGATTGTAATTCCTTTTTTTCTGATCGTACTTTGCTGTACTCTTCATTTAGTTGCTTTGCAGCAAGTTCATTCGCATCACTTGAATTCTGTAATGCCTTATACGTGTCTTTTAGTTTTCGGTTTTCGCGTTTTAGTCGTGCATATTTACTTTCTAATTCTTTATGTACTTTAGAAGACACACAAGAAACAGTTAATACTCCTACCAAAACAAGTAATACAATCTTTTTTATCATATATATTCTTTGCTAAATAATTTGAATTTCTTTTCGTTACTCCTATAATTTATAAAAAGAATAGGGTTATACCTACTTAACCATAGTACTTCTCGTTAAAACTTGTTCATTTTTCGTTTTATCTGAGATGTTTTATAATCAAATTGGTATTAAAGGTCTAACTCTACCAGTATAGGACAATGGTCGCTATGCTTTGCTTCTGATAGTATAACGGCTCTTTTTAATTTATCTTCTAATGGTTTTGATACCATTCCATAATCCAATCGCCAACCCTTATTATTAGCTCTTGCATTTGCTCTATAACTCCACCAAGAATAATTATGAGGTTCTGAGTTAAAATATCGAAATGAGTCAATAAATCCACTGTCTATAAAATTACCTATCCATTCGCGTTCTACCGGTAAAAACCCTGAAACATTTTTATTACGCACGGGATCATGAATATCAATTGCTTCGTGACAAATATTGTAATCTCCACAAACTACCAAATTAGGATGTGTACTCTTTAGCTCATTAATATAAGACTGAAAATCATCCATATATTTTAATTTATGTGCTACTCTATCTACATTAGTTCCACTTGGCAGATATAAACTCATTACAGAAACTCCATCAAAATCAACTCTTAGATTTCTACCTTCAAAATCCATATACTCGACTCCAGTTCCATATTCTATATGATTAGGCTCTGTTTTGGACAAAACAGCAACTCCGCTATATCCTTTTTTCTGGGCACTATACCAATAATTATATGAATATCCTGCTTTGGCAAAAACTTCCAAATCTAATTGTTCTTTGGTAGCTTTTATTTCCTGTAAACAGATGACATCAGGATCTGTTTGTTGCAACCATTCTATAAATCCTTTTTTTATTGCTGCTCGTATTCCATTTACATTATATGATATAATTTTCACGTTTTTGGTTTTATGTTTAGATTATTACTTTGTAGTCTTTGATACAAAATTAACTCTTCTAATTTAACTATTCACTCTTCGTTTATACCAAAACAAAACTAGTAAGATAATTCCTATTACACTACATCCGATCAGCCAATAAATCAGAGTTGAATTTCTAAACTGAATTGGAGTTGCATCTCCAACCAAGTAAAACCCTCCCCAATAAAACGGATGAACTCTATTTATATGGGCATTTTGTATGTATTGCAATTTAGCTTGCTGTAATGCCTTTGATTTAGTCATCCCATCTTTGAGGTTAGTATAGAAATTTTTCATCAGCTCTGGAGTGGTTTGATCTGATACTTCCCAGCTACTTAATAATAAACTTTTGGTTCCTGCATATTGGAAAGCATTACCTAAACTCATAATCCCTTCTCCTTTTGCAATTTTTCCTGTCCCTGTATTACAGGCGCTCAATACTGTTAATTCTGCGGGAATATCCAATGCAAATAACTCGTGGCTATACAGTAAATTATCTTCTAGCGTATCTTTAGCTTTTGTAAAAAAGAGTTTCGAATTCTCAGGACGTTCATTATCTACCTCTCCATGTAATGCAAGGTGTAAAATATTATATTGATTCACATGTTTCTTGAAATTCCTTTCTACTGCCTCCGATCCATAAAAATAAACACCATCTATAATATCAGCAATAGCACTAATTTCTTTACGGGTTCCCGGAAGATCATCACCTGCAGCTCTTAATCTTTCTAAACTCATTGCTTCCGCATTCGCTATACTTGTACTATCCGAAAACGAAAATGCTAGGCATTCTTCTTTTTTAAGTATATCAAATTCTCTTTTACTATCTGAAAACAATAATGTTGCAGAATTGGCATATGTAATCGCATACTCCTTTAGTAAATACGATAATTCTTTTGGGTTACCAATATTTTCTTTTTTACTAAGCAATAAATCAAAATTAAGATGCCATAATGATTCATCTGGCATTATAACCAATTCATCCCCTTGTATCTTATCTTTTACAGGTGCTATTAGTTCCTGATACAATTGATAGCCTATTTCTTGATATTTCTTGATATTCTTATCGATAATCGCTTTTCTAAATTTCTCTATTTTCTTAGTAAGACTTGAAACTGTTAGTTCTTTTACAGCTATATCATTTTTAGAAATTGTAAAAGCATAGATTGTGCTATCGGTTGTAAAAAACTCTAATAAAGTTGTTTGATCACTTAATTGTTGTTGCACTTCTTCTACAGAAATCACATTGTTTTTGTATTTTAGTTGATGATATTCTGGGTATTTCTTTTCTAATATCTTGGTTAAAGAATCTTGCCTTTTTGATATCTTAAAGAGTTTTTTTTCAAAATTAGCAATCCTAATAGTATCAAGGTCTTCATCGGATAACTCATCATTAACCATTGACAAGTAATAAGCTTTATCTTTTTTAAGTTCTTTTTCTAACTTTAAAAGATCTGTAGACACTCCAGAATAACTCTTCGCCTTTGATTCTAACAACAAATCCTTTAAAACATTTGCCTTACTTTTTTCTAAATAACTAAAAGCTTTTTTTAAAGGTTTTCGATCATTTGCAAACCCATTAAGAAATAATTGAGCCTTTATTGCTCCTTGATATGTTTCCTTTGTTTTTTTTGAAAAGGCTATTTTATCTTGATAACGCACAAGATTAGCTCTTATAGAATTAATGAGTGTATCAGCTTTTTCATAAATTCCATTATGTTTCTTAAGAAAATTAATATTCATATTTTCATTACTCGCTAACAAAACTGCTTCTCCTTTACCTGCTAGTGTATGGAGCAGAATAATTGGGCTAAAGTAGTTCTTAGAAAAAGAATCGCTTCCAAAGTACTTTTTAGTTATATTTTTTCTATTAGAAGAAAGTGCTTTTTCATAATATGAAATAGCTTTTGTATAATTTTTATTTAAAACATAGGCTTCAGCCATATAATTATAATGATTAGCAATTTCTCTATGTTTTTTTCCAAATAACGCTATTTCAATCTCTAATGCCTTATTATAAGATTCAATAGCTTTATCAAATGAATCTTCTTCTAGATATATATTTCCCATATTTGTATGAATATCGGACATCTGTAATCTGCTGTCTTCTGAAAAAGAGTTTATAACCTCGGCTGCTCTATTAAAATAGTCTTTAGCCTTTTCGTAATCTTCTTTCTCAAGATATACTCCCCCGATATTATTATATAACGATGATAGCTTAACTGAATTAATCCCAGATAATTTTATCTGAATCCCTAATGATTTTTCAAACCACTTTAATGCTTTATCATACTCCTTTTTGTTCTCTAGAACAACCCCTATATTGTGATATACACTAGCAACATATGCGTGATTTTTTCCTAATATGTTGACAAGAATTGAAGCAGCGTTTTTGTTATAATCAAGAGATTTATTATACTCCCCTAAATCAGAATAAATTCCTGCTATATTTAAATGAAGTACTCCGCTATTTACGCTATTAACACCATGCTCCTTTATAAATATAGTAAGAGCTCTGTTTAAATATTCCAATGCCATTTCACTATCAGAAAGATCTGAGTAAATATTTCCTATATTATTATAGGGCAGTCCTAATGACAAATGGTTTTCTCCAAAATGATTTCTTATTATTTCTACTTGTTTAAGACAAAAATCTAAAGCTTTTCTGGATTCCCCTAGTTCATCATACATTACTCCAATATTAGTATATATTTCTCCTGTTTGGAGATGATTAGGACCATATCTTTTTAGTCGTATATCTAAGGCTTTCTCATGATGAGCAAGTGCTTTTTTATACTTCCCCCTATAATAAAAATAATTTGCTATATGTTTATAACTATTAGCTATACTAAAATGATCTTCTGGTACTATTTTTAACCGAATATTTAATGCTTTCTTATAATACTCTAGAGACTCTTCGTAATTAGAGTTTACAGCATGGTATTTTCCTATGTTATCATATGCACTTGCTTTCTCCAGACCTTCTATACCAATATATCTATTACAAATCTTTAATGCTTCTTCTGCAAAATCTAATGACTCTTGATATTTAGAGTTTTCTGCATAAATTGCGGAAATTCCATTATAACAACTAGCAACACGCTCCCAAAGCTTTGCTTTTTTATAGATAGGAAGTGCTTTTTTAAAATAAACCATAGAACTATCTACTTGCATCAAAATCAATAAAGAATCAGCTTTACTATAATACCTAGAGGCTATAATTGTATCATTTTGCTTCTGTGCTACACATAAATTAACGAAAAACAAAAAGACAATACTTATTCTTAATAAGTTCATAGAAATCTGAATTAAACGAGTTTGCTAATATATGCTAGAAAAAGTGTACGTAAAACTCTTTTGGATATCATCTTTTATATTAGTTTGTTTTTAGGAAATTATATTTTAACGTAAATATTACCTTTATATAAATCTTTATAACTCACATTAAGACATATATCCATTACAGTAGTAATTCGATAGGTCACTAGCATCTTAAAAGCGTTACTTTAGTAATTATACGATTTACGAATAAAAATTTCGCATCTAATCACATTCTTTTTCTACTATATTTTCTTCATAAAATTAAACAATAGCTATGGCTATTATTTAATTTGATTCATCAATCTAGCGAAAAATCTTTGTAATTATTTTTACGAAATTCTCATCCGTAAATCGTATTAGATGGATTAAACCTGGATTATGCAATAGAAAATCTATTACATCTTGAAACCACTTCAAAACCTATCGCTTTGCTATATTTTCAAGTGTCACCAGAACGATGCTATGCTGAAACTTGGAAAACATCAGGTTTTATTGAGTTTTCAAGCTTCATAACGAAGTTCTATTGCATAATCCAGGTTAAAACAATACCCCTACCCCCTTACGCAAGTGGTTCGATGGATCACTTTAATACCTAGAGGAGTTAACTTATGGCCTCTGCCCCCTAAAAGCAAGGGGTACTCCCCTTACCTCACCCCATAAATTGATCAAAACAAGGGGTTGTACCCCATAAAAGACCCTCTAAAAGCAGTAAACAGAGGGGTCAGGACTATTAAAATACTGCCTCGAGGCAGTATCGAAAGGGGGTACCCCCATACTGGTATGGGGGTACCCCCTTAGTCACCTTTCTTTCGAAGGAGGTTTGGATGAATATATATAGTACATATAATGACAATGTACTACTTCAATTTAGGATCTAAGATACCCGTGTATAATTAAATCACCTTTTCCTTCAACCACCAGCAATTTTCCATTTTTTAGCAACATATTCCTGTCCGAAACTGCTAACACATCTTCATAATAGTGATCTGTAACAATAATTCCTTTTTCCTTTTTCACTCTAAACAATAGCCCTTTAATTAGTTCTTTATAGGAAGGCTGTATCATAGAAAAAGGTTCATCTAGTAGCAAAAAACGATGTTTTAAATGACATAATAATAGTACCTCTAAATATCGTAATTCTCCCATAGACAGCTTACCCACTTTACTATTTTCTATAGCATGTATGCCTTGTGCATAAAATATACGATCTTGATCATCGCCATTAGGAAATACTAATGGTATTACTTCTCTAACTTTTCTCCCTTTTGGCAGAAAAGAATCCTGAGGTAGATATCCAATCTGTTTTGAAGAAATGACATTTCTAGGAACTATATGCTTATCATCGATAGTAATCCTAATCTCATTTGCCTTAAGAGTTCCAAAAATGCATTGTAACAATGTGGATTTCCCTGTTCCATTACTTCCAAAAACGCCTATGATTTCACCTGTACTACATCGTAAATCCATATCATTAACGATCATTTTCTTACCGTAAGATTTTGAAAGATTAGTAACATTTAGTGTATTCATTTTTTCTATTATAAGAAGACCAAGACTAAAAACAATAATGGTAGGGATATCGCAACATTCATTAAAAAGACAGTAAGAATCAAATCTGGTTTTGATAGTCCTAAATTTGCATACATATAATATTCATTACGCTTAAAAATATGATAACCTCGTAAACCTATCCAAATTCCAATAGTGTTAAACAGAAATAAACTCCAACCAAACCCACTTATTTGACTCATAAAAAGACAAAACACCAGATTAAACAAATTCACATCACAGAAGAATTTAAAAATCGCTCTATAATAATACATTCTTAAAATTTTTACGGCTTCATAAAACTAAATCCTACTTTTATCGTTATTTTGGTATTATAAAAACCTTTCCAACCAATACTTGTTGCAAGATTCATACGAATTAATAGAGTAAAATAGCTTATACATTCTTTATTCTAATGGTTTTCGTTAAAGAAAATTCAATGAGTAAATGATATAAAAGCTAAAAACTTTAGTTTTGTCACTATGCGAATTATAGCATTTTTATGTTTTTTAATACTATGGAGTATTCAGGTTACTTATAGCCAGGATATTCAAGATAACTTTAGAAGTAAAAAGGTACCTGTCACAGATACTGTTCGTATCGATACTGTAAGTATTAATTCTATAGATTTCAAAATACTATCAAAACTAGGAAAACCAATCGATAGTACTTTATACACTGCCAATTTTGAAAAATCTATCGTTATTGTTTCTCCGGAGATGCGACAAAAAAATGATTCCATAATACTACAATACTATAGATATCCTGATTTTCTAACCAGAAAATATTTCGAATTTGACCCATCCATTATCGTAGAGAATAATGGAAATCTAAAAAAGTTATATCGTTTATCAGAGTCTAATACTAAAAAAGAGTTTACTCCTTTTGATGGACTTACTACTAACGGAAGTATTTCTAGGGGTGTTACTGTGGGGAGCAATCAAAATACGGTTTTAAATTCTGAATTAGACTTACAAATCTCTGGAAAGATCAGTGAGAATATATCATTGCGTGCCTCTATACAGGATGCTAATGTACCTATACAGCAAAGTGGGTATTCGCAAAGTTTAGACGAATTTGATCAGATTTTTATAGAGTTATATGCTAAAAATTGGAATATCCGAGCGGGTGATGTACAATTACAAAATACTACAAGTTACTTTAATAGGTTTACCAAAAATGTACAGGGAATTTCGATGACTGCAACCTTAAATCATCCTGAATCGAAAACAGAACTGTTTGCTTCGGGAGCTTTGGTTAGAGGCGTTTTTACCCGAAGTCAATTTACGGGTCAGGAAGGAAATCAAGGGCCCTATAAATTAACAGGCCCCAATGGGGAGTTGTTTATTTTAATCATATCTGGTAGTGAACGTGTGTATGTAAATGGATTACTATTAGAACGTGGGGAAAATAAAGATTATAATATTGATTATAATGCGGGAGAGGTTCGTTTTAACCCTACTTTCCCTATTACGTCAGATATGCGTATTTCTATTGAATATCAAACCACAGAACGAAACTATTCTAGAATTATAGCATATGGTGGTGGAAATTATGAAACTGAAAAACTGAAAATAGGCGCTTTTGTATATTCCGAAAATGACGCCAAAAACCAATCACTACAGCAAAACCTAAATGATACACAGAAAGAAATCTTATCAAATGCAGGTGATGATCCTGTACAAATGATTTCTCCCTCTGCAGTGCCGGATACTTTTAGTGAAAATAAAATTTTATATAGAAGAGACATCTTGGATGGTCAGGAAATTTTTGTTTTTTCTAACAACCCATCAGATGAACTGTTTAATGTTCGCTTCTCTCTCGTAGGAGAGAATCAAGGAGATTATATTATTGGAGATGTCACCACTATTAATAGGATTTTTGAGTATGTCCCTCCTGTTAATGGTATCTCTCAGGGTAATTATGCTCCAATTATTCAATTAGAAGCCCCTACTAAACTACAAACCGCAGTAGTTCTGGGTTCATATACTCCTACTAAAAAAACATCCATCTCTTTTGAAATATCCGGTAGTAAAAATGATCTGAATCTTTTCTCTGATCTGGATGACAATGATAATGATGGAGCAGCAGGACGGCTTCAGCTCAATCAACGCGTTTTTTCTATTGATAGTAGTTGGACTATGAACGTTTTTGCAAATGGAGATTATATACAAGAGCGGTTTAGAAGTATCGAGCGAATTTATACCGTAGAATTCAATAGAGATTGGAACCTTGCTAATCCTTTGGGCAATCAACAATTATTGAGTTCTGGTATTGAAATCGTTCATCCTAAAAAAGGGTATTCACGCTATTCTTTTCAACATCTTAATTTTTCAGAAAATTATAATGGAAACCGCCACGTGCTACAGACACAACTAGCTCTAGATAAATTAGGAATATCTCTTCATTCTAGCTTATTGAGTAGTAAAAATACGAGCATTGACTCTAGGTTTTTTAGAATATATAGCAATATCAACTATGGCTTTCCAAAAAACTGGATCGGGGTAAAATTCTCTTCTGAAGAGAATAAAGAAATTAATACTACTGACCAATCGTATACACTAAACACACAACGATTTAAATCCTATGAAATATATACCGGAGTTGGTGATAGTACCAAAATTTATACTGAGATAGGGTATAGGCATCGCATAAATGATAGTGTTAGAAACAATCTACTGGATAAAGTTAGCACATCAAACACTTATTTTTTAAAATCTAATATCTTAAATACGTCACATACTCAATTATCTCTATTTGTTACCTACAGAACATTAGATAATAAAGATCAAAATCGAGAAAACGAACAATCTCTAAACTCCAGATTACTGTATAATCAACGTTTTTTTGGTAATAAAATAAACTGGAATACTGTTTTCGAAACCAATAGTGGTACCTTACCTCAACAAGAATTTACATATATACAGGTTGATCCGGGACAAGGAACCTATACCTGGAATGACTATAATACTAATGGAGTTCAGGAACTAGAAGAATTCGAAATTGCTCAATTTACCGATGAAGCAACATATTTAAAAGTTTTATTACCTAATCAACTTTTTATAAAAACACATCAAAACAGATTAAGCCAGATTGTCTCATTAAATCCACTATCATGGTCGGGGTCGGAACATAAAACTAAAAGATTATTATCCCATTTCCATAATCAAACATCGTATATTATAGATAGAAAAAATCGCAGAGATACGAATTCATTTAATATTAATCCTTTTCAAAAAAATGATGATGAACTAGCTCTTAGCCTAAGTTTTAGAAATACACTTTCATTTAATAGAGGGAAGCAACGATACACTACAACTTATTCCTATTTATCATCAAAAAACACAAATCTACAAGTCACTGGTTTACAACAAAGTATTTCTAAAAATCATCAATTCACTTTTGCTCACAAAATGGCTAAAACCTGGCTTTTTGAGTTAAAAAATGAACTGTTATCAGCAGAAAGTATTGCTGAAAATTTTATCAATAGAAATTATATTTTAGAAGGATATAGAATAGAACCAAAATTATCATACCTCTTCTCTTTACAAACACAATTCAGTCTATTTTATTTGCTAAATGATCAAGAAAATATTTCTGGGCAAGAGCTATTAACACAACAAAAAATGGGAGCTTCTTTTTCTTATGCTAATAAACAGCAAATATCGATTACTACAGAGTTTAATTATTTTAATAATGACTTTACAGGAAATTCTTTTTCTCCGGTAGGATATCAATTACTTAATGGTTTACAGCCTGGAAACAATTATACTTGGTCCATCTTAGCCCAAAAAAAACTAACCAAATACTTAGATCTCAATGTATCGTATCTAGGTAGAAAAAGCGAAAACACACAAACAATTCACACCGGAAATATACAATTAAGAGCCTATTTTTAAAATTCTAGATATACTCTTTATACCAGTCTTATATGGAATTGTACCGAAACCTGAATAGAATTGTTTTTTTAATTCAGGTAAAAAAGAAAATTTAGGGATAGTACTTATACTAGCTAAGTACAAATAGCGTTATCGACGCATTTTATTTTGAAACATATACTAAAAAGAAACAATTTTAGTCAGTAATTTCATTTGAGAAATAGTATTATTAATACCTTTATAAAAAAACTAAAGAATGATCCAGTTATTTAAAATTTTCTGTTTACTAATTATAATATCCCTTAATAGTTGCATGACTACCAAAAAAACCAATGAAAAGGACAAACCGCAAACTGATATTTCTCAACAAATATCTTCTGAAAGCATGCAAGAAAAAGGTTTTACTAAAGGTATTCTTACGTTAACTAAATCAGATATTGATTGTCCTTATATCCTAAATGTCGAAAAATATAAAGATAATCTGGATCCAATAAACCTAAAAGATTTTTTTAAAAGTGAAGTGCCTAAAAAAGTCTGGGTGAAATATGCTGATTTAAGAATGAAAAATAGATGCCAAAGCGGCAGGCCAGTTTCTATTATAGAAATAAGTAAACGATCAGATTAGTTTACAATAAATTTAGCCGATTTTCCAGTTTTATCACCTCCCAGTTTTACAAAATATACTCCTCTGGTAGCGTAAGACATATCTAATGTGTATGTAAACGTACTACTGGCATCTTTCCTTACAAAATTAGACGCAACTGTCTTTCCATTGATCGTATATATATTTATCCTTAGCTCTTCATCTGCATCACTATCAATCATTGTAATTAAGAATTGATTATTAGGCTGTGTAATAACAATTAAATCAGATTTACTCGATGTATCTCCATTCTCTCCGATTTCTACAGTATAATCGTGTGTAGTTCCGAATTGCATAGAACCACAAGCCTCATTGAGTTTTGCTCCATCATTGGTTTCTGTATCTCCTGCTCTTATTCTTAATAAATGAGTTCCTAGTACAGCATTTTCTCCTAAAGAAAAAGCTAAATTCTGATCTTCATTCTCTTTACTAATAACTTCATTACTTATTAATAATTCAGAATCGTCAAAAATAGCATCGTCATTATAATTTATCCATAAAGACAACTGTTCTGCATTACCATTAGCAAAACCTGCCTGTACAGTTAAAATGTGTGCTTCAACAGATTTATCGAGATTTATCACTAAGTCTGTAAAATCCTCATAACCATTATTGCAGGTAATACCAGGATTAGAAATGTTTGACAATTTAAAAAATGTGATGCCATCTCCAAATCTAGAACAATCAGAAGTTGGTTTGCACAATTGATGTTCAATCACTTTAGTAATACTATCATTTCTTTCATCTTCGTCATTAACTAACTTTGTACCTGCTTCAAAATTATATGTCCCGAATTCAGAAATATCTACGGTAGTCGTAAATGTATAATCCGCAGTCGATTCTGGAGCTATAGTTCCCGTATACACCTCATTAACCGGAGTTCCATTATCTAAAATATAATAAACAGGAATATCTGATTTTGAGGATCCCGAAAAATTCTTAATTGTAACGGTAACTGGCTCTTCACTAGAAAAACCTCCTCCTTCTTCTGGAGCAACCAAACGGATCACTCCTACATCATTAGAAAATAAATTATTGACTTCTATTATCACACAATCATTTTCAGGTTGTGTATCTCCAGAAAGGTTTGTTTCTGCATTAATAGAAGAACTACTCCCAAAGGATAAATCTGCAACAGTACTAAAACTATAAGAAGCTGTTTGTCCAGCTCCTATAGATCCGGTAAAAACTTCATTTATACTAGTGCTCCCATTTATAGAATAACTTACCGGAATATTACTTTGGGTTGTTGTTCCAAAATTTTGAATTGTTATGGTAATTACCTCTGTAGTTGTAAATGTACTATTACCATTGGGCGTATCAATACTTACCACTCCTACATCATTGGAGATATCCTCTGCTACTTTAAAAACACCAACAATATTTCTAGCATTATTTCCTGTATTTTCGAAATACTCTGCTATATGCCAAAATGTTTGATTATCAATAGGATCAACTGTTAGGTGTGCATAATCACCATATCTGTTTTTAGTTGTTCTGTCTATATCAGTTCCCAATGCAATGGTTTGTTCTGCAAAGGTCATAGTTCCTAATGGATCGTCAGCTAATCTACCTGTATAACGTATTGAAGCAAAACTATCCTCTGTAGCTCCATCGGCTGTTGTTCCCATAGTTGTATATCCCATACCAATATTACCATAAATATCCATCGCCATACTACCACACCAAGCACTCTTACCATCAGGAGAAGTATATGTACCTTCCTGAAAAACTGACCATGGTTGATTATCTCCGCTTTGTCGTAACTCATACCACCTGATTCCAGAAACATCATCTGTATTAGGCCGGTCATCTATATCCACCGCAAAGTTTAGAACTACAGAATTATAGTTACAAAACCTTCTGTAATTTGTCGCGTGCATAACTGCACCTTGTAATACATCTATATCTTGACCTTCGGTTCCCGGTTGGGGAAGGTTACTAAATGATCCGCCATCAAATGTAGAGTCAAAAGAAGTTATACTTCCATTACTTACGGTTAGTTCTTCTGCTTCAGCTATTGTAGAATTCTCCGGATATGTCCAATCGACATTTACTTTCCATAACTTAAGCGCATCTTGGTTGACATCCTGCCAGTCATCATCCTGATAATAGATAATTCTTGCATCTCCAGGAGGTGGTTCAACTTTTCCTATGGCATTAAATGAAGCAGGGCTATAAAACCCTCCTATTCTGGCACCTGGTAATGGAAAACCTATCATCTGAGCATTAGCTTCTCCAGCTAACATTTTTTCTCTTTCAATTACATATACTACTTCACTTGTCTGCTGATTTCTTTGATCCTTATTAGCCGTTACATAATACCCATCTGACCATACCGAAAATTTAGTGTAATCGGGAAAACTTCCGGTATTAAACCTATACGTATACCAACCATCATTTACAGGGTCTGAACCTTTACACACAGCTACCAAAAAACCATTTGGAGTATTGCTGAATTGAGTAATCACAAATCGATCAACAAATGTGTCATAAAATACTATCGGATCTCCATAAGATTCTCCTGGAAAAATATTCGTTAAGGATGTAGAAGGGATTAAAACATTTCCACTCCTATCGTGTATTGCGAATGAAGAGTTTCGTGCACTTACGTAATGATTAGGTCCAATAGCTCCTGTAGGGTCACTTGGCGAACTAGATGCCGAAGTCGTTTCAAAAACCAAAGATGGAGGTTTACTATTCCTAATACTCTTTAAGCTTTTTTGTTTTTGTAGTAATTCATCAGAGCCTTTTGGTAATCCTTTTCCTGGAACAATTTTATTGGCATCAGTTCTTTTGGGATTGATATCGCCTGTTCTAGGTATTTCGGGTATCAGTTTCTTAGCCGACAATGGTTCGATTTCCATCATCATTACAGAAGTCGTAACCAAAGTAGCAGATTCCGTTTTTTCCTTTTGAGAAAAACAGATCATACAACTCAGCAAAAAAGAAAAAAATACGACCTTTTTTAATAACATAAGAAAACTTTAAGTTGAGTGTTGTCTTGAATTTCGCACTAAAATACAATTTAACTTCAAAATATTATAACTACAAAACATCTAATCTATTATATTCATTGCTAGTATATTTAATAAATTTAGCTGCCCAATCTACTATTTAAACACTTAAGTATTCATTCTTCCTCATTTTTCTCTATAAAAAATTTCCGTAAGCAGAGCCTTTCAAGAATTTTACCACTTCTAAAGAAAAAACAACTTCTTGTTTTTAGCAGGCTTCTAGAAACCATTCTATAGAACTTTATGCTGGAGTTTTGAATTATTGCTGGAATTAGACCATCAAAAATAGTCAACTTGTCAACTCTTTTTTTTTCAGAAACTTGGTAAAGCCATATGATAATAAAATCAGTAAATTAGCATCATACTATTTTTAATAAATGTTTATGACCCAATATTGCTAAAAGTCCGCTATTTTTATTGATCTTTTCGCAAAGATCTTAATTATTAAGAAGTAAGTTTAGTCGTAATTGATTTCTCATTCTTTTGAAACTGTATTCACATTTAAAATTTTAATATATGATTAAAAAATACTATTTCTGCATTTTTGTATTATTCTTTCTAGCTATTAATAGCTATTCACAAAATTTTTCCTCAAAGAAAGCCAATTACCACTCAAAATCCTCGTCTATGCGAGTTGTTTCTCCTTTGTCTTCTAAGTCAAACCTCATTCTGGCTAAAGAATTTTCTGGAGAAATAAAAGATGGTAGATCATCTAGAGTAAACCCAATCATTGGAAAAGGGTCTAAAGGAGATGATATTTTAGTACTCAATAAAAAGGGTAAAACTGTTAAAAAAATACCTGGGAAAAATCCAGAACTTGTTTTTGATGCAGCCTTTTCTTCTTCTCAACCAACAGACCCTTCAGTTGCAGTAGGACCAAATCATGTGATAGCTGTATTTAATACTGGATATCGTATTTTTGATAAAGCTGGTACTGCATTGACTGCTGAGTTATCGCCTGATAATCTTTTCTCTAATGGAAGTTGCTGTGATCTAACGGTATCGTATGACAATGCTGCTAACAGATGGGTTATGTCTATACTTTATTCTAGTGATGGGCATGTTGAAGTTGCCGTTTCTCAAGGAGCTGACCCTGTAAATGATAGCTGGTCGGTATATTCTTTCCCCAACATTAATGATTATCAAAAACTATCGGTATGGTCTGATGGATATTATATGACTGCTAATGTTAATTCAGATACTGCAGGAACAACAGGTGACGCTGTTTTTGTAATGGATCGAACCGCTATGCTTGCAGGAGAAGCTACCGCACAAATTATTGCTTTCCCTTTGCCTGGAATAGCAACAAATGGATTCTATAGCCCGCAAGCTTTTAATGTTAGTAATAATGATATGCCTGCTCTCGGAAATGCTCCTATTGTGTATCACCAAGATGATGCTTTTAATGGAATAACAGAAGATCATATAAAAATATGGACAATAGATGTAGATTTCGATACTCCAGCTAATTCTACCATTTCCCAACCTACCGAACTAAATACTGCTCCTTTTGTAGGTGTTTTTGATGGTGGCGCCTTTGATAACTTACCACAACCAAATGGAGGGGTTGACATTGATGCCCTTCAGGCAACCATTATGAATCAAGCACAATTTAGAAAATTCCCAACTCACAATTCTGCAGTTTTTAGCTTTACAGTAGATACCGATGGAAGTGGTGATGTTAAACTTGCAGGAATACGCTGGTATGAATTACGCCAAAGTGGGGATGGGCAACCTTGGTCTATTTACCAAGAAGGGACTTATACTGGAGCAAATGGAAAACATGCTTGGAATGGTAGTATGATGATGGATAAAAACGGGAATATTGCATTAGGATATTCTGGAATGGGAGGAACATCAGAAACACATGTTAGCTCCTATTATACCGGTAGATATAGTAGTAACGATTTAGGAACAATGCCTATAACCGAGACATTGATTGCAGAAGGAAATGGAAATGTTCCATCAGAAAGATATGGAGATTATGCTAAAATGGATATTGACCCAATTAATGATGAAAAATTTTGGTTTAATAATGAATATGTGAATACGAATAGGGCAAATGTCGTTGGTGTTTTTCAAATAGCGCCAGATAAACAAATTGATGCCGGAGTTGTTAGTATTAACTTACCGGAATCAGGCTCATTTACTAACAACGAAAATATTAGTATATCCATTTTCAATTTTGGAATTGATCCTATAAGTAATTTTGAAGTGGAATATCAGGTTGATGGCGGTGCTATTGTGACTGAAACATTTACTGGAACTATCCAATCATCAGAAAGTGCCGATTTTACATTTTCACAACCTGTAGACCTATCAATTGAAGAACAAATCTATACTATTACTGCAACCACAAATCTACTCAATGACGAAGTTAACTCTAATGATAGCACTACAATTACTGTAGAGAACTTATATAGAAATGATATTGGTATTACAGCTATTACCTCTCCGACTTCTGCAGAAGGATTAGGCTCTGAATTTATTACTGTTATCATTGAAAATTTTGGTGGAGTTGCTCAATCTAATTTTGATGTTTCTTATACTATTGATGGAGGTTCTCCGGTTGTCGAAACTGTTACTGAGTCTATAGCCTCAAATAACTCCTTGACATATACATTTAGTACTCCTGCGGACTTCTCTATCGAAAAAACTTATATGGTGAGTTCAACTACTTCTTTAATTAATGATTCTGTTTCTAATAATAACAGTACTACTATAAATATTGATAATCAACTATGTGAATCAGCAGTAAATAACACACCCCAAACAATTGACGAAGAGAACCCTAATACTATAACTTCCTCTATTGATTTTGCTAATGACTTTATTGTTACTGCTCTAAAAGTAGAAGTAAACATAGAACACACATGGGATTCTGATCTTATTCTAAAACTTATATCGCCTGATGGTACCACGGAGGTAGAATTATCTTCTGAGAATGGAGATGATGAGGACAATTACACAAATACTATTTTTGATGATTTTGCTACTGAATCAATAACTTCTGGTAGTGCTCCTTTTACTGGAACATTTAAACCTCAAGAACCTTTAAGCAACTTTAACGGTTTATCATCTAAGGGAAATTGGACTTTGTCGATTGAAGATACAGTTAGCGAAGATGGAGGTCAATTATTGGATTGGACTATTAAGCTTTGTAGTGTTCCTTCAATTCTTGGAGTAACAGAAAACTTTAGTGAAGATGCAGAATTTTTAATTTTTGATAAAGGTGACAATCAATACGATATAGACCTAAACACTACAGAAATTACAGAACAATTAACCTTAAATGTTTATAATATGTTAGGACAGAAACTTTTAGATTACCGATTACAAAACGAAAACGGTAAATATCACTATGATCTTGATATGTCATACGCACAACAGGGAATTTACATAGTGACATTAAGCAATGGAACCGAAAGAGTACATGGTCGTATTATAAAACAATAATCTCAAATAAAATACTATTCAAAAAAAATGCGATCCAAACTAGATCGCATTTTTTTTTTGAATAGTTGTAATTGTTTATTTCAACCAAAACTCTGCATCTACTTTTTCTGATATGATCTTCTTAAGATCGGCAATCGGAACTCGCTTCTGTTCCATAGTATCTCTATCTCTAATCGTTACAGTTTGATCTTTCTGTGTATCATGATCTATTGTGATACAAAAAGGAGTACCATTTGCATCCTGTCTTCTATAGCGGCGACCAATAGCATCTTTTTCATCATAAATAATATTAAATTTCCATTTTAGATCTTCAACAATTTCTTTTGCTATTTCCGGCAATCCATCTTTCTTAATAAGTGGTAAGATTGCAGCCTTTGTTGGAGCAACAACAGCTGGAAGTCTTAAAACGACTCTACTGGTTCCATCTTCTAGCTTTTCTTCTTGTAAAGCTGTAGAAAACACCGCAAGGAACATTCTATCAAGACCCACAGAAGTTTCTACTACATAAGGCACATAATTTTCTTTTAATTCAGGATCAAAGAATTGTAATTTTTTTCCAGAATACTCTTCATGAGCTTTAAGGTCAAAATCTGTTCTGGAATGAATTCCTTCTAACTCTTTAAACCCAAATGGAAAATTAAATTCTATATCTGCTGCTGCATTTGCATAGTGTGCTAATTTATCGTGATCATGAAAACGGTAATTATCCTTTCCTAATCCTAACGATAAATGCCAATTGAGACGAGTTTCTTTCCAATACTCATACCACTTCATCTCTTCGCCCGGACGTACAAAAAATTGCATTTCCATTTGCTCAAACTCGCGCATCCTAAATATAAATTGTCTTGCTACAATTTCATTTCTAAATGCTTTACCCGTTTGCGCTATTCCAAAAGGAATCTTCATTCGCCCAGATTTCTGTACATTAAGGAAATTAACAAAAATACCCTGCGCAGTTTCGGGTCTTAAAAATAAATCGGTAGCAGATTCTGCAGAAGCACCAAGTTTGGTGCCAAACATTAGGTTAAACTGTCTTACATCTGTCCAATTTTTTGATCCGCTTTCGGGGCAACCTATTCCTAGATTCTCTATTAACTCTTTAAAGCCTGCAAGGTCATTTTCTTCTTGAACTCTGGTAAGCTCATCTGTAATTTTATCAATTTCTTTTTGACGGCGAAGAACATTAGCATTGGTACTTCTAAACTCATCTTCATTAAATGCATCACCAAAACGTTTTTTGGCTTTGGTAATATCCTTTTCAATTTTCTGATTGATTTTTTCTCTGAAATCTTCCACTAAAACGTCAGCGCGATAACGTTTCTTAGAATCTTTGTTATCTATAAGTGGATCATTAAAAGCATCGACATGACCAGAAGCTTTCCAGATGGTGGGGTGCATAAATATTGCCGAATCAAGCCCAACAATATTCTGATGCATATACACCATACTCTTCCACCAATATTCTCTTATATTTTTTTTAAGTTCTACTCCATTTTGTCCATAATCATATACCGCACTTAATCCATCATAAATCTCACTAGAACTAAAAATATACCCATACTCCTTAGCATGGGCAATAACTTTTTTGAATTTATCTTCTTGATTTGCCATGCCCCAAAAATAATTGAATTTACATGAATTGAAAACGAATTCTTTCAATTAATCATTAAGAAAATTAATTTCTGACAAAAACATAAAAAAACCACCACATTTATATAAATATGGTGGTTCGACATCTACTAAAAAGATAATTTTTATATTATTTCAATTCGAATTGCGTATTAGAAATCATTCTAGGTCCAGAGAATAAGTTTACTACATAATTCCCTTTTACCAATTCACCCTCTACAGCATCAACAAGTACACATACATCCAAAGCATCATTTTCATAAAACACTTTATTTCGGCCACTATAAGTTAACACAGCGTCATCAAAATTTACAGATACTTTATCTCCAATTAGATTATTCTCTGGGTTAATAACCTGAACGAATAAATCTTTATCTCCTTTTTCAGTTAATTTATTAGGAGATAATGTAAAGCAAACTCTTACTTTTTCTGCTCTACTTGACCTTGCAGTTGTTGTTATTTTACCACTATTACGGACACGAACTCCTTCTGCTTTAATATTAGATGCAGTAAGTGCTGATCCTCTAGCCACAATTTCTGCTAATTTATTATTTTGTGTTTTTAAAGAATCTGAGAATACTATCCGCTCACTTAAAGCAACAGAAGTGCTATCTAAATCGGTAGCTAATTGAGCATTCTGAGTAGTTAAACTATCAGCCAACTTAAATAATCTATCGCGCTCCTTTTTTAGCTTACCCACTTCTCTTCTATATCTAATGATTAAAGCCACATTAGCTTCATAGTCTTTTAGACTATCTAATAACACTACTACTCTTTGTTTTTCTTTAAGTAAATGATCGTCCATCACTTCGTTTAAAGCAATTGCATTATCATACTTTGTTATTAATTCTCCTAGCTCACTTTCGATTAAATCTTTTTCTTGTTGTAATTGCGCTTTTTCTCTCTTTTCTTCGTTGTAAAACTTATACGTAAAGATCCCAAGAATTAATAATAGAGCTCCAAGAACACCGATAAGTATCTTAAGGGTCAGGTTATTGTTTTGAGTTGTCATAATAAATTTCTAATTTTTGATGGTTACGTTAAAATTGTAAATTTAGATAAATATAGTAATTAATGTTAATTCATATACGATGCTAAGAGATTTAGCTTATTTATTTTTCCCAATATATTGTGCTGCATGTAATGATGCTTTATATCAAAACGAAAGAGTACTGTGTACTTCTTGCAGGCATGAACTCCCTCTTGGGAATTTCCATAAGGTAAACGACAAAAAGATGAAAAAAGTATTTTATGGACGTTCTAAAGTTGAGAATACCACTTCATTATTTATATTTCAGAAAGATAGTTTGGTTCAGAATTTAATTCATAACCTCAAATACAGAGGTCAGGAAAATATTAGTACCGAACTCGGCATCTGGCTAGGAAAAGAACTACAACAAAACACTGAATACAAAGCGATTGACATAGTTATCCCTGTTCCTTTACACCCCCGTAGATTACGTGAAAGAGGGTTCAATCAGGTCGAGAAATTTGGAAAGGAAATTGCTATGAATCTCGATGCAAATTATATAGATTATATATTGAAAAAAAAATCCTACAATAAAAAACAATCTAAACATGGGAGACGTACCAGGTGGTTAAACACTTCTGAAACATTTGGTGTACAAAATGAGTCCTTGTTAATAAACAAACATATATTGATTGTGGATGATATCATTACTACTGGCGCTACCTTAGAAGCCTGTATAAATGTGCTTAAACACATACCGGGAATAAAAATTAGTATTGCTACTATGGCTATGACCGTATAATTTTTTGTTTGTTATAAATAGTCGTTTCTTTGTGTTTTTAAAATTGTTACGTAAGTATGTACAAAAAGTCCCATACGTTATTGCTTAGTGCTCTTTCATTTCTTCTAATTGTTAGTTGTGCCAAAAAAGGAAGTATTACAGGAGGAGAGAAAGATGAAATTCCTCCAAAATTTGTAAAAGCTTCGCCTCCAAATTTCTCAACTAATTTTAGCGCTAATGAAATACGTATTTATTTTGATGAATTTATAAAACTTGATGATCCTCAAAAGCAAATTATAATTTCACCACCGATGGATCCTAAACCTTCTATTACTCCATTAGGTAGTGCTAATAACTATATTAAGATTAAATTCTTGGATACATTACTAGAGAATACAACCTATAGTATAAATTTTGGAGAAAGTATTGTAGACAATAACGAAGGAAATCCTAACCCTTTTTTTAGATATGTGTTTTCAACAGGAAATTCTCTTGACTCCCTAAGTATCCAAGGGGTAGTTAGAGATGCATTAGAAAAAGAAGCAGACCCTTTTATTACCGTGGCTTTATATGAAGTTGACTCCACATATACTGATTCAATCGTATTTTCTGAAGTACCAAGGTATATTACCAATACATTGGATAGTATCAATTTTAATTTAGACAATATACGAGAAGGCTCCTATAAGCTGATTGCACTAAAAGATGCTACAACAGATTACAAATATCAACCCAAACAAGATAAAATAGGTTTTTACGAAAAAGTTGTAACACTACCTGCAGATACTGCAAATATCTTTACCATCAATTTATTTAAAGAAGTTTTAGATTTTAAAGCACTAAAACCAAAACAGACGTCTAAAAACTCTTTTGTTTTTGGATATGAAGGCGAAGTCGATTCTATGAAAGTCAATATTGTATCCAACACTCCCAAAGATTATGAATACAGAACCTTCTTCGATACCAAAAAAGACACGCTGCACTACTGGTTCAAACCTTTTTTTAAAACGGACTCTCTAATTTTCGAGGTTGCTAACGGTAAGAATTTTAAAGATACTCTTATAGGGCGTTTTAAAGATCAATATAAAGATTCATTAATCTTAAGTAATAACTCAAAAGGAAGTTTACCATTCAATAAAGAGTTTACTATTTTTTCAAATACTCCTTTAGACAGTATCAATGAAAAATTAATTTCATTGACAGATAAAGATACTGTAAAAGTGCCTTTTTCTGTACAATTAGATAAAACCACTAATGAAGCTACTTTTCAATTTGAAAGAACAGAAAGCAATTCATATAAAGTACAATTACTACCAGAGGCCGTAAAGGATTTTATTGGAAACGTTAATGACACCATAAACTTTAATTTTAGAACAAAAAAGCTAGCGGATTATGGAACAATTTTTCTTACGCTTCAAAATGCAAAAGAATTTCCAATACTAGTTCAAGTCACTGATGAAAAAGGAAATTTCATTGCAGAAAAAATTGCTAATAATCTTGACACCTTAGTTTTTGATAATCTTGATCCAGGAAAATATAACCTCCGTGTGATCTTTGATTCTAATGAAAATGGAAAATGGGATACAGGTAATTTCCTAAAAGGTATTCAGCCAGAAAAGGTTGTTTATTATCCCAAAGTTATTGAAGTAAGAGCAAACTGGGAGTTAAAACAAACTTTTATTTTAGAATAACGTAAAACGATCTGCATCATTAAGAAAAGGTAGTTTCTCTCTAGTATTTCGGATATGTGTTTTTGATAATGTCGTAAAAAGAACCACTTCTTTTTCTATTGGATTTTCTTCTAAAATCGAATTTCCTAAAACATCGTATCCCTGAGAATGACCGTTGTGCTCAAATCCCTTACCATCAAGTCCTACTCGATTTACGCCTATGCAATAACACATATTTTCGATTGCCCGTGCTTTTAGTAAAGTATCCCAGGCACTTATTCTTAATTTTGGCCAGCTAGCCACATACAGCAATACATCGTAACTAGAAGTATTCCTCGCCCAAACCGGAAATCTAAGATCATAACATATCTGTGGTTTAATATTCCACCCTCTATAAGATATAATTACTTCTTCATTTCCAGCAGTAAATACTTCTTGTTCTTTTGCTAATGTAAATAGATGATGTTTATCGTATTGCTGAATCATCCCATTTGGTTCGACAAAAACAAAACGATTATAATAATGATCCCTTTCTTTTATGATAAGGCTTCCAGCCACTGCACACCCGATAGTACAAGTCATTTTTTTTAACCATTGAAGCGTTTCCCCTTCCATAGTCTCTGCAACCTCAACGGCATTCATAGTAAATCCGGTGGTAAACATTTCAGGCAGAAGTATTAAGTCAACTTTTTTATTTATAGATTTAATTCTATTCTCAAAAGCTTTTCTATTCTGCACTGGATTTTCCCAAGCTAAATGTGATTGAATAAGCGCAATGTTTAAAATTTCTTTCATAAGCTAAAAATACCTAAAAAAACAATTAGCCACATATTGCAAAATAATAACTTGTTGCTCTTATTCTATCATTACCCTCCTTTTATTTCTCTATATTTACTCATAAATCTAGGCTTATATATTAATTTATTACACAAAAACTAATGCAAAAATTCACACACTACTCTTTAATTTTTTGTTTCATTTACACTATTATTGGCACTGCTCAAAATGTAGAATCTCCCTATGAGGTTGCCATCTGGAAAGGTTTTTCTAAATCTGCCATTAGTTATACTTGGGATGATAATATCTCGGAACAACTAACAGTAGCATTACCTATGTACGATGCTCTAAACTTAAAAATGACTTTTTTTCTTACCACATCTTTTTCTGCCAACTGGGATGCGTATAAAGAAGCTTCAGAAAATGGTCATGAAATAGCAGCTCATTCCATATCTCATAGTAATTTTGGTGACATGACCGATGAAACTCTAATAAATGAATTACTAAACCCACAAGAGACTATAAATGCTAAACTCGGAAATAACAAATGTATTTCCATTGCATATCCATATTGTGTATCTGGAGATATTAATTTGGTATCCAACTATTATGTGAGTGGTAGATCTTGCCAAGGATACGTAGAAAGCCAAACACCTAATGACCTAATGCAGGTTAGTTCTATTTCTTGTGGTACGGAGGGAACTGTAAAAACCACAGAAGATTTTAATACCACAGTAGATTCAGCAATAACCACCAATGGATGGTGCGTATTCTTATTTCATGCAATTGACGGAAGTGGATGGTCTCCAGTAGATTCTTCAGAACTTCAGCCTCATTTAGAGTATGTAGCTGCAAACCCTAACAAATTTTGGATAGCTACCTATTCTGATACTGTGAGGTATATTACACAGCGAGATGCTATAATTATTCAGGAAATACTTAACAAATCTGATTTAATACAATGCAGCATTACCCATAACTTAGATCAAACCATATATAACACACCTATCTCAATCCAAAGACCACTACCCTCTGATTGGGAAGAAGCTACAATTACTCAAAATGGAACCGAAATTCCATCACATATTATAGATGATAACGGTGCTAAAGTAATTCGATTTGATGTAATACCTAATAATGGAGATGTTTTTATAAACAAATCAGGAGAATTATCATTAGAAGACAATGAATATATTACATATTCCTCTTTAAAAGTCTATCCAAATCCTTTTAAAGAAAAAGTTACACTAGAGTTCTTTTTAAAAGAAAAGAAAAATGTATCCTTTTCTATTATAAATCAATCTGGAAAAAAACTATATACAATTGAAAAAAAGTTTTATTCTGGAAAACAAAAAATTAAAGTCCCTATCAATGGCTATAAGAATGAAGTTCTATTCTGTATTATTGAGGTAGATGGTCATCAAAAACTTAAAAAACTAATCCCTACCAATTAAAGAATGGTTTGTTTATAAATATTAACCCTATCTGTATGGAACCCTTTAATCGGGAGATAGGGTTACTATTTATAGCCGTTCTTATATGAAATGGCGTTATACAATTTAACCATAATACTTCTCAGATAAAACGAAGTTACTTTTTCGTTTTCTTTTCAAGACAATCCTTTGGAAATTACCCCCCTCAATAAAGGATTAGAATAATCGATACCCAAAAATAAATGAAACAGATCCATACTTAGATGTCCAACTTGGTAAAGTATTATAAAAATCACGATTAGATGAAGCTCTCACTTCCAAACTATACTTCTTATACTTATAACCCGCTCCAAAAACAAAATTAGGAACATTAGCAAAACTGAGATCTGTTGTTAATATTACATCTTCAATTTCTTCATATTCTATATCAGATTTCAAAACAAAATCAAATGAAAAGGCTGCATTAACAAATATTTTAGAATCATTTTTTAAGAAAAAATAATGACGGATTCCTATAGGTAACTCTATAGAACTATAATCAACAGTTACTGTTCTTGGTTCAGGTCTTGTTTCTAAATACACTATTTCTTCTTCTCCTTTAAAGTACTGATATGTTGGTTCTACAAAAACAGACCATTTATTATTTTTAAAAGGCAAAACAGCCTCCAACTCTGTCCCCAACCTAAAGGTAACTTTATTCCCAAAATCAACATCTCTGTTAAATCCTAGAGATCCCGATTCTCCTTTATCTCTTTTTAACGACAAATGATTAAAATTAATTCCTGGTCTTATGGTTAGATTAAAATCTAAGGGATTTTTGCCTTTTTTCTTGTTAATCAATTCTACATCCGAATTAACACACGTATTATATTTTATAAAATATCTAATGAGATCATCTGTTCTATAACCGACATTTGTAATATACTGTATATCAATATCACTACAAGAAACATTCGTTAATAATTGTTGCCTATAATGTTTATTTACCCCTACGGAACCAGAGGCATCTTTGTATTTTTTATACGCTAATGTTTTAATATCTTCACTATCTTTTTCATAAAAAAACGCTCTATGGTTATTATCTGTATAAGAATATAAACTTGCCTGTCCAACTAATAAAAGTTTTAAGAACAAAGTTTCTTCCTTGAAATTCAATTTCTTTTCGGTATCCAATAAATCATATTCGGTAGGTGACCGATCAATATCTACAGTATTTCTTACAAATTTATACTCATCAGAAACTGAAAAACTGGATACACCTCGCATTGTTCCTCTTTTTACTTGGGAATTAGCATCTAACTTGTAATCAAAATACTCTGGGTTATTTAACCAGCCTTCGTTTTTAATCAGACAGTCTACACGGACTCCTTTATTATTAATAAAGTACCCTTCTTCAAATCGAACCTGGGCAATACTTTTAAATCCAATACACACTAAAAAAACCAATATTAAATTTCTAATCATAACTTTTAATTATTTAAAACTTGTTTGAAATTAACAACTAACTTTTATTCAAAAACTGGCGAATTTACATCAATCGCAAATTTCCACATAAACAAAGTTGTTATTTAATGAATCATTTATAAACAGTACTCAATTAGTTAATGTCTTACCCTATCCATTTGTTACCCAAAAATTCAAAAAAATATTTCTTTATATCTCAATTTTATAACAGACAGATTATTACAATTAATCACTCGTCATTTTTCAATAAAATCCTTATTTTCGCAGACCTAATAGAAAGAATGATCTCATGAGTACGAAGTTTCCTGAATATAAAGGACTTGACCTGCCTAAAGTAGCAGATGATATACTACAGTTTTGGCAACAAAATAACATTTTCGAAAAGAGCGTTTCAGAACGTGAAGATGCTGCTCCTTTTATATTTTTTGAAGGACCGCCATCTGCCAATGGTCTTCCGGGCATACACCATGTTATGGCGCGTGCGATCAAAGATATTTTCTGCCGATATAAGACCCAAAAAGGATTTCAGGTAAAGCGAAAAGCAGGATGGGACACACATGGGCTACCCGTAGAATTAGGTGTAGAAAAAGAATTAGGTATTACCAAAGAAGATATTGGTACTAAAATAACTGTAGAAGCATATAATGAGGCTTGTAAAAAAGCGGTTATGCGTTATACCGATATCTGGAATGATCTTACTCAAAAAATAGGATATTGGGTAGACATGGATGATCCATACATTACGTATAAGTCTAAATACATGGAAAGTGTATGGTGGCTACTGTCCGAAATTTATAAAAAAGGATTACTTTATAAAGGATATACTATCCAACCATATTCTCCAAAAGCAGGAACAGGATTAAGCTCGCACGAACTTAATCAACCAGGAACTTATCAAGATGTTACAGATACTACGGTAGTTGCTCAGTTTAAAGTAATAAAGGATACACTACCTTCATTTTTATCAAATATTGGGGCGGATATTTACTTATTAGCTTGGACAACTACTCCCTGGACACTACCTTCTAATACAGCATTGACCGTTGGGGCAAAGATTGACTACGTAGTAGTAAAGACTTATAACCAATATACTTTTGAACCCATCCATGTTATTCTTGCCAAAAACTTAGTCGGGAAACAATTCTCCGGGAAATTTGTGCAAGTAGAAACTGAAGAAGAGATTGCTTCATATAAAGAAGGAGATAAAAAAATTCCGTATTTCATTAAAACAGAATGCAAAGGATCTGATTTGGTAGAAATACGCTATGAGCAGTTAATCAACTATGCGCAACCATATGAGCATCCAGAAAATGCATTTAGGGTAATTACAGGTGATTTTGTAACTACAGAAGATGGTACAGGTATTGTTCATACAGCTCCTACATTTGGTGCTGATGATGCAATGGTGGCAAAACAGGCCACACCAGAAGTACCACCGATGCTCGTAAAAGATGAAAACGATAATTTGGTTCCGTTAGTAGACCTACAAGGTAAATTCACCAAACACATGGGAGAATTTGCTGGTAAGTATGTTAAAAACGAATATTACAATGAAGGAGAAGCTCCCGAAAGATCAGTTGATGTAGAAATAGCCATTAAACTGAAAACAGAAAATAAAGCTTTTAAAGTAGAAAAATACGTTCATAGTTATCCTAATTGCTGGCGAACAGATAAACCTATATTATACTATCCATTAGATTCTTGGTTTATTAAGGTTACTGATTTTAAAGATCGGATGCACGAACTTAATCTAGGAATTAACTGGAAGCCTAAATCAACTGGAGAAGGGCGTTTTGGGAATTGGCTAGCCAATGCTAATGACTGGAATTTATCTCGATCTCGTTTCTGGGGAATTCCCTTACCTATCTGGCGTACAGAAGATGGTAAAGAAGAAGTCATCATTGGTTCTGTCGAGGAATTAAAATCTGAAATTACCAAAGCAATAGAAGCTGGAATTCTAGAATCGGATATTTTCGCAGATTTTGTAGTTGGAGATATGAGCGAAGGTAATTATGACAAAATTGACCTTCATAAAAACGTAGTTGATAAGATTACTTTGGTTTCCCCATCAGGAAAACCTATGAAAAGAGAAAGTGACCTTATCGATGTTTGGTTTGATTCTGGATCTATGCCTTATGCTCAATGGCATTATCCTTTTGAAAATAAAGAAAAAGTAGAGTCCGGAGACAGAAAAGCTGATTTTATTGCAGAAGGAGTTGACCAAACTCGTGGTTGGTTTTATACATTACATGCGATAGGCACCATGATATTTGATGATGTTGCTTATAAAAATGTAGTATCTAATGGATTAGTACTAGATAAGAATGGTCAAAAAATGTCTAAAAGACTTGGAAATGCGGTAGATCCATTCGAAACTTTAAAAGCATATGGCCCTGATGCTACCAGATGGTATATGATCAGTAATGCAAACCCTTGGGACAACTTAAAATTTGATTCAGAAGGAATTGCAGAAGTAAGACGTAAGTTTTTCGGTACTTTATATAACACATATTCTTTCTTTACATTATATGCCAATATTGATAATTTCACATATTCAGAAGCTGATATTCCCTTAGCAAAACGACCGGAAATAGATCGATGGATTCTTAGCGAACTGCACTCTTTGATAAAAAATGTAGATCTATATTATAACGAATATGAGCCTACAAAGGCAGCTAGGGCAATTTCTGATTTCGTACAAGAAAATCTTAGCAACTGGTTTGTACGTCTTAGCAGAAGAAGATATTGGAAAGGAGATTATCAAGAAGATAAAATATCTGCATATCAAACGCTGTACACATGTATGATTACGGTAGCAAAGTTAGGAGCCCCAATAGCTCCATTCTTTATGGATCGTTTGTATAAAGATTTAGCATCTAATTCGACTAAAGAATTACATGAAAGTGTTCATTTATCACACTTTCCAACATATGACCCGGTATTTGTGGATAAAGCTTTGGAGCATAAGATGCAAAAAGCTCAAAGCGTATCTTCATTAGTACTTTCCTTACGTCAAAAGGAAAAAATAAAAGTACGTCAGCCATTACAGCGAATCATGATTCCTGTATTAAATGAAGCCGAAAAAAATGAAATAAATGATATTGCAGATCTTATAAAAAACGAGGTAAATGTTAAGAAAATAGAGCTCATAGATGATGCTTCTGGGATTTTAGTGAAGCAAATTAAACCTAATTTTAAAAATTTAGGACCTCGCTTTGGAAAAGATATGAAATTGATTGCCAACAAGATACAATCTTTTAACCAAGAAACTATAAAAATTCTCGAACAAACTGGAACATTTGATATAGAAATTAATGATAAAATTATTAACTTAGGTATCAATGATGTAGAAATCAGCTCGCAAGATATTGAGGGTTGGTTGGTTGCAAACTCGGGTTCACTAACTGTCGCTCTGGATATAACCATAACTCCAGAGTTAAAGAAAGAAGGTATTGCAAGGGAACTTGTAAATCGAATTCAGAACATTCGTAAGGATAGTGGATTAGAGGTTACTGATCGCATAGGTATTGTTTTTGAAGAAAATAAAACTGTGCAAGAGGCTGTTGCAACAAATGAGACTTACATCAAGAATGAAACCTTAACCGAGACAATTGAATTTGCAACTGATATAATAAACGGTACGGAAATTGCGTTTGACGACATTGCAACACAATTGGTAATTAAAAAACAGTAAAAATATGGCCGAAGATGTAAAAGTAAGGTACAGCGATGCCGATTTAGCAATGTTTAAGGAGATTATCCTTGAAAAAGTTGAAAAAGCACAGAAAGATTTGGAATTGCTAAAAAGTGCTTATAAGAATGATGGTAATAACGGTACAGATGATACCTCTCCTACATTCAAAGCATTTGAAGAAGGAAGTGAAACTATGTCTAAAGAAGCTAATACACAATTAGCCATTAGACAAGAGAAATTTGTACGTGATTTAAAAAATGCGCTTTTACGCATTGAGAATAAAACTTACGGAATTTGTCGTGTTACAGGTAAGTTAATTAATCCAGAGCGATTAAAACTAGTACCACACGCAACTCTTAGTATTGAAGCAAAAAATATGCAGAGCTAAGATTACAATACGATAAAGAGGTGTCTAACATACTGATGCCTCTTTATTTTTTTTACAAAACTATAACAGATTATTGTAAATAAAGTAGAGCATGTATTTATAACAGTTTTGCATCTCTTTTGATATAGTTTTAAGCTTTAGTAGTCTTATCAAATTCGATTTAATAAAAAAACTGCTTACATTCAATTATATGTAAACAGTTTTTCAAAAATCAAGATGCATACCAGCCTCAAATGAAATTACCTACTAAAATTGTTTCTTTTCAATTCCGGATTGCAGTAATTTCATAAAAAAACTTGTATTATTCTCTATTTAGTATACACGCTTCTACCATTTAATTCCTGAACAGGTCTGTAATTTTTATGCATTATTTTTTGAAACTTAGCTATCTGACTATGAGATGCGGCTATTGGTTCCTTTACCACAAACCAAGTAACAATTTCTGAACACCCTGGAGTTGTTAAGGATCCATTGTATGTATAAAACTCCAAGTTTTCGGGTAATAAATCCCTGATATCAAAAACATTCTTACAAGTATATCGACTATTTGGATTTTCAGGAACATTTTCCAAAATATTTTCTAATGTTTCATTTTCATCCCCTTCTTCAAAAAATACTCCAACGACTCCTAATAGTTTTGTTATAGGATCTTGATGTACAAGATGCATTTCCATTGGATATCGATAAGAATCTATTGTATGTTCACTTCCTGTATGAAAGTGAAATTGTAACAGATCATAATCAATATTGTTTAAAGAAGCATAACTCCCTGTATCATAATTAACTTGTATTGTATGTCCATTATTAATAATATCTGTAGTACTATTGGTATAATTAGTGTTGATATTATTAATATCTCCATCTTCAATAACAGAACTTGTTACAATATTAATCGGAGACTGTGCATTACCATCACAATCAAGCCATTCATCCCCACAAAGCATAGACCAATGCTCAGGGCCTTCTGCCCCTTCATACTCAAAACTACAATCGGAAGAGCTTGATTTTCCATTGTAAACACTCCCTAAATACATCTCACTATTCTTGTCTATTGAATCTTCAGCTGAACTAGTAGGGATCTCATCAACACCTTCATTGTTACAAGAAGTTAGTGTTAGAATTGTTAACGCAAATAACAATCCAAAAAAATTAGTTTTCATAATAGTTTATTTTAAAATTTTATGCAAGCATAAAACTAGTTCTAAAAAGAACGATTTAATATGCTATTAATCAATCAAACTATTGCTTTTTGTCAATGATTTTATTGATGATTTTAAATGAAGATGCAATCTTTTCTATAAATTACCGGTATTCCAAATAGCCAGCAGTAAACACATAAAAATTATTGGTAAAGAATGTTTTATAAGAAAACAAAAGCCCCACTCTTACCAATCTTTGTTATCTATAAATATTACATTTTGCAAATGTTAGTTCATTCATATCGTATCAAACAGATACAAATAAGGTACTTCGGTTTCTTATGGAGTAGCTTTTTCCTTTTTCACAATAACCTTATCATCCTTTAGAATCTACTCTTTATCAATTGTTGGCAAAAATATTGATACCATATTTTTTTTAGAAGTAATTACCATTCTCGGTAACCTGATCCAAATAGAAGTTGCTAATATATCAGAAGACAAAATAAAATACTATTTTTGTCCGTCACTACTTGAAACAAAAGAAATTTTATGTCTCTTAAAAAATCTATTTTAGTTATTATTCTTGTCCTTCTGATAGATCAGATTTCTAAAATTTATATAAAAACAAATTTTGCTATTCAGGACGAAATTGAGGTTTTTAGCTGGTTTCGGATTGTATTTGTAGAAAATAAGGGAATGGCTTGGGGCTTCGAACTTCCGGGAAATTATGGCAAACTTGTTCTAACATTATTTAGATTAGTAGCAATTACAGGGATAGGATATTGGTTATATGATTCTATCAAAAAGAATAGCTCTAAAATACTCACCTTTTGTATTTCTTTAATTTTTGCAGGAGCTTTTGGAAATATTATTGACTCTATAATATATGGTGTTTTATTTAGTGCAAGTACTCCTAATCAAATTGCAGAATTCATGCCAGAAGCTGGAGGATATGAAAGTATTTTTTATGGAAAAGTAGTAGACATGATTCAATTCACACTCTATAATGATACTTTACCAGCATGGATACCTATCTGGGGAGGGGAACATTTCTCGTTCTTTGATCCTGTATTCAACATAGCCGACTCAGCTATTAGTATTGGTGTGTTTCTACTTTTAGTTTTCAACAAAAAAGCTTTTCCTAAAAACATTGATTAAGCGATTTTAGGTCAATAATCTCTGAAAATCATCTCGTTTGATTGGTTTTGTAAAATAATCCGATACGATATCTATAGATTTAGCTCGATCTATATCTCTAATATCAATAGAAGAACTCACCACATATAGCTCTATATTTTTACAAATTTTGTTTTTAATCTTAGAAAACTCCCTTAGAAACTCCCAACCATCCATAACAGGCATATTAAGATCAAGAAGTATAACTTGCGGAATATCTTTTCTTTCTAAGCATTCCATAGCGCTTAAGAAAAAATGCAATGCCTCCTTACCGTTATTAAATATCAAAACCTTTTCTGAAAGCTTCTGTAAATTAATAATTTTACTAACTAATTTTACGTAAATGTTATCATCATCAATGATGCAAACATTTTTTACATGATGGGGCATAGTAGGGGTATAGATTTAAGTTGAATATAGTATAATTGCCTTCAGAATGCAACAATTTCTCTTATTTCTTAAAAGAATATATTTTTGCTGGAGTAACACAGTAATCTAAGCATATATCTGTAGATAAAACACCTCCTATTTCTTTCTCTGCATCAAAAAAAGAGAGTCCTATTTTTACACTTTCAGGATTGCATTTTGCCAAAAATTTATCATAAAATCCTTTACCATATCCAACTCGATTTCCTATTTTATCAAAAGCTAATAATGGAATAAAAACCACTTCTAACATTTTTTCGGAAACCGGAATTCCATCTTTAGGCTCCGGAATACCCCAAGAATTAATTGCAAGAGCTGTGGCATCCGTAAGCAGAATATGTTCTAGGGAATTATTTTCGAAATCACTTCGGGATACAACTATATTCTTATCTTTTCCCTGAAGGATATGTAGAAGAAACTCTGTATTTACTTCTTTATGTTTTTCGATAGATAAAAAAATATGGTAAAACGATTGTTCCCAGATCGGCAAGCCTAGTAAATTATTTGCTATAGCCATACTTAGTTCTTCAACCTCATTGTTACTAAGCTTAGAACGCAACTCTTTATATTTACTTCGCAGTTCTTTTTTCTCTATCATTTTTAAGAAACTAATTCTGTTGTGATACGAAAAATAGCATCTCCCTTATATACAATAGGAGCTTCGTTCACATTAATTATATATCCATTATTTGTCGCCTTTACCACATGTCTCATTTTACCATAAGGATCCGTTATTGTTGCCAGTACTTCTCCTTTTTCTACATGCTTTCCAATAGGTATTTTTATATGTAACATACCACTATACTTGGCCCGTATCCAGAAACTTTTATTAATAATAATACTATCTACTGGCTTATCCGGAAGATCAAAAGTAGTTTTTAGCATACCTAAATAATTTAATATTCTCATTACTCCAAATACTCCTTCTTTAGCAACATCTCTATTACTATCTTGAGATTTCCCTCCTTCAAACAATAGAATATTAATGCCTTTTTTTGCACATGTAGAACGATAAGATCCATCTAGATTTTTGGATAACAATGTAAAAGGTGCATTAAAAATTTTCGCAAGTGCTACTAAATCTTCATTCTTCGGATCAACTCGTATATGTGGAGCATTAAACCTACTACTACCACCAGTATGAAAATCCATACAATAATCTGCAACCGGCAATATTTGATTAACAAATTGGTATGCAAAACGACTAGCTAAAGATCCATTTTTAGTTCCTGGAAAAACCCTATTAAGATCTCGTCCATCGGGGAAAAACCTATCCAAACTTAAAAACCCGAATACATTAAGCACAGGAATGCAGATAATACTTCCTTTTGCTGGTTTATTAATCTTCTTAGCAATAATTTGTCGCACAACCTCTACTCCATTAATCTCATCGCCATGAATCCCAGCAGTAATTAATACCGTAGGTCCAGGTTTCTTAGATCGTTCAACGATAATAGGTATTTCTACCTTAGTGGAAGTATATAGCTTAGCAATATTAAAATTTATTGTTATACTCTTTCCTAACGGAATATCATGCCCTAAAATACTTAATACATCTTTCTGAATTTCTTTTATCATAGTATACTACATGCTTCTTTCTACATAGCGTATAATTGTTTTTGCTACATCTTTTCCGGTTGCTGTTTCTATCCCTTCTAGCCCCGGAGATGAATTAACCTCCAGAATTAATGGTCCTCGTTCACTTTGTAACATATCAACTCCTGCCACCCCTAGCTTTAGAGCTCTGGCGGCCTTGATTGCAGCATTCTCCTCTTCGTCACTCAAAGTAATGATAGAAGCAGTACCACCTCTATGCAGGTTAGATCTAAACTCTCCTTCTTTACCTTGCCTCTTCATTGCTCCTACCACCTGACCATCTACAACTAATGCTCTAATATCTGCTCCCTTTGCTTCTTTAATAAATTCCTGAACAATCACTCTGGCTTGCAATCCGTTAAACGCTTCCAGAACAGATTCTGCCGCTGTTCTTGTTTCAGCTAATACCACTCCTAAACCTTGTGTCCCTTCTAATAGCTTAATTATTAAAGGTGCTCCTCCTACGTGTGATATTACCTCAGAAACATCTTTAGAATAATTAGTAAATACCGTTTTAGGCAAACCCAATCCCGCTTTCGATAATATCTGAAGACTCCTAAGTTTATCCCTGGATTGCACCAATGCCTGCGATTGAACAGTTGTAAAAACACTCATCATTTCAAACTGTCTTACAACCGCCGTTCCATAAAAAGTAATCGATGATCCTATTCTTGGTATTACAGCATCTACATGATCTAGCTTTTTCCCTCTGTAATAGATTTCAGGTTTTTTCTTTTCAATAACAATATCACAATTTAATGGATCAATTACCTGTACATTATGTTTACGTTTTACTGCTGCCTGTACTAATGCATTAGTCGAGTATAAACCCGCACTGCGCGATAAAATTTTTATGTTCATTCGTTTCTTTTATTATAAGATTGGTCTTCAAGCTGGGGATCAACTAAAAATTTCCCACTTAAGAATTTGCGTCCAATCAATACAGGAAAGCGCATATCATCACGAGAAGACAAAGTAAGTGTTATAGGGAATGTTTTATTAAATAAAGTAACTTTTGTTTTTATTGCGTACCTCACTTCTACTTTCCCATTACTACTTTTCACCGCAGTAATATCATAATTTTTGAAAGTAAACTTCTTACCATTATATTCAGGATGGGTTGGGTCAAGAAATCTACATTCTAATTGTTCCCCAACTTCCCTAATTTCCTTACAATGAATAGAAGATGTATAAGCTCCTGTATCAACCTTAACATCAATACCTTTCAGTTCTAAAAGCGAGAAATCTACTTTATCTGTTCTACCGATTATTTTCTTCTGATTTTCCAATAAATTGTATTATCAAATAAGAATACTAAAGTAATAAAAAACCTGATCTATTCTATATCGAAACCCTTTTTATCCTTAATTTCAACCAATCTGTATTTAACAATAATTTAAACCTATTATAGCTACTTAAAAATAATTGTAATACATTAAATTTACACTAGAATATGCAACCTCCTTCATTAGACATACAAATCAAAACATTGCCGACCGGACCAGGCGTATATCAATATTATGATAAAGATGAAAGCTTACTTTATGTTGGAAAGGCAAAAAATCTAAAAAAAAGAGTAACTTCTTACTTTACAAAGAACCATGACAACTATAAAACTAAAGTTCTAGTAAAAAAAATTTATCAGATAAAACATATTGTTGTTGAAACAGAAACCGATGCTTTATTATTAGAAAACAATCTAATTAAGAAACATCAACCCCGGTTCAATGTAATGCTTAAAGATGATAAAACATATCCCTGGATTTGTATTAAAAAAGAACGATTTCCCAGAGTGTTCCCGACTAGGAATTTAATCAAAGATGGTTCCGAATATTATGGTCCTTATACTAATTTTAAAACAGTACACACACTTTTAGATCTTATAAAAGGATTATATCAACTCAGAACCTGTAATTATGATTTGTCTCAAGAAAAAATAAATAATGACAAATACAAAGTATGTCTTGAGTATCACTTAGGGAATTGCAAAGGTGCGTGCGAAGGATTAGAAGAAGAAAGTGAATACAGAGAAAACATAGAAGCTATTCGTCAAATCGTAAAAGGTAACTTTAAAGATTCCTTGACTCGATTTAGAAAACAAATGATGGATCATGCTACTAAAATGGAGTTTGAAGATGCCCAAAAAATCAAAGAAAAAATTGAGGTTTTGGAAAAATATCAGGCAAAATCTACAGTGGTAAACCCTAAAATAAGTAATGTCGATGTGTTTTCTATTATTTCGGATGAATCTTACGGCTATATAAATTTCCTCCAAATTTCTTACGGAGCTATTATACGATCACATACTACAGAAATCAAAAAGAAGCTTGAAGAAACAGACAAAGAACTGCTAGAACTTGCTATCATAGAAATAAGGCAGCGATTCAATTCAATGTCCAGAGAAATATACACTCCAATAGAAGTAGATGTAGGAGAAAACATAAAAATTACTATTCCTCAATTAGGCGACAAAAAAAAGATAGTAGACTTATCTCTTCGTAATGCTAAATACTACAGGCAAGAACGTTTTAAACAAATTAAAATTATTGATCCCGATAGGCATATTAAACGATTAATGGCTCAAATGAAAAAAGATTTGAGACTACCCGAAGAACCTATACATATTGAATGTTTTGACAACTCTAACATCCAGGGAACAAACCCGGTTGCTGCCTGCGTAGTATTTAAGAATGGAAAACCCAGTAAAAAGGAATATCGAAAATTTAATATTAAAACTGTCGAAGGACCTAATGATTTTGCTTCGATGGAAGAAGTAGTATATAGACGTTATAAAAGATTATTAGACGAAGAAGAACCATTACCTCAACTTGTCATTGTAGACGGAGGCAAAGGACAATTATCATCCGGTCTCAAAGCACTTGATGAATTAAATCTTAGAGGTAAAATCACGATTATTGGAATTGCTAAAAGACTAGAAGAAATATACTATCCCGGAGACTCCATACCATTATATCTCGATAAAAAATCAGAATCTCTAAAAATAATACAACATCTTAGAAATGAAGCGCATCGCTTTGGAATAACATTTCATAGACAAAAAAGAAGCAAAGCAGCATTAGATACTGAATTGGACACCATCCCAGGAATAGGCGAAAAAACTGTGATTGAATTATTAAAACACTTTAGGTCTGTAAAAAGAATCCAGGAAGCAACTATAAAAGAACTTGCAGAAGTTGTAGGGAATTCACGTGCAACCAAAGTGTATAATTACTATCTTTCTAAAAAAGAATAAACCTTCTATGCATTATACCCATACTCATCTATGCATATTGTTGTTCGTTCTGACACTTTTTGCGTCAGAATCTTTGTTTGCTCAAAAAGAAGGAGTATCAGAAATTCATAAGGATACTATAGATAAAGATATTAAAGTCGGTCTTGTGCTAAGTGGTGGCGGTGCTAAAGGACTTGCTCATATTGGCGCCTTAAAAATCATAGAAAAATCAGGAGTAAGAATAGACTACATCGGGGGAACAAGCATGGGAGCTATTGTTGGCTCCTTATATGCCTCTGGATATACTGCCACAGAATTAGATTCAATTTTTCGTAGTGTAGATTTCGACAGACTGATACAAGATGATTTGCCTAGAAATGCTAAAACATTTTATGAACGAGAAGATGCCGAAAAATATGCATTAACATTACCTTTTGATAATTTTAAAATAGGGCTGCCTCAAGGGTTATCAAAAGGACAAAATTTTTACAATGAATTTTCGAGATTATCGGCACATGTAAGTCACGTGAAAGATTTTAACCAGTTACCTATTCCATTCTTTTGTATATCTACTAATATAGAGACAGGAGAGCAAGTACTACTAGATAAAGGATATTTACCCGAAGCCGTATCCGCTAGTGGGGCTTTACCATCAATTTTTAGCCCCATAGAGCTAAATGAGGTTTTAATGACCGATGGAGGTGTTACCAATAATTATCCGGTAAAAGAAATAAGGGATAAAGGAGCAGAAATAGTAATCGGTATAGACGTCCAAGATAGTTTAATGCCAAAAAATCAATTAAATTCTGTTACAAATATCATGTTACAGATAAGTAATTTCAGGACTATAAATGCTATGAAGTCCAAAATGAAAGAGACTGACATTTATATTAAACCTTCTATTACCGATTTTTCATTGATATCATTTGATCAAGCAGATAAGATCATAAAAAATGGAGAAAAAGCGGCCGAAGCAAATTACGACAAGCTAAAAGCAATCGCTAAACGTCAAATACTAGCTTCACGAAAAGTGATAGTTCCTAAAAACTCTGATACCCTAAAAATAAGTGGTGTTTCAATCTCAGGAAATCAAAGATATACTCGTTCTTACATTAAAGGAAAGCTAAAATTAAAAAAACCAAAAACCACAACCTATACAAAATTATATGAAGGAATCAATAACCTTTCTGCAACAGCTAATTTTGATCGGGTCAGTCATCGTTTAAAGAAGAATTCGAAAGGAACAGAATTGATCCTTAATGTAAAAGAATCTAAAAACACGATGCTACTCCGCTTGGCTTTGCATTATAATGATTTATATAAAACCGCAGCACTAGTTAATTTTACCAAGAAAAGTTTCCTGTTTAATAATGATGTACTATCCTTTGATATAGCGTTAGGAGATAATATTAGATATGATTTTAATTATTACATTGACAAAGGATACTACTGGAGTATTGGATTAAAAAATAGCTTTAATCATTTTGATAAGAATGTAGCTTATGAACTAGTACGAAATGATTTTATACTTCCTGATATCGAAATTAATCAAATCAATCTCGATTTTTTAGACTTCAAAACTCAATTTTATATGGAAACACTGCTACATCAAACGTTTTCATTGGGCATTGGAGCCGAACATAGAAGATTCAGATTGATTTCTGAAACAATCGGAGAAGACGAAGATCAATTACCTAGGGCAGTGTTTGACAACAGTGATTACTGGAGTACCCTAGCCTATCTGCGATTTGATAATTATAACAATAAATATTTCCCTTCTTCTGGTTTTTATTTTGACGGGACAACAAATTACTATCTATTCGATAATAATATTAATAGTGAGGGTAGTAATTTTGTGATAGCCAAAGCTGATTTCGGACACGCATTTAAGATCACAAATAGAATATCAAGTACATTAGAATTAAGTGCTGGTGCTAGATTTGGAGAAAAAAACCTTAGAAGTCTTAACTTTTTTATTGGTGGCTTTGGTGCCAAAACCCTAAACCAAAATGTATCTTTTTATGGATATGATTTTTTAACTATCGTTGGAGACAGTTATATAAAAACTTCCGCTACCTTAAATTATGAAATACTTAAAAAGAATCATCTTAATTTTACAGCAAATTATGCCAATGTAGGTAATCAATTGTTCGAAAATGGAAACTGGTTGGAATCTCCAGAGTATTCTGGTTATGCGTTAGGATATGGTTTAGAAACATTTGCAGGCCCAATACAAGTAAAATATTCGTACTCCCCAGAATTAAAAGAGAGTGAATGGCTTTTTAGCATAGGTTTTTGGTTTTAAAGAGAATTATAAGAAATATTTCCGATATTTGTAATGCTATGAGTCTATTTTGGCAAGATTTACTGTTGTTACTACACTACCTTATCAAACGAAACCCTGAATAGGTGTAGGTTACTATATTACTAATTTTTATTAAAAAAAAATAGTTAACTTTTAATCTTAAAAAATCATGCCTTTTTATCATTCATTAGGGAAAATACCTCCTAAACGTCATACAATATTTAGAAAACCCGATGGCAACCTTTATTATGAGCAGTTATTTGGCACTATAGGCTTTGATGGTATGGCTACTAATTCATATCATATTCATAGACCAACTCAGGTTAAAGAAATCAAGAATAGCTATAATGTAGCTCCGGAAATAGTGATTAAAAACAATATTAAATCCTATCGATTACATGGATTTAATATTACACCCCAAAAAGATTATCTACAAAGTAGAAAAAATGTACTAACCAATAGTGATGTTAGTATCATTTTGTCAGCACCACAGGAATCTACCTCAGATTATTTTTATAAAAATACAGATGCAGATGAGTTAATTTTTATTCATCGAGGAAGTGGCAAATTCAGAAGTCACTTAGGCAATCTTGATTTTAAATATGGCGACTATATCCTTGTTCCTCGCGGGACAATTTATAAACTAGATTTTGACACTTCTGATAATAGATTATTTATTGTAGAATCAAGAAGGCCTATATATACACCTAAAAGATATCGAAACTGGTTTGGACAACTACTAGAACACTCCCCATTCTGCGAAAGAGATTTCAGGACTCCCTATGAATTGGAATCTTATGATGAAAAAGGAGATTTTCTTATTAAAGTAAAGAAACAAGATGAAATCTTTGATATGATCTATGCTACGCATCCATTTGATGTCGTAGGATATGATGGGTATAATTTTCCGTATGCTTTCTCCATTCATGATTTTGAACCCATAACAGGAAGAATCCATCAACCACCACCTGTTCATCAAACTTTTGAGACAGATGCTTTTGTTGTATGTTCATTTGTTCCCAGACTATATGACTACCATCCAGAAAGCATTCCTGCTCCTTATAACCATAGTAATATTGATAGCGACGAAGTATTGTATTATGTAGATGGTGATTTTATGAGTAGAAATGATATAGCCGCAGGTCATATTTCTCTTCATCCAGCAGGTATACCACATGGACCACATCCAGGTGCTGTAGAAAGAAGTATTGGTAAGACTAAAACAGACGAATTAGCCGTAATGGTAGATACTTTTAAACCATTAATGGTTACAAAAGAAGCTATGCAAATTGCAGATGAAGATTATTATAAATCTTGGCTAGAGTAAAGAAATTTAAAAATTCTTAATGATGCTAAATTACAGAAAAGATATTACAGCACACCTAAGAGCAATGTGGTAAACATAATTGTACTTGATTTTCGATTATTATATAAAGAAAAAATCCAATAAGATTATTGTTTCATTATCAAATTTTAAAAAGTATGTCTACAAATATAACACCACAAAATATAGAAAAAGTAGTTCCTGAAGCCGAAGATTTCCTTCCTCTATTAGGAACAGATTATGTAGAATTATATGTCGGCAATGCAAAACAAGCTGCCTATTATTATCAGTCTGCTTGGGGATTTCAACCCATTGCATATGCTGGTTTAGAAACAGGGCTTAAAGATCGTGCTTCTTATGTTTTACAACAAGATAAAATAAAAATAATCCTTACCTCTCCATTACAACCAGACGGAGATATCAATAAACATATTAATTCTCACGGTGATGGAGTAAAAGCAATCGCATTATGGGTAGACGACGCCACTAAGAGTTATGAAGAAACAACAAAAAGAGGAGCAAAATCATACATGAAACCGACCGTAAAGGAAGATGAAAATGGTAAGGTTGTTTTCTCAGGAATTCATACCTATGGCGAAACTGTACATATATTTGTAGAACGCAAAAACTATAATGGCGTTTTTCTTCCTGGTTATATTCCTTGGGGGAAATCATTTAAAACTGAAACCACTGGTCTTAAGTTTATTGATCATATAGTAGGTAATGTAGGATGGAATGAAATGAACAAATGGTGTGAGTTTTATGCCAAAGTTATGGGATTTGCCCAATTAGTATCATTTGACGACAACGATATCTCCACAGACTATACTGCATTGATGAGTAAAGTTATGAGTAATGGAAATGGGCGAATTAAATTTCCAATAAACGAACCTGCCGAAGGAAGAAAAAAATCTCAAATAGAAGAATATATTGATTTCTATAATGGTGCTGGGGTTCAACATATGGCATTAGCTACCGACAATATTATAGAAACAGTTTCTACACTTCAAAACCGAGGAGTTGATTTTTTAACTGTTCCTGCTACTTATTATGAAACAGTCTTAGACAGAGTAGGAGAAATCGATGAAGATCTCGAACCTTTAAAAGAACTTGGGATCCTAATTGATTGTGATGACGAAGGCTATTTACTACAGATTTTCACTAAACCAATATTAGATCGTCCTACAATGTTTTTCGAAATTATACAACGTAAGGGAGCGCAATCTTTCGGGAAAGGTAATTTTAAGGCGTTGTTTGAAGCAATTGAGAGAGAACAAGAACAGCGAGGAACTCTTTAGGGATAAATCCCATAAATCTATATGTACGTAATCGTTTTAAGCTTACAAAACCACTTAGATTTTTGATAAATTATGATTTTTTGCATAATTTTTTGTTAAACACCGTAATAAAAAAACGTTTTCGTTTGATAAATATGCAAAAAAAGCTGAAATTTGTCTATTGTAGAGTGGAGTGGTTACCGCTCTATACCAAAAACAATAATTATTCTCATAATTTAAGTTTTTAGTTGGTTAATAAAAGTAAAAGAGAGCTGTGGTGGCTCTCTTTTTTTATTATCATTAGCTTTTAAAACAGGAACCAAAACCAACTAATTATCAGAATATTATATCATAATTTCGTGATAAATTATTGAATTACACCAGAGATTTTTTTAAAGATAAGTTCTTAAAACTATACTTTGCAAATAAGTAAAAAACAGTTTCTCAATATATTGGATTTATCTGAAAATGATCTTTATCAAGATTTTCGGTTGCTTGTATTTTTATTATATTTTTTAAGAATTTAGTAATACCTCTCGTTTTTATGTGTTTATATTATATAGTACTTTTGGAACAGATATTGTAAAACACTTTAAAAACAATATTCGTGTTAAACGAAATAACGCTCAAAATTAGTTATGAAAAAATGTATTCTTTTACTATTAATCGTATTAACACTTCCTATTAGTGCACAAGAGAAGCATAATTCTTTTGATACCGGAGAATGGTTTAAATTTAGAATTCATTATGGCTGGTTCACAGCGAGTTATGCCACATTAGAAATTAAAGACGAAGTTCTTAATGGGGTACCTGTACACCATATTATTGGAGAAGGAAAATCATCCGGAATTCTAAGTGCCTTTTTTAAAGTAGAAGATTACTACGAAACTTACATTGATAAAGAAGAAGTAAAACCATATCGATTCATTCGTAAGATCAATGAAGGAGGTCATACCAAAAATATTGAAATCAATTTTGATCATCAAAACAAAAAGGCGTTAGTATTTGACAAAAAGCGTAATACAAAAAAAACATTTACTACAAAGGATAATATCCAGGATATGATGTCCTCTTTTTATTACCTAAGAAATAATATTAACGTATCTTCGTTGAAGAAAGGTGATGAACAATTTGTAAATATGTTTTTTGACAATGAAAACTATTTGTTTAAGTTAAAATTCCTTGGCAAAGAAATTATTAACACCAAAGTAGGTAAAATTCGTTGTTTAAAATTTCGACCTTTTGTACAAGCAGATAGAGTATTTAAAGAAGAAGAAAGTTTAACCGTATGGGTAAGTGATGATAAGAATAGAATGCCAGTAAGAATTAAGGCTGAGATCTTGGTCGGATCTATAAATGCAGATTTAGAAGCTTTTAAAGGCCTTAAGTACCCTTTCAAAATTGTTGTAGATTAATGGATGAATCCATAAAACCAGAGATTGCAGAAAAAATAAAGCAACTAGAAAAAAAGTTTAAAAATTCAGGTCAGGATTTAGGATCTTACCTTGATGGATTGCTTCACGATAAATATCTTACCTACTGGGACTATATACATTTAGATACACTATTAAGTTTACAAATACCTAGAACACATTTCCCTGATGAAGAAATTTTTATAATGTACCATCAGATTACCGAATTGTACTTTAAACTTATTATTCACGAATTAAAGCAGATTATTGATGATAAATTACAAACTGCTGAGTTCTTTACATCTAAACTTGATCGTGTAAATCGTTATTTTAGAGTTTTGATCAATTCATTTGATGTTATGATCAAAGGAATGGAGAGAGAACAATTTCTTAAGTACAGAATGTCATTATTACCCGCAAGTGGATTTCAATCTGTACAATTTAGAATGATTGAAATTTACGCAACACCTCTGGTCAATCTGGTTAATAGTAAGCAAAGGGAACGGTTTACAGAAGAAGATTCATTAGATGAAATCTACGAGCATTTATACTGGAAATCAGGTGCTACAGATGCAAAAACCGGAGAAAAAACATTGACTCTTAAACAATTCGAATATCGTTACACCCCAAGAATGATGCGTATTGCAAATCAAGTAAAAAACAGTACGATTTATCATAGATACTTAGAACTTCCCGAAAAAGAACGAAATAATGTGCACCTTATTAAGGCATTACGTACTTTTGATGCTAATGTAAATATTAATTGGTTATTAATGCATATGGGAGCCGCTTATAGATACCTGAATAAGGAGAAGGGTCAGGTATTAGCTACTGGCGGAACTAATTGGAAAAGTTTTTTACCTCCTAGTTTTCAAAAAATATTGTTTTTTCCTGATCTTTGGAGTTCAGAAGAAAAAGAGAACTGGGGCAAAGAATGGGTTACTCATTTATTTAATACCACAAAATAAAGTCAGTTGAAGAATTTAGGTTACTTACTACTCGCAACGGTAGTATTTATTTCATGTAAGAAAGAAGAAAAAGAGACTAAAATCAGTCTTCCAGAAGTTATAGAAGAAGTAAAAAAACCACCGATCATTAAGGAGTTTGGATATAACCTTAATGAGTATAAGGTCGTAAGAGATACCGTTCGTCCAGGAGATAGTTTTGGTGAAATACTAGACAACCATGGTATTCCTAGAGCCAAAGTTTTTGAAATCTCCAATAAAATTAAAGACACATTTAATGTCGCTAGAATAAAAGCAGGAAAGGCATACACACTACTTAAGTCTAAAGATACCTCAGAACAAGCACAGGTTTTTGTATACCAAAATGGTCTCATCGACTATACAGTTGTGGATTTTAGAGATAGTATTATAGCAAGAAAAAGTGCTAAACCTGTAACTCTAGTAGAAAAAGTAGCTTCTGGTGTTATAGAAAATAACCTATCTCAAACATTTGATGATATGGGACTCAGTTTTATTGTAGCTTATAAAATGGCAGATATTTACGCTTGGACTATTGATTTTACAAGACTTCAAGCCGGTGATCAGTTTAAAGTAATTTATACCGAAAAATATATCAATGATACAATTCCAGCCGGAATCGGAGAAATAAAAGCTACATATTTTGAACATCGAACCAAACCAATTTATGCATTTCGGTTTAAAGACGATACTATCAATGGAACTTCAGACTATTTTGATCACGAAGCCAATAATTTACGTAGGGCTTTCTTAAGAGCTCCAGTTCAATTTAGCAGAATTTCTTCGAGATACAATCTTAAACGAAGAATAAAATATTATGGAAACAAAATAAGACCACATAGAGGAACAGATTTTGCCGCTCCTAAAGGGACTCCAATTTTAGCAACTGCAGATGGTATTGTTACTAAGTCAGAGCGCAAAGGAGGAAACGGTAAATATGTAAAAATACGACATAATGCCACCTATGATACACAATACTTGCATATGAGCAAACAAGCTGTAAAAGTAGGTCAATATGTACGACAAGGAGATGTTATCGGGTATATAGGAATGACAGGAAATACTAGTGGACCACATGTTTGTTATCGTTTTTGGAAAAATGGTAAAGAGGTAGATCCTTTTAAACAAGATTTACCTTCTTCAAAACCCCTAAGTGATAGTCTAAGACCTGCTTTTGATAAACACATTGCCCCTCTAAAAACTAAATTAGACAGTATCATTCTGAAACCGCAGCAAGAAATCTTATAACCAGATGTCATTATCAACTATTAACCCAACCAATACCAAAGCTTGGAAAGCTTTACAGAATCATTATAAGACCATAAAGAACAAACATTTAAAAGATCTTTTTACACAATCCCCGGAACGAGCAGAAACATTCTCAATCCAATGGAATGATTTTTATGTAGATTATTCCAAAAACAGAATTGATGAAACCACAAAGACCCTTTTAATTGATCTTGCCAAAGAGGTACAACTAGATAAAGCGATACAAAGCTACTTTAGAGGAGAAGTTATAAACGAAACCGAAAGAAGATCTGTACTACACACAGCACTAAGAGTACCAGCGACAAGTAACATAACTATTGATGACAGTGATATAGTTCCTGAAATTACTATCATAAAAGATAAAATCAAATCTTTTAGTGATCAAATTATTAATGGAACATTAAAAGGATACAGTAATAAGTCATTCACCGATATTGTAAATATTGGTATAGGAGGATCTGATCTTGGCCCTCTAATGGTTACAGAATCTCTGGAATATTATAAAAATCATCTTAATATCCATTATATCTCTAATGTAGATGGGGATCATGTACATCAAAATCTCAAAAAACTAAACCCAGAAACCACACTTTTTATTATTGTTTCCAAAAGTTTTGAAACTCAAGAAACTTTAACTAATGCTTTAACTGCAAGAAAATGGTTTATTAAAAATGCTTCTGAAAACAATATAAATAAACATTTTGTCGCAGTATCTAGTAATACTAGTAAAGCAATTGATTTTGGAATTGATTCCGATAACATTTTCCCTCTCTGGGATTGGGTTGGAGGTCGTTTTTCTATATGGAGTGCTGTAGGTCTATCCATAAGCCTATCTGTTGGGTACGAAAACTTTGAAGCACTATTAGAAGGAGGTTACGAAATGGATGAGCATTTTAGAACTACAAATTTCGAAGAAAATATTCCGATAATCTTAGGAATGCTTAGTATTTGGTACGCTAATTTTTTCGAGGTCGAAAGTGAAGCTGTCATTCCGTATTCACAATATTTACACAGATTACCAGCATATCTACAACAAGCCATCATGGAAAGTAATGGTAAAAGTGTAGACAGAAATGGAGATAAAACGACCTATCAAACAGGAACAATTATTTGGGGAGAACCTGGAACCAATGCACAACATGCTTTTTTTCAATTAATTCATCAAGGAACAAAACTGATCCCAGCAGAATTTATAGGTTTTAAGCAATCTTTATTCGAAGATAAAGACCATCATGATAAGCTAATGGCTAATTTCTTTGCCCAGACGGAAGCTTTAATGGATGGTAAGGACGCTACAGATGTACTCAAATCTTTAGTCTCAGAAAACCTCTCCACCGAAAAAATAAAACAACTAACCCCTTTTAAGGTTTTTGAAGGCAATAAACCAACCACTACCATTCTAATAGATAAACTCACCCCTAAAAGTCTTGGTAGCCTTATATCTCTCTATGAACAAAGAATTTTTGTTCAGGGAATCGTCTGGAATATTTTTAGCTACGATCAATGGGGAGTAGAATTAGGTAAGCAATTAGCTACAAAAATACTTTCAGAAATAGATAATTCAGAGGTTTTCGAACATGATTCATCGACAAAATCTCTTTTAAAGCACTATTTAAATTAGGCACTTCCTAGTTAACAACTTTTTAATATATTAAAATACTGTAAGTCAAATAATTACACAAAATCTTTACCTTTATACAGTAAAGCTTTTATGCGTAATTCTTAACATTTAGGTAAACTATGCTTGCATAATAATTATTTCTTTTGCACAAACAATTAATTCAATTCATAACATGAAAAAAATTACACATTTATTTGTTGTAATGCTTCTGATAGCAACAGGGCAAACCTTTGCTCAAAGCATTGTAATGGGAACAATATTTGATTCTGAATCCAATGCCCCATTACCTGGAGCAAACATCGTAGAATCCCGTACTAAGAATGGTACTACATCAGATTTCGATGGTAAATTTTCTCTTGAGGTTACTAGTCCGACTGGGGTAATTAATATTTCTTATGTCGGATTTGGTTCGCAAAACATTCCCTATGATGTAACTAATGGAAATATAGATTTAGGAACTATTGTCTTATCTCTAGATAATTCGTTAGAAGAAATTATCATAGTCGGTACAGGAATAGTTGATTTAGCAGAGGACAGAAAAACTCCTATTGCTGTTTCTACTATTAAAGGAGAAGATATTCAATTAAAAGCAGCTGGTAATGTTGAGTTTACAGAAACAATGAAAAACACTCCTTCTGTTTACGTTTCTAACCAAGCCGGAGGTTTTGGTGATAGTCAGATTTTCTTAAGAGGATTTGACAATACAAACACAGCGGTTTTATTAAATGGTCAACCGATTAATAGCCCGGAAGATGGTAGAATCTATTGGTCAAATTGGGCCGGAATGTCTGATGTAGCGAATGCTGTTCAGGTACAACGTGGTCTAGGATCCTCTAAGCTTGCTATTTCATCCGTAGGAGGAACTATAAATATTATTTCCAAAACTACAGATCAGAAAAAAGGAGGCTATGCAAGGTTATTAGGAGGTAATGATAGTTATGCCAAAAGTACACTTAGCTATAATAGTGGTTTAAGTGATAGCGGTTGGGCTTTCTCTGTTTTGTTAGACTATTGGCAAGCGCATAGAAAATTTGCTGAAGGTACTGCAGGTCAAGGACAAAATTATTTGTTCTCTGTAGGTTATAAGCCTGATGAACGTAATACATTTAATTTCTTAGTAACTGGAGCTCCACAAATGCATGAGCAAAATTTCTCTCAAGATTTAGAAGTGTATGAAGAATTTGGAGAAAAACAGAACAGAAACTCTGGTTTCTTAAATGGCGAACGATATACTGAAAGAAGAAATTACTATCACAAACCTGTAGCAAATTTAAACTGGGATTTTGACATTAATGACCAATTAGATCTATCCACAGTCGTATATGCTTCTTGGGGACGTGGTGGTGGAACCGGTGGACTTGGTAGAGGACGAGTTAGAGTCAACAACAACAATAATGATAATATCGATTTTGATCAAATCGTAGAGAACAACATAGGATCTTCAGATGGTAATGGATTTGGAAATTTTGGATCATCATATATAAGAAGATCTTCTGTCAACAACCATAATTGGTATGGGTTGCTATCTAATTTAACTATTGAATTAGAGCAAAATTGGGCTTTTAATTTAGGTCTTGATGGACGATTATATCACGGGGATCATTTTAGACAAGTAAACGATTTATTAGGACTTTCAGGATTTTTAGACAACTATAGAACAGACAGACCGGATGATTATGTGTTTACAGAAGAATTTGATGCAAACCCTTGGGCCGCCTTATTTGACTTTGCCGATGAGGATAACCGTACACAGTTTGATTATTCTGAAGATATTAACTATTTAGGTGGTTTTGGTCAGGCAGAATACTCCACTGATAAATTTGCGGTATTCTTTCAGGGTGCCTTATCTACCCAATCATACCAAAGAGAAGGTCGATTTGTAGGAACCGGAAATGGTTTAGGAAAATCTGAAAAGCTTAATAAAGTAGGATATAATGTAAAAGGAGGAGTATCTTATAATATCACTCAACAACATATAATCTTTGCTAATGCCGGGTACTTTTCACGTCAACCTTTCTTAGATAACATATTCGTAGATATAAGAAATTCTAATGATCTTGTAGAACCAGAAATTGATAATGAAGAAATTACTGGGTTTGAAGCTGGATATCGCTTTAGAGGAAAGAACTTTGCTGTAAATATCGACGTTTATAAAACTGAATGGGCAAATCGTTTCCTAAACACTTTTGGACCTGAACAAGATAATGGAGATTTTACAACCTATAGACTTACTGGTGTTGGACAAATTCATCAAGGATTAGAATTCGATTTTGAATACAGACCAGATGGAGGAAAATGGAAATTAAAGGGCTACGGATCTATTGGTAACTGGGAATTTGATGGAAAATCTCCTTTTACCCTAACAAATGACCAAACTGCAACTATTATAAACTCTGGTAATATTGATTTAACAGGAACAAAAGTAGGTAATGCACCTCAAACCTCTTTCGGTATCAATGGTTACTTTGATATTTTAACCAACTTATCCGCTGATGTCGATTACAATATTTATACAGATCTATATGGTTTTGTAGATCCTGCTGATGTTGCACAAGCAGCTTTTGATGAAGAAGTTTATCAAGCAGACAGATTGCCATCATATGACCTTGTCGATATAGGTGTTACTTATAAATTTTATTTCGGTGACGATAAACTTACGCTTAGAGGAAATATTAAGAATTTATTCAATTCTTCTTATATAAACCAATTAGACTCTTTTGGATACTACTTAGGCATTGGAAGAACCTGGAATGCTAGTCTAAGTTATAAATTCTAAAATAATATTATTATACAAACTAAACACCTCACTCAATTTGAGTGAGGTTTTTTTGTACATTATCTTTACCTTTGAATAAAATAAACACATCATTATGTACGAAGCAATTCAAGTCGTTCACTCTTATTGGGCATATCTCGTTGTTCTTGTTGTCACACTAGCAACTATTAATGCTCTTATTGGTTTTTTTACAAAAAAAGAATACGGGCCTAAAGATTTTAGAGTTTCTCTTTTTGCCCTAATTGTAACGCATTTACAACTATTAATCGGAATTATAATATTTTTTGTTTCCCCTACAGTTATGTGGTTTAAAGACATTCCTGTAAAAGATATCATGGGAGATCCATTATTGCGACTCTACAATGTAGAGCATCCCTTAGTTATGATTGTAACAATTGTTTTTATTACAATGGGATACTCAAAACACAAAAAGAAACTAACCTCTACACCTAAGTTCAAAATACTTGCGATTTTCTACACAATTGCACTCATACTAATGTTATCCAGAATACCTTGGGCAAATTGGTTCTAAGGTTATTTCGAAAAAGACAGTTATATAAAAAAGGCTTTAGAACAAAAACTCTAAAGCCTTTTATATATATATTTCGTAGCACTGCTATGAAAAACAATCACAGCATTGTAATAAAAAGAAAGCAACTTCGCCTCTTATAGCACTTTTTAACTCATAATTGGCATTCACCTCCTCCAAAAACTAGACACTAACCGTCTTCCATTTCCCTTTCCTAAACCATATAACACCGATAATCGCAATCAATGCTTCGGCAAGAGTAATAGCTAATAACACTCCTATTACCCCCCAATTAAACACTAAGGCTGCAACATATGCAAATGGAAGTTGAAATACCCAAAAACAAAAGAAATTAATAATTGTTGGTGTTTTAGTATCTCCAGCACCATTAAATGATTGTATCACGACCATTCCATACGCATAGAACACATAACCAGCCGCGATAATACGCAAACTCAATGCTCCGTATTCCACAACATTAGGCTGATCGCTAAAAATTCTCAATATAGCCTCGGCGAAAACAAAATAAAATACGGAAACAACTCCCATAAAATAAGCATTATATTTTCCGGTTTTCCATACAGATTGTTCTGCACGCCCTGGTTTTTTAGCGCCTAAATTTTGGCCTACTAAAGTTGCAGCGGCATTGCTCATTCCCCAAGAGGGCATTAACGTAAACATTAATACCCTGATCGCTATCGTATATCCTGCCAATACTTCACTACCGAACTCAGCCATAATACGCATTAAAAACACCCAACTAGAGGTACCAATTATAAATTGGCCAATACCTCCTAATGATACTTTAATTAAATTTGTCATAGTAGCAGCACGAAAAACAATATCCTTTATGGTCACTCTAATTTTACTCCAACCGTAAAAAAGGATCATAAGTTGTAATAAAACTGCACTTCCTCTTCCGATTGTTGTAGCGATTGCAGCACCTTGAACTCCAAAACTTGGAATTGGACCTAATCCAAAAATAAAAATAGGATCCAGAATGATATTTAATAAATTAGAGAATATCAGCACTTTCATAGCAACAGAAGCATCTCCTGCTCCACGAAAAACAGCATTTATAAGGAATAATAACATAATTGTTATATTTCCTCCTAACAACACTTGTGTATACCCGTATCCCTCATCTATAAGTCCTTGTTCAGCCCCCATAAGTGCAAGAATTTCTTTTGGAAAAAGAATGCCAACTATACTTATGATGATGGCTATAGCGGTCCCTAAAAAAATAGATTGTACCGCTGCTTGGGAAGCTCCATTAATATCTTTTTCTCCTACTCTACGTGCTACTATGGCCGTAACTCCCATACTCAAACCAATAGCCACTGCATAGACCAATGTTAATACGGATTCTGTTAATCCTACTGTAGCAATGGCATTTGCACTTAAACTAGAAACAAAATAAGCATCTACTAGAGCAAAGATTGATTCCATCATCATTTCTAGAATCATCGGGATTGCAAGCATAAAGACTGCTTTACGAATGCTACCTGAAGTAAATTCTTGTTCTTTACCAGTTACCGCAATTTTAAAATAAGAAAAAAGTTTAGTGAGTGTATATTTATTTTGTGTCATGATCTATCAAGAATTATATTTTTAAAAAAAAACTATAAGAAAATACCCCAAAGAAGTAGAGCGCTACTTTAGCATGTTTTATACCAGAACCGGTATTTCGAAACGTATTTTCATAATTCTTATAACTTCATAATAACACAAATATCTATTATTTTTTTCGAACAACAAAAAGAAAATCAACAACCTTAGGGCAAACTCAAGAGGTATGTTTTCTAAACCATCGTTCTCTTTTCAAGACCAGTTATAGGGAATTATACAATTTATGTATAAGGAGTTTGAATTATTTTGAACTACATGGGAAAGTTTTATGCGTAAATCGTATTAATCACTATACGAGGAACCAAAATCTAAAAAAAGCTCCTAATTACAAATAAAAAACCCATATAAATTTATGAGATATTACTCTTCTTTCTTTCCCTTCATTCATTTACACACAATAATTGGCATTAAATTTGTTAATAATTTAACAAATTTAATATCCCTAAAATATAGTTTTATAGTCCTTAGTATACTAAAAAACAGAAACTAACTTTCGGGTTTTTAAGTACTTTAAAAATTCCAAAAGGAAAAAGTTATTATAAGAAGTGGTAAAACCATAACCCATTAAATATGAAACCTTTTTAGGCCTTATTTAACACATAAAAAAGATCTTTTATAACTCAATTTTTAAATTATTATTGTATTTTTATCATCCCAAAATAAACTTGCTGTATGAAAAAAATTTACTTACTACTAATATTTATTGGTATCCTATGTTTCTCCTTCACTTTAGAAGTTAGAGCTCAACAGTCTTCGACATATACCGATACCAAAGACAAAGAAATTGAACAGGTACAAATATTCCCTAATCCTGTAAATGGAAATAAACTTTATATAACATCTCAATCAGGTAAATCCAAACAGGTTTCTGTACATACCGCATTAGGTGAACGTATATTTTTCAAGGTGTTAACTACGAATGAATTAGATATTTCTTCTTTACCACCAGGTGTTTATATACTGCGAATCAAAATAGGTGAAAAACGATTTACAAATAAACTTATTCGCGTATAATAACACTAGTTTTTCTAACGGTTATCTTTTAGTTAATTATACATTTCTGACTTTAGACTTGTTGTAAGCCTTCATATATTTATGGTTTAAACACCTTAATTACAACAAATTATTTCAAGTCATGAAAAAAATCACTTTATTATTTTTATTTCTAATTATTGCAGCTGTTTCTAATGGACAAACAACTTTAGCAGCTCAAGATTTCGAAGGAGCAGGTTCTGATAATTGGAGTTACACTGCCACTCCTTCAGCGTATAGTGAAGCTGGTGATACTGACATCTGGATAATATCTACTTCTGTAGGATCCATCAGTTCAGCACAAAATACAACAAGTTTTTGGGGTATAAGGGATATTGAAAATTCAGGTTCTGGCGGCACAACTGAACATACATTAGCTTTTGCTAATATAGACGTTTCCGGACAAACTGACTTACTAGTATCTTTTTATTACAATGCAGTAGGATATGAAAATTCTGATTATTTGAGAATAGAATTTTTCTTCGATAATATAAGTCAAGGAGAAGAGGAGTTAAGTAAAAACACATCTAACTGGGAACTTTACAGTAAAGCAATCCCAAATGGAACTTCACAAGTAAGATTTACATTCAAAGCCAAACAAAATGGGGGTTCAGATTATGGAGGGCTAGATAATATAAAATTAGAATCAGGAGCTAATACAAATCCATCTCTAACAATCGATTCCCCAGCAGAAGGAGCTAATATCCCTGTAAATTCGAATGGTATAGATATAAATTTTTCCATGCTTAATTACACCGTTTCAGGAGACAACGGCTCAGGCACAAGTGATAATTCAGGAGATGGTTATATAACTTATACAATAGACAGTGGATCCGCAGTAAATAAGTTCGATACAAATACCATTAATCTTACAGGTCTTTCAGATGGTGCTCATACAGTCCTTATTAATTTGGTTGACAATAACGGGAACCCTATTATGCCCGCTACAAGTTCGACTGTAAATTTCTCTACTTTTAATACAGTTCAATCTTTACCTTTAAATGAACAGTTTGACTATAACACAGGACAAAATCTTGGTGACCAAAACAATTGGAGCAATAATAACTCAGGAGATGAGGTATTAATAACTTCTGGAAGCCTTACTTATCCGGGTTTGGATTCAAATACAGGAAACTCTGTTTCTTTTGATGGATCTGGAACCGACCCATCCATTGAATTTACAGAAACGTCTTCAGGGGCAATATATTCCTCATTCATTTTCAGAATAACAGATGTTGCTAATTTCACAAATGTAGATGGGGGTTATTTTGCCGTATTACAAAATATTTCAGGAGGCTTTGAATCTAGAATATGGCTTAAACCTAGCACAACAACAAATGATTTTGTAATAGGAATAAGTACTGGAAGTACGGCCACTCAATTTACAACGACAACCTATTCCATTGACACAGATATCTTTATTGTATTTAATTACGACCTTTCTAGTGGAACTACTAATTTATGGGTAAATACCGATACAGGGATATCCGAACCAATAGCATTATTATCAGAAACTGAAATGACCGCTGCAACGTCATTGAGTAAGTTTTTAATAAGACAAGACAGTTCTTCTGAGACGCCTTCTATGATAATTGATGAACTAAAAATTGGAACTAGCTGGACAGATGTTACAGCTCAAACTCTTAATACAGTAGATTTCATTACAGAAAACAACAAATTTAAGACCTATCCTAACCCTATTACTAACGGTATTATTAATTTCTCAGGAATAAATGATCAAACGGAAATTAAAATTATCAATGCTCTTGGGGAGCAAGTATATAATAAAAAACTTACTTCGAATAATCTTAATGTATCCAATCTATCACCTGGTATATATTTCGTACAGTTATTCGAGAGTATAAATAAGATTGGAATTCAAAAGATAATCATTAAATAGCTCCTTATTTCAATTTAACCATAATACTTCTGGTTAAAACTTGTTCATTTTTCGTTTTACCTGAGATGTTTTATAATCAAATTGGTATTATAACTTAATATTTAAAAACACTCTCTTTAAAGGGAGTGTTTTTTTATACCTTTGCCTTAACTAAATTGATCTTTCAATATATGCTTTCAGAAACTGTTTTTTCTATTGAAAATGAAGAAGATTTCGAAAAAACGGCCATACGGGTATTTAAGCATCAATATACTAACTGTGCTATATATCAGCGCTTTTGCAACCTGCTAGGAATCACACAAACCTCCGTAAAAGAGAGTAAGAATATTCCACATTTACCCATAGAGTTTTTTAAATATTCTAAAATCACAAGTACACAATCATCTGTAAAACAAATATTTTCTAGTAGTGGTACCACTGGCATTATAACCAGTAAACATTATGTAACAGACCTTTCTATTTATGAGAAGAGTTTTAGAAAAGGATTTCAACATTTTTACGGAAATATTACAGACTATACTGTATTGGCATTATTACCTTCTTACTTAGAAAGAGAAGGATCTTCTTTAGTGTATATGGTGGATACATTGATCCGGGATAGTCAACAACCGAAAAGTGGATTTTATCTTGATGAGCTAGATGATCTGATAACTTCTTTAAAAACTCTAATCAGTCAAAACAAAAAAATCATATTAATAGGCGTCTCATTTGCCTTATTAGACTTGATAGAAAAGTATGATATACAATTACATCCAGATACTATTGTAATGGAAACTGGTGGAATGAAGGGGAGAAGAAAAGAAATTATTAGGGAGGAGCTACATAAATTGCTTACACAAGGGTTCGGAACACCTCGAATACATAGTGAATATGGAATGACAGAATTACTATCTCAGGCATATTCTAATGGTAATGGTATTTTTAACTGCCCTCCTTGGATGCGCGTTTCTGTTCGAGATCCAGAAGATGCATTGACTATTTTAGAGACTGGAAAAACCGGCGGTATCAATATTATTGATCTAGCCAATATTAATTCTTGCTCTTTTATTGCTACTCAGGATCTAGGAAAAACATATACCAATGGTAGTTTCGAGGTTCTTGGAAGATTTGACCATAGTGATATCCGAGGATGTAATTTAATGTCATTATGAGTACAAAAACAAAACTCGGCTGTTTCACATACCCCGCAATCATTGTCGCTTCTGTTATTGGGAGTTCTGTTATCTCTTCTTTTATCAAAATTCCTAATTTCTATACATTCGCTTTTTTGCTATTTCTATGCTCATGGTTCATAGGAAAAATAGAAAACACACATAAACTCTCTTCAATACGATATCTAATATATAGCAGTATTCTCATTAGTAGCTTATTTTTAATAAAAAAACAGTTATCATTAACCAATGACCAATGGGATAACAAGTCCGATATCTCTGAAGTTATTTATAAAGAAAAAGCTCTTATAAACGGAGACTCTACAATTTTATTAAGTCAGTATAGAAAATGGAAAGATAATTACGGTAACACATATCAAGGGAGTTTTTCTGTACGAGAAGATGATTATTTTGATTCTAAAAGAGCTTACTTTAGATACACACAAAATCGTCAACCATTACAATGGGGGTCTTTATACCAACATCTTGTAACTTCTGATACACCCCGCCTTGATTTGATCCTTAATCAACTTTCTAAAATCAAAACTCGGCATAATTTAAATGAATTAGAATTTGCCGAAATGGTCGTTTCTTTTGTTCAAGATATACCTTATTCCTTAGTTCTTGGAAATCGATGCCTTTCTGCAGACAAATACGAAGATTCTATTCGCCTAATATTAGAAAAATGCCCGGAGTGCTGCATAGGTAACATTCCATATGGAATCCAAAACCCTGTTGCTTTTATGGGGAATTTAAAAGGTGATTGTGACACCAGAACTGTAATCATATATGCTATTCTTACTAATTTTGGGTATGATGTCGCCATATTAAATAGTGAATATTATAGACATTCCATTTTAGGGCTTCATATCCCTGCTAGCGGGAACTATAAAACGTATAGAGGGAAAAGATACTATACATGGGAAACCACCAATAAACATTTTACAATAGGTACATTACCGGAAAACATGGAAACCATGAGCTACTGGAATGTTGTACTTACAAACACGTAATCATTATGCAAACCAAATTATTAACACTCGCTTTTATAGAAATTGCTTTAGCTATTATAATATCAGTTTTGATATTGTTTATTTCATTTAAAATACTACAAAAAGTATTTTTTAAAAATATGTCTTTACGAGAAAACAACTTGGCATTCTCTATTTTTACTGCTGGTATCATGCTATCTATAGGCTTTATACTTGGCGAAATTATACCCTCTATTACCAATATAATTCGTCTGTCCATCTCTGGGCAAAATGAAATCTCTATGGGCACCATCATTCAATATTCAGGAATATACTTATTTATTGGGTTTATTTTTTCTATTGTAATCAATGCCGCTGTATTTTTTCTCTTTTCTGCATTAACAAAAGGAATCAATGAATTTAAAGAAATACAGAATAATAATATAGCTACCTCCATTATTGTTACCTCCACTTTGATATCCATAACTTTAATTGCTAAAAATAGTATAGGACTCTTGATTAGCGCCCTTATTCCATATCCAGAAACCTCTAATTTCCTTTTTTAAAAATTTAATACGACTCATTATCAATTTTTTGTAAGCTTCGTAAATTCAATACGACCAATCCAATGCATTAATTTATCAGAGTATATTAATTATAATATATAATGCTAAGTTTTTTCAATAATTGATTGGTTAGTTGATAAAGCCTGCTAGAATTTTTCTTGGCAGGCTTTGTTTTTTTTGCAACTTTTAGTTTTATAAAAAGTATTTATATATGTAAGCTTGCTTATAAAGGGAATATTTGAACATAATTATAGAGGTCCTAAAAAATAAAAATATGTTAAAATTGTAATGAGCATTTTTTTTTACGACTGATTGGATATATCAATAAAAAACAACGATGAAAAAATTTCTGACTCTATTATTTTTAGGATTTTCCATTATAATCAACTCACAACAAATAGATTATAACACAAATAAAGGTTTCGTTGCCGAAGGATATGATGTTACAGCATACTTTAATAATAAGGTTTTAAAAGGAAATAAAAAGTATGTTACAACTCATGATAATGTAAAATATAAGTTTTATAGTCAGGAAAATCTGGAGATGTTTAAAAACAACCCTGACAAATATGTGCCGCAATACGGAGGTTACTGTGCTTATGCAGTAGGGGCTAAAGGAGAAAAAGTAAGTATTGATCCTGAAACATATGAAATAAGAGATGGCAAACTATATTTATTCTATAATTCTTGGGGAATAAATACATTAACAAAATGGAATGACGAAGGAGCAGAAGATCTTAAAAATAAAGCCGATGTATTCTGGCAAAAAATAAAAAGAAAAAATTAATCGAGTCTATCGATAATAATATAGAATGTTAAGTTTTTTTCAATAATTGATTGGTTAGTTGACAAAGCCTACTAAGAAGAAATTCTGGTAGGCTTTGTTTTTTCTTATACTGAACAACTTACACTGCTCTTATTACAAAATAATTCTTTTTTCCTCGCTGCAATAAGACAAATTGATCGTTAATCAAGTCATTTTTTATGATAGAATATCCTTCTTTCACTTTTTCTTTATTCACTGATATAGAATTTTCTTTTAGCGCTCTTCTTGCCTCTCCATTAGATTTCAGAAAACCTGTTTGCTCGGCTAACGCACCAATTATATCTAAGCCCTCACTAATTACATTCTTAGAAATCTCTGCTTGTGGAACTCCCTCGAAAACATCAAGAAAGGTACTTTCATCAAGGCCTTTTAAATCTTCGGAAGTTGATTTTCCGAATAAAATAGAGGATGCTTTGATAGCATTGTCTAATTCTGCCTGAGAATGTACCATAATGGTAATTTCATCTGCCAGTTTCTTTTGTAAAACTCTTTGATGAGGAGCTTCCTTATGTGCGTTTACGATACCTTCTATTTCTTCTTTTGTTAAAAAAGTAAATATTTTAATATATTTTTCTGCATCTTCATCACTTGTGTTTAACCAATACTGATAAAATTTATATGGAGAAGTTCGCTTAGCATCTAGCCAAACATTCCCTCCTTCGGATTTTCCGAATTTTGATCCATCCGATTTTGTAATCAAAGGACAAGTTAATGCATACCCTTTTCCTCCTCCAACTCGTCGTATTAACTCTGTTCCTGTAGTAATATTACCCCATTGATCACTACCTCCCATCTGTAATGTACACTCATGCTCTTTATATAAGTGCAGGAAATCATACCCTTGTACTAATTGATACGTAAACTCAGTAAAAGACATTCCTTCAGAGGACTCAGATGAAATTCTATTCTTCACAGAATCTTTGGCCATCATATAATTTACAGTAATGTGTTTACCTACATCTCTAATAAAATCAAGGAATGAAAAATCTTTCATCCAATCATAATTATTTACTAGCACAGCTGCATTAGGAGTATCACTTTCGAAATCTAAAAATTGTGATAATTGAGCTTTGATCGCATCTTGATTATGACGCAATGTTTTTTCATCCAATAAATTACGTTCTGTCGATTTTCCCGAAGGATCTCCTATCATTCCTGTAGCACCACCAACCAAAGCAAAAGGTTTGTGTCCCGCTCTTTGGTAATGCGCTAATAGCATGATAGGCACTAAGTTACCAATATGCAAAGAATCTGCAGTAGGATCAAACCCAACGTAAGCAGCTCTCATTGCGGACATTAGATATTCTTCTGTACCAGGCATTGTATCGTGCAACATCCCTCTCCACTGGAGTTCTTCTATAAAATTGACAGTCATATGAGTCGTATTGAATTAAACGCGACAAAGATAAAAATATGGACAATATGGAACTACGAATACATTAGAAATCTATTCCTGTTAATAAAAGAGTCAACGAACAAGAATAATTGTATAGTAAAGCATTTGTACTATTTATTAAGCAAAGTCTTAACTAAAATCACTTGGTAAGCTTCTCAATAAGATCTGAGGCATTTTTTTTATACAACCCATTAAATGATACTATTTCTTCTAGAATTGGAATACTTTTTTTCACCTTTCCTAATTTTAGATATGTTAATGCTCTATACCAAGTAGCATCTTCATAATACCTACTTGTATCACTTACATTTTTAAACTGTAGTATAGCCTCTTTTTCTTTTCCTATATTCAGATAGCTGTTTCCTAAATATAGCTTAAGCTGTTCTTTATTAGATAACTTCATTAGTTCTTCTAGTTTAGAAACTACTTCTTTATATTCTCCTCTAGAATAACTTTTCATAATATCAGACATATCATTTTTAGTATCTCCTCGGGTCACATCTTCTGCTGGATAGGGAGCATAATGTGCTATATAAAGATCAGAAACTTTATCAGCATCTTTAAAGTGATTCCTTAGTAATGTCCCTAAACCTAATAGAACTACAATAGATGCCGCAATTTTCCAATATGAGAAGGCTGAATATTTATTAGTACTAGCGAGTCGTTCTTCTTCTTTTATTTCTTTACTTATTCGTTGTAATTTTTCTTTAAATGCCAACGTGTCTCTATCCTTTAACACTCTATGTAACTCACGTTGTGTTTCGACTTCCTGTTTTAATTTAGTATTAGCAGCTATTTCTTTTTCAAAAACTACTATTTCCTCTTGAGGTAAAGTCCCCGCAAGGTATCCCTCTATTTTTTCAAATAGCGCTTGTGTCCTCTCCATAATTTATTCTTTTTCAGAAACTTTTTTTAGTTCCTTAAATGAGGCGTCTTCTTCTATCATCTCTATCAAATGCTTCTTACAATCAAATTTTTTTTTCCGAACATACCCTTCGGCATACCCTGTTTTTTTTGCAATTTCCTTCATATTCATACCATCAAAAATTAACCCGAGTACTTCTCTACAGGTAACACTTAGAGCAAGAAAATACTTTCGATAAATATGTTCTTTTTCCTTATTTTCAATTTCTTCTTCAGTAGATGTATCCAATTCATCATCATTATCTACAATTTCATTGTCAATTACAAGATTTTTCGCCTTACGCAATCGATTCCTCCATATATTTTTACATATAGAATAGAAATACGTTCGTAAAGAAGAGTTCAGCTCTAAAGAGTTATCTCTCAATTTCTCATATAATATTATAAATGCATCCTGAAAGACATCTTCTACATCTTCCTCACTTCCTGAGTTCCGAAGAATATACCTTCTAATATAAGAAAGATTTTCTTTATAAAAGTTTTTTATAACAGCCTCATTACCGGTCACAATTCCTTCTATAACATTACGCTCTTCTGTTGTACTCATATATTAATGTAATATAGCATTAAAATGTTACTCTTTCACAGTATTAATTCGAGATAAAAGTAGCATTTTTATGTTCTTTGCTATTAGTAATAAACCATCTCTCCTATGGAACGACTAGATTATGTATTTAATACAAAACCTTTACTTATTTTTTTTCATTTTTGGCTTTTTTTTGGAGTTCCATCGCCCAAACTACAAAAGTTAATGACACTATAATTGCATCTCGATATTTCTCCAAAGCAGATTCCCTATTAATATGATTTACGGATAAGAATCTCGTATAACTATTTCGGAGCATGATGAATCAGTCAAATATTTTCTAAAAGCTATGCCAATGTATGAAAAAGCTAAAGATTGGGAAAGGGTAGTTAGATGTTATAATAAAGTTTCTGAAAACCAACTGAATATTAGGCAACTTGATGAATCATTTAAAAACTCACAAAAAGCATTAGAAATCAATAATACTTTTTTTAAAAGAGAAAGTGAAATAGTCGCAAATACTTATGACAACATAAGTGTTTATTATGAAAAATATCCCGATTTTAACAAAGCATTACTGTATTCACAAAAAGTACTTGATCTCCGTCAAAAGTTATTACCAGCAGATCACCCGGATTTCGCATTATCTTATGGAAATTTTGGAAAAATTCATAGAAAACTCACCAATTATAATCAATCACTTGAATTCTATAAAAAAGCACTAGCTATTAATTTAAAAACTTATGGCGAAAATCATACGGAAACAGGAAATAACTATAACAGTATTGCTATCGTATATGAAGAAACCGGAAAAGTTGATATCGCAATAGAATATTACGAAAAGTCTCTAAAAACATCCATTAAAAACCTTGGAGAAAAACATGTTCGTGTAGGTTATGGTTATTGTAATATAGCAGGAGCTTACAGAAAGCTAAATCAGTATGATAAAGCAATCGAATATAACCAAAGAGCACAACCAAATTTTTATTAGAAAAAGCAGAAAATCTGAATTAAGTATACTTTATGGAAATATGGGTAATGTTTATTATGACAAAGGGGAATACGAAAAAACATTACAATACAATAAAAAGAGTTTAGATATTGCAATTAAAATTTATGGAGAAGAACACCCATATACAGCAAATATATATAATCAGATTGCGCTCATTCATAGCCAAAAAGGTAATTATAAACAAGGAATGAATAAGGCTGAAGCTTTACAACAAGCAAAATTACAATATCCTAGTAATGCCAAAATAAACCGAACGCACCCCTTCTATTGGGCAGGGTTTTATTTAGTTGGAGACACTTCTCCTATTCAATTTAATAACTACTATTGGTCATATTGGGTTCTTGGGTTAATAATTCTTGGAATACTATTAGTAAGTACTTTTTGGTATAGAAGAAAAAGAAAGCAAATAATATCAATTTGATTATAAAATATCTCTGAATTGTCTACATTAGTAGCTCACTTAAAAAACCATGATATTAGTTACTGGAGCCACAGGTTTGGTCGGCACTCATTTATTAATTAAACTTACACAAGAAAACCACAAGGTTCGTGCTCTGTATAGAACAGAAGACAAAAGAGAACAAGCTAAAAAAATATTTTTAGCCTGCTGTAAACCTGAGGATGGTAGTTCTTACGATACTATTGAGTGGTTTAAAGGCGATATTACGGATATTCCATCACTTACTCTTGCATTTAATGAAGTGACCCATGTGTATCATTGTGCAGCGATGATATCCTTTAATCCATCTCACTATAAAAAACTACGTAAAACTAATATCGAAGGAACAGCCAATATTGTAAACTTATGCTTAATTCACACCGTAAAAAAGTTGTGCTATGTAAGTTCAATCGCAACTTTAGGAGAGAATTCTTCTACTTCTACTATAGACGAAACTACAGAATGGAATCCTGAAGCTTCTCACTCAGTATATACGATCACCAAATATGGTGCAGAAATGGAAGTTTGGAGAGGAACTCAAGAAGGACTTGATGCTGTCATTGTAAATCCGGGTATTATAATCGGACCTGGTTTTTTTAACTCAGGAAGTGGCTACCTTTTTAAAAAGATTTATAAAGGAATGAACTATTATACTACAGGCACCACTGGTTATGTTGCAGTAAATGATGTGGTCAAAATCATGCATCTATTAATGGAAAGTCCAATTGTTAATAATCGATATATATTGGTCGGAGAAAACTTAAGTTTTAAAACTTCGTTTACTATGATTTCCGAAGCATTAAATAAACCAAGTCCAAGAAAAAGAGCTTCTCCTTTTTTAATGAAGATAGCATACTACATTCAATGGATCGGCTACACACTATTTGGATATAAGAGATCCATATTCCGATCCTCTATACAAAGTGCTTTTTCTATTTCTACGTACAAAAACGATAAAATAAAAAAGGAGCTTACCTATAGTTTTTCTCCGATAAAAAAATCTGTTACGGAAACTGCTTCTTTTTTCTTGGAGCAGCTGTAGTGTTCTCTATTTTATGAATCTCTCTTTGTAACGCTTCTTTACTTGGTCTTCCTCCTTGATTTATAAAAGGTTGCCTTTCTTTTCCTTGTAACTTAATTCCTTTAGACAACTTAATAGAGTCTTCTATTTTTTTTATAGAATCTTCTACTTTCTTTAGTTTTTCGTATTTTACTTTTGATGTCTCCAGATTGCTTTTAACCTTAGTAAAAAGATCTTTATACTTTTCCATTTGCCCGGTGTACCAACGATTATTCTCAGAAAATTGTAGACTATCTACACCATGCTTCTCTAAAATATATGCTTCAAGATTAATTTTTTTATCATCAAAAACCTTTTTATAGGAACCTTTTGCAGCCTTTATAAAAGCAATGTCCGTAAGAATCTCTACCATATGGTCTTCTTCTATTAATTTTTTTGGCTTTGATAATTCGTCAATATTTTGACAAGCAAAAAAGACAATAACTATAAAGGTAAAGGTTATCTTTTTCATCTGTCAAAAGTTAATCGTTGAGCATTCTTAACATCATAAAATTTAAAATTCTTATACACCAAACTTCCGTTTACAAAAGTATGCGTTATTCTAGATTTAAATGTAGTCCCCTCAAATGGAGACCAACCACATTTATAAGCTATATTATCAGTATTAACTGTCCAGGGAGCATTAAGATCTACCAAAACCGCATCTGCACAATACCCTTCCTTAATATATCCTCTTTTTTCTACTTGAAATAGGATAGCAGGATTATGACACATTTTTTCAACTATCTTCTCTAGCGAAATTTTATCCTGATGATAAAACTCCAACATTGCAGGCAGCGCGTGCTGTACTAAAGGCCCTCCTGAAGGGGCTTTGGTATACACATTATCTTTTTCTTCTTTTGTATGCGGTGCGTGATCTGTAGCAATAACATCTAGCTTATCTTCTAATAAAGCTTTAAAAAGAGCATCTCTATCTTTGGTGGTTTTTACAGCAGGATTCCATTTGATCAATGTTCCTTTTTCCTTATAATCTTCATCAGAAAACCAAAGGTGATGTATACAAACTTCTGCAGTGATCTTCTTCTTACTTAGAGGGATTTTATTGGTAAATAACTCTAGTTCTTTGGCAGTAGAAAGATGAAAAACATGTAATCTTGCCCCAGTTTTTTTTGCTAATTCTACAGCTCTGGACGATGACAAATAACAAGCTTCCTCACTTCTAATAATAGGGTGTAATTCTATAGGTATATCATCTCCGTATTGTTCTTTATATCTAGCAGTATTATTTCTGATTGTTTCTTCATCCTCACAATGTACCGAGATAACCATATCTGTAGAAGAAAAAATCTTTTCCAATACTTCTGGATCGTCTACAAGCATATTTCCGGTTGAAGAACCTAAAAACAACTTTAATCCTGCTACTCTTTTAGGATCTACTTTTAAGATTTCTTCTAGGTTATCATTGGTACCTCCAAACATAAAGGAATAATTGGCATAACTAGTCTTAGCTGCTACATCGAATTTTTCTTCCAGTTTTTCGACAGTGGTTGTCTGAGGGTTGGTATTTGGCATTTCGATAAATGATGTAATACCTCCCGCTATTGCTGCCTTAGACTCTGTTTCGATTGTAGCTTTATGAGTTAAGCCTGGCTCTCTAAAATGTACTTGATCATCAATAACTCCAGGTAATAGGTACTTACCTTCTGCATCAAAAACATGAACATCGGCAGATTTAGCACTAATTTGAGGTGCTATTTCCTTAAAAATTCCATTTTCTATATAGACGTCGCCATTATAGATTTCTCCTTCATTGACAATATTTGCATTCTTAATTAATACTCTATTCATGATCATATTTCGTAACTATTGAATAAACTTTTTAGTTTCATTTTTAATACTCCAAAAACAGCTTCAGAAATTATTCCTTTGCTCATTTTAGAAGCTCCTCTAGTCCTATCTGTAAATATTACAGGGACTTCTTTTATTTTAAATTTTAACAAGAATGCCTTAAATTTCATTTCTATCTGAAACGCATATCCTACAAATTTAATCTTATCCAGATGTATTGTTTCCAATACTTCTCTTTTATAACATATAAAACCAGCTGTTGTGTCGTGAATATCCATTCCTGTAATAAATCTCACATATCTCGATGCCAGCCAAGAAAGTAATACTCTACTCATAGGCCAGTTTACAACATTTACCCCTGTAACATATCTAGATCCAATGGAAACCTGTGATGTTCCTTTAGCACATGCATTATATAATCGGATTAGATCATTGGGGTTATGCGAAAAATCTGCATCCATCTCAAAAACATATTCATAAGACCGCTCCAAAGCCCATTTAAACCCAGAAATATAAGCCGTTCCTAACCCTAGCTTCCCTTCTCTTTCTATCAAAAAAAGTTGCTCAGGGTATATCAATTGTAATTCCTTAACTTTTATAGCCGTACCATCAGGTGAATTATCATCCACTATAAGAATATCAAAATCACGTTGAAGAGAGCATACATTTTTAATGATACGCTCTACATTTTCGATTTCGTTATAGGTAGGTATAATTACTACAGAGTCTACCATTTAAGCTATTTTCAGGCAAATATAACTAAATAATTACTAGATTTTTTTTAGTTATTTATGCTATTATTTTTTGTTATTAATATAACTATAGAATTATGTCTGTGTTACAAGCATTTTAAATAACCTTTATTTTATTACGAGCTATCTATTACTTACTTTTATACTTTTGCAACTTATGGAAATAATAACTAGAGAAATTACTTCTACCAATTGGATTACTATTGTAATAGTATCTTGTTTTGGTTTACTAGCTATAGCCAAAACACTAAATACTGTTCAGTTTTCTGATTTTATTATGCTCTTTAATAACAATAAATATATTGTACTAAATCATAAAGGGAATAGACTGTCTACACTTTTTAATGGAGTTTTATTATTGGTTCAGACTCTTTCCATTTCCTTATTTATATATATATGTGTAACTTCTTTTCAGTTTCAAACAGAATCCAAAGAACAACTACTGTTTTTAAAAATATCTACACTATACCTGATAATTCTAGTTTGTAAAATATTAATAGAAAAAATAGTCGCTTCCATTTTTTCTATTGAAACATTGATAGAAGATTATTTATTTTATAAAATATCATATCGGAATTTTTTAGGTGTTTTATTATTACCTCTTAATTTATTGTTCATCTATACCATACAACCTTCAGAGATTACCCTAATGATATTATTATCATTAATGGCAGTTCTAAATTCCATTGTACTTTTCTCTGTCTATAAAAAGAATGAAAAAGTCATTTTAAACCAGTTGTTCTATTTTATTTTGTATCTTTGCACACTTGAAATCGCACCCTATTTTATACTATATAAGCTAATTATATAATTAATAGAGCCTTTACAAAAAATACTATATATGAAAGTGAAAACCATCTTGGTCTCACAACCAGAGCCTAAAGTAGAAAATTCACCTTATTTTGAACTTGAGGAAAAAGAAAAGGTAAAAATCGACTTTATCCCATTTATTCACGTAGAGGGCGTTGACGCTAAAGAAGTAAGACAACAAAAAGTAGATTTATCACAATTTACCGCTATAATTCTAACGAGTCGTAATTCTGTCGATCATTTTTTCAGAATTGCTGACGAAATGCGCTATAAGGTTCCTGATACTCTTAAGTATTTCTGTCAGAGTGAAGCTGTTGCTTATTATTTGCAAAAATACGTTGTATATAGAAAACGAAAAATCTATGTAGGTAAACGTACTTTTCAAGAACTAAGCCCATTGATAAAGAAGTATAAGACAGAAAAGTTTTTACTTCCTTCTTCTGACCAATTAAAACCTTTAATTCCAGACACTCTAAATGGACTTAAAGTAGACTGGAAGCAAGGAATCTTCTACAAAACTGTTGTAAGTGATCTTTCTGAATTAAGAGATGTTTTCTATGACATCCTTGTATTCTTTAGCCCGTCAGGAATAAAATCTTTATTCGAAAATTTTCCTGATTTTAAGCAAAATAATACGCGTATTGCTGTTTTCGGAAATTCAACAATTAGAGCTGCAGAAGAACATAATCTCGTAGTGAATATTCAGGCTCCAACTCCTGAAACTCCTTCTATGACAATGGCTTTACAGAAATATATCAAGCAAGCAAACAAGAAGTAAGAATATACTTTTTTAAAAATATAATTTACAAAAAGAGACTGTATTTATTTGCAGTCTCTTTTTTTTTGCTACCCCTCGAGGTCTTTTCACCAAATCCAAGCAAGCTACACAACTACAGGCCATACATCATACCAATTCTTATACGATTTATGAATAAGAAGTTCGCATAAAGAGTTTGAATTATTTTGAACTATATGCGAAAGTTTTATACGTAAATCGTATTATACAGATATGACATCATTACCTTGTAGCATATAAAAAACTGATTGAAAATTACTTCTCAATCAGTTTTATATTCTATTATAGAAATCTGTTAAATTCTCTAAAATTTCAAGTTATCCTTTAACCTTATCGATTACTTTTTCTGGCAACACTTCATATCCCATATTATACAATGTAAAACTAAATATATCGGCATATTGCTCTATTATTTTAGTAACCGGAGTACCAGCCCCATGACCTGCATTAGTCTCAATTCTTATGAGTGTTGGATTAGTTCCGGTTTGTTTTGATTGGAGTTCGGCTGCAAATTTAAAAGAATGCGCAGGCACTACTCTATCATCATGATCTCCAGTTGTCACCAGAGTTGCAGGATACTGTACCCCTTTTTTCACATTATGTACCGGAGAATACCCTTTTAGATACTCGAACATCTGTTGGTCATCTTCTGCAGTACCATAATCATACGCCCATCCTGCCCCTGCTGTAAATGTATGATAACGCAGCATATCTAACACACCAACTGCAGGCAATGCTACCTTCATTAAATCTGGTCGCTGGGTCATCGTTGCCCCAACTAATAATCCTCCATTAGAGCCTCCTCTAATAGCAAGATACTCACTAGATGTATATTTGTTTTCTATTAAATATTCTGCGGCTGCGATAAAATCATTGAATACATTTTGTTTTTGCATTTTAGTCCCTGCCACATGCCATTTTTTACCATATTCTCCTCCTCCTCTCAAATTCGGTACTGCATAAATACCACCTTGCTCCATCCATATAGCATTGGCAATACTAAAAGCCGGTGTTAGACTGACATCAAAACCCCCATATCCATATAATACAGTGGGGTTTTTACCATTTAGCTCTATCCCCTTTTTATGTGTTATAATCATAGGAACCTTAGTCCCATCTTTAGAAGTATAAAACACCTGTTTACTTTCATAGTCATCTGAATTAAAATCAATCTTTGGTTTTCTATATAATTCCGACACCCCTGTACCAATGGTATACTTATATATACTCCTAGGTGTTTTATAATTGGTAAATGAATAGTACAGTTCTTTATTTTCTTTTTTAGTCCCAAAACCACTCACACTTCCTACTCCTGGTAATTTAATATCTCGAATCTGTTTTCCTTCATAATCATACTGCAATACTTTAGACACAGCATCTACCATATACTCTGCAAAAAAGTATCCTCCTCCTATCCCTGGGCTAAGTACATTTTCCGTTTCAGGAATAAAATCTACCCAGTGCTCCGGAGTTGGTTTTGAGGCATCAACAGTCACTATTTTTTGATTAGGCGCATGTAGATTCGTAACCAAATATAATTTAGAATTTACATTTTCGATTACATAAGTATCGCTATCGGTATGATCTAATATTGTAACTAGTCCTTTATCCGGTTTAGAGAAATCTTTTATAAATAATTTATTTCCCGAAGTCGACGTACTAGCAGAAATAATCAAGTATTTATCATCTTCTGTAACATATCCATTCACATATCTATGCTTTTCTTCAGGAATTCCTCCATATATTAATTTATCGTCTTTTTGCAGTGTTCCTAATTTATGGTAGTATACTTTATGCTGATCTGTTTTAGCAGAAAGCTCACTTCCTTTTGGCTTATCATAACTAGAATAATAAAAACCTTCATTTCCTTTCCATGAAATTCCAGAAAATTTAATATCAACTAGTGTGTCTTCTACAATTTCTTTTGTCTCTGCATTTTTAACAATGACCTTACGCCAATCACTACCTCCTTCAGAAATGGAATATGCCAATAATTTTCCGTTTTTAGAAAAACTAATCCCTCCTAATGAGGTCGTTCCATCTTTACTAAATGTATTAGGGTCGAGAAAAACCTCAGGTTCATCGCCTTCTTTTTTGAATCTATAGATTACATACTGGTTCTGAAGCCCGTCATTTTTATAGAAATAAGTATACTCGCCTTCTTTAAATGGAGCACCAACTTTTTCATAATTCCATACATCCGACAGCCTCTTTTTTAATTGATCCCTAAATGGTATACTATCCAGATATCCAAAAGTGACTTTATTCTGCTCCGCGACCCACTTGCCCGTATCTTCACTTCTATCGTCTTCTAACCAACGATAAGGATCCTTAATTTCAGTTCCAAAATATGTATTGACAGTATCTACTTTTTTAGTTTCTGGATAATTCAAAATTGTATTAGTTTTTGTGGTATCTTTTATTTCTTTTTTGCACCCTATAACGAATGCCGTCAAAAATAATATAAAAAGTGTTTTCTTCATGATGTACGAATTTATTGCAATCAACAAAGCTATTAAAACAAGTTGTGCATAATGCTAAAGAAAATATAAAAAAAAGACTGCCCTAATAATGATAAAAAGAAGATCTTAAGGTATCCTCTGTCTTACTTTGGGGTGTAGTAAAACGCCTTTATCAATTATAGAACAGTCAAAAATTTTCTGCATCTCAATAAACAAAAAAAAATAATAGTATAAAAATAAAATTATATCGCAACCTCAATTAAAAGAGAGATTTAACTTACTTTAAGATTTTTTAGGAATAAAAAAACCTCACCTTATCAAATACGGTGAGGTTTTTTTTATTATCGCTTCTAACTACCCAATCAAGCCGTTCTCTGCCAGATATTCTCCTATTTGAACTGCATTTGTAGCTGCTCCTTTACGTAAATTGTCTGCAACAATCCACATGTTCAAAGCATTTTCTCTGGAGTGATCCCTCCTAATTCTTCCTACAAAGACATCATTCTTACCTTCAGCATATATTGGCATTGGATAGGTGTTCGTATCTGGATTATCCTGTACTGTTACTCCAGAAGTTTCATTTAATATTTGTCGAATTTCATTTTCATTAAATTCATTTTCAAATTCTAAATTCACACTTTCACTATGTCCTCCTACTACAGGAATCCTGATAGCTGTTGCAGTAACTGCAATGGTTCTATCATCCAGAATTTTCTGAGTTTCGTTCACTAATTTCATTTCTTCTTTCGTATATCCGTTCTCCTGAAAAACATCACAATGCGGAATCGCATTACGATGAATCGGATAAGGATACGCCATTTCTCCTTTTTCACCGGCGTATTCATTTTCTAGCTGTTGCACAGCTTTTACTCCGGTACCTGTTATAGACTGGTATGTAGAAATTATAGCTCTCTTAATTTTATATTTCTCATGTAAAGGTCCTAATGCCATTACCAATTGAATAGTAGAGCAATTAGGGTTTGCTATAATTTTGTCTTCTTTAGTCAGTTCGCGTGCATTAATCTCAGGAACTACTAATTTTTTGGTAGGATCCATTCTCCAAGCAGAAGAATTATCTATTACAGTAATTCCGGCTTCTGCAAATTTTGGAGCCCATTCCTGAGAAGTACTTCCTCCTGCAGAAAATAATGCTACATCTGGTTTCATTTCTATTGCTGTAGATAATCCTACTACAGAAAACTCTTTCCCTTTATAAGAAATTTGTTTTCCAATGGATCTTTCTGATGCTACAGGGATTAACTCCGTTACCGGAAAATTACGCTCTTCTAATACTTTTAACATTACAGTACCTACCAATCCGGTAGCACCTACAACAGCAACTTTCATTTATTTATTTTTTATTGTTTATTATCTTAATGACCACACTAAATTCTAGTATTCGCAAATACTATACAAGTAACATCCTCTTTATATATTTTCCTATCTTATCCTACTACATTTTGTACCCTTAAAGCTTAGTGCTTTCTATTTCAGGAACAAATGTCAGAATTATTTCTAAAACCACAATTATTTATTTTGAAATTACATCAATTATAACTATTTGTTACATATTAAACACCCTGTAAAAAAGAACCGCCCAGATTACTGAGCGGTTTAGTTAGAATATATAGTATAGCGGTGGCTATAGATAATTCATTAAAGCATTCTATTTTTTTAATAGATCTCTGATTTCAGCCAATAACTCTTCCTGAGTTGGCCCGGCAGGTGCTGCTGGAGCAGCTTCTTCTTCTTTTTTCTGACTCTTTTCATACGCTTTCAAAACCATAAAAATACAAAAACCTATAATTACAAAATCAATCACAGTCTGTACAAATGATCCATAATTAATTGTAACTGCTGGAATTGCATCGCCTGTAGCACTTACTGCGGCTTCTTTCAATTCCATTTTTAGATCTGTAAAATTCACATCTCCAAGCAATAAGCCTATTGGAGGCATTAAAACGTCCTTTGTAAATGAAGTGACAATTTTTCCAAATGCACCTCCAACAATTACTGCAGTTGCGAGATTTACAATGTCTCCTTTTAATAAGAAAGATTTAAAATCTTTAAAAAATCCCATACGATATTAATTTAGATGATTAGTATTTATACCAAATTAACAAAAATTTATGGATTGAAGTGCACTAAATAGAAAACCTATAGTTAACATATCGACAAAATTCAATTTTTATCGACAACGATACGTTTTACCCTTGGCGAGATGGCCGTTAGTAGTTCATAAGAAATAGTTCCTGCACTTTCGGCGACATCAGTGGCAGATATATTCTCATCAAATACCACAACCTCATCTCCTTCATTACAAGCTATATCGGTTATATCCACCATGAGCATATCCATACATACATTTCCGATGATAAAAGCCTTTTTACCTTGTATCACTACAAACCCTTTTTTATTTCCGTACAAACGTCCTATTCCGTCCGCATGACCAACGGGTATAGTCGCCGTTTTTATGCATCCCGAAGCTGTAAAGGCTCTATTATACCCTAGAGTTTCTCCGGGTTCTAACCTATGAATCTGTGATATAATTGATTTTAGTGATGCCACAGGTTTTAATTCATTATCATATTTAGCTTCATTACCATATCCGTATAAACCTATTCCTGCACGTACCATATCAAAATGTGCCTCTGGATAATTCAATATACCAGAAGTATTCGATTGATGCATTATCGGGCGATACCCCAAAATACCAATCATTTCTTCTCCTATCTTTTTAAACAATCTGATCTGCCCTAATGTAAATTCCTTTTCTTGATGATCTTCACTTGCAGCCAGATGAGAAAAAAGAGAAACTATTCGTAATGAATTTGTTTTCTTGATTTTTTCTAAAATATGATCTACATCATTTTTCAAAAAACCCAATCTATTTAATCCTGTATTAAATTTAATATGTACCGGATATTCTTTTTGTTGCTTCCTTTCCGCAATAGCAACAAACTCACTTAAAATTCTGAAACTATAGATACTCGGCTCTAAGCGATACTCTATTAACAATGAAAAATTAACTGGCTGAGGATGTAGTACAAGTATAGGAGTCTGTACACCGGCTTGGCGAAGTGTAACTCCTTCAGAAGCATATACTACAGCAAGATATTCTACACCCAACTTTTCGAGATGTTTTGCTATTACAACAGCATCACTCCCATAACCGGATGCTTTTACCACTGCCATAAACTTAACTTCTGGACTAAGCTTACTTCGCAAATATGTATAATTATGTGTAAGGTTAGCTAGATTGATTTCCAGAATTGTTTCTTCTACCTTACTCATCTAATTCTTTTGGTTTTTTTACAATTTCTTCAGAGTCTTTTACCTCTATCCTTTTCACTTTTTCTTTTAAGGTTGCTTTATAATATGCCGCCCGACTTAGAGGTTCGTATTCCTCTGTTTCTCCTAATAGTACTAAATCATCTTTCTTAGATTTCCTATAACTATATTGTGCCAAGTTACCGGTCCTTGTACATACGGCATGAACTTTGGTAACATATTCTGCCGTTGCCATAAGAGCAGGCATAGGGCCAAATGGATTTCCTTTAAAATCCATATCTAATCCTGCTACAATTACACGAATACCCTTATTGGCCAAGTCATTGCATACACTTACAATCTCATCATCAAAAAACTGTGCTTCATCAATACCTACGACATCACAAGTATCTGCCAGAATTCTAATATTTGCTGCCGCTGGAACTGGGGTAGACCGAATCTCATTGGCATCATGAGAAACTACCATTTCATCATCGTACCGCACATCGATAGCCGGTTTAAAAATCTCCACTTTTTGCCTTGCAAATTGCGCACGTTTTAATCTACGGATCAATTCTTCGGTTTTACCCGAAAACATCGAACCACAAATTACTTCTATCCAGCCAAATTGCTCTTTATGATTTACTGTATTTTCGAGAAACATTTTGTATTTTTCAGCATCAATTAAAAGAAACCCCTAGTCCTTAGTACCAAATGAATAATAAAATGAATGATATTACCAAAATCACACATTTATTCCTTTATTTGGCATAACTATAAAGATGTGGTAAATTTATTAAAAAACAAAAAGCGTATCCCAAAGGGACAAGAAAGTTATGAAGAAGAAATTAGAAGCAGAACTCATAAGTATTGCTCATAGAATATTACAACTCAAAGATTCGACTACACTACCTCAATTGCAAGAGGAAGCGAGAAACTTATATGAGAAATTAGCTATTTTAAATTTTGCTGAATCACATTTTTCAGGCCCTCAACCCACAATCGGTCAGATACGAAGTATTATAGAAGAAGAAATAACTACATCTGTAAAAAAAGAAACTCTGGAGATTGTACCGTCTAAGGAGTCGATATCTGAAACTACAAATACATTAGAAGAAAAAATAATAGAGGAAGAAAAACCTAGTATAGAAACCTCAAATATTAAACCTGCACCGATTATAAATCTGGAACCTGAGCCGATACCCGAAGCTACTCCCGAAGATCTGCATACACTGGGAGAAGAAATACTAGAAGAAGAAAAACCTAGTATAGAAACCCTAGATACTAAGCCCGAAATTATTATTGAAAAAATCAATGAGAAAGTTACAGGGGATCTTTTTGTTCCAATAACCAAAGTTACAGAAGAAAACATCTCTATATCCGAACCGGTGTATGAGAAAAATGATATGGAAGATATAGGGACTGCCACGAGCATGCCAGTTTTAGACACTATCAATGATCAGGATGATAAACCTAAATCACTTAATGATCAATTAAAAAAAGGAATCAATATTGGTCTTAATGATCGATTAGCCTTCATTAAACACCTTTTTGATGGTAGTTCTACTGACTATAACAGAGTTCTTTCTCAACTAAATACATTGAATAGTAAAAGTGGTGCCTCACAATTTATTAAAAACATGGTAAAACCTGATTATAATAATTGGCAAGGGAAAGAAGAATACGAAGATCGTTTTATGGAAATTGTAACCAGTAAATACGAATTCTAAACGGCTCTAACCAAGAAATAAGAATATTATGAAAATTATCTATTGGATTGCTACAGTCGTTTTATGTAGTATTATGCTATATTCTGCGCAGATGTATTTTAGGCATACTGATATGGTAAGAGGCTTTTTCGAATCTTTTCAGTATCCAACATACATTGTAATTCCTTTGGCAATTGCCAAAATACTTGGGATTGTTGCAATTTTAACCAACAAGATTAGATGGTTAAAAGAATGGGCGTATGCAGGTTTCTTTTTTGATTTGGTATTGGCCAGTTTAGCGCATCACTATGCAGGACACTCCATAGGACTCTCTGTTTATACTATAATAATTTTAGTAATTTCTTATACTACCGGAAAAAAAGTAAGACCCTAAATATGTCTAAATTACACCTTGTTCCTACTCCTATTGGTAATCTGGAGGATATGACTTTTAGAGCTATAAAAGTACTAAAAGAAGCTGATCTAATTTTAGCAGAAGATACCCGTACCAGTGGAAAATTATTAAAACATTATGAGATTTCGACACATATGCAGAGTTATCACATGCATAATGAACATAAAGCTACAGAAAGTATAATTCGTAGATTAAAGAGTGGAGAAACGATTGCATTAATAAGTGATGCTGGGACTCCTGCAATTAGTGATCCTGGTTTTTTATTGACCAGAGCATGTGTAGAAAATGATATTGATGTAGAATGCCTCCCCGGAGCGACTGCTTTTGTCCCTGCTTTAGTAAATAGTGGTTTGCCTAATGATAAATTCATTTTTGAAGGTTTTCTTCCTGTAAAAAAAGGAAGGCAAACCAGATTAAAACTGCTGGCAGAAGAAACCCGGACTATCATTTTCTATGAGTCACCACATAAGCTAATCAAGACATTACATAACTTCACTGAATATTTTGGAGCTGATCGTCTCGTTTCTGTTTCTAGGGAACTAAGCAAGCTTCACGAGGAAACTATTAGGGGTACAGTGCAAGAAGTTCATGAACATTTCGAAAAGAAACCCCCTAAAGGTGAAATCGTAATCATATTAGGAGGAAAGAAGGACTAGTAACCTATATAGTATATTCGAGCACCTACAAAACATAAAAATCATTTATTTTTTAAGTAATAATTTATCTACAATAATGACTATCAATACCTTTTTAGAAAAATTAAAAAATACACCAGAAGACATCTCTTTTCAGGAGACTATGGATGTAATAGATACGAACTATACCTTTGAGAATACAGCATTCACTAACGGAAATACAACGAATGAAGCTGGACAAAATTCTGGTTCTTGTAAGTTATTTTCTTTTGCTAAACTTCATAATTTTACTAAAGAAGAAACACTTTCATGTTTTGGTTCCTATTATAGAGATGTTTTGAAAACTCCCGACGGAGATGACCATCAGAACATCCGTAATTTTATGGCTACCGGATGGGAAGGCATCTCTTTTGAACAAGAAGCCTTACAATTGGCTACAAACTAATGTCCCTACACATCTTTTGTAACTTTTTAGAGAGATAACTACTAACATAGTAGAAGTATACTATAAAATAAAGAAACATTTCCAAAAGATTCGATTATACCATTTTAATCATTGCCATAGTAGTTATCGTACTATGGCAATTACCTTATTTGGGATGGGTTCAATACCCATTTCGATTATTAGGAACCTGGTTTCATGAAATGGGTCATGGACTTACTGCACTACTACTGGGAGGGAGTTTTAAATATCTGGAAATTTATGAAAATGGAGGTGGTGTTGCTTATTGCAATATAGGAGGCAGTTATCTACCATATCCTATTGCTAAGGCTATCTTAGCTGCCGGAGGATTATTAGGCCCTGCATTTGTGGGAGCTATATTGATCGCTTCCGGAAAATATCCCAAAAGCTCTATGATTGCTCTTAGGATATTGATAGGAATTATGGTTATTTCATTAGTATTATGGATCCGTTCTTTTTGGGGTATCGTTACGCTAAGCGCTTTTGTAATCTTTTTATGTATCATTACGCTTTTTAAAAGCAGGAAATTAGAAGTTATCACTATTCTATTTTTAGGATTACAGTCTGTCCTAAGTACATATCTTCAATTAGACTATTTGTTCACCAAGCAATTCGAAAGGGATGGTGACATTCGGACTTCTGATACACAAACAATCGCCGAAAATACCATCGGCACCTACTGGATGTGGGCTGTTTTGATTATTTGTATAAGTATCTACATCTTATGGAAAAGCTTTCGGTTTTATTTTAAGAAATAATTAGTACTATAAATAGATAACAATTCTATGATTCGTGACATAAATAAGAGAGCGTATATTTTATAAACTTTAAAAAATCTTATTTAATGAAAACAAATCATCTATTATTTTTAATCACCTTGACATTATTTATTTCCTGTCAACAAGAAGACACATCTACTCCAATACAACAAGAAGACTTCACTGAAAACTGGAAAAAAGCAACACCAAATGAGATCTTTAAAAATCCAGAAAATGGATTTAGTATTTCCAAAAAAGCGATTCGAGAAGCAATGGAATTACCGAATGTGACAAATATTCGCTTTGTTTTGGAAGTACATAATGAAAACCTACAAATAAGAGTTGTTGGTGCTGATCAAAATGGAAACACAACCAAAGGAGTACTTGCAACACCTATTTCATTACAAAAAGAAGTGACAAAACTCTTTGAGGAAAAAACAATTCAGTATGAAACGGCGACTCTTTCTAAATCAGTTGCCTCTCATATATTACAACCAGAAGATGCTAAAACTTTTATTTCGAGATGGCAAAAACAATTTAAAAATAAAGCATTAGAAGATGTGGTTGCATATGACGATGTTAGAATCGAATATTTTAGTATGCCAGCAGCTATAGGACAGCAAATGTTACAAAGTAATTCTGAAAACATAAATCTTGTCTGGGGTGTAAATGCAAAAGGAAAATTTACTACCGTTTTTTTACCTGAATTAGATGAAAATCAAAAATTATTAAAAAAAGAAAGTCCAATGTATGAATACTCAAAACCGTGCCCCCCGACATGTGCAGACTAATTAATTTTACCTTTCCTATAATTATCACACTAGTGGTATGATTATACTATTAAATCTGATCATTGATAGTGAAAAAGTTACTATCAATGATCAGATTTTTTATAGAAATAATGATTGTTTTCTTTAAAACATAATTGCTTAACTTCCTGAAATCAAATATGTGGAAAACCCCCGTTTTTATAGGATAAATACCTAATAACCTACCTTGTATTACTTGTTGAGTCATTTTTTGTGTAGCTTTAAGATATTTTTTAATCACTTAATCTAAATTACAATGGAAAACGTACTCACACAATCAAAAGAAATTCTGGAATATGAAGGTATTCTTTCTAAAGAAAATTTCGAAAAATGCACAAATAACTGGGCCAAGGAAGAGGTCTTATTACTAGCTCGCCATTTCCATAAATTTAGCGGCTCAAAAAGGCAATTTAAGCGTGTACATTCCTTTACTGCAGGTCGATCGGGAGTCGATATTCTTAATGCAGTACAGCCTTATGGAATAGACACTTTTAGAATTTACATGGCACTAGATGGAGAAAGTAGAGATCATTTTACCTTTATTCCTATTATCTATTTAAAGCTAAAAGATGGCCTCGAAATCACATTCCCTCTTGCTCCAAAAGGAAATGATGAATTGGATCCCGGAATACAGCAACAAAATATAAATGATGGTGGTCAGATAGTACCTGGTATTTTTAAAGAAATGATCACTCAAAACTGGAATGTTTTTGATGTTAATTTAATAGACGACCTTTTTGTTGCCGTAAATGAAAATACCAGAGCACGTCTCAGAGTAGATTTCTATGAAATAAGTGGTGATCTACTCGATACAATTAACAACAGTATTTTAGGTAACATTGATCATTTCACCTTATATCCCGGAGTAGATATGAATAAGTTTCAGAGTAAAAACCTAATCTCTTTTACACCCACTATCGGAATAGTCCCTAAAAAAAAGAAAACATCAGAAATAATCTCCAGACACTCTATTATCGAAATCCCTAAAGGAGATAGAGGAGAAGTTTTTATGGAATATCTTAGACCTTGTCCTCCAACTTGTTCCCAATAATAAATTTAGATGAATAAAGAGTTGTTTGAAAATATCACAATTATTGCATCACTTGTTTTACTAGTTCCGCTATTGGTTTCAGTTTTAAAACTTAAACTTCTTAATCGGACACAGAAAAAATTACTTGTTTTAATACTAATTACTGTATTAGTAGAAATAATTTCTTGGGTATTATGGTATAAAAATATCAATAATTTACCATTATATCATTTCTATACGCCGATTCAATTTTTACTTATAATTAATATTTATAAAAATAAATTGTCAGGATTATTTTCAAAATACTTTTTCTTAGTTTTAGGTATTGCTTTTATTTTATTTTCTATACTAAACATAGTTTTTTTCCAAGACCTGAACACTTTTAATTCTAACACAACTACATTACTAGGTATATTAGTTATCTTTTTCTGTTTGAGTTATTTTTATACACTTCTTAAAGAAGTAAAATATAGTGCTCTAGAAACAAATCCTATGTTTTGGATCAATTCTGGTTTTTTGATTTATTTTTCGAGTAACCTGATTTTATTTTTTATCAATAACACCATGTTTAAAGGAGCTACAGAGGCTAGTTTTTTAGTTTGGGGACTCCATGCGATTGTAAATATCGTATTGACCATTTTTTATACCATCGCTTTATGGGTGCATCCTAAAAAAGTTAAAAAATAGGATAAGGTATACATCGGTTAATTTGTACCACTCTGACATCAAAAGCGATACTAGACCTGTCTGGTTTTTAAAACCGGACAGGTCTGTAATCATCAACATATTAATAATTTCATGGAAGCTAAAACCTTTAGAAATTGTAAGAATGGGGTTTTCTTTATCAAAGAAACCGGGCAATAATAGCGAGAATTATGAATGAATCCGAAGAAGCCATAGCATTAAGGATTATAATCATTGGTATGATCGTAATTTTTTTACTGTCATTATCCGTGATTATATTCTTTATCATATACCAACGGCGCTTGCTTGCCCAACAAAAAAAGCATCAAAAGATAGAATCTGATTATCAAAAGCAACTATTAAAGACTTCTATCATAAGTCAGGAAGAAGAACGTAGCAGAATTGCCAAAGAGTTACATGACGATGTTGGCGCAATGCTAACGACTACCAAGTTATATTTCGGGCAAATTAATACAGCGTTACCTCCCGATGAGCTCTCTGAAATCACAGAAAAAGTAAGTGGTTTTCTGGATGATACATTACAGAGTATACGCAGTATTTCAAAAGATTTAAGACCCGTAATCCTAGAAAAACTAGGACTTATTGAAGCCATACAGAGTTTAGTGCAAACGATACAAGATTCGGGAAAAATAAAAATCTCATTTGATAATAATACTTCAGAAACAATTCCTCGCTCAAAAGAGCTCAATGTATATCGGATCATACAAGAATTGATTACCAATACTTTAAAACATGCAGAAGCGTCCACCATCCACATCGAATTAAAGAATGACAATGGAGTTTTTTTAATTATCTATGAAGATGATGGAAAAGGACTGGAAAAGGAGAATTTGACCCTCAGAAAAGGACTAGGACTTAATAATATAGAAAGTAGATTATCCGTTCTCTCGGGAACCATTGATTTCCTTGAGAAAGAAAACGGAATGAAAGTACAACTCACCATCCCTTAAAACCCATTCGTATGGAAACAATACAACTAGGATTAATAGACGATCACACACTCTTTAGAGAAGGTATTAAATCTTTATTGAGTAAAATGACCAATATCGACTTGGTATTAGAAGCTGTGAATGGTAAACAATTGCTAGCCAAATTAAATAACATAGTACCGGATGTCATTTTATTAGATTTAGAAATGGAAGAAATGAACGGGGTAGATACTACTATAAAATTACATCAACTATACCCTAAGATGAAGATCATTATCCTAACCATGCATAAAGAAGAACGCATGATTTCTTATTTAATGGAAGTAGGAGCGCACGGTTATTTATTAAAAGATACGAATCAGAAAGAATTGGAAGAAGCCATACGATCTGTATATGAAAAGGGGTTCTATTTTAACGCATTTGTTTCTAATGCTTTATTAAAAGGGCTTAAAAGCAAAACTGATAAACCTCCTGTTATAGGAAAAGATTACCACCTTACCTCTAGAGAATTAGAAGTACTAGAATTAATAACTCAGGAAAAAACAACTTCAGAGATTGCGGAACAACTCTTCTTAAGTATACGCACTATAGAAGGGCATCGAAAAAACCTAACAACTAAATTAGGCGTTAAAAATACTGCCGGGGTAATTATAAAAGCAATTAAGGAAAAGATAATTTCTGTGTAATCATATTACGGTTTTATTCCGTTGTTAATTATTGAAAATCAGGTATTTATACTTATAAAAAATTGTCGTTTTTTCTTTAAATTTATATACATTGAAGTGATCTTGACTTTTTTTATATGAGAGTTTCTGGTTTAAACTCCTTATTTCTTCTTTTTAGAATAACATAGCCTTGGTTAACAGAAGAATAAAAGCCAAGGTTACTTCAATACTTTTTTTGAACATAGAAAAGAAGGAATACCTCATTTCTTCTTATGAGTTGTACAAAATTTATAACCTATATAACTAATCAAACAATGAGTAATTTAACCAACAAAGAAGTATCCAAAGCAACATTCGAGAGTACATATTCTAATCGATTTGGAGTTGTCACAGGATATGTAGCAAAGGATTTAGCCGCCATAGGAAAATGGCTAAGTGATTTGTCTCAAAAAGCTAAAGAGGCATATAGTAACGAGCCTTTCCAGCCATCTGTAGAAGCGATGCGAATACTACTCGAAGAAAATTATCAACTAAGAGAGCAAGTAAACATCATGATCAAAGAAGGGCTAGTAGTTCATAGAATCTATGAACCAAACGCTACCTATGGTATCGAAACAATTAATGATATGCTTATTGCGCTAAATTATATTATACAAAGAGCTCCAAAATTTGAACCGAATGTAGATCATTCTGCATTCCCCATGTCTGGATTGTTTGTATATATGATGGCCACTCCAGCCGGTTGGGACGTTTTTAGAAATACTGAGTTCAATATATCCCTTGCCAATATTCTTAAAGAGTGGTGTGCTTTCTTGGATTCTCCCGCTTCGCTAAACGTTATTACAACTGATCCGGATGGTTGGTTATCTCCAGCATCTGTGATTAAAAATAATCTTACCCAGTTTGTAACAAATTCGGATATGTTAGAAGATCCTATTCATTGGAGTTTTACATCTTATAATGATTTCTTTCATCGCCAGATCATCCCGATTTGTCGTCCGATTGATGGAAGAGGGAATGATAATGTCATAGTATCTTCCAATGACGGAACGGTGTATCGCATAGCCGAAAATGTAAAAAGAGAAGATGATTTTGAGCTAAAAAGTCAGCCGTATTCATTAGTTCAGATGTTGGATAACAATTTTGTAGATGATTTTGTGGGAGGTACCGTGCTACAAACCTTTCTTAGTGGAAACGACTATCATCGCTGGCGTGCTCCTATCTCGGGGAAAGTAATCAAAGCAGAGGTTGTTCCCGGGTTTATGTTTAGTGAATTGCTGTCCGAAGGTTTTGATCCTTCTGCTGGTACCGAATCCCAAGGTTACGAAGCCAATGTAAATACAAGAGGATTGGTATTTATAGAAAGTGATAATAAAGCTATAGGAAAGGTATGTGTCATTCCAATCGGAATTACTGAAATATCATCTATTAGTTTGGATATAAAAGAAGGTGATTATGTCGAAAAAGGACAAGAAATCGGAAGATTTAGCTATGGAGGATCCAGTATGTGCCTTGTATTCCAGAAAGATGCTATCAAACAATTTACCGTGGTAAATCCCAAGAAAGGAGTTAATTCTGATGATGGGCCGTATGTACGGGTTAATGCTCAGATTGCAATAGCAAACACACTTTCTTAGTTTTTGTATAAAAAAAGACCTGTCGGGCTTCAAAAACCGGACAGGTCTATATATTATGGTATAAGTTTATCTCTATATATAATTACAAGTGCTTTCCTTTTTCCCAACCATGTTTACCTAGATATTTTTCTCCAGATTCTATAGCTCCTTCTTCTACAGTAGTTCCCATGGAGTCGTTCCATCTATTAAGATATCCAAATAAGGAAATAACCCCTAACATTTCTACAATCTCTCCTTCATCCCAATACATATGCAGTTCTTTTTGGATGGCATCATCGACAGCATTAGGCACCACAGAAGCTGCCAGAGAAAAATCCAGTGCAGCACGTTCTGCATCACTAAATGCCGGATGTGTTTTATATTCCCAGATATTGTCTAATTGTTCTTGTTCTGCCCCATAACGCTCGGCAGCACGAATCGCATGCGCCTGGCAATAACGACATCCTGTGGCGTTACTACTTACCCATGCTATCATCCTTTTTAATGCAGAAGTAACCCTTCCTTCATTCGTCATCACCGCTTTATTAAGATTGATAAAAGCTTTAGAAATCGCTGGTCTTCTTTGCATCGTTAAAACTGAATTCGGACAAAAGCCCAATGTTTCATTAAAGAATTCTGCCAATTCTTTGGTTTCTGTATCATATTCTACGGATAACGGTGTTACTAATGGCATGCTTGCGTGTTATTTTTTTAAGTTTAAAAAGTATAGCAAAATACAAAACTAATCTCAAAGAAAAACGACTCAGAATGTTTTTGTACTTTGGTTTTTTTTTTAAATAATTTGGAATTACCGAACACATGAGATGGACCCTAAAGCCTAAACCAGAAACTTTATTAGTAGATAACCTAGCCAAGGCTTTACATATTGATCCAGTCATTGCTTCTTTATTAGTGCAGCGCGGAATTACAAATTATGACCAGGCTAAACATTTTTTTAGACCCTCACTAGAGGATTTACATGATCCTTTCTCTATGAAAGATATGGATAAAGCAGTGGTCAGAATAGAAAAAGCAATTCTGGAGCAGGAAAATATAATGGTTTATGGTGATTATGATGTGGATGGAACAACTTCTGTAGCGTTACTATCCTCATATCTCGAAACCAGATCTTCTCAAGTAACTACATATATCCCTGACAGGTATAAAGAAGGGTACGGTATATCATACCAAGGTATCGATTATGCATCAGACAATGATATTTCCCTAATTATCGCATTGGATTGTGGTATTAAAGCACTAGAAAAAATTGCTTATGCCACCTCAAAAGGTATCGATTTTATCATCTGTGACCATCATCGACCTGGTGATGAAATTCCTAATGCTGTGGCTGTTTTAGATCCTAAACGAAACGATTGTGAATATCCCTATAAGGAACTATGTGGATGCGGAGTAGGATTTAAATTAATTCAGGCACTTGCAGAACAACAAGGACTAACAATACATGATTTACTGCCCTATTTAGATCTTGTCGCCACTGCTATTGCTGCTGATATTGTTCCGATTACAGGAGAAAATCGAGTACTGGCATATTATGGGCTGCAAGTAATTAACCAAAACCCGCGAATAGGCTTTAGCGCATTGCTTGATCAGGTAAAAAAAGAAACATTAACCATTACAGATGTAGTATTCATCATTGCGCCAAGAATTAATGCTGCTGGAAGAATGAAACATGGATTACACGCGGTTCATCTTCTTAAAGAAAAAAATCTGGAAGTAGCACTACAGTATGCTTCTGAGATAGAACACTATAATAGTGATAGGAAAGATGCTGATAAAAGGATAACAGAAGAAGCCCTAACACAGATAACCAATAATCAAGAAGTGAATAAGTATACTACTGTAGTATATAAAGAAGATTGGCATAAAGGTGTTATCGGTATTGTTGCGTCCCGTCTCACAGAAACCTATTACAGACCCACATTAGTTTTTACAAAAAGTGGAGAAAAACTGGCTGCTTCTGCCAGATCGGTAAAAGGGTTTGATGTGTATGATGCATTACATGCTTGCTCAGATCATATCGAGCAATTCGGAGGGCATAAATACGCAGCCGGTCTAACTTTATTAGAGGAACAATATGAGCAATTCAAACAAAAATTTGAGGAAGTAGTTTCATCTACTATTGATAAAAAATTACTGACTCCAGAGATACAAATTGATGCTGTTTTAGAATTAGATCAAATTACGCCTAAGTTCTTTAGGATATTAAAACAATTTGGCCCGTTCGGTCCGGGAAATATGACTCCTGTATTTATAACCGAAAATGTAAAGGATACAGGATATGGAAGATGTGTTGGCGCAGATGAAAAACATCTAAAATGTAAGGTGCAAAAAAATAACATCGCAATCGATGCTATAGGTTTTAGCCTGGGATCAAAACATAACCTTATTACTAATAATCAAAAGTTTAAAGTCGCATACTCCATCGATGAAAATGAATGGAATGGAGAAGTTACGCTTCAATTAAAGTTAAAAGATATATTGTGATTTTATTTAGAATAATTCTAAATAGTTTATTATTTTTGAAGTAAATAAAGATTCAGGATGAACACTATTGATAGAATTTACAGTAATACGTTTGGTATTTCTTTCTTTTGGAAAAAAGACACAGACGTTGCGATTCCTAAAATACAGTTGGTATTTCGGGATATTGGTTTTTTGCTCACACTCAATGAATTGAAGGATTTTTCTAATTCCTGTAGCATAGCAATAGCGTCTCAATGTTGTGATCAGTGTATTAATTATACGAATTGTAAATCTTTGCTCCTTCGTACTCCCTCCGAAAAAATTGATCTTGCCGTTAATAAAAATGAATTGGATCAGATTCAGGAATTAATTAATGGCACTATTTTTAGGTTAGAGCTTAAGGATTGGGTTAAAAATACAAGTCTTAATTAAATCATTTAAGAAATTCCAGAATTCTATAAGCGACTTCCTCGGCTTTTGTTTCTTGAATAAAATGTTTTTCGTCAATCAAATGAATATCTCCTTCTTCAATTTTTAGTGCATTGACAACTTTCGATTGTTGTGGCGTCCATTGTAACATCGTATCATGAATTCCCCAAATTACGGCTACGGGTATATCCATGTTTTCAAAAATTAGCGAATAATCCGGAAAATAATTACACGTTCTGGTAAAAAAGTAATACATCGCATCTGTTTTTCCCTCTAACAATGGTGTTTTATAGCCTTCGATATCTAATTCATTCAGTTTATTTTCTTTAAGGCCTTCTTTAAACAGACCTTTGAGCAATGCATTTGTAGTAACCCCATTACGATAAGACCACATTGCTGCCTTAGCCGCCGGACCCGGACTAAATCGTATTGGAGGATAGAAACCTTCTTCATAAATCAACGTATTTAGTACAATTAATTCTTCTATTCTTTTGGGGGCTTGCTTTATCAGTTCCCAGGTCCAGATACCGCCTACATCATGCATTACATGGGACCAATACTCTATACCCAGACCATCCATAAGTTCTAGAATTCTTTTGGCATGCTCTTTTTCACTATAAATCTTATATCCTTCTGGGGCATCACTAGAACCATATCCTAGCATATCCGGTACAATCACTCTAAACCCACCTGCTACTAATGGGTCTATCATTTTTCTATATAACCAACCAGAAGTAGGAATCCCATGTAATAATAAAATAACCGGACCATTTCCTTTATCTATATATTTTATCAAACCATTCTTAACAGGGAAAGATTGTTGTTGCGCTCTAAACTCTGAATAGGTTATTTGTCCTTTTCTTATTTTTGTGCTTTGATAAGGTTTACATCCCACAAAAAATACTCCAACCAGGAATAATAAAGAAAGTTTTTTTATCATTTTATATCTTTTATCTTAGAGACTATACTACGGCCAACTTAAGCATAAGGATATACTTAATTATTTTTAATAAGGTAGGGATTCACGTATGATTATTTGGAGGTAGGCAATTTACTTAAAATCATTTTCTCTTACTATTCATTTTAAAGAATAGTTATCAAATCTGTGATTTTGTTTATTTTTCAATCTAACACCAAATCCCCCTAAAATTAAGCAAAAATCTCGATCAATTTCTGCATAATAAAGTGTTTTGACACCTAAAATATTCTTTCTATTGTAAAATCTTTATGATTAAAACTACAGATATCGCCTACTTTTTTACCAATTAATAGCTTACCGATGGGTGTATTGGTTGCAATCGCATAATATGACTTATTATCTATATTAATTTCTCCTATAGAGATACTTAAAAAATAAACGCCCTGAGAAGTTTCTACCAGGCTTCCTAATCGTACTACATCAGATGAAAGTAAAATATTGACCTTAGACAAAATTTCCTGTAATTTTTGCACTTCGGCTAATTGAGCTCCTGATTTTTCTCTTTCTAATTGAAGCATGGCCCTTCCTGTTTCGTGCTTATCACCAGCACTACTTTTGGTTTCAGAATTTAATGATTCCTGTATACTCGCTATTCTTTCCTGGATATGTCTCTGTCTATTTTCTACAAACTTTTCACAGTGACTATATAAATCTTCTTTTATTGTCTTCAACGAATATGATGGTTGTGATTTTCGAGATAAATATAACCAATGATCCTATAATACCAATTATGAATACTCCATGATCCTATCTAAGAACAAAAGAAAGTAACTTGAGAACAAGCTACTTTCTAATAAGTATAAAGAAATAATTAAAATATATTTGGGCATGATACCCAGTTAATATCAATTATAAGCTATAACGAACTTATAATTGGTATTATACGATTTACGTATAAATCGTATTAGATATGCTTATTATAACTTCAGAATAACCTACATTACTATATTCGAAATATTAATATCCACATCTAGCAGCTAATCTTGTTTAATAAAAACCTTCCTAAAATACTATGAGATTTAAGGAAGGTTTTGGGTATTTAATTCTACAATATGACGATATTGAAAAGAATTCGATACTTGCTTTGGAGTTGCATCATTTATACTTTAAATTCTAGAAATGTATCATCAAAAAATGATATTCTCCAGACTACTTTTTTCATCATTAAACATCTAGGCTTCTATTATATAACAATATACTATGGTTTAACCCTACCCCTATTTCTGTTTTTTTTTAATTATTGTCCAAATAAACCCTAAAATTAAGCTAATTCTAAAAGTAAGAGTGTTTTGGTAATAGTATCTTTTTTTGCGATGGGGTAGTTGCTTAAAAACTGGGCAACTTCTTTTTCTAAAGCAGTGTTATGAACCTGTTCCATTAGGTTCTTTTTATTTAGTTTTAGTAATTCTAAGGGAGCATATTTGGTTTTAAAATAATAGGTGGTATAGGGATACCAACGGCCCAATCCTCTTTTTACTTCTTTATAGATATGGATCCACTCATTAGATCCTATCAATTCACAAAAATTACCATTGGATAGGATGGTAAACTGAAACAGATCAATATCTTTTTGATGATCGATATCCGATATGATGATCTTTTTTAGATGTTCACTTTGTAGTGGATTGTTGGCATAAAAAAGAAGAATCTCCATTTTATGGAGCAGATCAAAGACTTCGATTTTTTGCATCCCATCGAAATGGCTCATAATCCTATATAATAATTGTTGTTCTTGTTTCATTGTTTTTTTAGTTAGTATTGAGCGGCTAGTATGGAGTAGTTAGAGATTGTTAGATGATTGAAATAACAGCATAACTCGTATTTTGCTCCATCGTTTTATAGAGATATAACTTTCCTAAGTGTTCCATAAGTCATTATTGGCTAATCCTTATTGTTAAACATCCGTTTAGTGGATCGAGCTTAGGAAAGTATATTTCATATAGGTGTTTTTTTCCTATTAGTAAAAACAACATTTATCGGAATAGCAGATTTTTCTATTTCCTCTATTTTTTGTAAACCCAGCCCTACTTGCTTTTTTAGATAATAGTTTACCTCTTCCCAGCGCACATCTTTTAGAGAAAACGTATATCTTTTTGTTGTACCTAAATCTTTTGCCAGGATATACATTCGTTTGCCAAATGATAGATTTATTGTGTTTTTAATTTCCGGTAAGGTCGCATTTACTACACTCATACTTTCGTAACTGTATTGGGATTGAGAGGCATTATTATTTTTGATACTTAGGTGCTTGTTTAATAATAGACTATCAGTAACAACCAAGTTGTAAGTGTATTTATTTGGTTTTTCTTTTTTTAGTGTGATATCTAGATAGGTCGTTAGTTCTTTGATAATATCTTGCTTGCTCTGTGCAAGATTAGATGAGTCTCTTAGGTTTTCATATGAGACAGAAATCAAGATATTTCCTTTTTCCGCATTATCGAACCGTACCAGTAAAGAATCTTTATTCATAAGCGATGCTAAGCATCGCTTTAACCTAACATTGCTCATGGTTATTTTGGTTGGAGATATTGTTTCTGAATGTGCGGAATCAAATTGGCTTTTATTCGCTTGTAATTCTAGCAGATATTCTGGTTTCTTTATTTTTTTAGGCTCTTTAACTAACGTTTTAGAACAGGAAATAAAAAATACACTCGTGAGTATAAGGATTGTTATGATGTTATCGCGTTTCATTTTTGGTTTAAGTATATAATTTCAGATGATATTGACAGTGTACTATTTCCCTAAAACCCACCCTAAAGTTATATCTGCAATGGGAACAACCTGTCCTTCTACATTACTAAAGGAATATCCCACACCCAGTTCTAGCATAAGGTTAAATCTTCTGCCATAAGTCCGCTGAAATCCATATGCAGCCCCAATGGTCGCCAAGTACTCATCCTCATGTTTGATGTCTCCAATAATAGTATCTCCTGTAGTATATATAGAGGTTATCTCAAAAAAATTCGCAGAGTTGTTCTTTGTATTTTTCCCTTTTCTAATACGCCTGCTAAAATTATAGTAGTATCGATAGTAAGCCGTTAGGGTAGGAAATACTACAAACTCTACTTCCTTTTCATTATTTGAACTCTTTTCTACACTTCCTAGATCAATACCAAGTTGTATTCCGAAGGTAGTATATTTAGTAACGCTCATCTCATACTCCAGACTGGGAAATAAAACATTGGCTTTAAAAAAGTGATCTTTTACACCTGTATTGGTATTCTGAGCGGATAGCAAAGCTATACTCATCATAAAAAATACTATGATCTTTGTTTTCATTGCTTTTTATTCTTATAAATTATTCTATTCCTATTTATGTCATAAAAAGATGATTTGTTACCCTATTTTCTAAAAAAAATTACATATTAATTCCCCAATACCCAATACAAGCACGTAGATGGTATGTTATAAACCGATATGTTTTTGATTTGATACGTAAGTCAGATACTTTTTTACTTTATATCAGCTTTCAGGTATCGGATATTAGCAATTAGCTCTTAGCATTTAGATATAGTATGTATCATTCCTACCCTTCGAATTTTTTAAGTATGAGTTTCACCTATTCATTTTTACTTAATACTCAATACTAACTCTACTTTCTGCACATTCACCCTTCGACTCCGCTCAGGGTTCGAATCATTTAATTTATAATTCTAATTTTTTTCCACTTTGTACTTAATACTCATTTTTCACTTTTACATTTTGAGTTTATCATTTTACATTTAGAAATCTACTTTATATCCGCTTTCAGGTATCGGATATTAGCGGTTAGCAATTAGCTCTTAGCATTTGATATTTTTGAGTTTTAGATATAGTATGTATCATTCCAACTCTTCGAATTTTTTAAGTACGAGTTTCACCTATTCATTTTTACTTAATACTCTGTACTCTGTACTCTATATAGTAATGGTATCGATTTGACCTAGTTTCGTAATTACTTTTTGCGTGGTTATTTTATACCCTGTATCTCGTATGATCATGATATACTCATTCTCCGGTGATAGGTATATGTCAGTTTTTGGAGTATTGATCAAAAACTGTTCATAGGGTATCGCCTGATTTTTATGCTTTTCAAATTCTTCTCGGATGTAAAACTGAAGTAGCTTATTCTTGCTGTTCTCTTGGTTACAGACGACCTCTATTCTCTTTTTTCCCAGTTCGATATGCAAGTATTCATGAGTTGTAGGATATATGAGGGTTAAATCATAGATCCCTTTAAACCTTTGGGAGGTATATAACTCATAATCCTATATAATAATTGTTGTTCTTGTTTCATTGTTTTTTTAGTTGGTCTACAGTAGTTGGAGGTTACAGCGCATTTTATTTCATTGAAATATAACTTTTCTAAAGAGCCTATAAGTCATTCTTAGCTAATAAGAATAGTATTTTATCTCACTCTATGTTCAATGAAAAATCTTTTTTTAGAAATTTGAACTAAACTTAATTGTTTACATTTGCTCTCATTCAAAGTTAATAATTGGTGCATATGTTTTTTAAATTGAAAATCATATTTGAGTTTTATAAAAAATTTATTTTAACCCTAATTTTGATAACAATAGTACCTTTAATATATAAAGAAGATACACCCTTATTATTCTTCTTCTTTATTAAACTTTTTGTCTTTTTAGTTTTAAAATTATGGTGGAGTTTTATGGATATTATTTATAAAGAAAAATTCATTTTTTATCAAAATCTAGGAATCCATAGTAATGTATTGTTTATAGTAGCATTCATTTTTGATATTATTCTTACTCCATTCATTTTTTACGGGTTTAAACATATACTGAGATGGTTTTAGAGGTTGATAATGTTGAACTTTCATTTAATAAGGAATTCATTCTTAATGGCATATATATCAAAGCAGAAAAAGGTAAAATAACTGGTATTCTAGGAAAGAATGGAAGCGGCAAAAGTAGCTTATTAAAAATCATATTTGGAATCTTAAATCCTCAAAACAAATTAATTAGAATTAATAACCAACCTAAAATAAAACCGCTATACTTATCTGGAAAAATAAAATATTTATCCCAGAAAGATATTTTACCAAATCATGTTACATGTATACAATCCTTTAATATATTTAGGATAAACTGGAGTCAATTTGAGCTTTGTTTTCCTACATTTAAAAAATATAAAAACCAAAAAATAAGTAATCTATCAGGTGGAGAGAGAAGGGTCCTAGAAACTTATCTCCTTCTAAAGACATCTGGTGAAATTCTTTTACTAGATGAACCCTTTTCAAATATTGCTCCACTATATATAGAAACTTTCATAAGTCTCTTACATGAAGAAAAGAAAAGTAAAATTATTCTATTAACTGATCACATGTATCGATATATACTCAATATTTCAGATTCTATATATCTCATAGATAATAATGTGTCACGAAGAATTACTAATCACAATGATTTAATTCAATATGGATATGTAACTAGCCTTTAGAATTAATAAAAACAACCTATTTCAGAATCTCTTTTATTCTATTACTAAAATAATCTTTATGAGAACGATTATATCCCGAAAAGTAATCCAAAGGTTGCTCTTTATCAATAAAAACTAAGTATATAAATATTCGTCTTCAGACACCTGTAATCAACTCTAAAACAGAGGCGTACAACGATTGCACACCTCTATTAAAACTTTATTCTTCTTTTACTGAAGGCTCTCTTTTCTATTCAGAAAGTGCTTTGCCAGGTATATTAGCCCACCAATTACGGGAAATAATAGTATTAGTAAAATCCAAATAAATAAACTGGTCGATTTTTCATTTTTAATAACAAAATACAATGCTGTAAGTGTTATTAAGGCGTATACCATTGAAACACCTATTACACCAGTTGGTCCCATAATTCCTAGAGAAATATTCATATTTTAATTGTTAAAGGTTATTAGCACTAAGAAACCAAATATTTATAGTCTCTTACTACTATTTTTTCACTAACCTATACATTAATAGGCTACTAAAAGTTAATAAAATAATAAAACCCGATAAACTGCATACAATTTTCCAAGTCTCTTTATTACCTATATTTCCAGATACTATATTTAAGAAAATAATAAATGAAGAAATAGTAAGTAAAAAAACGATAATAGATGTTATAATTTTTGCTTTCATATTTTTACTGAAGACTCTCTTTTTTGTTTAAAAAGTGTTTCGCCAGATATATGAATCCCCCAACCACGGGAAAGAATAGTATTAGTAAAATCCAAATAAATAAACTGGTCGATTTTTCATTTTTAATAACAAAATACAATGCCGTAAGTGTTATTAAAACATATACTATTGAAAGAGCCATTACGCCAGTTGGTCCTATAATTCCGAGAGAAAAATTCATATTTTAATTGTTAATGATTATTATACTAAAAGATCAATGTCTTGCTTTTTATTGATGAATATGCGCTTCCCATAGATTTTTGAAATTATTAATACGTAACTTTATGTTACCACATTCTCCACAAATATCTGTTAATAATTCACCCTTTTCAATTTGATCAAATAACTTATCTTTCGATTTTGTTATTTGTACAGTTAGATTTTTTTTGATATTTCCATGACCGTACTCTACAATTTTAACGTTGCGAATAATTTTATTTGACCCACAATTTTTACAAGTTAAATCCGGATTAATCATAATTAGTAATTTTAAGATTGATATTAAATTGAATCAAAAACATTTAAAGTTGAAATATAAAAACCAACTATCATAACCATACTTAGAAGGGTAATGTCAAGATAATTTTTATTCTTTAAAGATGTGTTAATTCCAAACACTATTCCCGTAAAACTAATCATTACAACATTAATAATACCTTCATAATAATACCATTGACTATTTTTTAAGCTATTAATTATATTGTTAAAATCAGTTATTTGATATACCGCTTTATCAAAGAATACAACGGACAATCCAAATTTAATTAATTCAAAAATAATTAAAACAATTATAGAAGAAATAATACTATTTATTAAGTTAGTCGTACTGATTCTAATATCAAAAATTTGGATCAAAAAATAAGCTATAAAGGAGATAACAATTACCACTATTATTGAAAACACAGAACTAGTTACTAAGCTAACATAACTTGAAAGTTTTGCTGATCCAACAATATCTTTATCAAGTACATTTAGGATGCTATTTATTCGGTAAGCTCCAAAAGCAATCAATGTTATCAGATATACTAAGAGAGTTAATACGTATTCTGAAACCTTTTTTCCTGTTTTTTGTTTCATAGAGTTTCGATTATGGATGCTATAAATAATAGCGATATTGGTAGTATGAACTGATTTATTTCGGGAATCATTAGGCGGTTCACTTTTTTATATAAAAGAACTTCTTTAAAAAATAGAAAACCTTTGAGTCCAATTTTAGAAAATAATATTAGTCCTATTATTTCGAATGGGATATGTTTTGAAAAATATAGGATATCTTCAATATGTAAAATTCTAAGAGCTAATACATATACTATACCTAGAAGATAACCATTCCAAAAAAGCACTAGAATTGTTGCCAACCCACCTGATAAAAAACCGAATATAGAAAGAATCGCCCCAACAAATAGGTTATTAAAAAATATATCCAAAAAATCAAACCCAGTATCAATTACTTTCATTTCATCATAGGAGATTTTATATGTTGACTTACATTCTTTATTTTGGGTTGAATTGTTTCTTTGAATTACAGAATAGTATACAAATCCAATAAGGATAATAAAAAAAGCAAAAATACTATTCCTCATTTTTTAATGTTTTCAATTCTTTTTAAAAGACTAGGATGGGTAATCCCTCCTTTTGCTACATCTCCATCACTTATAGCATCTAGTTCTAACAAGGCTTTTTCGAATTTTTTAACCCCTACAATTTTTGATGCAAATGAATCTGCTTCAAACTCCAATTTATATTGGATTTTTCCAGGGATATACCAAAAAAACAAACCAATGATTACTCCTAAAACAAAAATGGTTAGTGGTTCATATATTGAGGATTCCACTCCCTTTAAATAATACTGCCGTAGAAAAAAAGCTATTAAAGATGCTAGAGAAAGAAACGTATTGACGAAATATAATTTCGCAAGATGGTTTAGTTTTAAATGACCTACCTCGTGATAAATTATGGATAATAGGCCTTCTTCTGTCATTTTATTTTTAAGATTTTCTCCTATTAAAATGGTTTTAGAAAAAGGTAATACCCCTGTAGCATAAGCATTCACTATATTTCCTTTAATTATAATCACGTTATAGTCAAATCCTTTTTCTTTAATTATTCCTTCTAGTTCTTGGTTTTTCGAATATTCTTTTTTTGAAAAAATGTACTTAATAGGAGATATAATAAAATCGTAACTCGGTATTAATGATATCAAGAATAGAGAAAACAATAAAATCGTATAAGAGGAATCTAAATACGTATCAATTAACCAAAAAGAAAAGGTAATTAGTAATGCCAGAACCAGAGATTCTAAAACTAAAAATTTAGGTTTTAGTTCTATGTTTCTTTTTATATTTTCTTTATAGTACAATGAAGCTAATACAACCAGAGTAATTCTTACAAAGTTAATTCCTGCTATTAAAACGATTGATGAAAAAAAATAATTTATCATAAGTATTAAAATAAAATAAAGGTGTCTAAAAAATCTATCACCACATTATATGTCGCAATGAGTTTATCAAAGGTACTAGGAAAAATGATCTGTTAAGAACTCCGATAAACTGTTTTTTTTATACTAGTGATTCATTTTTAGACACCCTTTATTGATTAAAGAGCTCCTAATCCAGCACCAATTGCTAACCCAATAGGACCACCTACAATGGCTCCTATTTCGCCGCCAATTTTTGCACCTGCCCAAGCTGCACCAGCACCGCCTAAGGTTGCACCAGCAGCTTGCGCAAATACCTGAGGAGCCCCATCGTCTGCACCCATCCCACTTACAATAGCCCAACCAGCTTGAGCAGAAGTCGTTTCTTTTACTGAATTAACAGATAATAAAAATCCTACACTAAGAATTAATCCAAAAATTGCTTTCTTTTTATTTTTCATGTTTTTAATTTTATAATAATTTGTTACCTACTCTATTTATTTAAGGCTTTTCGGTTTCCTCCTTACGTCGCGCAACGGTTTTTTATATAGGTTTACTTAGCTGTTATAATTACTAAGTTGTTTACATTTCTACTGCTCGCCCTTCGACTCCGCTCAGGGCACTAGTTTTTGAGTTGCAAAGTCATTAAGATGTACGATTCAGGGACTAACTTTTCACTTTTCACCTCATACTCTGTACTCATTACTCCCTACATCATTCTTTCTAGTCATTACTCGTTATGAGTTCATACAGAGGGTCTTTCTGTATATTAGACCGTAAACATTTTACTAATAGCGATTTCTTTTTTCTGGTATACCTTTCTGTATATCCCATGGCACCTGCAATTTCGCGCATGCTTTTTCCTTCAAAAAATAGGTGTAGTAATCTTCTGCTCATGCTGTTTAGCCCACCAAAATATTTTTTATAGATCTGTTCTTGTGTCGGGGGATGTAGCACTTCTGGCATTGAGGTTTCTATGTCTTGCTGATATTCAACTAGTTCATTATTTAATATCCATCGATTATTGATGCGTAATCTAGTCTTCCATATATTTCTGCAAATCCCAAAAAAATACGTATATATCGAACAGTGTATATCTACAGTATCTTCTCTTAATT
>CANMKK010000008.1 GCA_947498455.1 uncultured Aquimarina sp.
GTATACGAGACCCGTACGTACGGTGGTGTGAGAGGTGTACTCCGCTATCTATGGATGGCGGAGCCATCTACTCGATTGTAGCCAGTTTTTATCTCATCCATCCTTCGATTATATAATTTTTTTCTAATAATTTTTCTTCCTTTCCACCATTGTCTGGTTTGAACCAAACCTCAAATCTTGCACCATATGGTTTTCCCCAATCACCTTCATAAATCGTAAAATCATCTTTGGTACTGAACTTCTTGATGGTGTCATTCGTATTATTAATTTTCATACTTGACCTTTCCTTAAGCCTTGGGACAGAAAGCTCTATTTCTTGAGTTATTTCAAATGCTTTAAGAAAGACTGTTCCGTTTTGTTTTGAATTAATCCATAAATCATATTCAAATAAACTTGGTTGAAAAGAATTGTAAAGTTGAAAATCAATTTTCTCTTTTGTGATTTGCTTTATACTATCAGGTCTTATTGACTCAAAATTATCTCCCATTTTGGTATCAATCGGTTTTTCCAATTTCACATTTTTGGGTAATTTTAAATTATCAGCAAAAGTATCTGTGTCAGGTCCAAACATAGACATAAAGGAAGAAATGAAAATCAATCCTAAAACACCAACAAATAAACTTCCCAATTGTAGTATTCCTATATACCATTTTCCTTTGATTAGTTGCCAAAATCCAGCAATAAGCAATAGGATAATAGTAAATAGAAAAAAATAGTCAGATATATTCAGTAAAATTTTATTCGTCGATGAAATTAGAGCTAGAAAAATTAGAGCTGATAAAATGAACAATAAAAATGGCAACCACCAATTCTTTAAAATATATTTTTTTAGGAATTCTGTCATTTCTCAAATTGGCTACAACGATTCCTGTATGAGTTCGTAATGTCCCGTTAGGGCATTATGACTTCATACATTCGTGTTATCCAATGTTTTTTTAATTCAAAATTATTTGTTGACTTATTACCTTAAAGTCAGTTGTTATTTTCAAGATAAATATACCTTTTTTGATAGTGTTAATTTTAAAACCTTCATTTGAAATAAGATATTTAATATTCAAATCACGGCCACTTAAATCATACATTTTTAATGATTTAATGCTTGATTTGTGGTTTTTTATAAAGATATCACCATTAGATGGATTTGGATAAACAAGAATATTTCCAAAATCACTGTTAGTTTCATCATTATTTATATTCATGGGGAATTTTGAAGTTCCGTTTTTAGGATACGTAATTTGTGTTATATTAGAGATTAGTGCAGTAAATTCTCCATTATTCTTCACCGTAAAACCGGGAGAAAAATCAATTTCCTCACAAGCTACAAAATATGAATTTCCATTAGAGCTAATTTCATAATTGTCCAAGATAATTTTATTTTGAGCAGTATGAAGGTTGAATAAATCAGGATTTAGATCGTTGACATACTGTTCATTGCTTAAGGAACTCCCTGAGAGAACAATATTATAATCTGGAGCTAAACCAAATTGTGTAACTGCATCGATTGTGTGCGACATTTGTCCAGCCCAATTCTGTAAAACATATATCCAATTAGTTTCCCATAACATTACTTCATTGGCTTGTGATTCATTTGCATATGCAATTAATTGCTCGAAAATGTGATAGTCTATTGGCAGCGAAGTATTGTTACTATCAACTCTACCGTTTATATAAACAGATGGAATAATTTCTGCATTTGCTTTTTCGCTATACACCTCTTCTTGTCTATCCTTAATTATAGAATTAACCTTACTAAAAGGTTCAGGTAGTTCCCTCCAGTCGGATCCATACATTATACCATCGTCTGTATTATTTATCAAAAATGATATGCCATCAATATAATCTTCGTTAAGCCATTTTTTCCAATCTATTAGATCACCCTTTAAAGTTGTTTCTGGATCGGTTTCGAATACTAGAGGAATAATAGGCACTGTTAGTTGCTCATCGAGTTCTTTTATAAAAGTAGTCCAATAATCAGCTCTATGCTGTATCCAGTTTATATTATTATTTGGAACACTTTCAATATTTGGAAATGCGCTACCTTCAGGCGAATTTAAAAACTCTGTTGTACTAATATTATCATAACCAACAATACTTACTCCGTTAGTATCTCTAACCGTTAATGAAATATTATGACCAACATCGATAATCTGTCCACAATCTGCTTCAGGATTTTGATTAGCATTTGCTATTAAATCGGATAATCCACGTCTAGCAAGATCTAATAATACCCCATCAAATTTATTTCCAGAAGAGGGAATTCCATTACTATTAGGAAGAGTTCCAATATTAAGTATTTTTTCTATGATATCCTTTTTATAATTTCTTACTAGAGGATTGGCAAAATTTAGTCGTCCTTTCCATCTATTCCCTAAAATATCGTGCTCAAATATCGAATCATTAGGGGTGACGTTAATGAAATCATCAGCAAACTTACTTAAAGGACATTTTCCATAATGCATTTCTTCTGCTATAGTAAACCAAGCAAAAATTTCAATATCTGATTCATGAGCCATTTTAATAGCATATTCAAGAATATTCATTCCTACTTCTTGATAAAAAGTACTATCAATTTCCTTATAGTCATAATAATCCGTAGTTTTAGTGTATAGTAACCCATCAAGACCTTTAATTTCTGTATCAAATGCAACTGCTCCTCCTTCAAATATTCTCCAATAAATTCTTTTTATACCATTCTGTTTAAAAAAAGACATCATTTGATCAATTCCTCTGGGAGTTTTTATATCATTTTCTTTAATCGGAAAATTACCTACCGTTTGAGTATTTCTTATCCAGTCCCCATAACTTACGGGGCCTGATAATTTAGTAAAACAATTTTGAGAAAACGCTATATTACAAATGAGGAAAGCAATGACAAGAATATATCTTATATGCATATTCAACATAACTAGGACTTTTTAAGTTGAGTAATTTCCTTTTTTAATTCTTTGTTTTCAGACACCAACTCTTTGATCATATTAAACATTTCTTGATTTTTTTTATCAAGTATTTTATACATTTTGTTTAATTGTTGGATATATAAATGTGCCTTTTCTACTTCTTCAAGGATTTGTTCTCTTCTCCTTGCCATGTCGTATGATCCATCAAGCTTTATTTTCTTCTCACTGTCTACTTTCGGTAGGTGTTTATTCATTCTCATAAATAAACCTTGTTCTTCCATTGGCATTAGTTGGTAACTTTCGTCAAATACATAATCAGCTATTATGGTACCATCATCTATAAAACTACCTCCTTGTACGGATATATTTCCATAAACCTCTAATTCGTCTTCTGAAATATGCATTATTTTACCAGAATTGATTTGGAATGCAATAAAGTTATTTTGTCCTAATCCTCCAAAATTGAGAAAAGTATTACCTTGTGGATGAAGAAATACGTTCATGAATTGCCCTGTACTTTCTCTCTGAGTGCGAAATGTACCTTCCACAGTAAGTTTATGTTGTGGGGTATTTGTTCCAATGCCAACATAACCATTATCTAAAATACTCATTTGACTACCTCCATTGATTTGAAACCCTATCCTCTTTCCTGATTGTAAACCAAAGTTAAGATAGGCGTTTTCATCATTCGCTAATACTACATTCATAAACTGATTGGTTCCTGCACTTCTTTGGACTCTTAGGTTTCCATCAACAGTCAATCTTTGAGTTGGTTCTGAAGTACCTATTCCTAGATAACCTTGATTGTTGAATTTCATAATCTCTTGCGCTTTAATTCCATTAAGACTTAAGAGAATTGCAATGATTAACAAAAAGTTCGTTTTCATATTTTTAAGATTTATTATTTAATATTGGATAACATGGATATATAGGATACATGTCCTATATATTCCATGTATTTTTATTTACAAATCTAGTGGATTTCTGATTAACTTAAAATTGTTTATAGCCACCTGAGTATATATTTCTGTTGTTTTTGTACTACTATGTCCCAAAAGAGTTTGTATATACCTTAAATCTGTTCCATTCTCTAATAGGTGAGTTGCAAACGAGTGCCTAAGTATATGCGGTGTGATCCTTCTTTTGATATTTGCTTTTAAAGCAGCTTTAGCAACAATTGCTCCTACACTTTTCCCAGAATATTTCATTCCATTTGGGGATTCGAAGAGATACTTTTTAGGTTTCCATTGCTTATAATACGTTCTTAAATCTTTTAATGTTTTTTCAGAGAGTAATGAATATCGATCTTTATTATTCTTAGGATTCCTTATATAAACCGTCATTCGTTTACTATCAATATCAGTTAGCTCTAAATTCAATAGTTCATTTCTTCTTAATCCAGCTGAATATAGTAAACTAACAATACTACGATGTTTGATATTATTAGTGCGTTCAATCATAGAAATAATTTCTTCTTTTGATAGTATTTGAGGTAGTTTCTGCTCTTTTCTAGGTCGTTCAATGCTATAAAATCGATTGGGCATTCCCATTACTACCTCATAATAAAACTTAATACTATTAATGGATTGGTCAATATAACTATTGGATTTCTTTTGCCCAATAAGTAGTTGTAAGTACCCTCTTATTTCTTGTTCTGATAGTGTTACAATATCTTTATCAGGATACTGATTTATAAACTTTTCAAATTGTGATATATAAACTTTACAGGTGTTTAGGGCATATCTTTTAAGTTCTAATTTTAGAAGATATGCTTCTGGCACATATTTATAAGAAGCTGTTTTAGCTCTGTTTCGATACCAATTAATACAGGCAGGCTCATTATCTCGTATTACTTTCTCTCTAAAAAATGAATTCCCATTAATAAAGGCTACTCCTGTAAATTTCTCAAAAACCTTATTGAGGTTTTCTTTGGTATTTATGATATATACCATAGCAAACTCCTTGCTCCATTTGGGATTAGGAAGCTCCTTTATTAATGCTTGAATCACCTTGTCAGGATAAAACTGTAGCCCAATCATCTTTTGATTATGGATCAACAAATGTTTCAGTGTGATATGTTTAGTGAGGTTCATGATACAAAAATGCAGTATTTAAAAATCATAGTAGTATTTTAGTCGAATAACATTCGAATAGGATTCGATTACTATTCGATTAACTAGAGATGATGAATATATGTCCACACTGCAATTCTGAAATTATTGGTAGATCTGATAAAAAATATTGCTCTATACATTGTAAATCTGCTCATCAATATCAAAAACGTAAATCAGAAGAAGGTTTATATTTCACTATCGACAAACAACTTAAAACAAATCGTAAAATCTTAAAAGTCTATAATAAATCAGGAATGTCTACAGTACGTAAAGAAAAACTTCTTTCTGAAGGTTTTGATCCTACTTATTTCACTCATTACTGGAAAAACCAAAAAGGACAAGTATATCTTTTCTGTTATGAATATGGGTTTTTGGAACTACAGCAAAATCAGAAAGAAAAGTACCTCTTGATAAGATGGCAGGAATATATGGATGCTTCATACTAAAACAATGTATCAGCCGATATCAGAATTTTTTTTAAATCAAAATAGCGATACTATTTATGCTATGAGTCAAAATCAATTGGTTATCAATACAGTATATTTTATTTTTATTCTGCGCAATGAAACAGTAAAACTCGGGAAAGGATGAAAATTATTTTTAAGCGACTATATTACTATAGAATTAGATATTAATCATAAAAAAATGTTCTTAAAAAGTATTATTGATAATATTTTAACATAAAATTAATTTTATCATCAAATTATGGAATAGATTTTGGTTGCATCTATGTAATATTAATCTTTAAATTTTTTATACTATATGGCAGTAATATTTAAGTCGATTGCCCGTAAAAATCCTAGGGATTTTCAGGCAGCTCCAAAGCATTATGCTTTGGTAATAAGTAATGGTTCCTCCGATATTGATCGGTTATCCCGATTGGTCAGTGATGGTTCCACGGTTACAAATGCGGATGTATATGCTGTAATTGTACGATTATTAAGTGTTATACAGGGTGAACTGAGCGAAGGACGTATCGTGAAGTTAGGAAAATTAGGAGATTTTCGTCTTTCTGTAAATAGCATCGGTGTAGATGCCGAAGAAGAAGTAAGTGCTTCTTTAATTAAAAAAGCGAATATTCGCTATCGTCCTAGCAAGGAGTTAAGCGATATGCTTAAGACATTACGCTATACCAAGCGGTCCGCTTAATGCATACGGTTTAAAACCTTGTAGAAATGCTCCCGGAATTGATTTTCGGGAGTATTTTTTTGCTCAAAAAACAGCTAAAAGTCATGCGCATGACTTTTTTTTTCGACTTGATGACTTGTCAAAGTCTCCTTGACGACTTCGATAAGTCACCTTGATGACTTATCGAAGTCTTTTTAGTCTATATATACTAAAAAAATAGATACTATATTGTCTTAAAATAACACAATACTAGGTAAATAGTCAAAATAAAGTATTATTAAAAGCGACTGCCAGTTGTGCAATACCTTATTTTATGATAAAAATTAAGGAATGAAAAGCATCCAAAACGCCTCCCAATTATACTAAAAGCCTTATTTTTTTTGCGTTAGGGATAGGAACGACATCCTTTTTTTCTACATATCCCTAGAAGTTTTCCTACAGATATGTAGAAAAAAAGATATAGTGGATAGCCCGACCTGTAATGTAATGGAAGGGAACGCTATTATATAATTGTATAGAAAGTTAGATCTTATTTTGTGAAATCATTGAGGATTCTATTTATTTTAATAGTGTTTCTAAATCTTGTTCTATATATTCTGGCATGGTATTGATATCAATGATTTCATCTGATAATCCTTTTTTTCTTTCTTGTAACTGCAGAATTTTTTCTTCTATGGTATTTTTAGTAATAAAGCGGGTGACCATCACATTATTATTTTGCCCTATTCTGTGTGCTCTGGCGATGGCTTGCTTTTCTATAAATGGGTTCCACCACGGGTCCAGGAGTAAGACATAGGAGGCTTTGGTGAGATTAAGGCCTACTCCTCCTGCTTTTAGGGATATAAAAAAGAGAGGTATGGTATCGTTTTTCTGAAACTGATTGACTATATTTTCTCTATCTTGACTTTTGGTTTGTCCGGTTAGGCTTAGATAGGGGATTTGCTGGTTTGTACACCAATCTTGGTATATGCTTAGATGGGATACAAAGGAGCTAAATATCAGTACTTTTTTATTAGATTTTACGAGGGTATCTAAATAGGAGGTGACGTCCTGAAATTTTCCTGATGAATCCTGACTGCTTGTGTCGACTAGTTTAGGATGATTGGCTAATTGTCGTAGTTTGGTAAGGGTGTTTAGTATATGAATTTTGTTTGCTGATATCGGATCGATTCCTAATAATAGGTTTCTGGCGGCTGATTTCTGAGATTCATATTCTTTTTCTTGTGCTGTATCCATCTCTGTATAGATAATCTGTTCTGATAGTTCCGGGAGATCTTTGGCGACTTGTTCTTTGGTTCTACGAAGTATAAAGGGATCTATTAGGGTTTTTAGATCTGCAATACGCTCTGGGTCTTGTTTTTTCTCGATAGGGGTTTTAAAATATTCTTTGAAAAACGGATAGCTACCTAACATTCCGGGATTGATGAATTCCATCTGGGACCACAGATCTGATAGTGAGTTTTCTATTGGAGTACCACTTAATGAGATTTTATGTTTAGTGTCAATAGTATTGATTGCTTGAAATATCTTGGATTCTTTGTTTTTGATTTGTTGACTTTCATCGGTTACTAAATAGGTGAATTCTGTTTTTTTTAGTGTATGGATATCTCTGGAAAGCGTGGTATAGGTGGTAAGGATCACATCGTATGTTTCTATATATGGAGTGATCTTTTTTCGTTCTGCTCCTGTGTATTTAACGATGGATAGGTGTGGTGCAAATTTTAGAATTTCTTGTGCCCAGTTGAATACTAAGGAAGATGGGAGTACAATTAGTGCTTTTAGATAGGTTTTTACCTCCAGAGGGTCACTGAATAGATCGAGTCTGATTGTTTTTGTTTCTTCTGGTGCGGGTGTGACCTGCTCTTTTGCGTACACTAGTGTAGCGATGGTTTGTAATGTTTTACCAAGTCCCATATCATCGGCAAGACAAGCGCCTAGTTGGTTTTGGTTATGTTTTACCAACCATTTTACTCCTTCTTCCTGATAGGGGCGAAGGGTGGCTTTTAGCTTACTGGATGGTTGGTATTCTATTAGTGTATCTTCTGAAAATTCTAACTCCTCTGGAGGTACTATTTCTTTTAATACTGTGTAATTGCTTTTGGGAATTTGTATGGTATCATCAGCTACTTTTCCGAAATCTGCTAGTTTTTTATAACGGGTCATCCAAGCGATAGGTATAATGAAAACATTATGGTCATCGATTGGAAAGAACCTGTTATTTTGTTTGATGTATTTTACAAATTTAGAAAAGGGTATAGAGTGTTCTCCAATGGTTACAATTCCCCTGATATCGAACCAGTCATTTTTTTTTTATTCTGGATTTGGATGTGATGCTCTTCTAGATTTACTGATCTATCATTGACCCCCGGTATTTTTAGCTCGAAACCTTCTGATTCTAATTTTTTGTGTTGTTGCTGCACCCAATTGAATATGCTTAATGGGTCATCAGATTCTTCTAATTCTAATAAAAGGTTGTTGTTTATGGTTAGTCCTTTGGATTCTAATAGGGATATGATTTCTTTTTCTGCCTCAGGATCTCTTTTTGTTTGAGTGATTTTAATCTCTTCGTTTTCGCCAAAATCAACATCAGATGCTGTGTTACGTTTGCTATTGTAATCGAATGTTATTTGATCGTACGTAAAATAGACTTTGGCAACATAGTTTTCTTTCATAAAATCCTGAATGATCTCTACCCCATAAGATGTAATTGTATTAAGGATATTAATCTGAAAACCATGGGCGATTACATCTACGTTTTTAATTACGGGAATGATTACTTTATCCAGATATGTTTTGATATGCTTTTGGGCAATGGTAATTTTTTCTTTGGTAAAGAATGGTTTTAGCTTATTGGCATTTAGATTTTTTATCTGATATATTGTATTGTCTAGAAATATCCATGAAGGGTCATTAAGTGCTATCTTAATGTCATGATCCTGAGGAATTATAGTTTTTTCCTGTTCTTCTTCTTTTAGAGAAAACGCATAGTCGATACCTTCTTCTGTTTTTGTGAATTCTAGTATCGGGGTGAGGGTATTCGCGCTAATTGATAGTTTATGAATTTGGAAAGGATCTTTTCTTTGTGCGCTATTGGTAATATTATATCGATTGGTTACAATTAGATTATAAAATATAGAAAGCTGAGCATTGATGTAATTTGCTGCTACATCTTTTATTTTAGGCTCTTTCATTATTTCTGCAAGTCCAAAGGTTTTTCTTTTTTTTGCAGGTCTGAATTTTTGTTCTAATACTGCTGGTTTTAGACTGGCACAGATTTCTAATAATTGTTCGTGATCAGTTTCCAGATAGGGTATTTCAAGACTTCTTAGAGTGTCTGGGGTTGCTTGTTTTTCTACGTAGCCTAAAGAATCGTTAGTAACGGGGACAATATAGGCTTCTGGAAGGAATGGTATTCCAGGGTGGCTATGGCTTACTAAGTTATAGCAAATACAAAATGTATCCATTAGAATGGTAAGGGTTATGTTATTGTTTGTTTACGCTAAGGGGTATATTGATTAAGGTATTGAAAAAGGCTGTTGTAGGGAAAAATCCTTTTTTAACAGCTTTTTTAATTGCCTTTTGATATTTTTATTTGGTAACAAAATCAATTACTGTTTTAGTCATATAATTAATTTGTTCATCATCTAATTCGGTATGCATCGGTAAAGAGATTGCTTCTTGCACTAATTGATTTGTTATAGGGAAATCTGCCTCATTATACCGTTCATCAGCATAGGCTTTTTGGCTATGTAATGGAATTGGGTAATATACTCCACACGGAATATTATTGTTATTAAGATGTTTTACTAACTCATCTCTTTTTCCATTGGTAATCCGTAATGTGTATTGATGGAATACATGGGTATCATCGGTATCCAGAATCACGGGTGTAATAATTTCATTAACAGATTCGAATGCTTTGCTATACTTTTTTGCAGCTTCTCTTCGCGCATTATTATAGGTGTCTAAATTAGGAAGCTTAGCTCTAAGTACGGCGGCTTGTATAGAATCTAATCGCGAATTTACTCCAATTACATCATGATGGTATCTCTTATACATACCATGATTTACAATACCTCTTATGGTATGTGCTAAATCATCATCATTGGTAAATATTGCACCACCATCGCCGTAACATCCTAAGTTTTTCGAAGGGAAAAATGAAGTAGAGGCTACATGACCAATTGTTCCTGTTTTAGTAGTTTTTCCGTTTGCAGAGTTATAGTTAGAACCGATTCCTTGGGCATTGTCTTCTATTACATAGAGATTAAATTCTTTGGCAATTGCCATAATCTCATCCATATTAGCAGCTTGACCGAATAAATGAACGGGTACTATAGCTTTGGTATTAGGAGTAATTGCTTTTCTGATTGCTTGTGGATCTATATTAAAAGAATCTAACTCTACATCAACCAATACGGGTGTTAATTGCAATAGTGCAATAACTTCTACGGTAGCCGCAAAGGTAAAATCTGCAGTAATTACTTCATCTCCGGGTTGTAACCCTAATCCCATCATGGCTATTTGTAATGCATCAGTACCATTACCACACGGAATCACATGAGCGATATCTAAGTATGTTTCTAATTCTTTCTGGAAATTATGTACTTCTGGACCATTAATAAAAGCAGAGGAATCTATTACTTGTGAGATAGATGTATCTACGCGCTCTTTTATTTGTTGGTACTGACCTTTCAAGTCTACCATTTGAATCTTCTTCATACGATGTGTTTTGTAACTCGACGAAAGTACAAAATAATGACTGTATAGTCAATTAGATCTATAATTTTGATTCGTTTTTTATTAATGAGACTGGCCGAAAGCTGATGAAATGTAACCTGTGATTTCTCTTTTTATAGTTTCTCTTTTAAAATATTTTTAATGATTTCTGGGGTGTATGTTTTTTGTGGTTTGTTAGAATTCAGTAGTTTATAAAGGTTAACAGCTCTTTTGTTATTTTAATTTTTATAAATGAAATATAAATTCCCCAGGGATATTGCTATTTCGTTTTTAAGAAGAAAACGTACATTCTCTTTTGTGATTTTGAAATCGATAAAGTAACTGGTAATTCTTTTTTAGGATAAAGAACCGTATTTTAGCAATTCATAAAATCATCGCTTTTGGGTTTTCTTTACACTATTTTTATTTCGCTATTTAATACTTTACTTCCTGTAATAGGCTTATTAAGTCCTAAATTAAAATTATTTGCAGTCGGTAGAAAAGGAGTTTTAAAAACGTTAGAAGCAGCACTTTCTTCTGATGATAGAACTATCTGGTTTCATTGTGCATCACTGGGAGAGTATGAACAGGGAGTTCCTGTGATGGAAGATCTAAAGAAAAAATATCCAGACCATAAATTCGTGATTACATTTTTTTCGCCATCTGGTTATGAGGTGAAGAAGGATAGTAAACTGGGGGATGTAATTGTGTATCTTCCTATAGATACAAGGGCTAACTCTAGAAAATTTATAAAACTGGTAAATCCAGAATTGGCTGTTTTTATAAAATATGAGTTTTGGCCTAACTATTTAAATGAGTTGAAAAAGAATGCTATACCTAGTGTTGTGATATCTGCTGTTTTTAGAGAGGATCAAGCTTTTTTTAAGTGGTATGGAGGTTTTATGAGGAGTGCATTAAGAACAGTTAGTCATTTTTTTGTTCAGGATACTATTTCGCAAGCTTTAATGAATCAAGCTAATTTTACTAATGTGACAATTAGTGGGGATACACGTTTTGATAGGGTATCTCATCAGATCGAGATGGATAATAGGGTGGATTTTATTACGGATTTTGTTCATAATAGGTTATGTATTGTTATTGGTAGTTCTTGGATAGAAGATGAGGAGGTGTTTATAGATTTTGTAAATCAAGCTTCGGACAAGGTGTGTTTTATTATTGCACCGCACGAGATAAAAGATGCTACGGTGTCTCGCTTGCAACAAAAGTTAAAAAAGAAAACGATTCTTTTTTCTGAAAAAGAAGTAGGAGGATTGGCTACTAATCAGGTTTTTATCATGAATACTATTGGGTATTTATCCCGTGTATATAGCTATGCTGATATTGCATATGTGGGAGGAGCTATGGGGACTTCTGGTTTACATAATATTCTGGAACCAGCTACTTTTGGTATTCCTATTATTATTGGTCAGCATTTTGAAAAATTTAGGGAAGCTAAACAATTACAAAAGCTAGCCGGATTGTTTTCTATACGTACTGCAGAAGAGTTTTCTGTAATTATGAATAAACTAATAGATAATACTAAGTTTAGACAACAAACTGGTATGATTGCCGGACATTTTATAAATAGTAATACGGGAGCAACAGCTATTATAGTAGAGTATTTGACTGATAAGTTAGAGACTGATGCATTAGAAAGTCTTAAGTCTTAGGATTGTATTTGAAGTGTTGATTATTTGATGTTAGGCAAAAACGTTGCTTCTAGTTATTTAGTGACAGATTTTTTGTTATACAGTAACTGCTTCATTAAGGTATCTTCTAAAAGGAAGCATTTCTTTATATACTTCTATTACTCTTTGATCGAAATCTTCTTGTAAAATATCTTCTTTTGTTAATGGGTGAATAACGGCGATGGTTTTATAACGGAGTAAATCAATATACTCATGATCTATTGTATATCCTTTTGGAGCTTTAGATAGTTTGTCTTTAGCGGGATATAATCCACCAAAGGTTTTCTGAAAACTTTTTTTGTTTATTATTTTTAACAGCTCATCACCATTATAATCAATTGCTTCTCGGATACTACTTAATTCTGTCTGATTAGGTTTCCAATAACCACCGGCCAGTTCGCAATCATTGATTCCAATCTGTATATAAAAATCTCCTTGTTTGGAGCGCTGGTCTAATCCTGCTGCAAAATGATCTTTATAAATAGGTCTATCAGGGTGAAAAAGTAGATTGTTGTTTATACGATTAATCCCTTTTTTACCTGGAGTTGGATAGTATGCAGGGTCCATAGTTGCCAGTGTAGTATCTAGTTTATCTAACCATTGTATAAAAGAATTACGAGTGTGTTGGTACCATTTTCTGTTCTTGTCCATCCATTCTTTAGAATTGTTTTGTTGTAATTCAGAAAGGAATTCGAATAATTCTTTGAAATTCATTGTGTTAAAAAAATTAAGGTTTTTTATGAAAACATTATCAAGATAATAGAAATAGTGCTATGCACGTGTCGTTATAGCAATATAATAACAAACTAATAAATTTTCAGATCATGAAAAGAGTAATTTTAGCATTTGTATTTTTATGTGCCATGAGTGTAGTAATTGTTTCTTGTAGAGAATCAAAAAGCGAAGGGCAAACACAGGAGACAGGTGAAATACAGCAAGATGTAAATAGTACTGCTGATGAGGCTATAGAAGAAGCTTCGAAAATCGAAAAAGAAGCAGAAAAAGCAATAAAAGAAGCTGAGCAAGCTGTGCAAAAAGTTGGAGAAGAAGTTGGAGAAGAAGTAAATAATACTTTAGATAAAGCTGTTAAAGAAGGCGATAAAAAGGCTGAAACTGATAAACCGCAGCAGTCATAACTGACTTTTGCAAAATGATTAGATAAAAAAAAGAGGATGTTTGACTTTTCAGACACCCTCTTTTTTTGTTACTGAGTCATAAATGAATTATTTTTTACAAACAGATTTTGGTATTAGACGATTTACGAAATTCTCATCCGTAAATCTATCACTCATAGGTAAACTGAATTTCTTTATCGGTGAATACTTTTTCTTCATAGGAATCATGACCTGCAATGGTTTTGCCAGATATTTTAGTGTTAATTAATCTTCCGTATTCATTAAAAAAATGGGTGTAATTTATGAAATCATATTCTAGTGTAAAAGATGCATTATCAAAATTGTTTTTTACCGATTTGATGTTGTTTTTATTTTTCTTACCTATATAATTCTTTAGGATAAAGCTGTCTATATCAAAATCCACAGGTGATTCGTATACTAGTTCAGTGATGTGATTAAGTTCATTAGTATCATAAGTGTATTCACTTATTTTGATATCAATATTGTTGTTAAAGATATTTGTCTTGGTAACTTTGGTAATGTTGCCATCTGTTACTTCATAATCAAAGCTTTGTGAAATCTCGTAATCTTTAGTAATAGGAGTTACATTATCTTGTTTTAAGTACTGCACAATCTTTTGGATATACCCATTATTATAAGAGAAAACCGTAGAGTCTCTACTGTAAGTGATATTATCACTACCATCGTACTGAAAGCTTCGATCTGTAATTGAGTGTGTAATTCTATTGTCTATAATGTTTACTGATTTTTTAGAAGTGTAGCTAGCATTTCCACCGTTATCTTGTATGAGTTCTACCTTAATTAAATTATCATTTATATATTCGAAACCATAAATAGTATTATAAAAGCTCAATCTAGAAATTTTGTTATTTTCATCATATTCATAGGTAATCGGATCTTTTGTGTAAGCCATTCCACTGCTTCCTGGGTATATCACTGATTTTAATTGAAGATCTTTTTCTTCTTGCTCCTGATCGGTTTCTGAATCTGTAAGTGCATCGTCAGAGCCATCTGAACAAGCTGTTAAAATCAAGGTACTAAGAATTGTAAAAAAAAGTTTTTTCATCGTTTTAAAGTTTTTCACATTGTTTAACATAAGTATTTTACTGAACAATTATGTATAGTTATTTATTAGTTAATGTAATAACTACAAGAAATGTTACAGCAGATGTGCCTTAAATAAGTATTAAAGTGAATGATGATAACTAACTATATTGGATACTTGTTTTTTCTAAAACAAACCATTTAACTCAGCATCTATGCGATTGATAATGTTGCCTAAATCTTCTGGGTTGTCTACAAAATTGATGTGATCCACATCTACAATTAGTAAGTTGCCTTTGTCATATCCGTGTGCCCAGGCCTCATAGCGTTCATTAAGTCTACTAAGGTAATCAATGCTTATGGTATTTTCATATTCTCTACCACGTTTATGAATCTGTGACACCAGATTAGGAATACTACTTCTTAGATATATTAGTAAATCGGGACCTTCTACGACACTTTCCATGAGATCGAATAGAGATCTATAGTTTTCGAAATCACGATTGGTCATCAATCCCATTGCATGTAAATTAGGCGCAAAAATATAGGCATCTTCATAGATTGTTCGATCCTGAATGATATCTTTTCCATTTTCGCGTATTTCTAAAATTTGTCTAAAACGACTATTTAAGAAATAGATTTGCAGGTTAAATGACCAACGTTCCATTTTATTGTAAAAATCCTCTAGATATGGATTCTCCAGAACATCTTCAAACTGAGGTTCCCATCGATAATGTTTAGCTAGTAATTTGGTTAAGGTCGTTTTACCGGCTCCAATATTTCCTGCTATAGCTACATGCATATTTGGTTTATTTTTTTGGGGATGTTAGGTCAAAACTGTAAATCTTACTTTGGTGGTAAATATAAAGGATTTCATGAGTAACATAAAACTGTTTTACAGTAATTTCAGGAAGTTTTATTTTTTCAATTGCACCAGTATCAGTAAATAAATGATATAAATTCCCTTCTTTTAATAAAATTAGATCATCATTCATTATTTTAATATCTTGATAACCGGTATTTTCCGTTTTATAGAGGATACTCCCATATATATTAAATTGAGAAATCGTATTAGGAGTCAATAACCAACAGTAATTGAAATTACTGGTCTGTTTTATTGGTAGTTGATTTATGGGTTGCGTAGCTATTATTGTTTTTTTAGAACTAGTATCAAAAACTTCTAATTGTTGTGTATTATTATCAAAAATCCATACTGTATCATCATTGGCTGCTGAAATATGAGAAGTGTTTTTAAACTCTGAAATTGTGTTAAAATTTATTCTATCGATCTCGGTCAAATATTTGTCAACTATCACAATCGTATTTGAGTTTTCGTAGAATAATAGGATTTTTAATGGATTTAGTATAGAAACACTGGTAAGTTTACCTAAAATAAAGTCACCGAATTGCCATTCTTGATTGCCCCATTTTTTATAAAATATATTCTCTTTGCTATAATAAATAGCATCAAAGGAATCAACTCCTAGAAAATGATCAGCTTGTAATTCTATAGAATCTTTTTTGATGGCATTTTGCTGTGAATTGATAGATTGAATACTACCTAAAATAATTAGAAATAAGATCAGTTTTTTCATTGATTGGCAAAGTACAAAAATAAGACCAGTTTTTTAACAAACTAGTTTGTATCCATATCCTCTGACGTTTATAATCTGTATGGTATCATCTTTTTTGAGCTTTTTCCTAAGTTTCGTAATAAAGACATCCATGCTCCTACCACTGAAAAAATCATCATCACCCCATAATTTTTTAAGGATGACGGAACGGTCAAGAACTGTATTCTTATTTTTGATTAGATGAAAGAGTAAGTGTGCTTCTCTATGTGTAAGTTTTTGAGTTTCATCATTAAAAAATAGTTCTTGTTTCGTAAAATCAAAGGTGTATTCTCCAATAGTTATTATGTCGGCATTTTGTTGAATCGTGCTTCTGTGCAAGAGGTTATTGATCCGTACTATGAGCTCTTCCATACTAAAGGGTTTTTTTAGATAATCATTTCCTCCAATTGTAAAACCTTCGACCACATCTTGGGTCTGGGATTTGGCGGTCAAAAAAATAATCGGAATTTTATCATCCTCTTCCCGGATTTCTTTAGCTAAGTTAAATCCATCTTTTTTAGGCATCATTACATCTAACACTAATAGTTTAGGAACTACTTTTTTATATACTTGATAGGCTTCTTCACCATTTAGTACATGATGTACTTTAAAGTTTCTGGTTTCCAGACTTTCTTTAATAATTTGACCTAAGGAAGGCTCATCTTCTGCCAGTAGTATTTCGATAATTTCAGCCATTGGGTAATGTTATTTTGAAATTAGTTTGTGTTTGATCTAATAATAATTGGATAGCCCCACCATGCTTTTCGATAATCGTTTTGGTATAAAACAATCCAATACCAAAGCCTTTAACGTCATGAGTGTTTCCTTTAGGGACTCTATAAAATTTTTCGAATATTTTCTCTTTGTGCGCCTTAGTTAATGATGTTCCGGTATCTTTAATCGTTATAACAGTATTAGATACCGCATGGCTAATATGTATTGAGATAATATCACCACCGTATTTGACAGCATTGTCCACAATATTGTTAATCGCGTTTTCTAGGTGAAATACATCTACTCCTTTCCAGATATTTTTATGAGAACTGGTAAATATAATTTTCTTTTCCGGAGTATTAGCTTTGTGTTTTTCAGAGATATTATCTATTAATTCTACCAGATTTATTTCTTCTAGGTTTAGTTGTAACTCGTCACTGTCTAATGTAGCTGTTTCTAGTATTTTCTCCACCATAGTATTGAGTTTGTCTAATTGGGTAGAAGACATGGCTGCATACTTTTTAGTTTTTTCTGGGTCATTATTCTCATTGAAGTTTTGGATTCCTTCTATTGCAGCACTGATGGTTGCAATTGGTGTTTTAAACTCATGAGTTATGTTACTAATTAGATCATTTTTTAATTCTGCTAATTGTTTTTGATGATTGATAATTTTTAGAAGGTATAATAAGCAGCCAATTACTGCTCCTACTAATATAAATGATAGTAACATTCCGAATAAGTTTTTCTTAAAAATGACAAGTGTACTATTAGTGAAAAATAATTCTAGTGTACTTCCTAGTGGTAAATAGGATGATTTTGATTGAGTTTTTAGAGGATTTTTTTTAATGATTTTGGCATAGTCTTCGTTTGATTTATAAACAGCACTATGAAGTTTGGAGTATTCCTTAAATTGAATTCCATAGTTAATATCCAGTTGTTTTCTTTGTAATTCTACCAGAAGAAGACTATCTATTTGTTTAATGTCTATGTCATTTTTTTGAATTGAAAAAATTATTTTTGAAGCTAGTTTTTGGATGGAGTTTTTGGGAGTTTCTATATGATTGCTATCTAAATGGATAAAATTAATATTAGATTTAATAGAATCTGATGTTCTTAAATATTGATCAATGCTATCTATATTTTTTCCGTTTAAAATTGAAATTCCTTCTAAATTTGTAGTACCCCAAAAGTCTAGGCCTTTATATTCTCCTTTAGCATTATTAATATTTTTTATAATACTATCAATAGATGTATCAAGAGTGAAGTCACTTAGGTCTCTGAATTTTGATGAAAAACCAACGGTGTGTTTTTTGGCTAATTCTTCATAATATTTATTTACGGCATTATCAAGGCTGATCTGAACTTCATTAATTAATTGCTGTTTTCCTGTTTCATAATTTTTGAAATTCCAATACAATTGTATGCCTAATGTTGCCACTATTACAATGGTAATAAAATACAGCGTGTTTTTGTAACTGTTCTTTTGCATATATCAAAAGTACTATACTTAAATGATATAAAATGAATCGGTTAACACTCGTTAACATTGGTTAACGGTTTAATGATGAATAAGTTTTCATATTTGTGATGTATTACTAATTCTAATATTTATCAAATTAATAAACTTTAAATAAACAAATATGATACGAATATTAATGTTGTTTTTTATAATCAATAGTATATCAGCGCAAGAATTTCAGGGAATTGTGATCTATCAAACAGATCGAAAAATGGATATGAAAATGGACAGTACTAAGGTAAGTTCAGAAATGCAAAAACAGATTACAGAAATGATGAGAAAGCAATTTCAGAAAGAATATACATTAAGATTTAGCAAATCAGAATCTTTATATAAAGAAGAAGAGAGTTTGGGAGCGCCTCAACCTGCAGGAATGCAAATGGTGATGATAGGGCGTGATGGATCAGAGGTATTCTATAAAAATATTAAAGAAGAACGTTTCTCTAGTCAGCGGGATATGATGGGAAAAACTTTTCTGGTAAAAGATACATTAGAAAAAATAGATTGGAAACTAGAAAACGAAACCAAAAAGATAGGAAATTATACTTGTTATAAGGCGACAGCTAAAAGAAAGATATCTATTCCTGATGGTTTTGATGTTGATGAGGAAACTCAAAAACAAGCCGAAGAAAACGAAATAACAATTACAGCCTGGTATACGCCTATGATTCCCATAAGTAACGGTCCGTCTAGTTATTGGGGATTACCAGGATTGATTTTGGAGGCTAATGATGGATCAGAAAGTATATTATGTAGTAAGATTGTTCTAAACCCAAAGAAAAAAATGGCTATTTCGGAACCGACTAAAGGTAAAAAGATCACTGCCGAAAAATTTGAAACGCTGGTGACAAAGAAATCAAAAGAAATGCAGGAAATGCATCGTAGAAATAGAGATGATGAAAATGTTATTGAATATAGAATTGGTGGTTAGATAGAAAGATATATAATAGAGGTAAATAGAAACCCGTTTTGTTTTAATTCACATTGTGGAGTTTAAATCTCCGAGGCTTGCCTCGAAATGTGAAAACTGTTTTTCACCTGGATGCCTCATGAGCTTGCCTCGAGGTAGTTTACTTGATTTAGTGTTGGTTTTTAAGGGATTAGGATAAATGAGTTTCTTAGATTAAACGTTTTATGATTTAATTAACTTATAAGGATTAAACAATTTGAAAATTGAATAGTCAAAGTGTTTTTTAATTGATACACATGATAAAAACTTTGACAACTTTTTGCTGTATAATTATTACAGCTTTTATTACCGCGCAAGAATTCCAGGGGGAAGCATATTATTTTAGTAAAACTACCCTGGATATAGATCTCAATGATAGAAATATTCCGGAAGACCGTAAAAAAGTAATCAGGGAAAGAATGAAATCTGCTTCAGAAAAGAGCTTTGTGCTCAATTTTAATAAAAATGTTTCTGGTTATAAAGAAGAACAACAATTAGAAACAAAATCGAGTAACGGTAGATGGAACCCTTCTATGATGAGTTATACTTCTAAGCTTTACTATAAGGATTTAAACGAAAAAAAGTTTTATGACCAGAGAGAGTTTTATGGTAAAAATTTTCTGATAATAGATACATTACTTAATTACAAATGGAATTTGATTGATGAAACAAAAAAAATAGGGAATTATACCTGTTATAAGGCTACAACTCTTAAAAAAGTCAATGAAATAGCTAATTGGAGAAGCATCCGACGAAAGGCAAGACAACAAAGAAAGCGTTTGGAAGAAGGTTTGCCTCTCGAAAAAGAGAGTACTTCTGAACAACCAAAACTAATTGAAGTAGAAGTTTGGTATACTCCAGAAATACCGATTAGTCAAGGACCTAAGGAGTTTTGGGGATTACCAGGTTTAATTCTAGAAGTACAAGAAGGTACAACGACCTTATTGTGTACTAAAATTGTATTAAATAGTAAGGAAAAGGAAAAAATGAAAATCCCTACGAAAGGGAAAAAAGTGTCTCAAATGGAATTTGATGAGATCGCAAAAAAGAAAATTGAGGAAATGATAGAACAGTTTAGTACACGAAGAAGAAGACCTGGAGGGAGAAGAGGAAATTGAGAAGTACTTGATCGAGATTAGAAATGTAGCATGCTTTGTAAGCAATATCAATCAAAAAAATGAATAAGAGTATAGTGTTTGTGGTATTCCTTCTAGGGGTATCCTGGGGAATTACTGCCCAAAAAGTTCAAATTAGCGGTATTGTAAAAGACTCTGTTGGTAATCCATTGGAGATGGCGAATGTAATTGCTTATAAAAAAAACAATAATGCTATGGTAGCATATGGAATTACGAATAATCAAGGGAAATATAAATTTTCAGTACCTGTTAATGATTCCTATGTTTTAAAAGTTAGTTACATAGGTCTTGATTCTGATGATAAGGTTGTGGAGATCGCTACAGATGATGTAACTACTGATTTTAAAATGACAGCCGAGAAGAATAGTTTGGATGAGGTAGAAATTGTTTATGAAATGCCAGTAGTAGTAAGAGGAGATACCTTAATTTATAATACAGATTCATTTACTGATGGAACAGAAAAGAAATTGGGAGATGTGTTAGAAAAATTACCGGGGGTAGAAGTTAACGAAGATGGGGAAATTGAAGTAGAAGGAAAAACAGTATCTAAAGTAATGGTAGAGGGAAAGGATTTTTTTGATGGGGATTCTAAGCTGGCAACTAAGAATATTCCAGCAGATGCGCTTGATAAAGTAGAAGTGTTGCGTAACTATGAAGAAGTAGATCAAATGAGGGGTTTAAGCAATGCTCAGGATCAGGTGGCAATCAATATTAAGTTAAAAGAAGGGAAAAAGAATTTTTGGTTTGGTAATATCACAGCAGGTTCAGGAGTAGGAGAAACAGAGCGTTATTTGGTGAAACCTAAGTTGTTCTATTACAGTCCAAAATATAGCCTTAATATTCTTACGGATTTAAATGATATTGGAGAGGTCCCATTTACTTTAAATGACTATTTTAAATTTACAGGAGGATTCAGAAATTTTGGACGAGGAGGAACCTCTTTTAATGTCTCTAGTGATATTTTGGCTTTTGCAAGACTTCAGAACAATCGTGCAAATGAAATCAACACCAAATTTGGTGCAGCAAATTTTAGCTTTTCACCATCTAAGGGGTTGGATCTTAGCGGGTATGGGATTTTTAGTAATACCAAAACAGATTTGATAACTAATACACGTAGGGTTTATGTAGATAATACAGATGATCCTAACGACAACACTGTAGAAGAAACAGCCGACGTTACGGAACAAAATAATAATCTCGGATTGCTGAAATTAAGCGTAACATATAAACCCAATAGTGATTTTAGATTGGATTACGAGATTTTTGGTAAACTATCAAAACAAGAAGAAGATGGTAATTTTTCATCCATACGAGAAGGAATATCCGAGGATATTGCGGAACGATTAGAAAATAGTCCAGCCTCTGTCCAACAGAATGTAAATGCATATTATACATTGAGTAGTAAAAATATTTTTTCATTAACAGCACAACAGTTATATCAGGATGAAGACCCATTTTATAACGCAATTCGAGATCAAATTCCTTTTAGAGGGACATTTACCCAAATTAATGACCCTGTAGATCCAAGTCAGGATGTCTTTGATCCCTTACAAGAATCCAACAGATATAACATAAATCAGCAAAAAAATATAACAACGAATAAGCTAGATGCAAAACTAGATTATTATAGCGTATTGAATAAAAAGAGCAACCTGAATTTTAGTTTAGGTACTACTATAAGTGCACAAAAGTTTGATTCTGGGATTTTTCAGATATTAGACAACGGAAACCTTAATTCTTTTGAAGCAGAAGAATATAATAATGAAGTGAACTATAACTTTAGAGATGTATTCTTAGGATTGCATTACAAGTTTATAACAGGCATTTTTACTTTTAATCCTGGTGTGAGTATACATAATTACGATTTAAAAGATCGGCAATTGCGAACCACAATTAATAGGAATGAATGGCAAGTTTTACCGGATCTTTTTATCCAAGCTAAACTGAAAAATAACGAGAATCTACAGTTTAATTATTCGATAACTGCTGATTATACTGATATCAATCGTCTGGCATCCGGATATGTGTTTAATAATTACAATTCATTATCACAAGGGAATCGTAATTTAGAAAATGCGTTATATGATAGTTATTCTCTGAACTATTTTAATTTTAACATGTTTAACTACACTCATATTTCTGCAAGACTTAATTATACTAATAGACGCGACCCGATTAAGAATACTAGTGTTTTTAATGGGATTAATAGAGTAAATATGCCTGTTAATTCTAATTTGACGGATCAGGTATTTTCTGCTAATGGAAGATTTAGCCGCAGATTTGGTAAGTTTCAAGGGGGAGTGAATGCAAGTGTAAGTTGGTCAAGTTTTAATAATATAGTGAATAGTTTACCAAGTGAAAGTATAAGTCTAACACAAACCTATGGTACCAGTTGGTCTACTAATTTTAGGAAAGGGCCTAATTTAGATATGGGGTATAATATAACGATTAACGATTATGATAACAACGGGGCAGAAAATACATTTTATACCAATAAACCATTTGCTCGATTGAATTGGGGTTTTGCTAAAGGGTTTTTATTGAAATCATCCTATACTTACAATAATTATCGAGATGATGAAACTACATTAAATGAATACAGTTTTTGGGATGCTGATATATTTTATCAGAAACCCGATAGCAAATGGGAGTATAAGTTTTCGGTGACCAATATTCTTAATACAGATCGTATTAATCAAGATAGTTTTAATGAATTGTATAATAGTACTTCAAGCTATATGGTACAACCTAGATATTGGATATTTACGGTTACCTATAATTTGTAAGAAGATATAATACCATTTCTCAAATTTCAAATAATACCATTTGTCATTTGAGTTTACCGTAATAAAATGTTCTTTTTTGTGCTGAAATTGAAACAAAAAAATCTTTATTTTCTTTCCAGTAAATTCAAACAATAACTGGTATAAGATCCTTAAAGATGGATTCATGCGATTTACGAAATCTTCATTCTTACATCATCTAAACTATAGTACATATACCGATACTATCTTCCATAAAATTGATTTTCCATTAACTTTAGGTATAAAGATGTTCCCTTGTTTACATAAAATAGATAAAGTTAAAAAACCGCTTTTATTCAAAAAATAATGAATGACGTATAAATATATTATGTAGATGTCTTTTTTATGATTCTAAAAATCAGTATCTTATATTCTTTTTAATCAAAACATATGTACTATGTCTACTATAAAATCATTAAATAAGTGGGCAAATGCTCATTCTTATTATCCGTTAGATATTCTTAGAATAGCACTAGGAGTGTTTTTATTTCTAAAGGGGATAAATTTCCTTAGTAATAGTCAAATTCTAGTAGACCTTCTCAAACCAGTGCAGAATCTAGCTGGAGCCATAATCGTGATCCATTATGTTGCTCCTGCTCATTTGATCGGAGGGATTCTGATAGCCTTTGGACTGCTTACTCGTTGGTCGGTTATAGGGCAGTTACCATTACTGATAGGGGCTATAGCTATAAATTTTGTAGGAGAAATGAGTATCTCTAATCTCATTATTGCTGGCGTGATTCTCCTATTATGTGTTTTCTTTTTGTTTTATGGATCAGGAAAGCACTCGGTTGATTATTATCTTAAAATGCAGCAATAAATAAAATGATACCATTCATATTTGAGTATTACTTGATATGAATGGTGTCATTGAAGTAATCTTATCGTAGTAGTTTTTTATCTAACGATTCCGTTTGCTCCTTAAAATACCATCCATCTGATAATTTCTGTAAATCTATTTCTAATAATGGATTTACATGATAATTTATGTTCTTTAGTGAATAATGTAAAGATGTAGAAGCATCATTAATGGCGTGATTTAATAATGGTAAATTGAATTTATCGATACGCATTTCAGTAACAATATCTGTATAGTTATTCTCTAAAGACATTCTCTTATCTTCGGGGTGAAGATTACCATCAATAGTATTAGGTATTTCTACCTTGCTATTTAATGATAATCCTAATCGTTTAATCAGATTAGAGTTTATTTTTAGAGATGCCGTATTTTGAGAGATAGTTTCAGGACGATTAGCATCTTCTTCTTTAATATACTCTAATAGTGAAACTTGAAAATAATATTGATATCTTGTTTTAGTGTCAGGAATTTGAATTTTATATTCAATAGTTTTTCTTTTTTTTACTGAACCGTCAGTACAGCGAATAAGAAGTTTTTTATTTAGAGGAGTATCACTGATAATAGAAATTGTAACTGGCTCAAGAGGTAAATAATTAATTTGATCTACAGAGTTGTTGATAAAATTAGTAAGAATATTAGAGCCTCTCCAGGGGGATTTTTTAAATATTGATCGGGCAAATAAACCAACCGACACAAACGGTAATGCAATAGTACCTAGTAATGAGGTTGCTACAAATGGAACTTTTAAGAGAATAAATTTCAGATATTTGTTACTTAATAAGACTCCTTTTATTCTAGTTGCAGATGGGATGAAAAGATGCTGTTCAAGTTCTGTAGCATATTCACTTTCAGAGCTAAAGAAGTCAATCTTATTAATGTTGTTTATTAGTTGATTTTCTAGTTTTTTGAAGTTATTATTAACAATGAGTGGGGTGTTAGTACGAAAACCTCCTGCATTTGCTTTTAAGGAAAGTAAGGTACTTAATTTAGCAAACTCGAAAGCATATTTTCGGGCTTTTAAGGAAGCAAAACCACCAAAAGCTTCTATTTCACTTCCTGGCAGTTCTATTGTATCCAGATTTTTGTTGATAGGTAGTATTGCTGTTCTAACTGCATTTTGGTTTTTTCCATCTGTATTTAATGCAAAATCAGCAATGACCTTAAAAACAGTCTGAGCAAAACCATTTTGATCTATTTTTTCAATTAGCTTAAGTTCATTGTATACTTGATCAATTTTGGAGATCACTCCATTATCTATTTTTATTTTAAGAGAACTTAAATCTTCTCGTTTAATAGCAAGGCAAGCAGTTTGAGGGGCATCTTGCTGCAAACAGCTTTTTCGAATTTCCGACAAGAAATATTCGATAGGATCTCTGGTTCCTAATGATATGATACCACTCCGAAGATTTTTTGAAATTTTATTAAATGCTGTAGCAATAATTTTTACATTTAAATTATTGCTCATACCTGTATTAGTATCTAGATATGCGAAAAGAGTATTTCGTAACTCAAAGTTTTCCTTAACATCCATTATTTTATGTTCTTCTTTAATACTACCTTGATTGGTAAGCACACCAAGAATACTTGATGTATTGCCAAGAAGTTTGCCTAATTCTTTCTTAAACAAAATTTCCTGACCTGAAGTTTTTATAGGGGAAAAAGCAGATATTTTAAAAGAATGGTATTGCTCTTTTCTTACTATAGGATCTACAAATAGTATAAGCCTTTCTTCATTATCTGTAATACGATTAAAATCTTGGAAAGCACCTATTTTAAAAGCTTCTCGGATGGGTTCGTTATTAAAAGTACCTCCATCGATATATGGGAAGTTAAAACTTTTATAATCAAGAGTATTATTGTTTTCCTCAGCAAAAAAACTATTATTTTTAAATTGTTGATCATTACTGGATTTATGTTTTTTAATTTCTTCCTGGATTTCGATGAATGGACTGGGCCAATTGGTATTCGTAAGGTTATCACCAAATTCTTGTTGGAATCTTTTAAGAAGTACTGGTTCAAATGCTATGGGAAAAGCCCCACACCCTAATGCTGAGGCAGAAATTGTTGCCCATGCTGCTTTATCGGTTATGTTAAAATGAGTTGGGATATTAGGATTATGGGTACTGGAGAATTTTAACCATCTAGTATCCGTTTCTTTTTTCTCTTCTGTTATTGCTGTATCATTAAAAACAAAATCGATTACTCTTAATTCTGTATGATTTTCTGATCCGACAGATTTTAAGAGGTTTTTTTTCAACTTGTCTTTGTCCGAATTGTTTTTATGCAAATCTAATTCTATAGGTAATAAATTAGTAAGGGAGCAAGCAAAAATGACACGATTAGGATCTAAAAGCTCTCTTCTGGAAATATCAATCCCATCGGATGACATTAAATATTTTTTGGTAAGATCTTCTAAAAGTTTTCTGTCTAATAAAGAAAAAGATTCATTTGGATTAGCAACATAGTTTTTATCAATTTTGTTACCATATAGTTTTAATGAGTTTACTTCTTCTACCCATAATTTATATTGTATTTTTTGAGCTAATTGAAGTGCTTTTAAGGTTTCGAATTTTTCTTTAAAGGCATTAGCTTTGTCAATTTCTCCATCGAAATAATCTTTAATTATCTCGTTTAATAAATCTTCTTCGGTAAGAGTCTTATTATATAGCGGCATCATGGATCGATAATCAATTAAGCATTTAAGCATAATTGTTAGGGCTATTGCACCTGCACTAGCTCCACTCATTCCGTCTACAATAACTTTTTCATAGCTATTTTGATCTTTATCTTTACCGTATAAAACTAATAGTTTTAGTGCCTCTGTTAATGCCGATCCAGAAAAAGAGCCCAAAGAGACTCCTCCTCCCATTGCTAAACAAATACGTAGTGTTTTTGCCATGATTTTTATTTTTTTACGATGTCATACTATCAATCTCTATTCATATATCTTTTACCAAGAGGTTTTTGTTGGGGAGTTGATGTAGGATTTATTTGGGGAGAGGGTGTTGTACTATCAGAAGAAGATCCTATAGGAGAATTCTCTGTAGGGATATGTACCGTTTCATCTGATCCGTTAGTTTTTGGGTCTACAGGTGCAGGGTTAGGAGTAGGAGAAGCTTCATTAGGAGAAATTCCGAATAAAGTGGAAGCGGCAGCTTTTAACCTCTCAGTAAATTCCTGAGAAGCAAATCCTGATATAATCGCAAGACTCATAAATGAAACCATTCCTTTAAACGTTATATGTTCGTTGTCATATGAAGGGGCGGTTGATGAAATAATTAAATGAGATATAAAAAATATAAGTAATCCCGATATAGCAGCAGTTAATGGTCTTATAAGGTAGGGTATAAATAAATGATTAGGGAATCCTTTTTCTTCTCTATAAAATTCGAATACACCCCTTAGGTTAGCGAGAACCCCTCCTAACATACCTGCTAAAAACATGACAACAAGCATGTCCAGAAAATTTACAAGTTCCTTCTTTTTTAATTCTGATGTTTCAGAAAGATTCGTAGTCGTCTCTTTTTTAGTATTAATACTATCTTGTGACGAAGATAGAAAGCTTTCATTATTTACTAGAGAACCGGAATCATGATTGGTCAAAACATTAGGAGCAACTGCAACGATATTGGTAGAATCTACGGCATTAGAATTTTCTTTATCTAAAGGAGGAGGAACTACTTTCTGTTCTTGTTTTTCTTTAGAAAATGTTTTTTCATAAACTAAATGATTAAAGTAACCATACAGTAGTGTAAGGGAAACTATGGCCAAAGCCACATTGTAAATAATTGTAACAGTTGGTTTCATTAGAAAAAGGTTTATTTAGTTAGTTTTTAATCTAATGGGGCTGTTGTATGTTTGTTATTTTTTAGCTTGACTAAAATTCCATTTTATTCCTGGTTTTAATAATACTTCTTCATCACCTGTAATGTTATTTGTTTCTTTTTTTAGAGAAACGAATAATGTAATATTAGGAATAAGATAGGCTTCTGCATACCCTCCAAAATCAATACTTTTAGTCATGCTATTGTGATATACTTCTCCTGATATAATTACTTTTTGTCCATATTTTCTCAAAGAAATTCCGCTTACGAGTCCATCATTATCATTCGTTTGTACAATTTGGTCATATCGATACATAACCATGGCATTGACACTTAATCCACTTTTGCCAAGATCATACTGACCCGATAACCATGCCTGATGTCGATAGGTTACTATACTATCGGTTTTAAAAGAATTATCTCTTGCCCTTCCTGCAATTGCATACCCCAATGCTATGGAACCTCCGGATTTTTCCTGATACCGTCTTTTTGCATTTATATAAGCTTCTGATAATTTTTTATTATCTACTATAGTACCTTGCTCATTATTATTTAATGGGCCAGGTTCGGTTGTTTCGTCAGGTATTAGAGCCTGATCGATATCACGACCTAGTTGTTTATCTAATAATACATCTTTGGTATCTATAAGATTTACTCGTATTCCTCCAGAGAATAATAGATCATCAGGGAAATCCTGAGAATTAATTGTAGCAAAGGATAGTTGTAGATTAGCAAGAAATCGTTTCCACCCACTATCTCTATATTCCGTAATATTTTTTAATCTTCCTCCAAAAGCAAAATATGGGTTAAAATCCAAAGCAAGCCCAGGACTAACATCATTTCCGCTTAAAAAATCACTGGCTAGATGTGTTACAACTTCTTGTGCTGCACTAGCTCTTAAAATGGTTGTAGGATTTGCATCTAATATTGCGAATGCAGGGCTTTCGGGAATATTATAATCAAGTTTAAATTTATAAGCAGGCAGAGAATCATTTGTTATATCTGCTGGTGTCGATTGTGAATTTCCAATAAAAGAAATTAGAGATATTAAAATGATAATTATTACTCTGTGTCTTTCCATAAGTTTGATGTTGGTAGGTTGTTGTTAATGAGGTGCTTGAATATTACGTGGCTTCCAAAGTTTAATTGTTTTCCAGTTTCACATTTGGGAACAATTCTGGAGGATAATTTTTTCCAACGGTTTTTTCCATCTTGAGTTACTGTAATAGTAAACTCACCTCGGTCGGCATTGGGAATTAGAGAACATGTATTAATGGACCATGCTAGAGAGTCATTTTCTATATCTTTTGGCATTTTAGAAATGGTGAATTCGGCAGTTCCATCATCACCTGTTACAATCTGAAATTTCTCTTTCTTATTCCACTTTCCATTTTTAATTTCCCATAGAATAAAAACGGAGCCTAATCGTATACCATTATTCACGGTTACGTTAATTTTTAGAGCGCTGCCGTTTAAGTCGATTAAGCAATAATTTGATTTTGGCATGTTACGTACAGATTTATTAGTTTATTACTATTATTTGACCGGATGAATGTAAGATTTTGGGTAGTGATATTTTAGTGTTCTCAGAAAAAAGCCTATAACATTTTATAAATGCAGCTAACTTTGGTCTTTTTTAATCATAAATTAATGGTTTTAGAGTTATATACATCAAAAAATCTCTTTCATTTAATAGGCAAAAGGTAGATCGAATTACCGACTAAAATTGTTTCTCTTTAGTACATGTTTCAAAATAAAATGCATTGATAACACTACTTCGACTTAGTTCAGTACAAGTGCTATCCCTGATTTTTCTTTTTCATCTAAATCAAATAACAATTCAATTCAGGTTCCGATAATTTTATATAAGAACTAGTATAAGCTATTTTCAGAATTTAAAGTGCGAAACTAAATTACGGAAAAACTGCAATAATTAATAGGGGTAATAGCCCCTGTTTTCTATGTTTTTAACCCACATTGTAGAGCTTATCCATTTCTCAAATGGGATTACCGGACAAAATTGTTCCTTTTCAGTAGATGTTTCAAAATAAAATGCATCGATAGCGTTACTTCGGCTTAGCTATTAGCACAAGTGTTATCTGAATTTTCTTTTTCTCTTGAACCCAAAAGACAACACAATTCAGCTTCCGGTAATTTCATTTAAGAGCAGGGTTATACGATTTACGCATAAAACTTTCGTATGTAGTTCGTGTCTTTTGCCTCAATTTCAGAATAAAAATAGACCGTAGCCTAGCTATGCTTAATTTTTCTTCTTCATTGAAACAAAAAAATCTTTATTTTCTTTTCCAGTAAATTCAAACAACAACTGGTATTAATTGCCAAAAGAATAGCGGTGTAATTGGTAATTGTCCAATAAATAACGATCAATAGCGTATCGAGGACAGGTAAGTTCTTTAGTAAAAATTAATGAAATGGTTGCCTGAAAAACATTTGTCTTGATAAAATTAATTGTACCGAAGTAGTTTGATCGGTTTTCAGATAGTCTTCGATATTATTTATTTGTTCTTAGACAAAAGGCTTTAACTAATAATGATGAAACATTTATTTTTTCAGACAACCATACTAATAGTAGTTTAAGAATATAAATAAAAGGGTTTATATATGTTTCCTGAATAATTACCAGCTAGATAACTGAGGTTCATTATTACCAGGTATTTCTATAAAAATAGTATCTAGTACTTTAGATATAATAACTTCATTTGTGTTAATTATTCTTTCTCTATTGGTTTTTATTTGGTTTTTTAGTTCCTCCCATTGATCGTTGTTATAAACAACTTTTTCATAGTATGAATTGTTGTTTTGTTTTGAGTATTCTTCTAGTTTTTTATTTTTCTCATTGGTCGAAATTTGTTTTTCTACAATATCATTTTTTGATTTGTTGATTTGACCGAATGAGATTTGATAGACGCATACCAAGATGGTAATTAACGAGATTTTTAATTTCATTTTTTTTTAAATTTTGAGGCGTTGTTAAAGTGAATTATTGTTACTTTTTTATCAAGCGTATATAATCATAATCTGTTTTGTTTTAGTTAAAATAATTATAAGTATTTGATTTTCAATAGCTAATTTACGAATTGAAAACAATATATACTGGAGGAAGAACAATGCTTTTTTTAGGGTATTTCCCTTGTTTTTAGTTGTTTACGTTGTTTTTGGGTATAAAAAAGTAAATGTGATGGTCACCCGATGAAATGAAGGAATATTAAGAAAATAAAAAAAGGCTGCCTTTTCAGACAGCCCTTAGTGAATAATAATATGTTTGAAATACTTATTTCATTACCAGCTAGAACCTGATATTCTAGATTCATTAGCGACGGGAATTGTCAAATACACTGTGTCAATTACTTTCGAAATAAGAATTTTATTTGATTTCGTTAATCTCTCTTTATTTTTTTTAATGGTTTTTTTTGTTTTTTCCCATTCTTGTTCGCTTAAAAACAAAGTTTCATTTGTAGAATAATCTATATTTTGTTCAGAGGTTGTGATTATAAGCTTATCTATAGACGCAATTTTGTCAGTTTTGTATGCTCCCTCTTCAATACTAGTATCAATATTTTTTACAGATTCAATACTGTCTTTATAATCTTGGGAAAACGATAAAGCATATACACAAGAAAATGCAATAGTCAATACAATTTTTAATCTCATTTGTATAAATTTTGATTATTTAATCATTGTGATTAAAGGTATTACTAATAGTTACAAAAATGTTAATGTTTTAGTATTCGTAGGCCAATTTATAGTATTCGATTTTGTTATAATAACTGTTTTGGGCTTGGGTTAATGGTGTTAAGTGTCTGTTTTTTATAAAGTTACGTTAAAAAATGTTTGTAAAACCTAGATTTGAAAGGTTTTTTTAACAATATCGACATAATCCAGTTTTTCCCAGGTAAAAAGTTCGACTTCTTTTTCTATTTTACCAGAATAAGGGCTTTCGAAAACCTTAGTTACCAATTTTGATTCTTTTCCCATATGTCCATATGCAGCAGTTTCTCTGTATATCGGATTGCGTAATTTTAGGCGTTCTTCTATAGCCGCTGGTCTCATATCAAAAATTTCTGATACTTTCTCAGCAATTTCTCCATCAGTAAGATTTATACTACTTGTTCCATACGTGTCTACAAAAATAGATGTAGGCTCTACCACACCAATTGCATAAGATACTTGTACCAACGCTTCACTAGCAACACCTGCAGCAACCAAATTCTTTGCAATGTGTCTAGATGCGTAGGCTGCAGAACGGTCTACTTTGCTAGGGTCTTTTCCAGAAAAAGCACCACCACCATGAGCACCCTTACCTCCATAAGTATCTACTATAATCTTACGTCCTGTTAAACCAGTATCCCCATGAGGGCCTCCAATAACGAATTTTCCTGTAGGATTGATATGGTAGGTAATCTGATCATTAAATAATCCCTGTACATATTTCGGAAGTTGAGAAATAACTCTTGGTATTAAAATAGAAATAATATCATTTTTAATTTTTGCTAACATTACAGCATCATCGATATCAAAATCATCATGTTGGGTTGATACTACTATAGCAACAATTCGTTGAGGCACATTGTCATCACTATATTCTATTGTAACCTGACTTTTAGAGTCCGGACGTAAATAAGGAATTTCCGTTCCCTCGCGCCTTAGTTTGGCCAGTTCAATTAGGATTTTATGAGAGATGTCTAATGCCAATGGCATATAGTTTTCGGTTTCTTTTGTAGCATAACCGAACATCATACCTTGATCTCCTGCACCTTGTTCCTCTTTTGTTTCGCGATCTACCCCTTGATTAATATCCTGAGATTGTTCATGAATAAGTGAAATTACACCACAAGAATCTCCACTAAACTGGTATGCTCCTTTGGTATATCCTATTTCATTAATAACTTCTCTGGCAATGTTTTGTACATCTAAGTAAGTTTTGGATTTAACCTCCCCGGCAAGAACAACTTGACCAGTAGTTACCAATGTTTCACAGGCGACTTTTGAATCTTTGTCAAAAGCTAAAAAGTTGTCTAATAATGCGTCACTAATTTGATCTGCTACTTTATCCGGATGCCCTTCAGAAACACTTTCTGAAGTAAATAAATATGCCATTTGTGTTAATTTATTAAGAAAGAATAAAGACGGGATTGCAACAACTAAAACATCAATATTGATGTTGTTTTATCAAACTACTTTAGCATTTTTACTATAATCACTGAAATTTTTCAGTGTATTTTAGGGTTGCAATCGGTCAAATCTATCCCTTCAACTATTTCGCGCAAAGGTAAAAAAAAACTAATTAAAGAGTCATAATTAAGATTTAATTATGACTCTTTCAATTAGTGAAGCCGTTTAGAGGAATAATTCTGGTTTTTATTAAGTTTTTTTTAAAATATTCTTTTAGGTTTGAAAATAATTACTAGTTTTGCCTAAAGTTTCTTATACATAGTGATAAAAGTTATTAAGAAAGGCGGAGGGAATAGACCCTGTGAAACCTTAGCAACCCTTTATTAATAAAGAAGGTGCTAAATTCTAACTCGATATTCGAGAAAGATAACCATTTAATTATAATACTTATAATTATTATTTCCTTTCTTCTTAATTTTTAAACTAACACTTTTAATAGGTACTTACTGTATTTGATTTGTTAATTATTAAAAATTAAAGTAGAAAATTATGGGAACACAAAAATTTGCAACCGAAGCTTTACACGCTGGACATGATGTAACTGCTAATGGAGGAACTAGAGCAGTTCCTATTTATCAAACGACATCATATGTTTTTAATGATGCAGATCATGCAGCAAATCTTTTTAATTTGTCGGAAACGGGGTATATCTATACCCGATTAAATAATCCGACAAATGATATTTTAGAACAACGTTTAGCGGCTTTAGAAGGTGGTATAGCAGGAGTGGTTACTGCTTCGGGTACTGCAGCTATTAATACTACATTACTTACTATACTAAAATCAGGTGATCATATTGTTGCTTCTAGTAGTTTGTATGGAGGAACTTATAATCTTCTTAATGTTACCTTACCAAGGTTTGGGATTACGACTACTTTTGTAGATCCTTCGGATTCTGATAATTTTAAAAATGCAATACAGGAAAATACACGTGTATTTTTTGTGGAGTCTTTGGGGAATCCAAAATTGGATGTGTTAGACCTGAAGGCAATTTCTAAAGAAGCCAAAGCTAATAAGGTACCTCTCATAGTTGATAATACCGTAGCGACACCCGCATTATTAAATCCTATAGCTTATGGTGCTAATATTGTAATTCACTCACTTACTAAGTATATAAGTGGAAATGGAACTTCATTAGGAGGAGTGATTATAGATGCAGGTACTTTTGATTGGTCAAGTGGTAAGTTTCCTGAGTTTACCGAGCCTTCTCCTGGTTATCATGGGTTGGTGTATCACGAAGCATTGGGGGCTGCTGCTTTTATAGCAAAAGCTAGAATTGAGGGGTTGAGAGATTACGGAGCGGCATTGAGCCCTTTTAATGCATTTCAGATTTTACAAGGTTTAGAAACTTTAGAAATCAGAATAAAAAAACATAGTGAGAATGCTCTAGAGCTTGCAAAATGGTTAACAAATCAGGACGAAGTAACTTGGGTAAAATATCCTGGACTAGAAAATGATACATATTATCAATTAGCAAAAGAGTATTTGCCAAAAGGACAAAGTGGTATTATAACCTTTGGAGTCGAAGGAGGTTTTGATTCTGCTAAAACAATAGCTGATGAAACAAAGATTTTCTCGCTGTTAGCAAATATTGGCGACTCTAAGTCTTTGATAATTCACCCAGCAAGTACTACACATCAACAATTAAATGCGGAACAACAAGAATCTACAGGGGTAACTCAGGATTTAATTCGATTGTCTGTTGGCTTAGAAGATATTGAGGATTTAAAAGCTGATTTAAAAGAAGCTTTTTCTAAGATTAAAATTAAAAACTAGAAAAAAACTGTTAACTCTCTTACGATTTTGTAGTAAGAGAGTTTATAGAAATAATATTTTACAGAAATTAATATTCATGCTCCAAAAAGTTCTGATATCAAATTTTAAAACAGTAAACAGTTATCACTTTGATTCAATTGATCTTAGTTATGAAGTATATGGTAGACCATTATATGACGCTCCAATAGTTTTGGTGAACCATGCATTAACAGGCAACTCTACGGTTTGTGGTGATAATGGTTGGTGGAAAGGTTTAATAGGAGATGGCAAATGTATAGATACTTCTAAATACACTATTTTATCATTTAATATCCCTGGAAATGGATATGATAAAAACCCGAGTAATTTGATTGATAATTATAAGGTGTTTAACGCTCGGGATATTGCTTCTATTTTTGCAAAAGGATTAGAACAGTTACAGATAAATAGGTTATATGCAGTTATTGGAGGTTCAGTCGGAGGAGGTATAGCCTGGGAGTTAGCTGCTCTCAGACCTAGATTGATAGAGCGTTTAATTCCTGTGGCTGCGGATTGGAAATCTACAGATTGGTTAAAGGCAAATTGTCTTGTTCAAGAGCAGATTTTACTTCATTCTAACAATCCTGTTCATGATGCAAGATTACATGCAATGCTGATATACAGAACGCCGGAATCATTTAAACTAAAGTTTAATAGGAGTTATAATGACGAAAAGGAGATGTATAATGTAGAAAGTTGGATATTGCATCACGGAAAAAAACTGGATGAAAGATTTGTTTTATCAGCATATAAGGAATTGAACCATGTATTAGCAAATATTGATATAACAGCTGGTAGGGGTGAATTTTTGGATGTGGCTGGAATGATAGAGTCAGATATTCATATAATTAGTATAGACTCTGACATGTTTTTTACAGAAGAAGAAGATAGAATTACGTTTCAGGAGTTGCAAAAAGTAAAGAAAAATATTACCCATGGGGTCATACAATCTGCTCATGGTCATGATGCGTTTCTGATAGAATTTGAACAATTAGAGAAGTTGTTAAAAGATATATTTTAAAAATAAAGAATGAAAGTTTTAAAGTTTGGTGGAAAATCGCTGGCAAATGGAAAAGGTATCCAGGCAGTAATTAATATTATAGAAGGTAAGGTAAAGAAAGGTGAAAGAATCACGGTTGTATTATCGGCTAGAGGAAATTCCACGGATGAATTAGAAACTATCCTTGATAAGGCATCAAAAAATGAAGTATATCAAGATCAGTTAAAGGATTTTAAAGAATATCAGATAGCAGAGTATGAAGGTTTGGATGTTCAGGAAGAGTTCTCTACATTAGATAAGCTTTTTGAAGGAGTCTCATTGTTAGGAGATTATAGTAAAAGAATAAAAGATCAAGTATTATCTCAGGGAGAGGTTATTTCAGCTAAATTGATAACTCAACTTCTTATAAAAAAAGGGATTAAAGCAAATTATACAGATGCAAGAGAATTAATTATTACCGATGAGCAGTTTGGAGATGCACAACCATTAGATGCGTTGTCTAAGGAGAATGTAGTGAATCATTTTAAAAAGCATAATGGCCCTACGGTAAATGTAGTAACAGGTTTTATTGCCTCTAACGCTAAAAATGAAACGACTACATTGGGTAGGAATGGAAGTAATTATACAGCGGCATTGCTGGCAAATTATTTGGATGCAGATGAGCTTCAGAATTATACACATGTAAATGGTATTTATACTGCTAATCCAGATTTAGTTGCAGATGCAAGAAAAATAGAAAAATTGTCCTTTACAGAGGCTAATGAATTAGCGTATTTTGGAGCAAATATCTTGCATGCTAAAACGATAATTCCTTTAATAGAAAAAAATATCCCCTTAAGAATCCTTAATACTTTTGATCATCAAGGAGAGGGGACATTAATTACTTCTGAGGCTAGTGAAAAAGGAATTAAATCACTTTCTGTCTTAGAAAATGTGTCATTAGTTAATTTAGAAGGAAGAGGTCTTTTAGGTAGAGTGGGGGTCGATGCCCGAATTTTTAAGGCGTTAGCGTATAAAAATATTAGCGTAAGTATTATATCGCAGGGATCTTCAGAAAGAGGGATAGGATTAGTAGTAGAAGCGAATCAAGCAAAAGAAGCAAAAAAAGTACTCGAAGAAGAATTCGAAGCTGATTTTCACAAAAGAAACGTAAGCACGATAACTGTAGAAGAAAGTGTATCGGTAATTTCTATTATTGGTCAGGATCTTAGTACATTTCATAAACCGTACAATGCATTGATTAAAAACCAAATTGTGCCTTTGTTATTTAATAATACAGTTACAGGGAAAAATGTGAGTTTGGTAGTTAAAAAAGAACAATTATATAAAGCATTGAATGTAATTCATGGCGAGATTTTTGAAATTGCAAAAAAGATAAACTTAGCTATATTCGGTCATGGATTGGTAGGAGGTACATTAATTGATCAGGTTTTACAATCGAGTAAAGGGATAGAGAAACGAAAGAAAATTGCTCTTAATATTTTTGCGGTAGCAAATTCCAAAAAAGTGTTGTTTGATAAAAACGGAGTAGGTCAGAATTGGAAAGATCAATTAGAGAGTAAAGGCGAATCGTATACTATAAAAGATGTAATTAAATATGCTGATGAAAACCATCTGGAAAATTTAATTGCAATTGATAATACCGCTAGTTCGGCTTTTACTGATAATTATATAACACTAGTAGAACATGGGTTTGATTTGGTGTCGTCAAATAAGGTAGCGAATACATTAGGCTTTGATTTTTATAAGGAATTACGTAAAAAATTAGAGGAAAATCAAAAACAATATTTATATGAAACTAATGTTGGTGCTGGGCTTCCGTTGATAGATACGATTAAACTATTACATTTGTCAGGAGAAAATATAACCAGAATTAAAGGTGTGTTTTCAGGATCACTTAGTTATTTGTTTAATACATTTTCTGCAGAAAAAAGACCTTTTAGCGAGGTGTTGCAAGAGGCAATTGATAAAGGTTTTACAGAACCGGATCCTAGAGAAGATTTATGTGGTAATGATGTAGGAAGAAAGTTGTTGATTTTAGCAAGAGAATTAGATTTAAGTAATGAGTTTAGTGATGTGCAAATTGATAATTTGATTCCAGAAAACCTCAGAGAAGGTGATGCTTCAGAATTTTTAGGAAGATTAAAAGAATTAGATGCTGTATATGAAAAAATAAAAAATGATCAAAAGCCAGATCATGTTTTACGATATATAGGAGACCTTTCTGGAGATTTGTCGAAAGAAAAAGGAAACTTGGAAGTTAAGCTAGTGTCAGTGTCAGAGAGCAGTTCATTAGGGCAGGTAAAAGGTTCTGATTCTATTTTCGAAATATACACAGAATCGTATGGTGATCAGCCTGTTGTGATTCAGGGAGCCGGAGCCGGAGCAGCAGTAACGGCGAGAGGGGTTTTTGGTGATATACTAAGACTTGCTGATAGAGGGTAGTGTAAAAAAACTAGATAAAAATATAGAATTGGTTGGTTATAGTCAACGAATTAGAAAAATAAACGTATGAAAATAGAATTAAAAAGAATTGATGATGATTATCATTTCGAGTTAAAGAACGAAAGAGGGCATATAACCCATATAGATAGTAAGGCAGTAGTAGGAGGGCATGATTTAGCGCCAAGTCCTATGGAATATGTATTGATGGGAGTTGCAGGTTGTAGTGCGATTGATATAATTTCTATTTTAAAAAAACAACGACAAAAAATCACAGACTACCGGGCAGAAGTGAATGGAAGTCGTGTGAAAATTGAAGATGCAACACCTTTTAAAGAAATAGATGTAACAGTATATTTAGAAGGAGAGATAACTCCGGAAAAAGCTAAAAGAGCAGCGCAATTGTCATTTGAGAAATATTGTTCGGTTTCTAAAACATTAGAGCCAACGGCAAGTGTAAATTATAAAGTAGTAGTAAATAACGAAGAGATATGAGCTTAGATAGCCAGAAATTTGAAACTCAGGCGGTAAGAACACAAACGGAAAAGACACAGTTTTTAGAGCATTCTACACCAATGTATCTTACTTCTGGTTTTGTGTTTGAGGATTCTGAGGAAATGAGAGCATCTTTTGCAGAAGAGAAAGAGCGTAATTTATATAGTCGTTTTAGTAATCCTAATACCTCAGAGTTTGTAGAAAAAATGTGTAAACTCGAGGGGGCAGAAGATGGATACGCTTTTGCGACAGGTATGGCAGCAGTGTATTCTACGCTTGCAGCATTGCTTAATAGTGGGGATCATATAGTTTCTGCACGATCAGTTTTTGGGTCTACACATACGTTGTTTACAAAGTATTTTCCTAAATGGAATATAGAAACGAGTTATTTTAATGTTACCGAAACTGAGAAAATAGAGAGTTTGATCAAACCAAATACTAAGATCTTGTATGCAGAATCTCCGACGAATCCAGGAGTTGATGTATTGGATTTAGAATTGTTGGGAGTGATCGCAAAAAAGCACAATCTACTCTTAATAATAGATAATTGTTTTGCAACACCTTATTTACAGCAGCCTATTAAATTCGGAGCGGATTTAGTAGTGCATTCAGCTACAAAAATGATTGATGGACAAGGGAGAGTTCTTGGTGGAGTAACTGTTGGTAAAAAAGAACTGATACGAGAGATTTACTTGTTTTCTAGAAATACTGGACCCTCGTTATCTCCATTTAATGCTTGGATATTGTCCAAGAGTTTGGAGACTTTAGCCGTAAGAGCAGAAAAACATTGTGATAATGCACTGAAGTTGGCAGAGTTTCTGGAAGCACATCCTAAAGTGAATTGGGTGAAATATCCATTCCTGAAATCACATCCACAATACGAAGTTTCCAGGAAACAAATGAAACTTGGAGGGAGCATGGTAGCTTTTGAAGTAAAAGGAGGGGTTGAAGGAGGTAAAACATTTTTTGATAGTATAAAAATGTGTTCGTTGTCGGCTAACCTTGGAGATACCAGAACAATTGTAACACATCCTGCATCTACTACGCATAGTAAACTGGCGGCAGAAGATAAATTGTCGGTAAGTATCACGGATGGTTTGGTTCGATGTTCGGTAGGATTAGAGCATATAGATGATATTATTGTAGATATAGCACAAGCTTTAGAGCAGGTGTAAAACTAAAAAGGTCAGGAAGAAGTTTTCCTGACCTTTTTGTTAGGGGATATGTCATTTATTTTCGTTGTAAAGTAGAAAACATCGTTCCTGTTGTGGTAATGGATCCTTCAAGTGTCTCTTTGGTTTCGTTAATTTCTGTTTTTAAACGTATGGTATTTTGGGATAATTCTAGTATTTCGAAGCTTTTGCTTACTCCATCTTTTGTAATGATTAGTAAGTTTCCTTCTGTATTCCATTTACCATCAGGTAAAAAATCGGATATAAGTACTTCTTTGGTAGTGCTTTCTCCAGAAAAAGTTGTTGTGATTACTGAGGTGTATACTCCGTAGCTAAGTGCACTATAAAGAAAACTTGAATCAGAAAAAGAAACGAGAAGTTCAAAATTTTTCCCAAAGCTTGTATATGATTCATTGATTCGTTGGTCTCCAGTTATAGTAATGGTTTTTCCATTTTCTACATTAAGAGCTGTCAAATCCCATTCACCAGGAATCAACGTTTCGTCAATTTCAATTGAAACAGAATCATCATCCTTATCACAAGATGTAAATAAAATAGAAGATGTTAAAAATAAAAGTAATGCGATTTTTTTCATAAATAAATAATTTAAAAATTTTGTTATACATGTGCCTTGATGATTTTTAAAAAGAATTTAAAATAATCATTTAGGTATTTCTTGTTAGTGTAGTGAATATTGAATTTGTTACCCCATAATTAACTTTTTTTCAGAAAATAAAGTTAAAGAAGTTGTTCTAAATTACCCAAGAATTGATTGATTGGTTATTTCTGATGATAAATTACGTGGATATCTCGAGTTTTGGTGATAATCTACTAACTTACTATGTTTTTTGTTGATGATATCGCAATTCTTCTGGTTTTGTCTGATTTTTTTTATTCTTTCGGCTAAGAAATAAATTTTTATATATACATTTGCTGAGTAATCTACTAATCCGATAGGGTATTAGATTTTTTAAAAAGAAAAATGATTGTAGATCAAATGATATTAGATAAAGTAGCTACGGAGAAAACAACGTATCAGTCGGATAAGACTTCCGAAAAGCCGGTACGCAGTATTGTAAAAGCAGTAAGTTGGAGAGTAGTAGGTACATTAGATACCTTAATAGTGTCTTATTTACTTACAGGTGAAATGGCATTGGCTACTTCGATTGCATCTATTGATTTTGTAACAAAAATGATTCTTTATTTTTTCCACGAAAGAGTGTGGAATCGAATTAAATGGGGAAGATAATTGCTGATTAGATAGTTAAAGTATAATCCTGAGTAAATTAAAAGGATAATGAGTTTTACGGAAAAAGAAATAGAAAGTTTAAATATTGAATTAAAGGGGAAAGCTCCTTTAGAAATAGTGAAATGGGCCATTGCTAAAGCAAAACGACCTGTGGTTACTACTAATTTTAGGCCATATGAAGCTGCTATTCTTAATGTGTGTGCTGAAGCTTTATCTGATATTCCAGTTATATGGTGTGATTCAGGATATAATACTCCTAATACATATAGACATGCTGAAGCAGTAATAAAGCAGTTGGATCTTAATGTTAAGTTGTATGTTCCTAAGCAGACATCATCACATAGAGATATAGTGATGGGGATACCAGGGATAGAAGATCCTTTGCATAAGGTGTTTACAGAGCAAGTTAAGTTAGAGCCTTTTAAAAGAGCCATGGCAGAACACGCACCTGATGTTTGGTTTACTAATCTTAGAAAAGGTCAAACAGCATTAAGAGATTCATTAAATATTTTAAGCCTTGGTAGTGATGGAGTGTTAAAAGTAAGTCCTTTCTATTATTATGGGGATGAAGAGTTGGATATTTATTTAGAAGAGAATAACTTGCCAAACGAATTTAAATATTTCGACCCTACTAAAGTGTTGGATAATAGAGAGTGTGGAATACATACGAGCTAACAAATGAAGAAAAAGCAAACAATGGAAGTGTTAGAAAATAAAACAGAACAGTTAAACGGTTCGACAATACAGTCAGGAAATAAAGCGATTCTTAATGTGAATCCTTTAGAGAGTGAAGCGATTTATATTTTTCGTGAGGTAGTATCTCAGTTCGAGAAACCAGTATTGCTTTTCTCTGGAGGAAAAGATTCAATCACTTTAGTTAGATTGGCACAAAAAGCTTTTTTTCCGGCTAAAATACCATTCCCATTATTACATATAGATACGGGACATAATTTTCCTGAAACGATAGAATTTAGAGATCGCTTGGCAGAGGAATTAGGAGTAGAATTGATTGTTCGTAATGTTCAGGATTCAATAGATCAAGGCAAGGTAATCGAAGAAAAAGGAAAGTATGCAAGTAGAAATAGTCTGCAAACGACTACCTTATTAGATGCCTTAGAAGAATTTAAGTTTGATGCAGCTATTGGTGGTGCTCGTAGAGATGAGGAAAAAGCAAGAGCTAAGGAGCGTATTTTTTCTGTAAGAGATGATTTTGGTCAGTGGGATGAAAAAAACCAAAGACCAGAGCTTTTTGATCACTTAAATGGAAAAATCGATTTAGGTCAGAATGTACGGGTTTTTCCTATAAGTAACTGGACAGAATTGGATGTTTGGAGCTATATCGAAAAAGAAAATATCGAGATTCCTTCAATTTATTTTGCACATAAACGTAAGATATTTGTAAGAGACGGGATGATCTGGTCGGCAGAAGATGATGTAGTATATAGAGAAGATGATGAAAAAGTAGAAGAAAGAATGGTACGTTTCCGTACTGTAGGAGATATGTCTTGTACAGCAGCAGTGCTTTCCGATGCTGTAACTATTGATAAAGTAGTAGCAGAGATTAGAGAGTCTACAATTTCAGAAAGAGGTGCTCGTATCGATGATAAAAGATCCGAAGCAGCAATGGAGAAACGTAAACAGCAAGGGTACTTTTAAAAAGTAGTTAATGGTTGATCGTTGTTAGTGTCAATATTAACGAGCTGAGAAATATAATAATAGAATATAATAATTGAGAATAGTTTTAGATGTTGATAAAGTGTAAAACGATCAACAAGCAACTATAAACTCTCAACCAACATAGAAATGGACGTATTAAAAATAGCAACAGCAGGAAGTGTAGATGATGGTAAAAGTACCTTAATTGGTCGTATTTTATATGATACTAAATCATTAACTACTGATAAATTAGAAGCTATTGAAGCTAGAAGTAAAGCTAATGGATTTGATTATTTAGATTTTTCTTTGGCTACTGATGGGTTAGTTGCAGAACGTGAGCAAGGAATTACAATTGATGTAGCGCACATCTACTTTTCGACAAAAACTAAAAGTTACATTATAGCAGATACCCCAGGGCATATTGAGTATACAAGGAATATGGTTACTGGAGCATCAACATCTCAGGCTTCTATTATTTTGGTAGATGCCCGTAAAGGAGTAATAGAGCAAACATATCGTCACTTTTTTATCAATAATTTATTGAGAGTAAAAGATGTAATTGTAGCCGTTAATAAAATGGATTTGGTTGATTTTTCTGAAGAGAAATATGAAGCTATTAAAAAAGATTTTGAAGCTTTAATTGCAAAAAGTGATTATAAAGAACAAAATATAACCTTTATTCCGGTAAGTGCTTTACAAGGAGATAATGTTGTAGATAAGTCAGAAAAAACACCTTGGTATAACGGGCAGACATTATTAGAGCATTTAGAAGAATTAGATGCTCAAGATGTATACGAAAAATCACAAGTGCGTTTTCCGATACAGACAGTGATTCGACCTAAGAAAGATGAATACCATGATTTTAGAGGATATGCAGGAAAACTGTATGGAGGAGATATTTCTGTAGGAGATGAAGTGACAGTTTTACCATCGTTAACAACTTCTAAGGTAAAAGAAATATACTTTTTTGATCAAAAATTCGATACAGCAGGTAGAGGAAGTTCTTGTACAATCACATTAGAGGATGATGTAAATGTAAGTAGAGGTGATATGATTGTAAAATCATCAGAAAAGCCAAGAGTAGAAAAACAACTAACAGCTACAGTATGTTGGATGGATAGTAAAGATTTGGTACCAGGAACAAATTATTTTATACAAAGCGGTAGTAATAGGGTGCTTGCAAAAGTAAAAAGTATAAACGGTACTATTGCAACTGATTTTTCGGGAGATGATGTGTCTAAAAACTCATTAAGTTTAAACGAAATAGGAAAAGTCCAGATACAATTAAGTAAACCATTAGCTATTGACTCTTATAGTAAGAATAAAGCCTCAGGTTCATTTATTCTAATAGATTCACAAACAAATAATACGGCTGGAGTAGGCTTTGTAGAATAAAAAGTCATTCTAAATTAAACAGAATTAAATAGAAATAGTAGGCAGGCGATAGTAGTCACAAAAGTCATAATTACATCCTTTTTTAAGGAACGAAACACTAAAGAAAATGCAAAGTTTTAGAACTGAAATAGAAAATCCGATTGTCGAAAATGATATTATAGAATTGGCTAATAAGATAGAGCTATTCCATAAAGGTAAGATCGATGAAGAAAAGTTTCGTAGTCTTCGTTTGGCGCGTGGAGTATATGGTCAGAGACAAGAAGGAGTACAGATGATCCGTATTAAATTACCATATGGTAAAGTGTTGAGCAATCAATTAAGACGGATTTGTGAAGTGTCGGATGAGTATTCTAGAGGACGTTTGCATATCACAACACGTCAGGATATTCAGATCCATTATGTTGATCTTAATAGAACTCCAGAGCTTTGGGCAGAGCTAGAAAGAGATGATGTAACTTTGAGAGAAGCATGTGGTAATACAGTTCGTAATGTTACAGCATCAGAAACGGCAGGGATTGATCCAAAAGAACCTTTTGATGTGTCTCCTTATGCAGATGCATTGTTCCGTTTCTTTTTAAGAAATCCTATCTGTCAGGAAATGGGACGTAAATTCAAAGTTTCTTTTTCTGGAACCGATGAGGATACAGGATTATCTTATATGCATGATTTAGGTTTTATAGCTAAAATCGAAAATGGAGTTAGAGGTTTTAAAGTAATGCTAGGAGGTGGATTAGGATCACAACCAAGACATGCAGATGAATTCTATAGCTTTTTAGCGGCAGATAAAATAATTCCTTTGATGGAAGGAGTTTTGAGAATATTCGATCGTCATGGTGAGCGTAAAAGTAGAGCCAAAGCGAGAATGAAATTCTTAATAAAGGATATCGGTTTAGAGGTTTTTAAAGAATTAGTAGAAGCAGAACAAAGTGCAATTGTACATAAAACTGTTGCTATTGATGCAGATGCATATCAGCCTTCTGTTCCTGTGACTATTGAAGCTCCTAAGGTAGCTATTAAAGATCAAAAAACATATGATCTATGGAAAGCTACTAACGTGATTGCTCAAAAACAAGAAGGATATGTAGCAATCGGTATCAAAGTGTTATTAGGTGATTTTTATACAGATAAAGCTAGATTATTAGCAGATTTGGTACAGAAATATGCTGCAGGAGAAATTCGTTTGTCATTGCGTCAGAACATTTTAATACCATTTGTAAAAGAAGAATTAGTACCATTTTTCTATCAAGAATTAGAAAAATTAGGATTTGTAGATCCGGGGTATAATAAAGCAGTGGATATTACAGCATGCCCAGGGACAGATACATGTAACTTAGGTATAGCAAGTAGTACGGGTATTGCAGAAGAGTTAGAAAGAGTAATCAGAACTGAATATCCTCAATATCTTGAAAACGAAGATTTAATAATTAAGATTAGTGGATGTATGAATGCTTGTGGGCAACATAATATGGCAAATATTGGTTTCCAGGGGATGTCGGTTCGTACCAAAGATAAATTAGTGGCTCCTGCATTGCAAGTGTTACTAGGAGGAGGAAATTTGGGTGATGGTAATGGTCGTTTTGCTGATAAGGTTGTAAAAATACCAAGCAGAAGAGGGCCAGAAGCGTTAAGAAGAATCCTTAATGATTATGAGAAAAATGCAAACGGTAAGCTTTTTGTAGAATATTATGCAGAAAAAGGAGAAAAGTATTTTTATGATTTCCTTACAGACTTATCGAATGTAGAGAACTTAACTCAAGAAGATTTTATCGATTGGGGAACAGAAGAAGAGTATGTGAAAGCGATTGGAGTAGGAGAGTGTGCCGGAGTGGTGATAGATTTAATAGCTACCTTGTTTTTAGAAAGTGAAGAGAAGATAGAAAACGCTAAAAAATCGTTAGAAAATGAAGTGTATTCTGATGCAGTGTATCATGCATATAGCTCTTTGGTAAACTCAGCAAAAGCATTGTTACTTGCAGAAAAGAAGAAAACCAATACACATGCAAGTATTATTTCACAATTTGATGAAGAATTTGTAGCAAGTGGAAAAATAAGCTTAGAAGGTACATTTGCAGATTTAATTTATCAATTGCAGAAAAATGCGCCGACTAAAGATTTTGCAATCGAATACATCAGCAGTGCTACACAATTTTTACAAAAAGTACAGGAGTTTAGAGCTACGGAAATAGCAAAAGTATAGTAAGGTAATTCTCTGAAATACCAAAACAATGATGTTATTGTAAGCTTAGTAATGAGTAGGTTAAGTGAAATAGTTAGTATCTTTGCTGCTCAGAATAAACGGAATATTCCGACAATAAAAAGGGAACTACGTATAGTGTGAGAAGTTTGAGGTAATAATTGTTTGTAGCTATGAAGAGATTGCAACCAATGAGTTTTAAGTTTAACTTCAGTTTATATAGAAGTATACGAAGTAATATTATCTTGATAGTTCAGGATAGCTATAAAGATGGAAGAAAGAAATAATTTATATCCGATTTTTTTGAAGGTAAAAAACCTAGAAATCCTGATCGTAGGAGGAGGTAATGTTGCCGAAGAAAAACTCACGTTCTTATTAAAATCAAGTCCGGATGCCAAAGTAACTTTAGTGTCACCAATGTATAGAGATGGTACTATAGCTTTAGCAAATAAATTCGGTGTTAAAATGATAAAAAAAAAATATCACAAGCGTTTTCTTAAAAGAAAACATATTGTGATTGCTACGACAGATGTTCCTAAAGTTAATGAGCAGGTGTATAAAGACTGTAGGAAAAGAAGTAAGTTGGTCAATGTAGCTGATAATCCTCCATATTGTGATTTTTATATGGGTGGCGTTGTGACCAAAGGTAATGTGAAGGTGGCAATTTCGACGAATGGAAAGTCCCCAACCACGGCCAAAAGATTACGTCAATTTTTTGAAGAAGTAATTCCCGAAGATATTGATGATTTAGTAAAGAATTTAAACGAATACAGAAAAACAATTAAAGGTGATTTCGAAGAAAAAGTGGAAACACTAAATGAATTTACCAAAGGATTAATAGGAAAAAAGAAGTTGAAAAATGATCAAGACTGATATTTTAATAATCGGAGCAGGCCCAACAGGATTATTTACTGTTTTTGAAGCAGGATTACTGAAGTTGAAAACACATCTTATCGATGCCTTACCACAACCGGGAGGTCAATGTTCAGAAATTTATCCTAAAAAACCAATCTATGATATTCCTGGATTTCCAGAAATATTGGCAGGGGACTTAGTGGATAATTTAATGGAGCAAATCAAACCTTTTAATCCTGGATTTACGTTAGGAGAAAGAGCAGAAACTATAGAGAAATTAGAAGATGATACTTTCTTGGTAACTACTAATAAAGGTACGCAGCATAATGCTCCTGTAGTTGCTATAGCAGGTGGATTAGGTTCTTTCGAGCCACGTAAACCACCTATTCCTAATATTGTTGATTTTGAAGACAAAGGAGTAGCGTATATCATTCGCGATCCAGAAGTGTATAGAGATAAGAGGGTAGTGATAGCAGGAGGAGGAGATTCTGCATTAGATTGGACAATCTTTTTAGCAGATGTAGCTAGTGAAGTTACTTTGGTGCATAGAAGAAATGAGTTTAGAGGAGCATTAGACTCTGTAGAAAGAGTGGCTGAGTTAACTAAACTAGGTAAAGTGAAGTTGATCACAGAAGCAGAAGTAAAAGAGCTTAAAGGAGACGATCACGTGACTGCTGTTGGTATCAAACATAAGACAGAAGGTGACATCCAAGTGGATACTGATTATTTTATTCCGTTATTTGGATTATCACCAAAACTTGGGCCAATTGGAGATTGGGGATTAGAGATTGAGAAAAATGCAATCAAAGTTGATAATTCTTATGATTATCAAACTAATATCCCGGGTATCTATGCTATTGGAGATGTAAATACATATAGAGGAAAACTAAAATTAATCCTTTCTGGTTTTCATGAAGCAGCGATTATGTGTCAAAGTGCTTATCAAAGAATCTTCCCAGATAAAAAGTATGTAATGAAGTATACTACAGTTGGTGGAGTAGAAGGATTTGATGGTACCAAAAAAGAAGCGAAAAAAGAAGTGGTTAAAGCGATTAATTAACTGCTAAAAATTTATAAATTTATACCTCATAGGTTGAAGAGCCTATGAGGTTTTTTAAAATTACCGACAGAAATAAGAATATATGTCAGATGTTACCATAAAAATAAAAGATAGAGAAGGAGTTGTTCACGAGGTGCAAGCACCAACAGATATGGCAATGAATTTAATGGAAGTTTGTAAAGCTTATGAATTACCAGTAGAAGGAACCTGTGGTGGTATGGCAATGTGTGCTTCTTGCCAATGTTATATAACTTCTGATCATCAATTACCAGAAATGGGACAAGATGAAGATATGATGTTAGCAGAGGCTTTTTATGTAGAAGATAATAGTAGATTAGGGTGTCAGATTCCTATTACCCAAGAATTAGATGGGTTAGAGGTTGAGTTGGCTCCGGAATCGTAAATCGTTATATGAAATTAGAGTAGATTTAATGTCTAGATATTAAAAATGTAATATAACAAAAATGAGTGCTATATAGATTGTGATTTTTCTATATAGCACTCGTTTTTAATACATAGTTGCTAGTTTGTGATCATAATTCGAAAATAGGTTAATGATCTTTTAGCAATTTATTGTATGGTTATTTCTATATGATACCAATTTTCGTTTTTTACAATACTGGCTGTAATAGTTGTAGTGTCATCTAAAATGAGTGCGGTTGCGTTCTGACTAGAAATAAAAAGATTGCTTGGCTGTCCGGTTCTGGGGTTAATTAATTCAATTTGATGCTCGTCATTTACGGTATCTATTTTAACCTTATAATGTAATATTTTACTACTGTCTCCTTTAAAGTTATAAGTTATTTCATAATCTAATCCATTATTCTCAGATGTCTCATTGATCATGGTAAATGTATGTTTTCCTGAAGGAATACTTTTGGAAGGGGTTTTAACCAAGTGCAAAACTCTAGAGGCATAATTAGAGTTATTTCTGTTAAGATTTAGGTCATATCCAGAGTTATTACTAATCACGGTAGAGAGATATGTTTTATTTCTGTCCCATCCGGATTTATGCCAATTCAGCAAATCGATAGCCTCACTACGTTCGTCAAAATAATAATTACCACTGCGGTCTTCATGGAGTGCTCTTTCTTGTGTTGCTGTTGTGTTGTCTATACTAACTGTTTCGTTGAATTCTTCATTTTTTTCGCATCCTACGAACATGGTAAGTGCAAAGGCAAAAATTGTATGTTTAATTAACTTGATTTTTGATGTCATAATTTTAGATTTTAGGAGTTAAACAATAAATATGTTATTGAATTTGAAGTAAATTTAGATGTTAAAGAGATATAGTTATACATAGAATGTATTAAGTGTATGTTTGATTGTATAAACGGTTAGTTTTATTGTATAAACGGCTAATGATAGAAGTGTTATCGAACATTTCAAAACTTACTATGAGTGATTATATAAAATTTAAGTACTATTCTTTTATAATTTGATTCACAATTATCCGAAAGTTTTTTGTAGTCATCTATTTATGAAATTAATATGTTACAAAACAGATTTTTAAAAACGTATAGGTAGGTGGCCTGTAAGAATTTATCTTTTTCAAGCATTTTAACCGGCTTTATGTATTGGAACTTCATGATGAGGCTTTCAAATGCAATAAAAACTAGTGTTTTCTTAGTTTTAGCATAGCAGTTTACTCTGAACCGAAGGACTATGGTTAAATTAAAAAAAAACAACAAAGCATTAGTTTTTGAAGCAATTGGAAGTTGTAATAGATTTTCTAATGCATAAAGCGGATTTAAGACATAATTCAATAGGTTTTGTAAATTGAATTACAAACTGATGTTCATTTTGTTTTGACTCTCGTCTCTAGTAGCGTGGTTGCAGAGCCAAGTCGAAGTATAGCGATCTTGATTCAAAAGTTTCAGATGCTAGTAATACCGTATAAATGATTGTGTGAATGGTTTCTAAATGCTGAAAATAATTTTAGATAATGCCATAGTGTATTATTTACTGTAAAAACTAGAAATGTAATTTGTCTAATTCAAAATAATAAAGAAAGATCAGGTTGTTATTTTTAGATGTCATTTTTTTCTAATTATAGATCTATAAAAGTGGTTAATAAACTTGCAAAACATATAGCTATGCCTTTTCTTTGCAGTCAAATTAAAAGTAACGGTAAAACGTTCAGTTCTTAAACATTATAATTGTTATCAAGAAAGGCGGAGGGAATAGACCCGATGAAACCTTAGCAACCCTTTATCTGCTAAAGAAGGTGCTACATTCTATTCGTAATGGCGAAATAGATAACGAAAATTCATAGTTTACTATATTTTCTAATAACTTTTCTTGATACGTTTTTTGTTTAAAAAAAAGAAACAAAAACCATTATGATTGGTGAGTGTTTTTAGTAATAACGGTAATAGTTGAAGATATAAAATTCAAAATTGCGAAAATGAAGATATGAAGGACATATATAAAATATTGGAAGAGAGAATTCTTGTACTTGATGGAGCTATGGGAACAATGCTGCAAAGACATAAGTTTACTGAAGAAGATTTTCGTGGAGAACGTTTTAAGGACTGGCCAACTCCGGTACAAGGAAATAATGATTTGCTGAGTATTACACAGCCAGAAGCCATAAAAGAAGTACATCGATTGTATTTTGCGGCCGGAGCAGATATTGTAGAAACGAATACTTTTTCTGGTACTACAATAGCTATGGCAGATTATGAAATGGAAGAATTAGTGTATGAACTTAATTACCAATCTGCCAAAATAGCAAAAGAAGTAGCTAATGAATTTACTAAAAAGGAACCTCATAAACCTCGTTTTGTAGCAGGATCAATTGGTCCTACAAACAGAACAGCAAGCATGTCTCCTGATGTAAATGATCCAGGATATCGAGCAGTAACTTTTAATGGATTAAAAATAGCATATAAACAACAAGTAGAGGCCCTGATAGATGGAGGATCAGATATTCTTTTGGTGGAGACTGTTTTTGATACGTTAAATGCCAAAGCAGCCTTATTTGCGATAGAAGAAGTAAAAGATGAAAAAGGGATAGATATACCAATAATGGTAAGTGGTACTATTACCGATGCTAGTGGTAGAACATTATCAGGCCAAACTGCAGAAGCATTTTTGATTTCTGTGGCTCATATTCCGATGTTGACAGTTGGATTTAATTGCGCGTTGGGTGCAAATCAACTGACACCACATTTAGAGGTTCTTGCGCAAAAAGCAGCATTTGGAGTATCTGCACATCCAAATGCAGGATTACCAAATGCATTTGGGGAGTATGATGAGACTCCAGAACAAATGGCATCTCAAATAAAAGAATACTTAGACAAAAGTTTAGTAAATATTATTGGAGGATGCTGTGGTACCACACCAGAACATATTAAGGCAATAGCCGATATGGCAAAAGAATATAAACCAAGACGAGTAGAAGTAACTATATAGAATATGGCTAATAATATAACTAAACGATATTTAAAGTTATCTGGATTAGAACCATTAATCGTTACTCCAGAAACTAATTTTATAAATGTTGGAGAACGAACAAATGTAGCGGGATCTCGTAAGTTTTTAAGACTTGTAAAAGAAGAAAAATTTGATGAGGCACTTGATATAGCTAGGCATCAGGTAGAAGGTGGAGCACAAATCATCGATATTAATATGGATGATGGTCTGATTGATGGTAAAGAAGCGATGGTAAGGTTTTTAAATCTTATTATGGCAGAGCCTGATATTGCTAGAGTACCTATAATGATAGATAGCTCTAAGTGGGATATCATTGAAGCGGGATTACAAGTTGTACAAGGTAAGTGTGTCGTAAATTCAATTAGCCTTAAAGAAGGAGAGGAAGAATTTATGGCCCATGCGAAAAAAATTAAGCGTTATGGTGCTGCTGTTATTGTAATGGCATTTGATGAGGTTGGACAAGCAGATAATTACGAACGACGTTTAGAAATTTCTAAAAGGTCATATGATGTTCTGGTTGATAAAGTTGGTTTTCCTCCAGAAGATATCATTTTTGATTTAAATATATTTCCTGTAGCAACAGGGATGGACGAACATCGTAAAAATGCAATTGATTTTATAGAGGCAACTAGATGGGTTCGTGAAAATTTACCACATTGTAGCGTAAGTGGTGGGGTGAGTAATGTTTCTTTTTCATTTAGAGGAAATAACCCGGTTAGAGAAGCGATGCATTCTGTATTCTTATATCATGCGATTAAAGCCGGGATGAATATGGGAATTGTAAACCCTGCTATGCTAGAGGTGTATGATGATATTCCTAAGGATTTATTAGAGCATGTAGAAGATGTTATCCTTGATAGAAGAGATGATGCAACAGAGCGATTACTAGATTTTGCAGAAAGTGTAGTTGGAACAAGCAAAGAAAAAACAGTTGATCTTTCCTGGAGAGAAGAACCATTACAGGATAGGATTACAAGAGCGCTCGTAAAAGGAATTGACCAATATATTGTAGAAGATGTAGAAGAGGCTAGGCAAAGTGCCGATAAACCTATAGAGGTTATAGAAGGCAATTTAATGATAGGAATGAATGTAGTTGGAGATCTTTTTGGATCGGGAAAGATGTTCTTGCCTCAGGTAGTAAAATCAGCCCGAGTAATGAAAAAAGCAGTGGCACATTTACTTCCTTATATTGAAGAAGAAAAAAAGAAAAACCCTAAATCATCTAATGGGAGTGACTCTGCTGGTAAGGTATTAATGGCTACCGTAAAAGGAGATGTTCATGATATCGGTAAGAACATTGTATCTGTAGTGTTGGGGTGTAATAACTACGAAATCGTAGATCTTGGAGTTATGGTGCCTCCAGAAAAAATTATTCAAACGGCAATTGATGAACAGGTAGATATTATTGGACTAAGTGGACTAATAACACCTTCTCTTGATGAGATGGTGTATCTGGCAAAAGAAATGGAGCGAAAGAATTTTAGTGTTCCTCTATTGATTGGAGGCGCAACTACATCTAAAGCACATACAGCAGTAAAAATTGATCCACAATATAAAAATGCAGTAGTTCATGTAAATGATGCCTCTAGGGCAGTTACCGTGGTAGGAGATTTATTGAATAAAAGAAGCAATCAAAAATACGTAGGAGACCTTAAAGAAGATTATCAAAAGTTTAGAGAAGGATTTTTGAAGAGGACAAAGAAAAAAGAGTATCTAACTATAGAACAAGCTCGAGATAATAAATATAAAATTGATTGGTCGTCCTCAGAAATCAGTAAGCCTAATAGGCTAGGAGTACACGTAATTTCAGAATTTGATATAAAGAGTTTGGAACCGTATATAGACTGGAGTCCATTTTTTAGATCATGGGATTTACACGGAAAATATCCAGCAATTCTAACTGATAAAGTCGTAGGAGAACAGGCAACATCTTTATTTAATGATGCTAAAGAATTATTAAATAGAGTTTTTGAAGAAAAACTACTGGGAGCTAAAGCAGTTTATGGGTTATTCGAAGCGAATACCGTTAATGATGATGATATCGAAGTACTGTCAGAAGAAGGGAAACAGACCTTTAGAACATTGCGTCAGCAGCTAAAAAAATATCAAGGAAAACCTAATTTCGCATTATCAGATTTTGTAGCACCAAAAGATAGTGGTAAACAGGATTATATAGGTTGTTTCTGTGTGACAACTGGGTTTGGAACCAAAGAATTAGCAGAAGCTTTTGAAGCAGATTTAGATGATTATAATTCAATTATGATAAAAGCATTAGCTGATCGTTTAGCCGAAGCATTTGCAGAATATCTGCATCAAAAAGTTCGTAAAGAAGATTGGGGATATGCTAATGAAGAAACCTTAAGTAATGAATCTTTAATCAAGGAAGAGTATAAAGGTATTAGGCCTGCTCCTGGATATCCCGCATGTCCGGATCATCTAGAAAAACAAACAATTTGGGAGTTGTTAGATGTAAAAGAGCGAATTGGAGTAGAATTAACTGAGAGTTTGGCTATGTGGCCTGCAGCCTCTGTATCTGGATATTATTTCGGGAATAAGGAAGCTAGATATTTTGGACTAGGAAAAATAAAAGAAGATCAAGTAAAGGATTTTGCTGAACGAAAGGGAATAGACTTTGAATATGCAAAAAAGTGGTTGAACCCAAATCTTTCGGAATAAAGGATTAGAACAATTAAAAGCTTCTTAGTGTACTTGTAAATTTAACAGTTTGTAAGTTAAAAATTAATTGATAATAAAGGAACTATGAATAAAGAAGAGTTTATTTATCGGTATAATCAGGTGTTTGAAGGTGATCCTTGGTATGGAGTATCGCTATGTGGTGCATTGAGTCAAATTCCGCTAGAGTTTTGGGATCAAAAACCAAAAAGGGTATCGCATTCGATCACGGAATATGTATGGCATATTATTGATTGGAGAAAATTTGTTATCGAAAAAGTAAAGAATAACGAGAATTATAATATCACTATGAATTCGGAGGAAGATTGGAGAAAAGGAGTATATGTACGCAATGCTGAAGAATTAAGTTTGATTTTTAATGAGTTACGACAAACGCAACAGGTTTTATGCGAATTAATAGTGTCGAAAGAGGAAGATTGGTTTAAGACAGATACAACTGGTAGAACATATTCTAATCAAGATATGTTAGAAGGTGTTTTACAACATGATATATACCATTTAGGGCAATTGAACTTACTATATAGCCAATTGCTGAAATTGTAAAGAAAATTGTTTGAGAAAGTATAGTAGGTTTGCCATATTGAGTAAGAAGCATAGTTAGCTAAAAAAAAGCATTATAAAGAAAGGTTAAAACTAATAATTAAATAAAATTACCTGAATTAAAGTTCTTGTTTTAAGAACAAGGGAGTGATATATGAAAGTAACAGAGCACATAAAAAAAGCGAAAGGAGAAACATTATTTTCTTTCGAGTTGATACCACCACAAAAAGGAAGAAGTATTCAAGAGCTTTACAACAATATAGATCCTTTGATGGAATTTAATCCTCCTTTTATTGATGTAACAACTTCCCGAGAGGAGTTTATATATATCGATAAAGATGGATTACTTGATAAAAAGAAAACTAGAATGCGTCCTGGAACAGTTGGGATATGTGCTTCAATTACTCATAAGTATAATGTAGATACAATTCCACATGTGCTTTGTGGAGGTTTCACAAAGGAAGAAACAGAATATTTATTAGTAGATTGTCATTACTTGGGAATTGAAAATGTGATGGCGCTTAGGGGAGATGCCATGAAAGAAGAAAAATATTTTACCCCAGCAAAAGGTGGACATTCATATGCTAATGAACTGGTAAAGCAAATTGCAGATATGAATAAGGGGCAATTTCTTCATGAAGTAATTGAAACAGGAAATAAATCTGATTTTTGTATTGGAGTAGCAGGGTATCCAGAAAAGCATATGGAAGCGCCTTCTATGGATTCTGATATAAGAAGGCTAAAAGAAAAAGTAAATGCAGGTGCTGATTATGTAGTAACTCAGATGTTTTTTGATAATCAACGATATTTTGATTTCGTAAAAAAAGCAAAAGAAGCTGGAATAAATGTGCCAATCATTCCAGGGATTAAACCTGTTGCCGTAAAAAGGCATCTACAACTATTACCGCAAGTATTTAAATTAGATATGCCGGATGAATTGGTAAGAGCTGTAGAAAAATGTAAAACCAATAGTGAAGTAAGAGAAGTAGGGATTGAGTTTGCGATACAGCAATCTAAAGAATTAATGAAGAGTGGAGTTCCGGTTTTACATTATTACTCAATGGGAAAATCTGATAATATTAAAAAAATTGCAACAGAGGTATTTTAATACTCTTTACGACAACAATAATACTTTATAGGATTTTTAAAACTTTAGAAGTATTTAAAAAGGTATTATTACATTTGCCGGAATGGAAAAACAAGTTTGTTTTGTGCTGCTATTAATAAATATGGTGGTATTCTGTCAGGAAGATAAACAGTATTATAGTTTTGACGTCAATAATTTTTATGGGACTATCTTAAATCATAATCCTGATATTTCTCACCTTATAACAGGACATCCATCTGGTGTTATACTTTCGGTTAACCGAAAAACTTTTGGGAACAAAGATTGGCAGCGATTATATAATTCACCCGATTACGGAATATCGTTTATATCTCAGGATATGGATAATGAGTATCTGGGTAATAATATTGGGTTGTATGCTCATTATAATTTTTATTTCTTTAAACGAATCCTTATGCTTCGACTAGGGCAGGGATTGGCATATGCAGCAACACCTTATGATGAAGATTCTAATTATAGAAATATAGCGTATGGATCTCATTTTATGAGCTCTACTTTTGCAATGTTGAACCTTACAAAAGAAAATATTGTAGGAGGGTTAGGGTTACAAGCAGGAGTAGGAGTAATTCATTACTCTAATGCAAATTTTAAAGCACCTAATAAAAGTACCAATACTTTAGTATTTAATGTGGGTGTAAATTATCAGTTAGATAGTAAGTTCCCGGCCTATATAGAAAAAGATAAAGATTTAATAAGAGGAGCTGAACCAATAAGCTTTGGTTTTCTTTTTAGAGGAGGAATTAATGAAAGTGATATTGTGGGATCTGGGCAATTACCCTTTTATACGTTTTCAGCATATGCGGACAAAAGGCTCAATAAAAAAAGTGCGATTCAGTTAGGAGGTGAGTTGTTTTTTTCTGAAGCCTTAAAACGATATATAGATTTTAGATCAACAGGTAGATTTAATGATGGGACTACGGGTGATGAAGATTCGAAAAGAGTAGGGGTGTTTTTAGGACATGAGTTAAGAATTGATAAAATGTCTATACTAACCCAACTGGGATATTATGTTTATTACCCTTATGATTTCGAAGGAAAAGTGTATAATAGGATGGGATTACAATACTATATTACCAAAAATATATTTAGTTCTATTACTGTTAGATCTCATGCAGCAAAAGCCGAAGCAGTAGAGTTTTCAATAGGATATAGGCTGTAAAATAGCTTGTAGTGGATAGGTTAATATTTGTCAATGATTATTGGAGTATCCGATTTGTACTAAGTTTAATCGAAGAGTGACCTTAAAAAAATGATAAAATAACAGATGAAGAGGTTTTGGATTAGCATAATAACTACATTATTTTTTATAGGTTGTGATACCGAAAACGCTGTAGATTGTTTTCAGAGAACAGGGGCAATAGTTACCAAAGAGGTTGTCGTTGATGATTTTAGTAGAATATTAGTAAAGCCTAATATTGAGTTGATTATAAAACAGGGAGTGGAAACCTCTGTTGTTATCGAGAGTGGAGATAATTTAATTGATGAGGTTTCAGCAAGTGTAGAAGGAGATCGATTAGTATTAGAAAACACCAATGATTGTAATTTTGTTAGAAGTTTTAATCAGACAAAAATCTATGTTACTGCGCCACATATAAAAGAAATACGAAGTGCAACTCAATTTGATATTTCCTCTGATGGAGTATTGACATATCCTTCATTGAATCTATTATCAGAATATTATAGAGAAGATGTGGGCAATACGACAGGGACGTTTCATTTAGACATAGATAATGAAAAGGTATCAGTTGTCTCTAATAATATTGCTTCGTTTTTTATAAGTGGAAGCACGACATCATTGAATATTAATTTTGCTTCGGGTGTAGGAAGGTTCGAAGGAGCAAACCTTGTAGCAGAAAGAGTACAGGTTTTTCATAGAGGAACTAATAAGATTATTGTAAACCCTCGGCAATCAATAAAAGGATCAATTCGTAGTACAGGAGATGTAATTGCAGTAAATAAGCCCGATATTATAGAGGTAGAAGAATTTTTTACCGGTAAACTCATATTTCAATAAGTAAAGACTTGCCAAAAAGACAAGATTGGAGATTATGAGTCATTAATTCGTGAGTTCTCTAAATAAACTTTCCAGATCTTTATTTTTTCTTGATAGTTGTAATATTTTTAACTCATTCTCGTGAGCAAAGTCAAAAACAGCTGAGCGCATGTCTGTTTGGGTATCAAATGTAAGTTGATAACCAAACCCATGAATATTTTTCACATCTTTTATATGTGATAATTTCAATAGAAAAGCTTCTTCGACCCTGTAATCAAATTCTACTTCAATAATTTGCGCTGTTTGCTCCGTTATTTCATTAAGGTTTTTATCAGCCACAATCTCTCCTTTGTTAATAATGATCACACGATCACACATGGCTTCTACTTCCTGCATAATATGAGTAGAAAGGAAGACTGTTTTTTCTTTACCAACAGATTTAATTAACTCCCTGATCTCAACTAATTGGTTCGGATCTAACCCCGTAGTAGGTTCATCAAGAATTAATACCTTAGGATCATGAAGTAAGGCGCAGGCCAACCCTACACGTTGCCGATATCCTTTAGAAAGCTGACCTAGTTTTTTATTAGCTTCAGGGGTTAATCCTGTTAATTCGATTACCTCTTCAATTCTTGGCTTAGAAGTTTTATAAACTTGTGCATTAAATGATAAATATTCTCTGACATACATTTCCAGATATAAAGGATTATGCTCAGGTAGATAACCTACACTCTTTTGCACATCAAGTGATTGGGAGTTGATATGAAAACCATTTACGATAGCTTCTCCTTCAGAAGGAGTCAGATAGGTAGTTAATATTTTCATCATAGTAGATTTTCCAGCTCCATTTGGGCCTAAAAAACCAACAATCTCCCCTTGATTGATCTCAAAAGAAATATTATGTAAGGCTTTCTGATCGCCATAGACCTTAGAAATATTTGAAGCTATAATTGACATACGTTTATAAAAATTGAATATACCTAAAATCAAAAGTACATAAAACCATATTTATTGTACTCAGGATCTACAAAAATTAATAAATAAGGATGGTAACATTAAGATAATGTTTGGGTAATCAATTTTGTGGGTATATGAATTATTTTTATAAGTAAAAGATATTTAGCATGTTACTCCTAGGCTTGAAAGCGAAATTTAAACAAATAAAATATAACCTGATTGGTTCTATCCAATGTGTCATATTCTTTACTTTATTTCCACTTTTCAAAAAAAGATATTTTAAGCACTAATAATTTTCATGTTTATTAGTAGTAAAGAATATGATTGGTGACTTAAAATGGGGCGTTACAATTTCTGCAGTCCAAACAGAAGGAGCATATAAGAAAGATGGGAAAGGAATTTCTATTTGGGACACTTTTGCTAAGAATAAATCTAAAATAAAAGATCGCTCTGATGCCAGTATAGCTACCGATTTTTATCATAGGTATAAGGAAGATATTGATTTAGCGGTTCATATAGGTTTAAAGATATTTCGTTTTTCTATTTCTTGGTCAAGAATATTACCAAAAGGTACAGGTGCAATAAATCAAAAAGGAATTGACTTTTATAATAATGTAATCAATTATTGTCTTAGCGTTGGAGTAGAGCCATGGATTACGACATATCATTGGGATTTACCTCAAGAGCTTCAAGATAAAGGGGGGTGGCGAAATAGGGAAATTTTGTTTTGTTATGAAAACTATATAAAAATACTTCGGGATAATTATGCAGATAGAGTAACACATTGGATACTGATTAATGAAGCAATAGTATGTATAGGAGCAGGATATTTTTTAGGAATTCATGCACCTGGTAAAAGAGGGATTAAAAATTTTAGCGCAGGAATTCATCATATTTTATTAGCACAAGCAAAAGGATATCGAGTTCTAAAAAAAGAAAAAGGACTACAAGTGGGGACAGCAATTAGTTGCACCAAAATTGATCCTTATACAAAAAGTTTAAAAGATCAGAAAGCCGCCAAAAAGATCGATGCTTTAATGAATAGGTTATGTATCGAACCTCATCTGGGGATGGGATATCCAGAAAAAGATTTACCCTTAACCAAAAGAATCGAAAAATTTATAGAAGATGGAGATATGGAAGAAATGAAAACCAATTTTGATTTTTGGGGAATCCAGACATACGCAAGAGAAGTGGTGAAGAGTGCTTGGTATGTTCCATATTTAGGAGCAATGCTGGTGAGCCCTAAAAAAAGAAAAGTACCTGTTTCGATTATGGGATGGGAAACATACCCCGAAGGGGCATATTATTTTCTTGAGCGATTTTCTAAGTATAATCCCGAAAAACCACTTTGGTTATCAGAGTGTGGTATGGCTTTAGGAGAAGGTGAAGATGATCAGAAGAGAATAGAGTATTACAAAAGAGTAATTGAAGGAGCAAAAAATGTATTGGAAAAGAGAATTAACCTTAAAGGAATACTGGTTTGGACTTTAGTAGATAATTTTGAATGGGCAGAAGGGTATATTCCTAAATTTGGTATTATATCTCTGGATGAAAAGAATCTTGATCGAACTATGAAGAAAACAGCTATTTGGTTAAAGAAAAAATTATCATCGTAAGTTTAGTGAATAATATTATAAAAGAAGTAATACCATTTTGACTTTAAGAAATTTTAACGTCAAAATGGTAAAAAAAATAGTATTAACATACTCCTTCATTCCAACAACAAATATAACCTGGGTCATAACATAAATATGGTACAATAGTTACATAATAACTACAATCGGAGCAAGCTTCTTCAATACTTATACGACCTCCCTGTATTTTTTTCTGAGCATTTTTAGATAAACTTCTTACCTCTGATAATTCTTTAATTTTTTTTAACATGATTGATATAATAAATTTATAGTAACACCGATAATTTTATAGACATTCGGGCTTTATGTCTTTAACATGTAATCAAGGTAATGATTCATAAAACAAAATAGATACGGTTAAAACATTAATTATTTATAGGATTACTAATGCTTTATGTAGTTAAAAAAAATAGATGGAGTTAATAAAATTGTTTATATAAGATTTTAAGGTCAAATGGTATTATTTAAATTTTAAGTTATGTCTGATTGTTAGTTGTATTACAATCATTTAATTGCGTGAATCAAATGTAAAACTCTGAAGAATGTTTGATTTCTTTTAAAACAAAAGTGCTATTTAGCACGCCAATATTTTCGATCTTAGAAAGTTTGGTCTTTACAAAATCGTGATATCCCTCGAGGCTTTTAGTGTGGATTTTTAAAATAAAATCTACTTGTCCTGCCATATGATAACATTCTTGTACCTCTTCAAGACTTTGTATCTGCTCTTCGAATTTCTCGATAAATGCTTCATTATGATATCGCATTGAAACTTGACAAATTGTAGTAATTGATCTATCAATTAACTTTTTGTCTAAAATTGCCACATATTTCTTGATGAATCCCTGTTTTTCTAACCTTCTTATTCTTTCATAAACAGGAGAAGAAGTAAGATTAAGAATAGAAGCGATTTCTTTTGCTGTTTTTTTAGAATCTTTTTGAAGAATTCTGAGGATAGTTATGTCTGTTTGATCAAGTTGTTCCATGTCATTTAGGTCTAAAAAAATTACTCCAAAATAAAGTAAAATACATATGTAATAGTAAATATAGCTGATTTTTAAAACAAAAAAAGTAATAAATGCTTTATTTGTTTTAAAAATCGGATGTAAACTTTGTTATAAGTAATTTAGCAAGTGATTTACACTTTTAGTAAAAGAAATTTATAAGGAAGTATGGAGACAAAAGTTCTGATAATTGGTGCAAATGGACAATTAGGATTAGTGCTTACCAAAGCATTACAAGATAAGTATGGAGTCGAAAATGTTATCGCCTCGGATCTTAGAGAAAATGATAAGTATGATGGTGTTTTCGAAATTATTGATGCTACAGATAGAGATAGAATTGAAGAGATAGTTGATAAATATCAAATCACTCAGATTTATCATTTGGCAGCAATTTTATCTGCAAAAGGAGAGGAAAATCCGCTAGGAACATGGGATATTAATATGAAGACATTATTTAATGTGTTAGAGGTGTCGAGAAAAAAGCATATAGATCGAGTGTTTTTCCCAAGTTCGATAGCCGTATTTGGAGAAAGTGCTCCTCTAAAAAACACACCGGGAGATGCATACCTTAATCCCGCAACAGTGTATGGCATAAGTAAAGCCGCTGGAGAAAATTGGGCGCAGTATTATTTTTTAAAATATGGTTTAGATGTTAGATCTATTAGATATCCTGGAGTAATAGGGTATCAATCTTTGCCAGGAGGAGGAACAACAGATTACGCAGTAGATATTTATCATAAAGCAGTGCTTGGTCAGGAATTTAGCTGTTTCTTAAAAGAAGAAACGACACTTCCTATGATTTTTATGGATGATGCAATTAGAGCAACAATAGAATTAATGGAGACCCCAAAAGAAAAGATTAAAATAAGAACTTCATATAATGTTGCAGGTATAAGTTTTTCACCAGATGAAGTCGTTACAGAAATTCGTAAATTATACCCTGATTTTAAGGTAAATTACAAGCCTGACTTTAGACAGGAAATTGCATCCAAATGGCCAGAATCAATTGATGACTCTTTGGCAACAAAAGATTGGGGATGGAAACCTCATTATAATCTTAAAGATATTACAGAGGTTATGATAAAGAACTTAAAAGAAAAATATAAAACTGAGTATATATAACCATTATTAGGTGTAAAACACTTCAATAGTAAATAGTAATAAAAAATAATTCATAAACGATGTTTTCAAATATAAAAAATGATTTACAAAAAGAGCTGGATGAGATTAGGTCAGCTGGATTGTATAAAGATGAAAGAGTAATTACGACCCCTCAAGGAGCAGAAATAGATACAACAAATACAAAGCAGGTACTTAATTTTTGTGCGAATAATTATCTAGGTCTTTCTTCACATCCTGATGTAATAAAAGCAGGTAAAGAGGCTATAGATTCTCATGGGTATGGATTATCATCTGTCCGTTTTATTTGTGGTACCCAAGATATTCATAAAGAATTAGAACAAAAAACAGCAGATTTTCTAGGGATGGAAGATTGTATTCTATACGCAGCTGCTTTTGATGCTAATGGAGGAGTTTTTGAACCAATACTTACAGCCGAAGATGCCATTATTTCAGATTCTCTAAATCATGCATCGATTATAGACGGAATTCGTTTATGTAAGGCGAAAAGGTTTAGATATGAACATAATAATATGGTTGATCTCGAAAAACAATTAAAAGAAGCAGCAGGAGCTAGAAGAAAGTTAATTGTTACCGATGGATCTTTCTCTATGGATGGTACTATTGCTCAATTGGATAAAATATGCGACTTAGCTGATTCTTACGGAGCAATGGTAATGATAGATGAATGTCATTCTACAGGTTTTTTAGGAAAAACGGGTAGAGGAACCCATGAATATAGAGATGTTATGGGACGTATAGATATCATTACAGGTACATACGGAAAAGCTCTTGGAGGTGCATCTGGTGGTTTTACGGCTGCACGAAAAGAAATTGTCGATATGCTTAGACAACGTTCCAGACCGTATTTATTTTCTAATACTGTGGCTCCATCAATTGTGGGGGCTTCAATAAAGGTATTGGATCTTTTGAGTTCTTCGACAACACTTCGTGATAAGTTAGAGGAAAACACGAAATATTTCAGGACAGAAATGACAGCAGCAGGATTTGATATTGTACGAGGAGATCATCCTATTGTCCCGGTGATGTTATATGAAGCTACATTGGCTCAAGAATTTGCAGCTAAATTATTAGAAGAAGGAATTTATGTAATTGGCTTTTTCTATCCTGTAGTTCCTAAAGGAAAAGCAAGAATCAGAGTGCAATTATCAGCAGGGCATGAACGTCATCACCTAGAAAAGGCCGTGGCTGCATTTACTAAAATAGGTAAAGAGTTGAAAGTGATTTAAATACGAACGTTTGTTAGTGTTTGAAAAAGTAGATAATTCGCATGATATATGTCTGTTTGTTTAAAATATGTTATAAATATGATTTAAAAAATGGATATTTGATGATAATGCTTGTGGTATGGTGAAAAAAAAACAAAAATGTTTTGAATAGAAATACTTTTATCTAATTTAGCAACGTAATAAAGAAACAACAATGAGCAATTTGTTTACTTGGAATCGATTTTATTTTTTCTTCTTTTATTTTAAAGGTAAGAACGGGATCGTTATGTAAATAGATAAAATTTATAAAAAACAAAATCCCGATGAAAATCGGGATTTTTTTTTACTTTTTTTTAAAGCTAAAAAGTTTTTTCGAAGTAAAATTTTGAAATATAAAATTGATGTAGTTTATCTAAATTAAATGAGGACGTTGAAACAAAAAGTAGCTATACAGGGAATAAAAGGATCGTATCATCATGGAGTTGCCCAAGCGTATTTTGGGGAAAGTGTAGGTATAGATGAATGTTTGTCATTTCAGGAATTGGTATATAGTTTAGAAAATGGAAAAAGTACAGACGCTGTTATGGCTATAGAGAACTCCATTGCAGGGTCGATTATTCCTAATTATGCATATATTGATGAGCATGATCTAGCAATAAGTGGAGAGTATTTCCAACCCATTCACCATTGTCTAATGGCATTAAAAGGCCAAGAAGTTTCTGAAATAAAAGAAGTGCATTCTCATCCAATGGCTTTATTACAATGTAAAGAGTTTTTTAGAGGATTACCTCAGATTAAACTTATTGAAGATGTAGATACTGCAGATGTGGCAAAAAGAATTAATGAACATCAATTGTTAGGAGTTGCGGCAGTAGCAGGTGAAACAGCCGCAGCAATTTATAATTTAGAAATTTTGGCAAAAAAAATCCAAACAATCAAATCAAACAGTACCAGATTTTTTATTCTTAATAGAAAAGAAGATGTTCAAGTAAATAAAACAGGTGTAAATAAAGCATCTTTAAAATTCCTGACGGAGCATAAAAGAGGAAGCCTAGCAACAGTACTGAATGTGATGAGTGATTGTAAGTTAAATCTCACCAAAATTCAATCATTACCACTTATAGATAAACCTTGGATGTATTCATTTTTTGTGGATGTTACATTTAATGCCTATGAAGATTATAAAAAAGCATTATCAATCTTAAAGATCATGGCATTAGAATTAAAAATTTTAGGAGAATATAAAAATCAGAACGGATGAGTATTGAAACAGCAAAAAGATTGGAGACCGTAGAAGAATATTACTTTTCTAAAAAGTTAAGAGAAGTTAGAGCCCTTGCCGCAGCCGGAAAGCCAATCCTGAATATGGCAATTGGAAGTCCGGATCTTTCTCCTCCAAAAGAAGTGATAGATGTAATTAGAGAAGCGGTTACTATAGATGGTGCTCATAAGTATCAGAGTTATCAGGGGTTGCCAGAACTTAGAAAGAGTATAGCGTCTTTTTATGAAAGAAAATATCACGTTACATTAAATCCTGAAAATGAAATTTTGCCTTTGATGGGATCTAAAGAAGGGATCATGCATATATCATTGGCATATCTTAATGAAGGTGATGAGGTGCTTATACCTAATCCTGGATATCCGACATATACCTCTGTAACAAAATTGGTAGGTGCAAAACCTATATACTATGATTTGGACGGAGATAATGGATGGGAACCAGATTTAGATATATTGTCAAAACAGGATTTGAGTAAAGTGAAGATAATGTGGCTTAATTATCCGCATATGCCAACCGGGGCGACTGGAAATACAGAACTGTTTAAAAGGTTAATTGTGTTTGCAAAAGCTAATAATATATTGTTAATTAATGATAACCCGTATAGTTTTGTGCTGAACGAAAATCCAACAAGTATTTTGTCTATAGAAGGAGCAAAGGAAGTTACTTTAGAACTAAATTCGCTTAGCAAAACTTTTAATATGGCTGGATGGAGAGTAGGAATGGTTAGTGGGAGCAAGGATAAAATTGAAGCAATTCTTAATGTAAAAAGCAATATGGATAGTGGGATGTTTCAAGGTATCCAAAAAGGAGCTATAGCGGCACTCGCAATCTCAGACGGTTGGTATGAAAAGATGAATGCAGTCTATAAGGAAAGAAGAAAATTAATTTGGGAATTAGCTACTGCTTTTGGGTGCTCCTATGATAAAAATGCTACCGGAATGTTTGTTTGGGCAAAGTTACCAGAAGGAATAGATGCAGTAGAGTTTATAGATACTATTTTATATAAAGATAGTGTATTCATTACTCCAGGAGATGTTTTTGGGAGCAAAGGAAAAGGGTATATACGTTTTTCGCTATGTGTTACAAAAGAAAATATAGAAGAAGCTATTAATAGGTTAGTAAAAAATAAAGTTGAAGTGGACTAATAACCCTCTTTATTATAGAAAAAGTGATTGAGTGAAAGTGTTTTGTGAATACTACTTACCATCTTAAATCAATAGATTTGAATTCGGAATGTGTGTTTTAAAATACGATTTACAATCTTCTAAACCTCTATTAGAAGAAGCTTGGATAAATGTTTAATTAAATATCATCATGTAGTCACTAATGTTAATAAAAAGTACTGATAATGGAATAAGTAATTCCATCTGTACATAGAAAGAAGAACAACGTAAATAAATGAAAGTATTTGTAATAGGAATAGGATTAATAGGAGGTTCATTTGCAATTGATATTAAGGCATCATTTAATGAAGCGAAAATTTATGGTATCGATAGGAGTGAGGAGAGTTTGGATAAAGCATTATCTCTGGGATTGATTGATGAAAAGGCTACTATGGAAGAATTAGGTAAAGCTGATGTTGTGATAGTAGCGATACCCGTGGATGCTACAGTAAATATTTTGCCAGAAATTCTGGATAACATATCTGATGAATGTTTGGTATTTGATGTAGGCTCTACAAAAAAGCAATTATGTCTTTCGATTAATAATCATCCGAATAGAAGAAATTATCTAGCTGCACACCCTATTGCTGGTACAGAGTTTTCCGGACCACAAGCAGCGATAGCTAATTTATATAGAGGTAAGACAAATATTATCTGCGAAGTAGAAAAAACAGCTTTTAAATTGCAGGAGCGGGCAATGGAGATTTTTACAAGACTAGGAATGAGGATTCGATATATGGATCCGGCTTCTCATGATAAGCATATAGCATATGTATCTCATTTATCTCATATCAGTTCTTTTATGTTGGGAAAAACGGTAATCGAAAAAGAAAAAAATGAAAGAGATATTTTTGATATGGCAGGAAGTGGATTTGCATCGACAGTAAGGTTGGCAAAAAGTTCACCAGCTATGTGGACACCAATCTTTAAACATAATAAAGAAAATGTAATAGAAACCTTAGAAGAATATATTGCGAACCTTACAAAGTTTAAAGAATTAATGGAAAGGGATGATTTCTCAGAAATTTATAAAGAAATGGAAGATACAAATCATATAAAAGCAATTTTGAAAGGAATCACATAAAAGGATACATATAAAGTTAACCATAGAGGTAGATGTAATACTAAATCATGATAATACATTACACTTTTATAACTTTACTAAATGATTTTGTAATATACAGATAACATTGAAGCGTAAAAATCTTTGTGTCTTTAAAGAAATAAACACTAAAATATAATACACAACACTAATAAAGAATATTTAACAAGATGGAAAATAAAAAAGAACTTAGAAACTGGTTGGATGGATATAATCTCGATCACCCTTTAGTAATAGCAGGACCCTGTAGTGCAGAAACTGAAGATCAAGTTGTGAAAATAGCACATCAGCTTAAGGATACCGATGCCACAGTATTAAGAGCAGGAATTTGGAAACCCAGAACTAGACCAGGTAATTTTGAAGGAGTTGGAGCGTTGGGACTTAAATGGTTACAGCGTGCAAAGGAAGAAACAGGGATGAAAATAGCTACCGAAGTAGCAAGTCCACATCATGTAGAATTGGCATTAGAGCATGGAGTAGATGTATTGTGGATTGGTGCGAGAAGCACAGTTTCTCCTTTCATTGTTCAGGACATTGCAGATGCTTGTAAAGGAATAGATAACCCCGTATTGATAAAAAATCCAATAAATCCAGATCTTTCTCTTTGGTTAGGAGCTGTGGAACGCTTTTATACTGCAGATGTAAAAAACTTAGGAGTTATACACCGAGGATTCTCCACATACGAAAAGACAAAATATCGTAATATTCCAGAATGGCAAATACCGATCGATTTGCAGAATCGTTTCCCTGATTTACCATTAATTGTTGATCCTTCCCATATTGCCGGAAGAAGAGACCTGATTTTTGATCTTTCTCAAACAGCGTTGGATCTTAATTTTGATGGAATGATTGTAGAAACACATTATGATCCTGATAATGCGTGGAGTGATGCAAAACAACAGATAACACCAGAAACCCTTGTGCAATATATGAGAGATTTAAAAATTAGAAAAGAAGTCGGTGTGGATGAAGCGTACCAAAAAGCACTGAGTGAATTAAGAGCTAAAATAGATATAGCAGATAATCAGTTACTAGAAATTTTGTCAAAAAGAATGAAGATTTCTGATGAAATAGGAGAGGTAAAAGCGCAACAAAATGTTGCCATACTTCAATCTAAAAGATGGAATGAAATATTAGGAAGAATGATTTTGGAAGGAGAGGAAAACGGATTAAGCGAAGAATTTATTTTACGCATTTATAAAGCGATCCATCAAGAATCGATTAACCATCAAAAAAATGTTGCGATATCCAAGGTGTAATGATGTGCTACTTTTTCATAAGAGGTGTAAAGATAAATTTGCATCTTTGCATTTATGACTGGAACTGTATATAAATCTACCGGAAGCTGGTACACTGTAAAAACCGATATGGGTAAAGTGTATGAATGTAGAATAAAAGGTAAGTTTAGGATAAAAGGTATAAAAAGTACAAACCCTGTATCCGTTGGTGACAGAGTCGATTTTAAACTAGAATCGAATAACGATCAAGAGACTGGTGTGATTGAAAATATTCATGAACGGCATAACTATATTATCCGTAAATCCGTAAACCTATCAAAACAAACCCACATCATTGCTGCTAACATTGATGTGGTTTTTTTATTAGTGACATTAAATAACCCTACAACATTTACGACTTTTATTGATAGGTTTTTAGTAACGGCAGAGGCCTATGACATAAAAGCGGTATTGCTTTTTAATAAAATCGATACATATAATGAAGATGAATTGCTGGAAATTAAATATTTGGCAGCTCTTTATAGAAAGATAGGCTATGAATGTGTTGGGATTTCTGCAAAAACAGGAAAGAATATTGAGAAAGTAAAATCCTTAATGGAGGGAAAGGTGAGTATGTTTTCGGGTCATAGTGGAGTTGGGAAATCAACATTAGTGAATGCTATAGAACCAGGAATGTCATTAAAAACAGCTGAGATAAGTGATCAACACCAACAAGGTCAGCATACTACTACTTTTGCTGAGATGTTTGACCTAAGTTTTAATGCCAAAATTATTGATACACCAGGAATTAAAGGATTTGGTATTGTAGATATGGATAAAGAAGAGTTAGGAGATTACTTTCCAGAGTTTTTTGAACTAAAATCGCAATGTAGATTTAATAATTGTATGCATATAAATGAACCAAAATGCGCAGTAAAGACAGCATTGGATAATGAAGAGATCGCTTGGTCCAGGTATAAAAGTTATATACAGATTCTAGAAGGAGAAGAAGAGCATTATCGAAAAAATAATTACGGAGAAGAATAAAAATTGCAATTTTAGGGTAACACTTTCCCATTTCATTACATATACATATAACAAAACAGTATAAAAAAGACTTTTGATAAATATTAGAGTGATTATTAGACAGGTTTTATTAAAAATTAAAAACAGTACTATATAGGCATGAAAGCAGTTATTCAACGAGTTTCTGAAGCGTCTGTTACCGTAGATGGGCATAAAGTTTCGGAAATAGGTTTAGGACTTCTTATTCTAGTTGGGATCGTAGAAGAAGATACTAGCGAGGATATAGCTTGGTTGTCTGGTAAAATAAGTCGTCTCCGGATATTTGGTGATGTTGATAATGTGATGAATAAGAGTTTGATAGATGTACATGGAGATGTGATTGTAGTTAGTCAATTTACTTTACAGGCAAGTACTAAGAAAGGAAATCGACCTAGTTATATAAAAGCAGCAAAACCGGATATAGCAATTCCATTGTACGAAAATTTCATAAAACATTTAGAAACAGATATAGGTAAAAAAGTGGGTACTGGGATTTTCGGTGCCGATATGCAAGTATCTCTGATTAATGATGGGCCGGTAACTATAATTATAGATACTAAAAATAAAGAATAATAAACTACCCCAAAATATATTTTTAGATGAAACCGACACGATTAAAAAAATCTTTAAACACCTAGTGGAATGATTATTTTAATCGTCAAAGATTCCATACCTGTACTGAGCGTAGTCGAAGTATGACCTCTAAAACAATAAAATGAACAGATGAAAAGACAAATACAATTAGCCCTAGTTGCAATTTTTCTATGTGTATCTTTAAAAATTTCTGCACAAGATGCTACAATTTTACAAGCAATAATTTTAGACTCTACACTTACCAAAGATGCGAATGCAATCATTAGATCAGAAGATGTCGTAATCCAGATCAATTCTATAAACTCCATTACAGTTAAAACAAAAAGAATCGTAACTGTTTTGAATAAATTAGGGAATCGACATGCAGATTCATATGAACCTTATGATCCAGATACGAAAATAAAAAAAGTACAAGCTATAGTTTATAATGCATTTGGAAGTGAAATAAAAAAGTTTAAGAAAAAAGATTTTCATGATAGGAGTATGTATGATGGGTTTTCTCTTATTGGAGATAATAGATTTATTTATTTTGATCATACACCGATAAGTTACCCATATACCTTAGTTTATGAGAGTGAGGTGGAAACAAAAAACTCAGCTTTTATTGAACCTTGGTTTCCGATAAGTAATTATCATGTAAGCTTGGAATCAGCATCTTACAAAGTAATAAACCCTCAAAGAATATCACTTAGGACAAAAGAGAAAGGTTTTGAAGAATATCCTGTGGAATTACTTGATGGAGATCAGGAGATTACATATAGGTTAGTTAAAGTACCAGCACTGAAAAAAGAATATATGAGCCCCCCTCTAAGTAAAATAGTTCCGCTTGGAAAGGTAACATTAGATAGTTTTTCTTTAGTAAATGTACAAGGTTCTGCTAAGGATTGGAAAACAATGGGAAAATGGCAATATAATAATTTAGTTTCAGGCAGAGATAAATTACCAGAATCTACAATTCAGAATATATCAAAGCTAGTTGGAGGTGCATCTTCTACTAAAGAAAAAGTTAAAATAATATATGAGTATGTTCAGGATAAAACAAGGTATATAAGTGTGCAATTGGGAATTGGTGGTTGGATGCCTATGTTGGCTGAGGACGTTGATAGGTTAGGATATGGGGATTGTAAAGCCTTAACTAATTACACAAAAGCGTTGTTAGATAGTCAGAATATTGAATCGTATTATACGATTGTATATGGTGATTCGGATAAACGAGATATTGATTCTGAATTTGCGTCTATGCAAGGAAATCATGTTATTCTTAACATTCCTGAAAATGAACAGGATATTTGGTTAGAATGTACCAGCCAAACGACTCCATTTGGGTTTATAGCTGGATTTACAGATGATAGAAATGTATTAGTTGTAAAACCTGAAGGAGGAGAAATTAAACGTACGAAGAAGTATTTACCTGATGAGAATAGTTTAAAGGCAAAAGCTAAAGTGTATGTCAAATCGGATAAATCAATAGTAGGGGATATAGAAATGATTTCTGGAGGGATACAATATGGAGATCGTTATGAAACAAAAAACGAACCAGTAAAAGATCAGAAACTACATTACAAAGAGTATTGGGACTATATAAACAATCTAAATATATCTTCAATGCAACTAGATGATGATAAAGATGCTATAGAATACACCGAAAAATTGGAAGTTAGCGCAACCAATTATGCAACAAAGGCAGGGAACAGACTATTGATTATTCCTAATGTTTTTAATAGGTATACCTATAAAATGCCTAAATATGATGATAGAAAAACACCTTTAGTTATTTCTAGGGGATTTGTAGATGAAGATGTATATGAAATTCACATACCAGAAGGATATAGTATGGGGACTTTACCTGAAAAGAAAGTGGAAGAAAGTGATTTTGGAAGTTATTCATATCAGTTAGAAAAATTGAATGAGCGTCAGTTAAAATTTACAAGAAAATTAATAATCAAAGACGGAACGTACCCAAAAGAAAAATATGAAGAATATAGACAGTTTATGTCTAAAATAAGAAAAACTGATAAATCAAAAATAGTACTAAAACAACAATAACAATCAATTAGTAAGTAATGGGAAAACTAGTAGTATGGGGGTTAGGAGTATTTTTACTTTTTTCATCCAGTGTGTTTGCACAAAAGTATAAGTTCGGAAAAGTTTCTAAAGAAGAACTACAAGAAAAATCATATCCACTAGATAGTTCTGCAAATGCAGCCGTATTGTATGAAAGTAGAAAAGTAGATTATATATATAATTCTCAAGGTTTTCATTTGATAACGGAAGTCTTTAAGAGAATTAAAATATATAATAAAGAAGGCTTTGACTATGCAACAGAAGAAATTAGTTTGTATAAAAGGAATAGCGATCAAGAAAAAGTAATGAGCTTAAAAGGAATTACATATTCTCTAGTTAATGGAGAAATAAAAGAGACGAAACTAAAAAAAGATGGAATTTTTAATAGTGAAGTCTCTGAGTATTTTGATGAAATCAAATTTACTATGCCTGCTTTGCAAGAAGGTTCTGTAATAGAATATAAATATAGAATAGAATCACCTTTTGTGGCTAATATAGATAGAGTGTATTTACAACATGAAATTCCTGCTAAGAAAATAGAAGTTGTAATAAAAGCACCAGAATACTTTAATTTTAAGAAGTTTTCTACAGGATATTTACCGATTGATTTAGAGGAGGTTAAATATAGTGATAAGTTCAATTATAGAACGGAATCAAGATTAATTGCAGGTCTAAATGGAGGTAGAGTAAAAGGGTCTAGTCACGTTGTTGAGTATCAAGGAACAAAATATATTATTAATTCTGAGGATGTTCCAGCTCTAAAATTAGAACCATATTCGGGAAACACACAGAATTATATATCCTCTATGGTTTTTGAGTTGTCTTTTGTGTCTTTTCCAAATAGTCCAATAGAGAATTTTTCCACAACTTGGGAAGCGGTAACAAAAACTATTTACGAGAGTTCAAACTTTGGGGGAGAGTTAAAGAAAAGTAATTATTATGAGGATGATCTTAATCAATTGGTAAGTGGAATAAGTGATCCAATTAAGAAAACTGCAGCTATATACAACTTTGTAAAACAAAAAATGAATTGGAATAAAGTCTATTCCGTATCTGCAGCTAAAGGAGTGAAGAAAGCATATAAGGAAGGAACGGGTAGTTCCGGAGATATTAATCTAATACTCACATCAATGTTGTCTAGTGCTAATATAGATGCTAATCCTGTGATTGTAAGTTCTAGTAGCAAGGTGATTTCTTTATTTCCTACAAGAAACGGTTTTGACTATGTGATAACCAGGGTTAAATTACCTAATGGAAATATTTTTTATCTAGATGCAACAGATAAATACGGATTGCCTAATATATTACCGGATAGAGTGGTTCGAGGGAGAGGAAGAGTGATTGCTAAAAATGGAACTTCACAAGCTTTAACTTTTAGACCAACGAAACCATCTTCTAACAGGTATAGTATACAGTGCGAGTTGAATAGTGAAGGAGAGGTAAATGGTAAGTTTAGTGTACACCATTTGGATTATTTAGCACATGGCTTTAGAGTGCGTAATGGAGTTAAGAGTGATGAAAGTAATGTAAAACGTTTAGAAAAAAAATATGAAATTAATGATCTGCAGAATTATAAGGTAAGTGGAGTAAAAGAGTATGGAAAAGGAGTGAATGAAAGATTTGATTTTAGTTTGGAAGATCAATCAGAAGTGATTGAAGATGAGATTTTCTTTTCGCCATTACTATTTTTAAGAGATAAAGAGAATGTTTTTAAATCAGACGAAAGAATTTACCCAGTTGATTATGGGTATCCTTTCTCTAATAAATATATGATCAATATTAAAGTACCCGAAGGATATGAAGTAACAGAAATTCCAAAATCTGGAAGCTTTAGTTTACCAGATAATATGGGTAAGTTTGTATATAGATCCAATGTAGCTAATGGAGTTATTCAATTAGTAGTCAATGAAACAATAAATAACTCTATGATTTCTGCAGAAGACTATTTTGTATTAAAAGAATTCTATAATCAAGTAATACAAAAAGAGAATGAACAGGTAGTTCTTAAAAAAATATAATTATGAATATAGAGAATGCACAAAAAGCCGTTGATGAATGGATTAATAATCACGGAGTCAGGTATTTTAATGAACTTACCAATATGGCTCAACTCACTGAAGAAGTAGGGGAAGTAGCTAGGATCATAGCGAGACGTTATGGAGAACAAAGCGAGAAGGAAAGTGATAAGGATAAAGACCTTGGAGAAGAATTAGCAGATGTGTTATTCGTAGTTTTGTGTCTGGCTAATCAGACAGGGATAAATCTTCAGAAAGCGTTTGATAAGAAGTTAGATCTTAAAACCAAAAGAGATCATGATCGCCATCATAATAATGAGAAATTAAAGTGATGTTTAGAGAAATTATTAGCTCCAAAAAATATTGGGTTTCTACGGTGTTGTTGGGATTAGGATTTGTAATTATATATAGTGTTATAGAACATATTTCTGAAATTATCAGAGTGCCTTTTGACCAGTTTATTGATACTAATTTTAGTAATGGGCGTTGGATACGATTCCTAATCTCACGTATTGTAGGTGGATTGCTGTATGGAATGATAATGGCCTATTTTTTTGAAATGAAAAAACACAAATCGAAATAATAAAATGGATGCAAACTTAGATCAGATTTCTAATATTCAGAATAGTACAATACAGATTACAGGATCCAAAAGTGAGACGAATAGATTGTTAATATTGCAATCACTTTATCCAGAAATACAGATTCAGAATATATCTAACAGTGATGATTCGCATTTAATGCAAAAAGCATTAACTAGTGATAAAGAGGAGGTCGATATACATCATGCTGGAACCGCTATGCGTTTTCTTACTGCTTATTTTTCAGTAAAAAACGGAAGAGAAACAATTTTGACCGGGAGCGAAAGAATGCAAGAACGCCCGATAAAGGTTTTAGTAGAAGCATTGAGGCAGTTAGGATGTGAAATTCATTATGAAAAAGAAGAAGGATATCCTCCGATAAGAATTGTCGGAAAAAAACCTATAACGAATAAAGTGTCTCTAGCAGCGAATGTAAGTAGTCAATATATTTCTGCTTTAATGCTCATAGCTTCTTCTCTGCCAAATGGATTAGAGATTTCTTTAGAAGGAAAAGTAACGTCTGTACCCTATATAAATATGACATTAAGTTTATTAAAGGATACAGGAATAGAAGGTGAATTCGAAAATAATTTAATAACGATTGCACCTGTTAAAGTAGTTTCTCCAAGAGAAATCGTTGTAGAATCAGATTGGAGCTCGGCATCATATTTCTATAGTATTGTTGCGTTATCAGCTAATAGAACTATAACTTTAGGAAGTTATAAAAAAGAAAGCTACCAAGGAGACTCAGCATTATCCGAAATTTATAAGAAATTAGGGGTTCTTACAACATTTGAAAATAATACGATTACCTTAAAAAAGATCCCGTTACCTGAGGATTTAGAAACGTTAGAATTGGATTTGTCAAATTCACCTGATATTGCACAAACAATAGCAGTAACTTGTTTTGGATTAGGTGTAGAATGCTTTCTTACAGGATTACATACATTAAAAATAAAAGAAACAGATAGGTTAGAAGCTTTAAAAACAGAGATAGAAAAACTTGGAGGACAAGTTGCTATAACAAATGACACTTTACATTTAGCCCCATCTTTAATTATAAATGAAAATATTGCAATTGCAACATATCATGACCATCGCATGGCCATGGCATTTGCTCCATTAGCATTAAGGACGCAATTACGTATCAATGATGCCGAGGTAGTTTCGAAATCATACCCGGATTTTTGGCCAGATTTGAAGAAATTAGGGTTTAAAGTATCAGAAACATAAAATATATATTGCTAATTACTTGACAACGCCTATCTCTAGATTGTATATTTGCTCCCTGAAAAAAACAAACACGAATGAAGTTATCACATTTCAATTTTAACCTTCCGCAAGATTTATTAGCAGAATATCCTTCAGAGAATAGAGATGAAGCTCGGTTAATGGTTCTTAACAGAAAAGATCAAACAATAGAACATAAACAATTTAAAGATCTTATTGATTATTTTGAACCTAATGATGTTATGGTTCTTAATAATACAAAAGTGTTTCCAGCAAGATTGTATGGTAATAAGGAGAAAACCGGAGCTAGAATTGAAGTGTTTTTATTACGTGAGTTAAATTCTGAAACTCGCTTGTGGGATGTATTGGTAGATCCAGCTCGTAAAATACGTATCGGAAATAAATTATATTTCGGAGATGATGAAAGTTTAGTAGCAGAAGTTATAGATAATACTACTTCTAGAGGGCGTACATTGCGTTTTTTATATGATGGGTCTTATGATGAGTTTAGACAGAAATTAACTGATTTAGGAGAAACTCCATTACCGAAATACATTAAAAGAGAGGCTGAACCTGAAGATGAAGAGCGATACCAGACAATTTACGCAAAGAATGAAGGAGCAGTTGCTGCACCTACTGCTGGATTGCATTTTTCTAAGCATTTAATGAAGCGATTAGAAATAAAAGGAGTTGATTTTGCTGAGATAACATTGCATGTAGGTTTAGGAACATTTAACCCAGTTGAGGTAGAAGATTTATCAAAGCATAAGATGGATAGTGAAGAAGCTTATGTTACAGCTAAGGCAGCAGAAACTATAAATAGAGGTATAGAGAGAAAACAAAGGATTTGCTCCGTAGGAACTACCGTAATGAGAGCTTTAGAAAGTTCTGTTTCTTCAGAAAGAACACTAAATGAATTTAGAGGATGGACAAATAAGTTTATTTTCCCTCCTTATGACTTTAGTATTGCGAATAGTATGATAACAAATTTTCATACACCAAAATCAACTTTATTAATGATGGTTTCAGCTTTTGCTGGCCATGATTTTATTAAAGAAGCATATGAAGAAGCTGTAAAAGAAAAATATAAGTTTTACTCGTATGGAGATGCTATGTTGATTATTTAAATAGTATTTTATTAAAAAGAAATAAAAAAGCTTATGTAAACTTTAAAAGTTTGCATAAGCTTTTTTCGTTTTTATTAATAAAACAAGTGAATTTTTGATAATTCATTGGTAATCAAGTGTTTTTTGTTTGCGAATAGTTATAAGAATCTTAAAATTAGATTGTTGTGTTGTTGTTTCAATAAAAAAAAGTAATTTGCCAGCCGTTTATAAAAAAAATATTCTACGGTTTTTCCGTAAATTATGAATAGTATATTTTTTGAGTAAGGCGAATTAATTGAAAACCTTTCTTGAAAAATATGATAAAATATTAGATGATGAAAAAAAATATATTCTTTTTCTTGTTTTCCCTTTCCATTGTTTCTTATTCTCAGACTAAGGTAGGAAATATTGGTTTTAATGATATTGATGTGTTCGACAGTGCAGAATTAATGCTCAGTGGAGCAGGGCAGATAGAAAAATTGTATGCTATCGGTCTGTATTTGGATTTTGAGGTTGAAGGAGTAGAAGATGGTATTATGGTTGCAGATAAGGATGCTACTATGGCCGTTACAATTAAAACGGCTTCGTTTATGTCTCGGGAAGACATGAAAATCCTGATTAGGAATGGGTTGGAGCGAGCAACTGATGGTAATAGTTATCTTTTAGAGGATCAAATAAGAAGTTTTTTACAGCTTTTTCCTAAGGAAATAAAAAAATACGAGATTTTTAAAATCGTATATTCTGACGATAAGAAGCTTACATTATATAAAAATAAAGAGCGGTTGGGAGCAATAACAAATAGCTTAGAGTTTAAAAAAGCATTGTTTAAAATATGGCTTGGAGAAAATCCAGAAGACCCTAAATTAAAAGAAGATTTACTAGGCTCTTTTAAGGCAAACCCAATACTAGGACAGTGGAAAACCTTCGATAAAGAAACAGGAGTGGCTATTAATATTGTTCAATTATATATGATTGAAAATAAAATATATGGGTCTGTTCAGAGAATGTTACGTCAATCAGAGCGTGATGCAGTATGTTATAAGTGCGAGGGAGATGATAAGAATCAAAAAGTAGAAGGATTAGTGATACTAAAGAGACTGCGTAGTAAAGATGAAAATAAATACGTTGATGGTACATACACTAATATTGTGGACGGGAGAGTATCGGATTGCCAGATGTGGATAGATAAAAAAGACACTAATATTCTTAACGTAAAATATAAAGGCGGAGGAGTGCATAGATGGAAAAGAGTAATCGAGTCCAAAAAAAAGAAACAAAGTGATTACCGTACGGCAAGAGGATTCTAATCAATACCTACAAATTAAATTATAACCAGTTTCTACTAGATAAAAGGGTATCTTTTATATATTTTTGCAAGGAAATGAAGTCAAAAAAGAAAGACATAAGAGCCTTGACAAAAGAACAATTGCGCCAATTTTTTGAAGAAATTGGAGATAAATCTTTTAGAGGGAATCAAGTTTATGAATGGTTGTGGAGTAAAGGAGCTCACACCTTCGAAGGGATGACAAATCTCTCATTAGCTACAAGACAAGTACTACAGGATAATTTCGTGATTAATCACATTAGTGTGGATCAAATGCAAAGAAGTACCGACGGTACTATAAAAAATGCAGTGAGACTTCATGATGGATTGGTGGTAGAGTCAGTTTTAATTCCTACTCCGACAAGAACTACTGCTTGTGTATCATCCCAAGTTGGTTGTAGCTTAGATTGTAAATTTTGTGCAACGGCAAGATTAAAACGGATGCGCAATCTTAATCCTGATGAAATATACGACCAGGTAAAAACCATAGATAATCAAAGTAGGTCTTACCATAATCGCCCATTATCGAATATTGTTTTTATGGGTATGGGAGAGCCATTAATGAATTATAACAATGTATTAAAGGCTATTGAAAAAATTACTTCTCCTGAAGGATTGGGGATGTCGCCTAAAAGAATAACAGTATCAACTTCTGGAGTACCAAAGATTATTAAGAAAATGGCTGATGAAGAAGTAAAGTTTAAATTAGCTGTTTCTTTACACTCTGCCATTGATGAAGTACGAACAGATATTATGCCTTTTAATGAGAATTTTCCGCTCTCTGATCTTAAAGAGGCGTTGAAATATTGGTATGAGAAAACTAAAAGTAGAATAACATATGAATATGTAGTTTGGAAAGGAATAAATGATAGAAAACAAGATATTGATGCTTTACTTGCATTTTGCTCATATGTTCCTTGTAAAGTAAACTTAATCGAATATAACCCGATTGATGATGGAGCGTTTCAGCAAGCAGCTAAACATTCAGTAGATGCATATATAAATGCTTTAGAATCTAGAGGATTTGTGGTAAATGTTCGAAGAAGTAGAGGAAAGGATATAGATGCCGCTTGTGGTCAATTGGCAAATAAAACATAAAATACTAGTTTGGTTTTTATTTGAAAGCTAAAAAGAGATTTTGGCTCACTTAATTTTACTTTATAAATTATGTATTCACTTTTTGATGCTGAATGTGGATTATACTATCTTCGCATGCAGATTTAATAAATAGAAGTGCATATTGAAAATTGTTGAGCAAATAAAGCTACCTATAATTGATGAGATGGAACTCTTTGAACAGAAGTTTTCACAATCGATGTCTTCTAAAGTAGCATTGCTTAATAGGATCACTCATTATATTGTTAATAGAAAAGGAAAGCAAATGCGTCCTATGTTCGTTTTTCTGGTATCTAAAATGGTTTCAGGAGGTGAAATTAATGAACGTACCTATAGAGGAGCATCTGTTATAGAATTAATACATACAGCTACTTTAGTACACGATGACGTGGTTGATGATTCTAATCGCCGTCGAGGTTTCTTTTCTATCAATGCACTTTGGAAAAACAAAATAGCGGTTCTTGTTGGTGATTATTTACTTTCCAAAGGCTTACTATTGTCAATCGATAATGGAGATTTTGATTTGTTGAAAATTATATCTGTAGCCGTTCGAGAAATGAGCGAAGGAGAGTTGTTGCAAATAGAGAAAGCCAGAAATCTTGATATTACAGAAGCTATTTATTACGAAATCATACGCCAGAAAACAGCTACTTTAATAGCAGCCTGTTGTAGCCTCGGAGCTTGTTCCGTAGAGCCTGATGCTGAAGCTGTCGAGAAAATGAGAAGATTTGGGGAATTAATAGGAATGGCATTCCAGATCAAAGACGATTTATTCGATTATGGAGATACAGCTATAGGAAAACCAACAGGGATAGATATCAAAGAACAAAAAATGACACTTCCGCTGATCTATACCTTAAATCATTGCACAAAAGAGAAAAAGAAATGGCTTATTAACTCTGTTAAAAATCACAACAAAAACAAAAAAAGAGTAAAGGAAGTTATCGATTTTGTGAAAATAAGTGGAGGGCTAGAATATGCTACCAAAATAATGCATCAGTTTAAAGAAGAAGCCTTAACTCTTCTATCTGAATATCCAGATTCAGAATATAAATCATCATTAGAATTGATGGTTAACTATGTTATTGATCGTAAAAAATAAGAGATAAGGTCATTTCTGCTACAGTTTTAAAATCAGTGTTTTTTATTAGTTTCTGCAAATATTTTAGAACTTAGGGATGTTTTTTTTAAGAGGTTAGACAACCATGTAGGCTTTTCTTACGTCTATGTTAATAGAAAGTCTTAAATAATTGATTTTAAAATTGAAAGTTATTCATTTTTATAAAAACGAAAAGCATCTCATCAAGAAAGCTATTAAGGCGGATCGTGGCGCACAACATCAATTATATGAAAAATATGCGCCAAAAATGTTGAGTGTATGTAGATGTTACATTAAAGATGTTCATTTTGCTGAAGAGGCTATGTTAGGTGGATTCCTAAAAGTATTTATGAACCTAAAACAATTTAATTTCCAAGGAAGTTTTGAAGGATGGATAAGAAGAATAATGGTTAATGAATCTATAACTTTTTTAAGAAAAGAAAAACAAATCTTTTTTACAGAAGATATAGTAAGTTATAAAGAAGAGTCGTGGAATAATATTAATACAAAATTTGAGATTGATCAAATTCAGCAATTAATAGATGATCTACCCATAGGATATAGAATGGTATTTATTCTATATGCCATAGAAGGGTACAAGCATAATGAAATAGCAAAAATGTTGAATGTTAGTGAGGGTACTTCCAAATCTCAACTTTTTAAAGCTAGAAAGATGTTGCAGCAAAAAGTTAATGAACAAAATAATATGTGTAATGGCGCCATTAAATTTTGAAGAAGATATAAAGCAGCGGTTGGAGCAACGTACCATAAAGCCTACAAAAGGATCTTGGGAGAAGTTGGAATATATGTTAGCGGATCAAGAAGGTCAAAAAAGGGCTAAAAAGTATTGGCAATTAGGTGTAGCTGCCAGTATTATAGGTATTATAATATTGACATCCATTTTTATTAACTCTAGTACAAAGTTAATAGTACCAGACGCAGAGCTTGTGGATACTGATAAGGATAGTGAAGTTGTTAAAGAAGATGAACGAGTTGTTTTTGAGCAAGTGGAAGATGAGATACTAAAAATTGAAAAAGAAAAAAATCAGAAAGCAACTGAAAGTGCTACTACTAAGAATAATCTTCTACATAAAAGAAATGTAGCCTCTAAGAAAGAACAAATTACTGTGTTGGTAAAGGAAAGAAAAAGGAAGATTGATAAGAAATCTATAAAGGAATCAATGATAGCAGAGACAGCTGAAGAAACTATTATTGTTAAACCACAAGAAAAAGAAAATACATTAAGACGTTTTTTGAAGAATAATAATTCAATCATACAAGAGAAAATAGCTGATATTTTGACTCAAGTTGAAGATTTAGAGAGGAATAATACAGAAGTTACGAATGCAGAAGTGGATGAGTTATTGCGTAAAGCACAACAGGATATTACAACAGAACAAATATTAAAAACAAATACGGTGAGTGCATCAGCATTGCTTCTAGACGTAGAATCAAAGCTAGATGAATCTTTTAAGAAACAAGTTTTTGAAGCGCTTAAATCTGGTTTCTATAAGATAAAAGCATCCGTAGTAGAGAGAGATAATTAAAAAATATTCATCAATCAATTACCAATCATGAATACCAGTTCTGGTTTTAAAAAAAAGCAAATTTTTAGCCTGTAGTTTTAAGTCAGAAATGGTATACCTTTCAATAAAAGCGATGTCATTAGGTTGTGTGAAAAAGCTTTGTAGTCTATTATATTAGAATTTAGAAAATTCGCTTAATCACTAAAAAAATGATTAGCATTCAGCCTAAAATATGATTGCATAATCCAAAGACATTGCTCAGAAAGGGAAAAAATGATTGTTTAAATCCAATAACAAATGAAAATAGTTATAGTATACGTCGTATGCACGATGATAACACTTAGTGTTCAGATTTTATGTGCACAAAATCAAACAAACAAAGATAAAATTGAACAATTAAAAAAACAAAAAACGCAAGTAATTGAATCAGAAAAAGAAGCACTTAAAAAAGAGGTAGAAGATATTAATGAAAGATTGGTTACAAGTGAAATAACGAATGAAGAAGCACAACGCCTCAAAGAAGTTGTAGCCAAGAAACATGCTCTCAATATAGAAAATAGAATTGCTATTCTTGAGAATAGAATAGCATTATTAGAGCGAAATGGAATCGAAACAATAGAATCGGGGAATGATGATATTACTTTATTTGGGATGAAAATTACCCACGATGATGATAAAGTAATACAGTATGATGTACGGACGACTTGGGATGTAGTAGTAGCATTTGGTTTTAATAACGCTTTGATAAATGGGCAGTCATTAAATGATTCCGATTATAAAATTGGAGGAAGTAGGTTTTTTGAAATTGGGTGGGCATGGAAAACAAGAATTTTCAAGAATACTAATTTTGCGAGAATCAAATATGGTGTTTCTTATATGTCAAATGGTTTAAAGCCTACCAAGAATAGATATTTTGTTGAAAATGGTAATCAAACGGAATTAGAGGAATTTAGAGTCGAACTTGATAAATCTAAGTTTAGAATAGATCATTTGGTAACTCCTGTGCATATAGAATTTGGAGCATCAAAAGTGACTGCAACAGAAAAAAAGATTAGGTACTATACAGCAAATAAATTTAAAATTGGAATAGGAGGGTATGTTGGGGTAAATATTAGTACCCGACAGAAGCTAAAATATAAAGAAAATGGAAATGGAGTTAAAGATAAAATCAAGAGAGATTATAATACGAGTGATCTGATTTATGGATTGAGTTCATATATTGGTTTTGGAGATATGTCCGCATATATAAAATATGATTTATCTCCTATTTTCAAAAATGCACTGATTGATCAGAATAATGTGTCTTTGGGATTGCGTTTTGACCTTTAAAAATTCAATAAGTATTTTAAATTTCTAATAAAAAATTGGAAAAATCTGCCTAATGAAGAATAAGTTTATGTAATTGATGACAAGTAGTAATCAGTTAATATTAAAAATCAATTTAAAAAGAGTTGTATACTTTATAACTCTTTTTAAATTGTAAGTAAAGGCTTACTGACCTTTTCTTACAATATATCCCATTAAAATACTATAGTAAGATTACATTTTTAAATCTTATCATATCCCTGGTTGTTTTCAATAGATAAGATATTTTTAAATTACTTAATAACCTTAAAAACCTTAAGGTTTTGTAGTAAACATTTGAATGTAAGTAAATTATGACAATTGTTTTTTTTTATTCGTTATTAAAAAATATATATTTAAAGAAATGAAACCAGGTTTTATGGTAACTCAGCTTGTATTCCTCCTACGTTATATATGCAAGTCATAGATTAACTAAACTATGGCATGTATTAAAAACGATTTTTAATTGCAAAACTGTTAACCAAATTTTAGATATATGAAAACAAATTTTTATTTCGTAGCAATGTTTATGCTATGTAGCTGTTGCTTATTCGCACAAGAAAGATCTCACAAAGCCAGTTTAACGGATAAAGCAGCATATATGAGAGAAATCCCTGCACTCTCTAAAATGCAAAATATAATTGCAGCAAAAGGTCTTGAACATGTAGCCCCACCTAAGCGAAGAGGAACCAATACTGTAGTTCCTGGAAAAGGGTTTCCTAAAAATGGGGATCCACTTAGGCTTCAGCAAAAAAATACTGCCCAAAGAGCTATAGCTCCTCCCGTTGCTTCTTTTGATGCACATGTTGGTACAGTACTAAATGATGCTACAGGAGCAATTGGCCCTAATCATTATGTATATGCATTTAATTCTGGATTTGGAATTCTGGATAGATCGGGAAATGTTTTAGTTCCAGAAGCTTCTCTAGGGACAATATTTCCGGGAGAAACCTTAGGGGATCCTATTGTGGTATATGATAACTATGCAGATAGATTTATTATAATGGAGTTCAGTAATACTCCAAATGGATTTCTTATCGCTGTATGTCAGGGATCAGATCCTGTAAATGATGGATGGTATACCTATAGATTTAATACAAGCTCATTTCCGGATTACGAAAAATTATCAATCTGGAGTGATGGATATTATATTACTGCAAATAAGGATCAAAACAATCCAGCGAGTAATGATGTAGTATTCGCAGTAGAAAGAGATAAAATGCTAATAGGTGATGTTAATGCACAATTAATAGGGTTTCCCTTACCAGGTGCATTAACCAATGGGTTTTATAGTCCAGGTGGATCGAACTCTACAGGGCCTAATTTACCACCGGTAGGGGTAGGGCATTCAATCATATATCTTCAGGACGATAGTTGGACTGGGATTGCTACAGATCATTTAAAGGTGTGGACAACCAATGTGGATTGGACTACTCCAAGTAATTCTACTATTTCACAACCACAAGAAATTAGCACGGCACCATTCGATAGTGTATTTGACGGAGGTTCATTCCAGAATTTGGATGAACCAGGCAGTGGACCAGATATTGATGCCCTTCAGGCAACAATGATGTATATGACAAACTATAGACGTTTTGGTACTCATAATTCAATTGTATTAAATTTTGTTGTAGACTTAGATGGTACTGATAGCTTGGCAGGAATTCGTTGGTACGAACTGAGACAGACAGGAGATGGACAACCTTGGACGATTTATCAAGAAGGTACTTATGTACAACCTGATGGTCTTAGTGCTTTCTGTGGTAGTATTGCGCAAGATGGACAAGGTAATATCGGACTAGCATATACAGTAGTGAGTAGTAATGTATATACATCTTTGCGCTATACAGGAAGATTGGCAGGTGATCCATTAGGAACGATGACTGTTGTTGAAGAAGTTTCTGCAGACGGTGATGCTCAAAATAATAGATCCGACGGACGCTACGGAGATTATGGACAAATGACGATTGATCCATTGGATGATACGACTTTCTGGCATATTTCAGAATATATGAAGGGACCTTCTCCAGATGTAAGAAAAAGTCATGTAGTGGCATTTAGAATTGAACCAGAAATTGTTGATGAAGAAGCTCCAACAACTCCAGGTAATCTTACGGCATCTAATACTACAGCTAGGGAAACAACTTTAAGTTGGGATGCTTCTACTGACAATGTAGGAGTTACAGGATATGATATATATCAAGATGGAACTGTGGTTACTACCGTTATAGGAACAAGCGCGACAATCACTGGATTAACGCCTGAAACAACATACTCTTTCTTTGTGATAGCAAAAGATGCATCGAATAATCAATCTCCAGCAAGTAATACTGTTAGTGTAACGACTTTAGAAAGTACTACAGGCCCTGGATGCCTTAATGGATTAGTGGCACCTTATAGTGAAAGTTTCGAAAGTGGTCTTGGAGCGTGGACTCAGGATTCAGAAGATGATTTAGATTGGGTAATAGATGCCAATGGTACACCTTCTAATCGTACTGGACCATCTAGTGCGGTTGATGGATCAAATTATATATATGTTGAAGCATCAGGAAATGGAACCGGCTATCCAGATAAAAGAGCTATCCTTAATTCTCCTTGTTTTGACCTTAATGATGCGACTTCTGCAGTATTTACATTTCAATATCACATGTATGGCTCTGGTAATTTTGGAACATTAGACTTAGAAGCTAGTAATGATGAAGGAGTAACCTGGGCAAGTGTTTGGAATAGAACAGGTAATCAAGGAAACTCTTGGCAAACAGCCACTATTGATCTTTCTGCATATTTAGGTTCTGGATTACAGTTGAGATTTAATCGCCTTACAGGGAGTACTTGGAGAGCAGATGCGGCTATTGATCATGTAGAACTATCTACTGGAGGTACAGTTGATAATTGTGCTACTGGAGATCTTACATTAAATATTACTTTTGATGATTTTCCTCAAGAAACCTCATGGACAATAACTAATTCTGGTGGTACTGTTGTAGCATCTGAAAGTTATTCTTCTGCAGTAGGATCTACGGTTTCAGAAACAATTAGTGGTCTTACATCAGGTACCTATACGTTTACAATTTCAGATACATTCGGAGATGGGATATGTTGTGATTATGGTAATGGCTCTTATACTTTATCCAGCGTAGCAGGCGAGATAGCTTCTGGAGGGGAGTTTACCAGTTCGGATGTTACGGATTTCTGCGTAGAAGGAACCGAGGTGCGATTAGAAACATTTAAATTAAGCGGTTTAGATGCTGAAGACAAAGAAATGTTTAAGATATATCCTAATCCTGTAGATGGGGTTATAAATGTGTCTACCGGTAATAATTCAATGGATAATGTAAAGATTTTTTCTATGTATGGTCAATTGGTAAGAGAGATCAGTAATCAAGGCGCGAAAAAACAAATTAATGTTTCGGATCTTCCGACGGGAACATATTTTATTAGATTCAGGTCAGAAAAAAACGAAATTTTAGTAACAAGAAGTTTTATTAAAAAGTAATAAAAAATCTTGATTTGTTATAGTTTTACTTTAAAGCAAGAAAGGCTGTCCGTAATGGGCGGCCTTTTTTTCGAGATTAAGACACAAAAAAATCTTTTATTTTAATCCGGTTAGAATCTCGTTATGAAGATTTGTGACTCTATAAATATTTTAGTTTTCTTAAATTACATTGTAGCAGTTTACCCTGAGCATATCGAAAGGGCTACTGTTACATTAAAAAATCAAGTGTAGCGTCAGTATTTGCAATAGCGCAAAGATGTAGTAGATTTTCTAATACATAACAAAACGGGCTTAATTTTTTATGTATGGTATAATTTACTCAAGGCTTGCCTTGAAAAGGAAATGATGGTTTCGTAAGTATATTTAGTCAGCTTGCTCCGCGGTAGTTGATTAAATTCAAAATGAGGGTATTAATCAATAAAAAACAAAAATCACCTAAAACGAGTGAAATCAAAAGGAATATTGTTTGTGTTAATAAGGTAGGCATTATTAAGACTGGTATCATAGATGTTGGTCTTTTTTTATGCCCCAACTTTTCTATTCAATAATAAATAAACAGATGAAATATAGTATTTTTGCTAGTTCACTGTGTAACCATATAACGATTGCTTAATGATCCATAAATCTACTATAGATACTGTATTCGAAACTGCCAGGTTAGAGGAAGTGATCGGGGATTTTGTACAATTAAAAAAAGCAGGTAGTAATTTTAAAGGATTAAGCCCTTTTAGTGAGGAGAGAACCCCTTCTTTTATGGTTTCTCCAGTTAAACAAATTTGGAAAGATTTTTCGAGTGGTAAAGGAGGGAATGTAGTTGCCTTTCTGATGGAGCATGAACATTTTACTTATCCTGAAGCTATAAAATACCTCGCTAAAAAGTATAATATTGAGATAGAAGAAACCGAACAAACTGATGAACAGAAACAGCAGGCAGATGAACGAGAAAGTATGTATCTTGTTAGTGAGTTTGCGAATACATATTTTCAAAATACATTACATAAAACTGAGCAAGGAAAAGCGATAGGGCTAACCTATTTTAAGGAAAGAGGTTTTACGGAGGATACCATTAAAAAGTTTGGACTAGGATATTCTCTAGATATTTGGGATGCTTTTACATCAGAAGCAATTAAGAAAGGGTATCAGCTGGAATTTTTGGAGAAAACAGGGCTAACGATTGTTAAAGAAGAAAAACAATTTGATCGTTTTAAAGGCAGGGTAATGTTTCCGATACAATCGATGTCTGGGCGGGTCTTAGGTTTTGGTGGGAGAATTTTAACAAATGATAAAAAAGCCGCAAAATACCTTAACTCACCAGAAAGTGATATATACCATAAAAGTAAAGTGCTTTATGGGATTAATTATGCAAAACAATCCATTGCTAAAGAAGATAATTGTTTTCTAGTAGAAGGATATACAGATGTGATTCAATTTCATCAATCAGGTATTGCTAATGTGGTTTCTTCATCAGGAACTGCTTTGACATCAGATCAAATACGATTGATTAATAGGCTTACTAAAAACATTACGGTATTGTTTGATGGAGATGCAGCCGGAATGCGCGCATCAATCCGAGGAATTGATCTGATTCTCGAGCAGGGAATGAATGTTAAGGTCTGTAGTTTTCCGGATGGGGAAGATCCTGATAGTTTTGCAAAACAAAATACTTTAGAAGAATTAACGGATTATTTAAGTGGCAATTCTCAGGACTTTATTAGATTTAAAGCTTCTTTTTTGCAAAAAGAAGCTAATAATGACCCTGTGAAAAGAGCTGAGTTGATTAGGGATATGGTAACAAGTATATCTAAAATTCCTGATGTAATTAAGCGAGAAGTATATGTGCAAGAGTGCTCTCGTATTATGGATATCTCAGAAGATGTACTCTTCGATACCCTAGCGCAAATCCGAAATGTGGATGTAAAGGATCAGCGAAAGAAAGGTAGGAAGGCAGAAAAACCGTTAGAACTTGTAAAACCTGAGGTTCAAAAAGGCCCTAAAATTAATGAGCAAAATATTCTTGAAAAGAAAATCATTGAAATTTTACTGTTTTATGGAGATCATGAAGAAGAGTTTGAAGATCTTATTATGAAAGAAAATGAAAGTGGAGATCTTTTTTTAGAACCAGAACTATATACTGCCAAAGTTTTTGAGAAAATATTCTTAGATCTACAAGAAGATGAGATAGAATTTACCCATACTACTTTTAAAAGTGTGTATAAAGTTTTAATCGATCAGTTAAATCAGCAAGACGAGTTTAAAATAGAGTATTTTATAAATCAAGTGCCTCCAGAGATTGCCTACGAAATTACAGAAATCATGATGGATGAAGATCAGCATTCATTGCATAGATGGGATGATAAAGAAATTCATGTAAAACAAAAAAAACATACCGTTTCTCAATACGTCTCTGATACGATACTTAATTTAAGGAGGTATTTAATCAATAAAAAAATCGATGAGCTTTCACAAGAAGTGAAAGCCCAAAGTTTAGAAAGTAACTTAAATATTTTAGAAGATATAAGAGATTATCAAACCCTCAAAAAATTATTATATCGTAAATTAAATCGTGTTATTTAATTAATATGCAATAATCTTGATTGGTGAATCAAATCTGCAAGATTATCCACTTTAAGCTTTTTTAGTAGTCTCGTTTTGTAGGTACTCACGGTTTTCTCGTTGATCGATAATGTACTGGCAATATCTTTATTCCGTTTTCCGGAGGATAATAAATTCAATACTTCGATTTCTCTTGAAGAAAGCTTTTTATATTTTACCACCATGTTATTTTCACTAGTATTTCCATTAGCCAATTGCTGAGTTAGATTATCATTTAGATAAATTCCTCCACGAGCAACACGCTCTATAGCTTTTTTTAGTGTTTTGGTAGCAACAGTTTTTGATAAATAAGCAGAAGCCCCAGCTTTAATAGCGCTTAATGCGTACATTTCTTCTGGGTGAGAGCTAAAGATAATTACTTTAATTCCAGTAAATTCTTTTTTAATGGTTCGCAAAGCCATTATACCGTTAATTTGCGGTAAGTCTAGCTCCATAATGAGTACATCAGGAGTATTAGTTTTCAAAATATCATACATTTCGTTTCCATTACTTACTTTTCCAGTGATTTCGAAATCTTCTGAGTTTCTAAGTAACGATACGATCCCTTTTCTTGTAATAGGATGATGATCTGCGATTAATACGTTTGTCATTCTTGTTTACGGTTGATAATGTTAATTTTTAAATTCAGGGTTAACATTTCTAGGGGTAAAAACTGATATTTAACTAATTACAAAATTACTAAGAACTAATAGTTGTAAGCTTTTTTTTGTTAAATTATCGATAAAAGGTTAGTTATAATAGATTAAAAGGTATTTTGCACACTGGAATAGGAGTCATTTTATGTTGATTTACGGCATTTAATCTAGAATAGATCTTAAAAACCACTAGTTCTCTACCCGTAAAATCATTAATATTTTTTCCTTTTTCCTGCATTTTCATAGCCCATTCTAATTCATCATAACTCGCTCCAATTTGATCTTCATCACTTCTGCTATCTCCGAATAACCCGTCTGTCGGAACTGCAACTTGTATAGAATCAGGAACTCCTAATGCTTTTCCTACTTCATACACTTCACTTTTTAGTAAATCAGCAATTGGACTTATATCAACGCCACCATCACCATATTTAGTATAAAAACCTACACCAAAATCTTCAATTTTATTTCCAGTACCTGCAACTAAGTAGCCATGTAATCCAGCTAGATAATATAATGATGTCATTCTTAATCTGGCACGTGTATTAGCTAAGGCTAAGTTAAGTCGGTTTTGATTTTCGTTTTTAGGGGTTACATTTTTAAACTCTTCAAAAACAGGTGTAAGATCAATTCTAGTATCAGCTACATTTTTAAACCTAGTTTTTAATTGAGAAATATGCTCTTGAGCTCTGGTAACATGACTTGGCGCTTGATGAATTGGCATTTCGACACATAAAGTTTTAAAACCAGTTTTAGCGCATAAAGAAGAGGTAACCGCACTATCGATTCCGCCACTAATCCCTACAACAAAACCTTGAATATTAGCTTTTGTAGCATAGTCTGTTAGCCAGTTTACGATATGATCAATTACTTTTTCTGTTTTCATGATGCTCTTCGTTTATAAATTATATGTTTTTAGAATAAATGTCAATCCTACATAAAGATACTATAAGAATAGTAACTTTGCTGCGGTAAAATTAAAAAAAAAAGAAAGCGTTAAGGGGTATGGATGATTATTTGTATAAATATCGAGATATTAAGATGAACACTATAAAGTATGTAATAATTGGTTTTGTTTTTTGTGTTATATGTTCTTGCGGAAAGGAAAGTGATATAGAAAAGGAAATAGCAAAAATACCAGTCCAGATTGGTATTGAGCGTTTTGATAGAGTTTTTGCAGATCTCACACCAGAGAATTTTGAGAATGTAAAGAAACAATATCCGTTTTTATTTCCAAATAGATTTCCTGATAGCGTGTGGCTTAAGAAAGCCTCAGATACATTGCAATTAGAGATTAATAGAGAAGTAGAAAAAGTTTATAATAATTTTACTGACGAAAAAGAAAAAATAAAGACTCTATTGCAACATATAAAGTATTATTTTCCGGAAGTTACTATGCCGAGAGTTATAACAATTACTTCTGATGTAGATTATCGTCGAAAAATAGTGGTTTCGGATGATTTGTTAATCATTTCTTTAGATACATATTTAGGAAGAGATCATTATTTTTATGATGGCATACAGGCGTACCTAAAGAAAAACTTTATTAGAGAACGTATAGTACCGGATATTGCGACAATGTATGCAAAACAACTGGTAGAGCTTCCTAAGAATAGAACTTTTCTGGCAAATATGATATATTATGGAAAAGAAATCTATCTAAAAAGCCTATTCTTGTCAAATTTTTCGGAGGCTCAAAAAATGGGATATATGGAGAAAGAGTATATGTGGGCTGAAGAAAATGAAGAAGAAATATGGCGATATTTTGTAGATAAACAGTTATTGTACAGTACAGATCCTGATTTATCACCGAGATTTCTTTATCCTGCTCCTTTTTCTAAATTTTATTTAGAAGAAATTGATCAAGAATCTGTAGATAGAATAGGTCAATATATAGGATGGAAGATTGTAGCTTCATATATGAAAAATAACAATGTATCTTTGCGGCAATTATTAATGACTGATGCAGAAACAATTTTTAATGCCTCAAAATATAAACCTAAAAGATAATGCCAGATAAAAATACTTCCGAAATCAAAATAGAAATTGAGCTTGATGAAAATAAAGTTCCGGAGAAATTACATTGGACTGCAAAAGATGGTGGGATAGAGAATGAAGAAACCAAGGCAATGTTATTGTCTGTTTGGGATCCTAAAAATAAAGAAAGTCTTAGGATAGATTTATGGACTAAGGATATGCCTGTTGATGAAATGAAAATATTTTTTCATCAAACTTTAGTGTCTATGAGTGATACATTTCATAGAGCAACACAGGATGAAAAAATGTCAGCAACGATGAAAGATTTTTGTGATTATTTTGCCGAAAAATTAGATTTAAAACAAAAATAGAACAGGATTTTTTGTGAAAAAATAAAAATATTGAAAAGAGAATTGCTTTTTGTGTATAATGCAGATTCGAATTTTTTAAATAAATATATTGATATTGCACATAAGATTATTAGTCCGACCACGTATTCGTGTGATCTTTGCAGTTTGACACATGGAAATTTCTTAGAAAAAAAGGCTTGGAGAGAGTATAGAGAAGGTGTAGATCATGTATTTAGGTTTCGGTATAAAAATGATTTTTTAGCAACATTCAAAGGTGAAGCATATAAAACATTTCGATTCCCAATTATTTTAGAGAATAAAATGAATGGTTTCGATGTTATTTTGGATGCAGAACAGTTAAGATTAACCCAAACAATTGAGGATTTAATAAAGGCTTTAGAGGAAAAGTTGGATTAAGAATTAGCAATTTGCGTATTGATCTCTTGGATATAATTTAGGACTTCATCTTTTCCCAGTTTAGAGGATGATGAGGTGATGAAATACGTTGGCATTTCCTCCCAATACTCAAGCATCTTATTAATATACAGTTCTATTTGTATGGGGAGTTTTGTTTTGGTGAGTTTGTCCGCTTTTGTAAAAATGACAGAAAAGGGGATTTGATTTTCGCCTAACCACTGCATGAATTCTAAATCAATTTTTTGAGGTTCATGACGACAATCTACTAATACAAATGCAGAAACAAGCTGTGATCGTTTAGAAAAGTATGAAGTAATAAATTTTTGAAATACTTTTTTTGTTGATTTAGAAACTTTGGCATATCCATATCCAGGTAAATCAACTAAAAACCAGTTTTTATTAATGATAAAATGATTAATCAATTGTGTTTTTCCTGGTTTTCCAGAAATTTTAGCAAGACTTTTTCTTTCAGTCAGCATATTAATCAAAGAAGATTTTCCGACATTGGATCTTCCTATAAAAGCATATTCTGGTAGCTTATCTTTTGGACATTTCGCAACATCGCTGTTGCTAATAACAAATTCAGCGCTGTTAATTTTCATAAATACAATAAGGTTTATTAGATATTACGTTCTTGAAACCAAGAGTGTAAAATTTTATTAAATTCATCCGGATGTTCCATCATTGCTGCATGGCCACACTTATCAATCCAATAAAGGTCGGAATCTGGGAGTAATCTATTAAAATCATCCGCAACCTCAGGAGGTGTAACATTGTCGTTTTTACCCCAGATAATACAGGTTGGATTCTTCATGTTTGGTAAGTCCTTAGCCATATTATGACGGATAGCACTTTTGGCAATAGCCAATGTTCGAATCAATTTGTTTCGATCATTAACCGTTGCGTAGACTTCGTCAACAATTTCTTTAGTAGCAATTTCCGGATCATAAAATACATTTTCAGCTTTGGCTTTAATGTATTCATAATCACCTCGTTTAGGATAACTTTCGCCCATTGCACTTTCGTAAAGACCGGAGCTTCCAGTAATAACTAATGCTTTTACTTTTTCAGGAAACATTTTAGTACATAAAAGCCCGATATGTCCACCAAGAGAATTACCAAGTAGAATCACTTCTTTATACCCTAATTGATCAATAAAATCTTTAAGGTACTTAGCAAAAGTGCCAACACTGGTTTTAATCAGAGGCATCGTGTATAATGGAAGTTCTGGTATCAATATTTTATATCCGTTTTCAGGAAAATAGGAGCCTACACCATCAAAGTTGCTCAAACCACCCATCAATCCGTGTAAAATAACGATTGGTGTTCCTTCCCCAAGTTCTAGATAGCTAAATTTACCGTCTTTTTTTAATTCGTGCTTCATTAATACTTCTTACAAGAATTAAAAGCAAATATAGCATTTTCATAATTAGTTTGATGATTTTTTATCAATAGTAAGGTAATGATTTTAATAGATTTTTTTGACAGTTCTTTTATTTCGATCATGAATAGGTCAAAACCAATATTTTAGAGGGAATCACTTGTGTTTTCGAAACGGAAAACCGTAATTTTTTAATGTTTTTTAGTGCTACTTCTGCTTACAACTTATTAACAATGTGGTAGATTGTGGTAAAAAGTGGTAATTTTTTCAATATATTTGACTAATTTAAACATGTTTTATAAAAAAAAGGTGGTAAATCTTATAGGTACATACGAGTGTAAAGCTGATGCAAAAGGGCGTTTAATGTTGCCTGTTGCGTTTAAAAAACAGCTTTCTCCAGTATTGCAAGAAGGGTTTGTGCTAAAAAGATCTGTTTTTCAAACTTGCTTGGAGTTATATCCAATGCAAGAATGGAATCTTTTGATGCAAAAGATGAATAAGTTAAATAGGTTTAAAAAAAAGAATAACGATTTTATAAGAAAGTTTACAGCAGGGGTTAAAATGATCGAAATCGATGCAACAGGTCGTTTATTAATACCTAAAGATTTGGTGAGTTTTGCAGGAATAACAAAAGAATTGGTGTTGTCATCCGCAGTTAATATCATCGAAGTTTGGGATAAAGATCAGTATGAAAAAGCTATTGATGATGCTACTGAAGATTTTGCGGATTTGGCAGAAGAGGTAATGGGTTTTGATGACGAAATAAGTATTGATTAAGTAATATTAGTTGGGGAACTAGTATCTATTATTGAATCGAATAGAAAAAAAGATGGAACAGACTGAATATCATAATCCGGTTTTGCTTAAAGAGACGGTGGATGGTCTTGCTATAAAACCAGATGGGATATATGTAGATGTGACCTTTGGAGGAGGAGGGCATTCTAGAGAGATATTAAGGAGATTGGGGTCAGAAGGAAGATTATATGCATTTGATCAAGATCAGGATGCATTGTCTAATGCAATTGATGACGATAGGTTTTTACTGATAAGTGAGAATTTTAGATTTATCAAACGTTTTCTTAGGTTTCATGGGGTGCGAAAAGTAGATGGCATTCTTGGAGATTTCGGCGTTTCATCACATCAATTTGATGTAGCCGAACGAGGCTTTTCTACACGTTTCGAGGCTGATTTAGATATGAGAATGAATCAAAAAGGCGAGTTGTCTGCTTATCATGTAATTAATGAATATGATGAATTGGGTTTAAGAAACATGTTTTCGCAATACGGAGAGTTACGGAATGCCCCAAAACTTGCCAGAGCAATAATAGGAGCAAGAGAAAACAATCCTATTAAAACAAGTATAGAATTAAAAGAGGTGTTAAGTCCTTTTTTGGTGAAGCATAAAGAACACAAAATACTGGCACAAATATATCAAGCAATAAGAATCGAAGTAAACCAAGAAATAGAAGTGCTTAAGGAGTTTCTGAAACAAACTCAAGAATTATTGGAAGAAGGAGGTAGGGTAAGTTTGATATCATATCATTCTTTGGAAGATCGATTAGTAAAAAGGTATATAAGAAATGGGTTGTTCGAAGGAGAACCGGAAAAAGATATGTATGGTAATGTATCGGTGCCGTTTAAAAAAGTAAATGGACTTATAATCCCAACAGAAGCAGAAATTAAAAAGAATAACAGGGCAAGGAGTGCTAAACTAAGAGTTGGAGAAAGAGTTGGAAATAAATAGAAATAAACACAGTAGTTGAAGCAAACAATTTATGACATATTAAAAGGTAAATTTCTAATTGCAGATGATGCAATTAAGAATTGGAGGATGCTACTCTTTCTCTCTTTCTTGGCAATCATTATGATAGCAAGCTCTCATAATGCAGAAAGTAAAGTTCATGAAATTGCAAAATTGAATAATGAAGTAAAGGAATTAAGAACACAATTTGTAGATGGAAGGACTGAGCTAATGCAGCTTAAGATGGAGTCATCTGTAATTGAAAAGATGACTGTAAAGGGGATCAAAAGACCAACCGAACCACCAAAAAAAATAATTGTAAAAGAGTAATATTGTTTTGGCAATAAAAGATAAAAACATATTAAACAGGTTATATTTCATCGCAGGGTGCATGTTCATCTTTGCGATATTGGTTATTGTAAAACTCGTGGATATACAGTTTGTAGAAGGAGATATGTATAGAGCTAAGGCAGAACAACGTGTCTTTAAAACATTTGATATACCAGCAAACAGAGGAAATTTATATGATAGCAAAGGAAACTTGTTAGCAACTTCTGTACCTAAGTATGATATTCGATTTGATGCTGTTACAGTGACTGATAAGGATTTTAGAGAAAATATTAATGGATTGTCTGCAGCACTCTCTAATGAATTTGGGAAATCTTCTGAGTATTACGATAAGGTGCTGAGAAAAGCAAGAGATAATAAGAATCGATATTTTCTGATTAGAAGGAATATGGGATATTCTCAATATATAAGGGTTAAGAAATTTCCATTATTCAAATATGGAGCAAATCGTGGAGGATTGATTGTCGAACAACGAACCATACGAGAACATCCTATTGGCAAAATAGCCGAAAGAACAGTGGGGTATGAGCGCAGAGATGATCAAGGTTATTATACCAGAGTAGGTTTAGAAGGTGCATACGGGCCTTTCTTAAGGGGAAAGGAAGGTAAGAGAAGAAAGCAAAAGATAGCCAAAAACCAATGGAAACCAATAGGAGATGCGAATGAAGTAGAGCCACAAGATGGTTATGATGTAATTTCTACTATAGATGTTAATGTTCAGGATATTACCCATCATGCATTGTTAGCACAGTTGGAAAAATTTGAAGCAGAACATGGAACCGTAGTAGTTATGGAGACTAAAACGGGAGAAATAAAAGCAATATCTAATCTTGGAAGAACGAAATCAGGAAAGTATTACGAAAAATTAAACTATGCGGTTGGAGAATCTCATGAGCCGGGATCTACTTTTAAGCTAATGACCATGGTTGCGGCATTGGAAGATAAAGTCATAGATTCTAGTTATGTAGTAGATACAGAAAATGGTAGGGTGAGGTTTTATGATAGAGTTGTAAAAGACTCTAAATGGGGTGGTTATGGGAAGATATCTGCGGCAAAAGCATTTGAGTTATCCTCAAACACGGCTTTTGCTAAAATTATTGATGAGAATTATAAAAATGACCCTAAGAAATTTGTGAATCGATTAATGAATATGGGGTTGCACAAAACTTTAGGCTTGTCTATTAAAGGAGAAGGAAAACCCAAAATCCCTTATCCGGGAGATAAAGATTGGTATGGAACTACACTACCGTGGATGGCACATGGATATGGAGTTGCCTTTACACCGTTACAAACATTGGCTTTTTACAATGCGATTGCAAATGATGGAGAAATGGTAAAACCCAGATTTATAAAAGAAGTAAGAGCTTGGGATAAAACGAAAGAAAAATTTAATAAAGAAATATTGAATCCTGCAATATGTTCTAAGGAAACTGCAAAAATAGTACAGGAGATGATGAAAAATGTTGTGCTAAGGGGAACAGCAGATAATATTCAGGTGGAGAACTTTCAGATAGCGGGAAAAACAGGGACCTGCTGGGGTAATTATGGAAAAGATAAGGAGCGTGAATATATCTCTTCTTTTGCGGGGTATTTTCCAGTAGAAGACCCTAGATATTCTTGTATTGTAGTAATACATAAACCTAATAAAGAAAAAGGGTATTACGGAAATATTGTAGCGGCTCCGGTTTTTAAAAAAATTGCATTAAAAGTGTATAATGATGTTCCTGTTGTAGATGAAGTGTCAGCTGTAGCTAAAGAGAGCAAGATCGTAAAGAAAAGTTATGAAGGGTATTTTCAGAAGGCGCAAAAGTATAAAACTATTATGCCTAATGTAAAAGGAATGCCTGCAATGGATGCAATTTCTCTTCTAGAGAATATGGGATTAAGAGTAGAAATCAAAGGAATTGGTAAGGTGAATAGGCAATCTATAGAACCGGGAGCAAAAATAAAAACAAATCAGACTATCAGATTAGAATTATCGTGAAAGAGCTAAAGGATATTTTATATAAGGTTGCGATCAATGTAGTTGTTGGAAATACAACAACTAATATTGAGAAGATTGAGTTTGATTCACGAAAAGTTGGTCGGGATGATGTGTTCGTTGCTATAAAGGGAACACTAACCGATGGGCATGAATATATAGAGAAAGCAATTAATCAAGGAGCAGTTGCAATCGTTTGTGAGAAAATGCCAGCGTTTTTTGTTGGAGGAGTGATTTATGTTCAGGTGGACGATGCAAAAAAAGCATTAGCGTTGATGGCTGCTAATTATTTTGATATGCCATCAGAAAATCTAAAACTTGTAGGGGTAACAGGGACTAATGGAAAAACTACAGTAGCTACGCTTTTATATCAACTTTTTAAGAAAGCAGGTTATAAAGTAGGTTTGTTATCTACAGTAAAAATCCTTGTGGATGGTACAGAGTATAAGGCAACACATACTACTCCGGATTCTTTGACTATAAATAGATATTTAAGAACGATGAATGATACCGGTGTAGAGTATTGTTTCATGGAAGTTAGCTCACATGGTATACATCAAAAACGCACCGCCGGATTGGTTTTTCAAGGAGGGATTTTTACGAACTTATCTCACGATCATTTGGATTATCATAATACCTTCAAAGAGTATCGGGATGTGAAAAAAGTGTTCTTTGATGAATTGGGATCTAAAGCTTTTGCTTTGGTGAATAAAGATGATAAAAATGGAGCTTTTATGCTTCAGAATACCAATGCAAAACAATATAGTTATGCATTGAAATCATATGCAGATTTCAGAGGTCAAATTTTAGAAAATAGTTTAGGAGGATTATTGCTAAAACTAAATGATAATGAAGTATGGACAAAACTTATAGGAAGTTTTAATGCATATAATTTATTGGCAATTTTTGGAACAGCAGAACTATTGGGTTTAGAAACATTAGAAACATTACAGTTGTTAAGTGATTTGGAAAGTGTGAGTGGAAGGTTTCAGTATTTAGTTTCTGATCATAAAATTACCGCGATAGTAGATTATGCGCATACCCCAGATGCTCTGAAGAATGTATTAGAAACCATAGGGGATATAAGGACAAAGAATGAAACCCTTATTACTGTAGTGGGTTGTGGAGGAGATAGGGATAAAATGAAAAGACCTGTTATGGGTAATATTGCTGCAAAATTAAGTGATAAAGTGGTTTTAACCAGTGATAATCCAAGAACAGAAAATCCACAGAAGATTGTTGAAGATATAGAAAGAGGTGTTGAGCCTCAGGATTATAAAAAAATATTGTCTATCACCGATAGAAAACAAGCAATTAGAACTGCCTGTCAATTAGCTGAACAGGACGATATTATTTTAATAGCAGGAAAAGGTCATGAGACATATCAGGAAACCAATGGTGAACGAATTGATTTTAATGATTTTGAAATTGTAAAAGAAGAATTAAAAAAACTTGGTAAATAACCCCTTTCCCATCTTCCTTTAGAAGAGTAGGAAAAAAGTAACTATACATATGTTATATTATTTATTTCAATATCTAGAAAATGAATACCAGTTTCCTGGGGCATCATTGTTTCAGTTTATCACTTTTAGAGCTGCTGTGGCAATTATTGTGTCATTATTGATCTCTACAATATATGGTAAGCGAATCATAAATTTTCTTAGGAAAAAGCAGATGGGAGAAAGTATTCGGGAACTTGGATTGGAAGGGCAGGCTCAAAAAGCAGGAACTCCAACAATGGGAGGGATTATAATAATTCTTGCTACACTGGTTCCGGTATTGCTTTTTGCAAAACTGGATAATATTTATGTGATCCTGTTGATAATAACGACATTATGGATGGGGGCTATTGGTTTTACAGATGATTATTTAAAAATCAAAAGAAAAGATAAAGAAGGTCTTGCTGGAAAATTTAAAGTGATAGGGCAAATTGGTTTGGGGCTTATTGTAGGTTGCACAATGTATTTTCATGAAGACATAACTATCAAAGAAGAAAAAACCGACACTATTGAGGCAGTGTCATCAGAAAAACAATCTGATTTTAATCCAGCGATAAAATCCACTAAAACAACAATACCCTTTTTTAAAAACAATGAATTTGATTATTCGAGTTTGATTACTTGGATCGACCCTGGTTTTGGAAAATACGCTTGGTTAATTTTTATACCCATTGTGATTTTTATAGTGACAGCAGTATCTAATGGTGCTAACCTTACGGATGGAATTGATGGGTTGGCAGCAGGTTCTTCTGCGATTATTGTGCTGACATTAGCATTGTTTGCTTGGGTATCTGGGAATATCATATTCTCTGATTATCTCAATGTAATGTATATCCCTAATTCTGGAGAGATAACTATATATATAGCTGGATTTGCAGGTGCCTTAGTTGGTTTTTTATGGTATAATACTTTTCCGGCACAAGTATTTATGGGAGATACAGGGAGTTTGACCATTGGAGGGATTATAGCTGTAATTGCAATAGCTATACGAAAAGAATTTTTGATTCCGATAGTGTGTGGGATATTTTTTATAGAGACTTTATCAGTTATGATGCAAGTAAGTTGGTTTAAATATACCAGAAAAAAATATGGAGAAGGAAGACGAATATTTTTGATGTCTCCATTACATCATCATTATCAAAAAAAAGGAATACATGAGAGTAAGATAGTTGCAAGATTTTGGATTATAGGAATTTTTCTTGCAATCATAGCTGTGATTACATTAAAAGTGCGATAAGGTGAAAAGATTAGTGATTTTAGGAGGAGGAGAGAGTGGTGTAGGTACAGCGATTTTGGGTAAAAAAGAAGGGTACGATGTGTTTGTCTCGGATAGTGGGGTAATCACAGAATATTATAAAGAAGTTCTTAAAAATTTTGAGATAGAGTGGGAAGAAGAACAGCATACAGAAAGTAAAATTTTGAATGCAGATATGGTGATGAAAAGCCCTGGGATACCCGATAAAGCTACTTTGGTAAGAAAATTAAATGAAAAGGGAATGCCGATATTGTCTGAGATAGAATTTGCATCCAGATATACAACTGCACAGATTGTTGGGATTACAGGTAGTAATGGAAAGACCACCACGACTATGCTTACAAATCATATCCTCAAGGGAGGTGGTTTGGATATTGGTATGGCAGGAAATATCGGAGATAGTTTTGCAAAACAAGTAGCAGAAAATGATACTCTACATTATGTGTTAGAATTAAGTAGTTTTCAGCTAGATGGAATTAGTGAGTTTGCACCACATATCGCAATACTAACCAATATTACACCAGATCATTTGGATCGATACGAATATCAGTTCGAAAAATATATCGTTTCAAAGTTTAGAATAGTGATGAATCAGAAAGAAGATGATTATTTCATCTATGATGCAGATGATGAGGTGATTACTAAATATATAGAAGAGTATCCAATTCGTTCCAGGTTATTACCATTTTCGTTAAAGAAAAAGGTAGAAAACGGAGCGTATTTGGAAGAAGAAAATATTAAAATAACAATAGATAATAACGAATTTATTATGCCGGTAGCAAATTTAGAATTAAAAGGAAATCATAATGTTAAGAATGCTATGGCTGCGGCCACAGTAGCCCAATTATTAAAAATAAGAAAAACCACGATCAGGGAGTGTCTTGAAAATTTTCATGGAGTAGAGCATAGGCTAGAAAGTGTCTTAAAAATTAACAATGTGCAATACATTAATGATTCTAAAGCTACAAATGTGAATGCGACTTTTTATGCATTGGATGCTATGAAGTCTGCTACAGTATGGATTGTAGGAGGTGTTGATAAGGGTAATGATTATACCGAGCTATATTCTTTAGTGAATGAAAAAGTAAAAGCGATTATATGCTTAGGAGTTGATAATACCAGAATAATTAATGCTTTTGGAAACTGTGTTGATAATATTGTTGAAACACAATCTATGAAAGAGGCTGTGAACTTGGCATATAAAATTGCGGAGCGCAATGAAAATGTATTATTGTCTCCAGCTTGTGCAAGTTTTGATCTTTTTGAAAATTATGAAGAAAGAGGACGACAGTTTAAGGAAGCAGTAAGAGAACTGTAATATACACATTCTAGAAAAAGTAGAATAAGGCTAACACACAATAAGGAAAGGATAGTAAATATAGTATATATGACCAAAGTTTTGGAAAATATAAAAGGGGATAAAGTGATATGGGCAATAGTCGCTCTGTTGGCGTTATTTTCTTTCCTTCCCGTATATAGTGCAAGTAGTAACTTGGCATATTTATACGGAGATGGAAATACATTTACTTTTCTTGTAAAACATTTTGCGCATTTAGTATTGGGATTTGGGATCATGTACTGGGTGCATAAAATACCGTATAATTATTTTAAGGGGCTTTCTATTATAATGATTCCAGTTGTAGTTTTATTGTTGTTGTTTACGATGGCTCAGAATACTACGATAGGAGGAGCAAATGCTAGTAGATGGATTCGTTTACCTTTTGTAGGAGTGACGTTTCAGACATCAACATTGGCAGCTGTTGTGCTAATGACGTATGTCGCAAGGTATTTATCAAAAATCAGAGATAAAAAAATCAGATTTAAAGAAACATTATTGCCTCTTTGGATACCGGTATTTATTATTTTAATATTGATCCTTCCAGCTAATTTTTCTACAACAGCAATCATTTTTTCGATGGTGATGATGCTGGTGTTTTTAGGAGGATATCCGATACGGTATATGCTGCTGATTCTTGGGACTGGTATTGTGGCTTTAACATTCTTTGTGCTGGTGGCAAAAGCGTTTCCTGATTCTTTTTCTAATAGAGTTGCTACTTGGGAGCATAGAATTGAAAACTTTATTAACGGAGTTGATTCACAGGAAGATTATCAAGTAGAGCGTGCTAAAATAGCCATCGCCAGAGGAGGTGTTATTGGAAAAGGTCCCGGAAAGAGTGTGCAACGAAATTTTTTACCACAATCATCATCCGATTTTATATATGCTATAATTATAGAAGAATGGGGATTGCTAGGAGGTGTTTTTTTAATGCTATTATATCTATTGCTCTTGTTTAGGCTAGTTATTGTGGCTCATAAAAGTGTTGATATTTTTGGGAAACTTCTTGTAATAGGAGTAGGGTTGCCAATTGTATTCCAGGCATTGATTAATATGGCTGTGGCTGTAGAGTTATTTCCTGTAACAGGACAAACGCTGCCGTTGGTAAGTAGTGGAGGAACATCTATATGGATGACCTGTATGGCAATAGGAATGGTATTGAGTGTAAGTAAGAGTAGAGAAGTAATCTCCGAAGAAGAAGCGATGAAGGAACGCGAGAATTTAGAAATAAACGAAGATAATCCACTAGAAGTTTTAAGCGAAGTATTATGAGTCAGCAGCCACGAATCATATTATCAGGAGGGGGAACAGGAGGGCATATTTATCCAGCAATTTCTATTGCGAATGAGGTAAAACTAAGATACCCAGAAGCCTCTATCTTATTTGTAGGGGCCAAGGACCGTATGGAAATGCAAAAAGTTCCGCAAGCTGGCTATCAAATAGAAGGTTTATGGATAAGTGGTATTCAAAGAAAATTAACATTTAGTAATCTTTTATTTCCTATAAAGTTGCTAAGTAGTTTATGGAGATCCAAAAAGATTATCAAAAAGTTTAACCCCGATGTAGTTATTGGAACAGGAGGTTTTGCTAGTGGGCCATTGTTGAAAATAGCAAGTTCAGCAAACATTCCAACCGTTTTACAGGAACAAAATTCTTTTCCAGGGATTACTAACAAGTGGTTAGCAAAAGGAGCAGATAAAATATGTGTCGCTTATGATGGCATGGAACGTTTTTTTCCAAAAGATAAAATTATCAAAACCGGAAACCCAGTTCGTCAGGATTTATTAGATATAAGTAGTAAAAGAGAAGAAGCTATAGTAAAATTTAATTTAGATACTGAAAAGAAGACTATTCTGGTAATTGGAGGAAGTTTAGGGGCAAGAAGAATAAACCAATTAATAGAAAAGGAGCTTGGTTTTTTTAAAAGTAAAGAAGTACAGATAATCTGGCAATGTGGGAAGTTGTATTATAATGAATACAAAAAATATGATCAGAATAAAGATGTACAGGTATATCAGTTTTTAGATACAATGGATTTGGCGTATTCTGCAGCAGATGTTATAATTTCTAGAGCTGGAGCAAGTTCGGTTTCAGAATTATGTATTGTAGCAAAACCTACTTTGTTTATCCCGTCACCTAATGTGGCAGAAGATCATCAAACAAAAAATGCGGATGCAGTAATAAATAAAAAAGGAGCAAAAATGCTTAAAGAGCATGAGTTGGATGATAAGTTTCAGAAAACAATTAGACAGTTGTTAGAATCTGAGGCTATGCAGATAAAGTTGACGCATTCGATAAAGAAAATGGCATTGCCCAATGCAACAAAAGATATTGTAGATCAGATAGAACAATTAATGATATAAGAAACTCTTAGAGTTTAAGAATGAACAGAGATTTAAAAGACATACAAAATATTTATTTCATCGGTATTGGAGGTATCGGTATGAGTGCACTTGCTCGATATTTTAATTTCTTGGGTAAAAATGTGGCAGGATATGATAAGACAGAAACTCAAATTACAATTGGATTAGAAGAATTAGGTGTTAGAATTCATTTTGAAGATGATATAAACGCAATCCCAGAACTATTTCTTAATGTTGAAAAAACACTTATCATATATACTCCTGCAATTCCAAAAGAACATAAGGAGTTAAACTATTTTATAGGTCAAGGATTTTCAATAAAAAAGAGAGCAGAAGTTTTAGGTGTTATTACTAAAGAGACCTATACTCTTGCAGTAGCTGGAACACACGGAAAAACTACAACGACGGCTATATTGGCACATTTGTTAAAAGAAAGTGGTGTAAAAGTAACTGCATTTTTAGGAGGAATAAGTGAAAACTATAATTCTAATCTGTTATTAGAAGGGAATGAAGTGGTAGTGGTAGAAGCCGATGAATTTGATAGATCGTTTTTACAATTATATCCTGATATAGCTGCTATTACATCCATGGATGCCGATCATCTTGATATTTATGAAAAAGCAAATGCATTGGATGAATCGTTTGTGGAGTTTTCGTTAAAAGTTAAAGATCATCTTTTAGTGCGTAATGGATTGGTGCTAAAAGGAGATACTTTTGGAATAGAAGATGATTCAAAATATTGTGCGCAAAATATAAGAATAAACAATGGAGTCTATGTATTTGACTTAAAAATGCCTACCGGAATTATTAAAAATTTGCATTTAAACCTGCCAGGTAAACATAACTTGTTAAATGCTATTACAGCCTTTGCTATAGCTGCACTTTACGGCACCCCAACCAAAGCTTTGGTAAAGGCTTTATCTACTTTTAAGGGAGTTCAGCGCAGGTTTACATATCAAATAAAAGAAGAAAATTTGGTATATGTAGATGACTATGCGCATCATCCGACAGAAATTGATGCATTACATCAAGCTATAAGAGAAATGCATCCCGGGAAAAAGATATTGGCCATTTTTCAACCTCATTTATATAGTAGGACAAGAGATTTTGCAGGAGATTTTGCAAGAAGCCTGAGTCAGTTCGATACACTATTGTTATTGGATATATACCCGGCAAGAGAACTTCCGATTGAAGGGGTTACTTCGGAATGGTTATTGGGTATGGTGGCTATGAAAAACAAAAAGATAGTAACCAAGAATAATTTGATTAAAGAGATTTTAGAAAATGATGTAGAGGTTATTACTACAATTGGTGCAGGTGATATAGGAGAAGAAGTAAAAGGGATAAGAGAAGCACTATTAGCAATATGAATAAAATTATAACATATATAAAATTTGTAGGGTTAATTTCATTAATCATATTTCTCTTTGCTTTTACAAATAATAGGAATGAGAAAAGAAAAATTAATGAAGTTGCCATAGAGTTCATAGATGAACAAAGCCCTTTTGTAAGCGAATTGATGGTTAATAAATTGTTAATACAAAATCAGGTTGGGGTTACGAACGTGGGAAAAGAAATTTTAGCTTTGAATAATATAGAGAAGGGGCTGGATGCACATAAAATGATTGAAGACTCAGATGTGTATCTTACTGTTAGTGGACAACTTAAGGCGAGAATAAAACAACGTACTCCAATTGCAAGAGTAAATTCGGTTGTTCCGTTTTATGTTGATGTGACGGGAAACACAATGCCATTATCGGATAATTATTCAGCTCATGTTCCTCTAATAAATAATGTTTCAGAAAGAGAAGTTTCGGAAGTCTATCCCCTGTTAAAAATAATACAGGAAGATAAATTTCTTAAAAAACTTGTGGTTAGCCTTTATAAAAATATAAATGGAAATTATGAGTTGGGATTACGCGTATATGATTTTAAAGTAGATTTCGGTAAAGTAGAAAATATAAATAATAAAATTAGGAATTTCAAAGCCTTTTATCAAAAAGCATTGAAAGATCAAAGTTTAGAGAAATATACAAAAGTCAGTTTACAATATAGTAATCAAGTTGTGTGTACAATAAAATAGCACCAATCATGGAAAGAGAAGAAAATGAAATAGCCGTAGGATTAGATATCGGAACAACTAAGATTGTTGCTATGGTGGGTAGGTACAATGAGTATGGAAAGATGGAAGTGTTGGGTGTTGGAAAATCTAAGAGTTTAGGTGTTCATCGTGGGGTGGTTAACAATATTACTCAGACCATACAATCAATACAGCAAGCTGTTCAGGAAGCAGAAAGCGTTTCGGGAGTTAAGATTAGTGATGTAACAGTTGGTATTGCGGGGCAGCATATACGAAGTTTACAGCACAGAGATTATATCACACGTCCTAATGCAGATGCAGTTATTGATGAAGAAGACATAGAGGCATTATGTAATCAGGTCTATAAACTGGTAATGTTACCAGGAGAAGAAATATTACATGTGTTACCACAAGAATACAAAGTAGATGGACAGGCAGAAATAAAAGAACCTGTCGGAATGTTTGGAGGCCGGTTAGAAGCCAATTTTCATGTTGTAGTAGGTCAGGTAACTTCTATCAGGAATATAGGACGTTGTGTAAAAAGTTCTGGGTTAGAACTATCCGATGTTACATTAGAACCTTTGGCTTCTGCTAATGCTGTATTAAGTCAGGAAGAAAAAGAAGCAGGCGTAGCGTTGATCGATATAGGTGGTGGTACAACTGATTTAGCAATATTTAAAGATGGGATTATTCGTCATACCGCTGTGATACCTTTTGGAGGTAATGTAATTACTGAAGATATAAAAGAGGGATGTTCTATAATTGAAAAACAGGCAGAGTTACTAAAAATAAAATTTGGGTCAGCTTGGCCTGGAGAAAATAAGGACAATGAAATTGTATCTATTCCAGGATTAAGAGGAAGAGAACCTAAGGAGATAACTTTAAAAAACTTATCAAAAATAATTCATGCGCGTGTAGTAGAAATTATAGAGCAAGTTTTTCTAGAAATTAAGAATTATGGTCATGAGTCCCCGAAGAAAAAACTAATAGCAGGGATTGTTCTTACAGGAGGAGGATCGCAATTAAAGCATCTGAAGCAATTAGTAGAATATATTACAGGAATGGATACGCGTATAGGATATCCTAATGAGCATTTAGCTGGAAATAGTGACCCAGAGACAACGAGTCCTATGTATGCTACGGCTGTAGGATTGGTAATGGATAGTTTGATACACATAGGTAGGCAAAAGGAAACGGCTATTAAGGAAGCATTAGTAGCAGAAGAGGAAAAACAACAAAAGGCTACTATTGTAGGAGAAGGTATTGAAGAAGAAGTGCCTGTTGTAAAATCTAAACCCAGAAAAAATATTCTGGAAAAATGGACAGAGAAGTTCAAAGAATTTCTTGATAATGCAGAATAGGATCGAGCGTAAAGAAAATGTCTTGTAGACATTTTTAGCGAGAGGCCAGCGTTGAGGGGTTGGCAAAGTAAAGAAAATGTCTTGTAGACATTTTTAGCGAGAGGCCGGCTTTGAGGGGTTGGCAAAGTAAAGAAAATGTCTTGAAGACATTTTTAGCGAAGTGCTGCTGATGTGGTACTAGAAAATAAAAAAAGAATAAGAAAAACTCAATGTGGAGTTTTAAAAAATATTGAAGAAGTAAAAGAAAAAGAACCCAGAAAATTAGCAATTATGAGTAGTAATGAAGAGTTCGAAAATATTTCGTTTGATTTGCCCAAAAACCAATCAAATGTGATAAAAGTAATTGGAGTAGGAGGTGGTGGAAGTAACGCCATTAACCATATGTTCCAACAAGGGATTAAAGGAGTTGATTTCGTTATTTGTAATACAGATGCGCAAGCATTAGAAAACAGCCCTATTCCTAATAAGATACAATTAGGAGTATCACTTACAGAGGGACTTGGTGCTGGAGCCAATCCAGAGGTAGGAGAGCAATCTGCTGTGGAGAGTTACGAAGAGATTAAGAGAATGTTGGACACCAATACTAAGATGATTTTTATCACTGCCGGAATGGGTGGAGGTACTGGTACTGGAGCGGCACCAATAATTGCTAAAATGGCAAGAGAACTGGACATCCTTACCGTAGGTATTGTAACTATTCCGTTTCAATTCGAAGGTAAAATGCGTAATGAGCAAGCTCAATTAGGTGTAGAGAAGCTTCGTTCACATGTGGATTCTTTGGTAGTAATTAATAATAATAAGTTACGAGAAGTTTATGGAAACTTAGGTTTTAAAGCCGGTTTCTCTAAGGCAGATGAGGTGCTTTCTACTGCATCACGTGGAATAGCTGAAGTAATAACACATCACTATACTCAAAATATCGATTTACGTGATGCTAAAACGGTACTTAGTAATAGTGGTACAGCAATTATGGGGTCTGCTAATGCCTCTGGTGCTAAACGTGCTCAAGATGCTATTGTAAAAGCGTTGGATTCGCCATTACTTAATGATAATAAAATAACTGGAGCAAAAAATGTCCTATTATTAATAGTTTCTGGGAAGGAAGAAATTACTATTGATGAAATAGGAGAGATCAATGACCATATCCAACAAGAAGCTGGACATGGAGCAAATATTATTATGGGAGTTGGAGAAGATGAGTCACTAGAAGATTCTATTTCTGTAACTGTCATTGCTACGGGTTTTGATGTAGAGCAGCAAGATGAAATAGTAAATACTGAAACTAAAAAAATAATTCATACACTAGAGGAAGAGCAACGTGCTACAATTCAGGATTTAACTCCTAAATCAACAGCTAAGACTATTCCAGCTTTATCTCCTACGACAAAAAAAGAAGAAGTTGCAGAAGAACCAATTATAAAACATGAATTGATTGAAGAGGAAGAAGTAAGTGTTAATGAATCGTTGTTAATACCTACGACAGAATTTCTTAAGAATATCGATGTCTTAGATCATGAAGAGGTAAATTCTTTTTCTAAAGATGGAGATTTTGTGATTATTAATGCTCAGGATATTATTAATCAGATAGAAGTCAATGATGCGAATGAGTTTACTGAGGAAAATGAAAATGAAGATCAATTTACATTAGCATTTGATATGCCAGTAAGTGATCAGAAAGAAGAAATTGAACGTACACAGGTATCAGAAGCAGTTTCTCCTGTTCTCGAAGTTGAAGAGGAAAAACCAATTATTTTTGATCTTACAGATGATATTTTAGAAGTAGAGGTAAATGATCCAATAGAAGTAGTTCCGGTAAGTAAAGTGGAATCATCCGGTGATGTTCGTAAGTATAGCCTTGAAGACTATATGGAAGAAGAAAAACGACTTACAGAAGCAAAACCTCAGGATGAAATTGTGGATGAAGAAGTAGTTTTTGAAAAGAAAACGATTCCTTCTCCAATGGAACAAATAGAGTCAACAGAAAATGTAGTAGACCCTGTTGAGCAACCAATTTCGGAAACGCTGAAAGCAAGAGCTGCTGAGCGTCGTGCTAAGATGAAGGAATTTAATTATAAGTTTAGAAATAATGCATCTCAGATCGATGAAATCGAAAAAGAACCGGCGTATAAACGTGCAGGTATAGATGTAGATTCTAAGCCAGAATCCTCTGAGTTATCAAGAACATCTTTAGGGGTTGATAGTAATGATAATATCCAATTGAGGAAAAACAATTCTTTTCTTCATGATAATGTAGATTAGTAAAGTTTAAAAAAAATATAGATAAACCGATGATCTAGATAAGGGTTATCGGTTTATTTTTTATCTTCGCAATCCTAAAGATTAAAACTTAGCTACTATGAGCTTATCGCAACAAGTAATGACTTCTATGAAGGAAGCAATGAAGGCAAAAGATACGAATGCTTTGACTTCATTACGCGCAATTAAATCAGCAATTTTATTAGCTCAGACAGAGAGTGGAGCAAAAGAAGAGCTGACAGAAGATCAGGAGTTAAAACTATTGCAAAAACTAGTAAAACAACGTAAAGATAGTGCTACTATTTTTGCAGAACAGGGAAGAGATGATTTAGCACAACCAGAATTGGATCAAGCTAAAGTTATAGAGCAGTTTTTACCTGAGCAACTTAGTGAAGAAGAAATCGAAAAAGTAGTAATAGATATCATTGCTAAAACAGGAGCAGAGGGAATGAAAGATATGGGAAAAGTGATGGGAATGGCTAATGCAGCTCTTACAGGAAAAGCAGATGGTAAAACAATCTCTACAATAGTTAAAAGCAAATTATCTTAATATAAAAAATGGCCCAGTGGCGCAACTGAATAGCGCATCAGATTTCGGCTCTGAGGGTTGGGGGTTTGAATCCCTCCTGGGTCACAATTAGCTTCAAAAGTTTTGTAAATACTGATGTTTACAAGACTTTTTATTTTTTATCAATTTTCAAAATATACATGAAATGTTGATTTTTAAATTATAAAGGTTAGAACTTTATATTTAGGTTATGTAAGAAAAAAACTCATTATATTATTGTAGTATCGACCTGGCATTATCGAACTTTTGGCTAGAAGATTCGAATCTAATCCTTTCAAAATAATAGGTTTATTGAGAATCTGTTCTACATAGTGTTTATTGTTTTTACTAGTTGAATCCGGCAACTAGAACTAACCTTTATTTTGTAAAAAGAAAGTCCAAGTATTCATAAAAGTTATCCATTTTTCCATTTTTGGTGTCTAAGCCATCACTACACCAATCATAAAAGCCATGAGCTTGATTATCCTTTCGATCGTATGGGCTATACCATGCTTTTGCATATTCCCAAAAATTATCTCCGCTTGGAGTATATACCTTATTGCCTTGAGGTGCAATTAGGTACACTCCATTTTTCCCTTCTTCAAAATTATCTTTTTTTGGCAAAGGTCCTTTACCTCCGAAATATGAATACACCACCAATTGATCAATGGTTTCACAAACTTCTTTAGCTTTGGTTCTGGTTTTTTCGTTTAACTCTTGATGATTGCTAATTTGTTCTGCAAAATCATAAGCATCTATGTATGGAAAGATTATTTCTTGTTTTTCTTTTTCAATTTTTTTTTCATTGTAATATCCAGAGGCTTGTTCTATAACAGCATATATATCACTATTTTGTTCTTCAGATAAAAGTCTTGCTAATTCGTCTATTTTTAATTTAACATTGGTAATCTTAGAGTTATCAAATAACCCAAAAGATGACCATCGTTGACTATCATATATTTCTTCTATAAGAAGTTTGGAGAATTGATCAGGAGTCATGCTAAAAGGATCAAGGTTTTTTTCTTTTCCTTCTTCAAAATAATTCTTCTGTTTACTGGTTTTTCCATTTGTTTGTAAACGAGTAAATATACTTTTATAATCCAAAGCTTCTGAAATAGGAGCCGACGCGAGGATATAATCTACAGAAAAAGAAGTTTCGTTTGGTCTCCACTCATAAAAATTTTCCAACCCGGCCATTGAGCATACATCTAATCCTAAAATATCAACCGACTCGTCGGCAGATAATACATCACTAAGTTCAGTTGAGTATAGAAAATCTTCCTTTCCTGCTTCATTATCTTGGCACATACTCCAGCCATCTCCATGTGATCGTATAATCAACATATAGTGCTTTGCTGGATAATAAGTTTTACAATATTTGATAAATCGCTTTAATAGATCGGCATCTCCCATATTAGCTTCATAGGATGTTTCTTTTTGAAATTCTGGTAAAATTTCTCTTCCCGATAATTCTTGATAGCTGTTATCATCAATTTTAAAAAGTTTCGTATCTGTAAAATTTTCACTTAGTGTTTTTGAGTCATTTGAATAACCTTCAATCCTATCTATTAAGGTAATTATTTCATAACCTTTAGATTGTTTTCCTTTAATCATTTGTTTGATATCTTTCAAAAGATCAATTTTTGAAGAATTTGATCCAGCTGCATAATACATGATCGTCCAGCCATTATCAGTCTGGCTATGAATTGTTGTAATTGACAAATTAATAAGGGCAACAACTAGTAATTGGAATATGTTTTTCATTAAAATAGCATTTTTTGATTGACTGAAGCAAAAGTAAATACATCTAAAAAATAGAAGAATTTTTTTAAACTGAAGAAGTACTAAAACAGGAAGATTGCGCGAATCAGGACATTTTTTGAAGTTTTCTGAAGGCCCCAGGAGACATTCCCAAACCAGTATTAAAAGCATTATAGAAAGCACTCTTAGATTTGAAACCAGCTTCCATACCAATAGCTTCTATAGAATATTTATTAAATAATGGATTACTCAACAAATTTTTGGCAGCCTCAATTCGATATTCATTTACAAATTGAATGACGCTTTTATCGGTTTTCTGATTTATAATCTGTGACAAATACCTTTCACTTACTTCTAACCGATTTGCCAGATCCAATCTACTTAAAAGAGGGTTTTTGTATAGTTCTTCATCGTCCATCAATACGTGTAATTGACTAATAACTTTGGAAACGGTAGTTTCATTTATTTTCTTTTTTTTCTGTGTAGCAATTGTTTTTTTTGAAATTAAATATTGGTGTATTTCATCTTTTTGAACTACTATCTGAAGTTTGAACACTCCATAATACAATATCCACCAAGATAAAAAAGAAAGTATAATCAATAGCAAGCTTGTAGTGTATTGTGAATCGAATACATAGAACTCTATTTTAGACAAAAACCAAATGATAATAATACATATCATAAAAAGATTTAATCGTAACAACCAACATCTTTTCTCTTCTGAAATAGTATTAGATTTTTTTATTAAAATCCTCCCAAAAAAAAATAAAAATACATTGTATGCAAACGATATATTATCCTTAATATAAAACACCTGAATAGCAAATTCTTCGTTAAAGGAAGAATTACAAAGATTAAAACTAGCATCTAAAAGAAAAAAAGTTTCAATGATCAAAGAACTAAAGAAAGGAAAGTAAAGCCATTTATACCAACTTTTTCTAAGGTACTTATGCTGAATTTGAATCAGAAAATACGTGAATAAAGTGACTGCAGTCAACAAATCCAACATGACATTATTTATGAATGCCAAAACACCATATTCTGGATCATACCAATCTATAAAGGTTAAACTTGTTAGTAAGAAAAGAGATAGCGAGAGATAATTATTTGCGCGACTTTTATAAAAAGCAGTAATGATTAACGAAGTACTTATAAAATATCCTAAAATCCCACTGGTAATAATTGCATAATCTAATATTATTTTGTTCAATATTTGCGAAAATTAATTATGACCAAATTATTGTTGTTTAATAATGTTGACCTAATATAGTTTATTTCTTGAATATAAAAGTGACCCATTTAAGATTAGAACCTAAAACTAACGATGGGATCAAACATTCAAACGAATATAAAGTATTAACTATAACTTTATATTGATATCATTTGTTTTCAAAACTATATAGTTTATAAGAGATATATCTGTCTTGTTCTTCTTTAAACGGAAAGTATTTACCTATGAACGCAATCCGGATTTTTTGAATTATCGAACCTTTAAACAATTGAATTTCAAATTTATAAAAAAATAAAGAAAAACAAATCCTCTGTAAATAATTAATTTACAGAGGATTGTGTAATTAGTGGTGGGAACAGGACTCTAACCTGTGTCCGCCTCAGGTGGATATGAGTTTAGAAGATTGAAACCATTTCAAATTGAATATTCTTTAACAAACTCTCTAATATTAATCAAATCTTTTATCAAAAAGTTTGAACTCTGCGGGTGTGGGGTCACAAATTGGACAAAATTGTCCAAAGCCAGACAATATTGTCTGGCTTTTTTGTTTGTAATCATTACTTTTATATTTCATTGTTGTAGACAATTTAAGAAAAATGGAAGGAATAGGAAATACGCCACTCATCAAGTTAAAACATCTTACGGATTCTAATTGTGCAGATGTTTATGTAAAGATCGAGGGGGCAAACCCTACAGGAAGTATGAAAGACAGAATGGCTCTGGCTATGATTGAAGGTGCTGAAAGAAGAGGCGATTTGAAAAAAGGAGGTACCGTTGTCGATTATACAGGAGGAAGTACAGGAAGTTCTTTAGCTATGATATGTTCTACTAAGGGATATAAAGCACATTTTGTTTCCTCTGATGCTTTTGCTAAGGAAAAACTGCAAACTATGAAAGCTTTTGGAGCAAAGCTTGAACTGATTCCTAGTGAAAATGGAAAAATAACAGCCAGAGTTATTGATAAAGCGCTTGAAAGAGTCAGAGAAATAGCAAAACAACCAAATACGTTTTACACAGACCAATTTAAAAACATTGATAATCGTAATGCCTATCATAAAATGGCACATGAAATAATGGATGTTTTAGGAACTAATATTGATGAATTTATAGCTGGTGTAGGTACTGGAGGATGTTTTTCTGGAAATTCGGAAATATTCAAAAAAGAAATCTCAGGAATTAGATGTATTCCTATAGAACCATTTAATGTAAGAACATTATCGGGCGGAGATACATTAGGGACTCATAGACTAGAAGGAATGGGAGCTGGATTTATTCCAGACATTTGTCGATTAGATTTAGCTGATGAAATAATTTCTGTAAAAGATGAAGACGCCTATGAAACAGCTAGAAACTTGGCCAGATTTGAAGGGGTTTTCGGAGGTATTACTTCTGGTTCGAATGTATGGGCAGCTTTGCAAAGAGCAAAAGTAATTGGTAAAGGAAAAAAAATTGTAACTGTAATTTGTGATTCAGGGCTAAAATACTTGAACGGAGAGTTATATAAGTAATATTAACTAAGTATAACATGCTCCTATGTACAGCTCTTTCCTAAGTCTTAAGTTTAAAACGATAATATGTATAATGATCTTAACAAGCTATTAATAAGATTTGATTTTCTTTTAAATAATCATTTTCTTGATCAAAGAGCATCCACTCCCACAATTCTTGTGGTGTGAAATTACCATCAATTGCTTCAAATTGTATAGCGGATAATTGTTGTAAAATGGAGTCTAGGTTATATTTCATTTTTCTAGACGGAATGCTATTTCATAGCGATATTAGTTTACCAACTTCTCCGATACTATATTTAGTAAGTTTTTAAAACTGGTTTGATGTACTTCTACTTTGAATGATCTTGCAATACACTCAAACGTATTGTCATGGAACCCAAAAAAGAAATGCTTCGTGTTTTTCCAATTTTCTGGATTGTAATTATTGTGTACACTATTTATGTTCTGAATTTCTTTTATCCAATTAGAATTAATAATTTGCATAGGAGCATAGAATTCAAGGCCTTTTCCGTAAAGTGGGTGGCCTTCTAAGACTTCATCATTTGGAGAACCTAATTTTGCCGATGTACAATGCTCAAATTCTACCAAAGCTAAAGAGGTAATTTTATCACTTGCAGTATCTATTACAGTAGTATAAGTTCCATCCCAATTAGGGTCAACTGATTTTACGTAAAAGATTAAATACGCTTTATAGTCATTGAGAAATAAATGAGGCAAAGGAGCTCCTACATCCCACGCTACAGGAAAGTCAATAACATCGGCATATTCTTCTTTTTTTGCTGCGGATAAATGTCTTTCACATATAAGTAAAGCGTCAGAAGCAGCATTAAACTCTTCCCATTCTACACCTGTGTTTGATGTTCTAACTGCAATACTTGCGGCTTTAAGCCTTACCTTGGCTTGGTTTAATTTATCCTCATAATCTTTAATAGTTGTAGGCATCATCCAATTTTTAATTTTTTACTATCTAAGCCAGTCGTTTTGCTGTGTTACCTTGACCTTAGTAATGTTATTCAAATCAATATCTATTATAGTTCCTGAGTCGCCATAACAAATTAAGTGGTGATCTTTTACTTCTGCTTTGTGTATTGGGTTTGAGAACGTAAAAAAGATTGCCCAGTTTAATATTCCATTTAATGCTGTAGAAGCCACGTACCCTTCGTTGCCCATACCGCCATCACCAAATACAAATTTTTGATTTTCATACTCAAATGCTCCGTGAAAAATATCTATTTCTGTCCAGATATCATCATCGTACTTTTCGATACTTTCTAAGGTCGTATCACATAAAGGTGACCAATATTGCTTTGTTTCTCCATTATTTGGGTCGTAGGTACTGTATGCATTTCCTATTATAATATCTCCCTCTCCCATAGTGATACAATCAAAACCAGGTAAATAACCTTGTTTCCATTTTTCTTGTATTTTAGGGTGCATCATATATTCTAATTCGTTAAAGTTTATCTTTTCTATTTCTTGTAAAAAAGCTTCTGGTACTTGTTTTAAAAACTGGTTGAGCTCCCTTATTTTTTCTGCTACAACATCTGCATCATTTAACTTTTGATGTTCAATTTTTTCTGACTGCATGGGTTCTAATTCATCGTTAAAAGAGCTGCATAATTGATGTTTAAGGCCAATTGACTCTTTACCAATGCTTAGATAAACTAATGCATTTAAAAAATGTGGTTTTACGGTTTTATTGGACCATTGATACTCATCAAAATCCAATTCTAATCGCCACTGTTTATTCCAATTAGAGTAACCATATTCAAACTGGCAAATAATAGGTAAAGGATTATCAAAACGTCTGTTTTTTAATAGTTGCTCATATCTAGGTGTTATGTTTTGCTTTATTGTCGAAAACTGATCGCGTAATAAGGCATTGATTTCCTTATAAAACAAACTACTTTTTACTATTTCTGTTTCGTCCATTCTTTTAAATCAATTTTGTCCAACTTTTATAATACCAATCGTCTTTTGTTGGTAATTGATGTTCTGGACAATCAAAGGTTTCTTGCACAAAAAATAGACTTTCATTTTTTACTCTCTCTTCTGTCCATAAATTCATTAAATCATGCTTATTTTTCATTTGTCTTAGCTCCGCTTTGTGATTTTTGAAACAGCACAATCCACCAAACATACCGTTTCCAACTGGGTGATAGTTGGAGTACTTACAACTTAAACAGGTTTTTAAATAGCTGTTTTTTGGTAATTGATCTTGTAATGCAATTAAAGCATCTTCCATCCATTCGAGCTTTTTTTCAACTTTAAACTCACCAAAAGATGTCGTTAACAGTAAGCTAGTTAATTCGCTATCTAATCCATCAATAGTTGTAGTTTCACCAACTTCTATATGTGCTACTAAGTTTTCTGCAAAGGTGTTTTTGGTATCTGCATTAAAGAGTTGTATGGATATCGTTATGATTAGGTTAAAGTTGGTTACATCTCCTGATCCATCTTGAAACATTTCATAATCAAATTTTGCGTCATCAATTTCTTCTGCTCCTAACATTTCAAAATCCGGACCTTCAAAATCAATACCTCTCAAAGTAAATAACATATTACTACCATCGGATGTAATTATCACATTTTCTGTTCCTCTTTTGTCTTGATATATTGCTGGATATGTACGCATAGTATCTTTATTTTTCATAATCAGCTATTCTTTATTTCACCAATGGCAATACTGCCCTGTACGCCTATAATTAATACCTTTTTACTTTTTGGATTTAGAATAATATTCATTTCGTCTTCATACATAAACGGAATCCAATATTTGTATACCGTTTCCCAATTGGTTTCTGCTGCCGTATATCTCCCCCAAAAAAAGTATACCACATCAGAGGACTTCCAATCAAGTTTGTGTTTTACGTTTTTTTCAAAAGCTGAATAGTCTTCTTCATTCCAACTTGTACCCCAATTCCATTCTTTGGCAAAAGATTCTACGTTTGTAATATTCCAATCATCATCTGATTTTACTAGCATCAAATGGCGCTGTTTTTCGGAAATATATTTGTTCCAAAGTAGTTTGGAATAGTTTTCTGTTAACGGTTTTATTTTATTAGGGATGGTATCCTGAGAATTAAAAAAACGCTGTGAGCATTCCACAAAAAATTCTTTAATATAAAACCAGTCTTTAAATTCGATGTACTTTTTATTTTTTTCGATTTCTAATAGTTCTGCTTGCCTGTCATTCCATATTTTGATAGCAGATGTAGCTGATCCGTTTTCTATCAATAGCTGTTTTGCTTCGGCTAATCCAATGCTTAATTCATCTCTAATATGTTTTATTTCTTCTATACTCATTTAACTCACTTTCCATATTGTAAAAATATTACAACGCTGTTTCTAAAGGTGTTTTATATGAATCACCATCATTTTTAGTCTTGATAATCAAGTACGATATATGTAATTTTTTCGTAGTCGAGATATTCTTTTAATTCCTCTAGATGTTCCCATAAATAATCGACATCATATCTACAAATGTAAATTCCATCATTCTCAAAAGAGATACTCATATTTGGCATCTTACCATTATTGTTTGCTTGTCTAAAATCATAAAACGTTTTAGTATCAAACTCGTACTTTCTATCAAACTCTTTCTTGATTTTAAGTAAACCTTGAATCTCAGAAATTTGTTTCTTAGTAAGTTTTGCTATTATTTTATATTCAAATCCCATTGTTTCAATCACTATTAGACCTAGTTAATACTCCAGAAAGAGGGTATGTTTAAAGAATTGTTTTAGCACCAATGGACATTGCCTCTGTGCTACTTTTTCGTTTCATTGGTTATGGTTTATAAAAATCAATTTGTTGAAACTTTTTCTGTTTATCAAAAACAATTTGTAAACCCTGAAATGTCCCTATTTCCTGATGATCAATTTGATCCCAATCTTTGGGAGTTGTAACAAAAGAAAATGAGCTATCAATTTCTGAATACATTACCTCTGAATCAACATCGAAACCTTTTTCTAGTGCAACTTGAATAGCATCAATCGAGTTGTTTGTTTTCGTAACAATTTTTATCGCATTGCGAATCTCTGTAATGGCTTTATCTTTCTTTAAAATCTGTTCTTTAAATAATTGTTTTTCTTTCCAATGGTATAGATTAAAACCAAGAGATACTATAAAAACAGAAATCAAAGTTATTATCAATGCCTTGTGATTATTTTTTCTATTCATAGATGAAAATATTTTAATTTAATCCCTTATTGAGGGTATAATTCCCCAAAAATTGCCTTGAAAAGAAAATGATAGTTTTCGGAAGTATACCTCGTAAGCTTGCTCTGAGATTGTTGATTTCTTCAGTGATTTCTTTTGTACTAATCATTTACTTATCAATTTATAAAAAAATGCAATTCAATCTCCTAGTATTTTTAGAGCAACCTCTTTGTTTGAAAAAAAACTCATCAACGCCCTAAATTCCAAAACATCAATTGTCTGTTGTTTGTTTACATTTAGGTCTGTTTTATTGATATAAGTATCTATGATTTTTATAATCATTTTTTGATTTTCAACAGTTAGCTTAGTATCCTTATAGGGATCAATATACGTTCCTGACCAATTTTTAAACAAGGTGAAAATAACTTCTAGACTAGCTAGTTTCTTATCGTTTAACCCAAATAGGTATTCGTTAGTAGCTGCTTTATGAAAGTCTAACGCCATCATTAACTTGAAAACACGCTTCTAATACCATCAAAAATCTTAAAACAGGTATTGTTATCCAATCCTTTGGGGTGACTTACTTTCCAATGCCATTTACTTGCTTTTAAGGTTTGATGCATACTAAAAAGCTGGTATACCAACTTTTTCTCCATTACAGATTTATCTGTATAATGTTCTTCTAAACATTTTAGGGCTTTTAAAAAAGCTGTTATGCGTTGTTCTTCTACGTCAGCACTCATTCTAAAAAGTAGATCTAGTCCGTCATCAGATTCATATTCGTGATGTATTAGATTTTTGGCTTCGGTTACTGTCATTTTTTTGTTTGATTATTATATTTTTCTACTACAGAGACGCTATCACAAGTAATTTCAAATTGATTTATGGTATCTATTACTTTATAATGAGTATCATCAAATTGGATTTCGATATCTGAATTATCCCAATCAAAAGGGCCGTTCATTTTTATTGGTTCGTGCATTGAAATCAATAAACAAGAAAGGTCGTTTTTGTATCTATCTTCACTTATTTTGAGCTGTACTTTTCTATGATTTTCGGTTAAATTAAAAAGTCTCGCTTGGTTGCCTTTCCACCGTTTTAATAGAGTTGGTGTATGCTTTAAAACTGGGTGAGATTTTAATCCTTCGGTAATGTGCTTTGTACTAATCATTTTCTTATCAATTTATAAAAATATACTCCTATCAAAATAAGTCCACAAAGGGCAAGAATTCCATAAACTTCTTTTGCTTGTTCGGTATACACTACTCCTTCTTCAAGTGATAGAAACTTACCTTCGGTATTATAATCAAGATTTGCTCTTTGTATATATATCCAAATAAAGAAAGTGGTGACACATCCTAGTATTGTTAGTATAATGTAATGTATATATTTCATCTTTTACTTATTGTGTTTTTCTATGGTTTGGCAAACTTTATATTTTTCTTAAAAAAATATTAGTTAATACCTCACATGTACTTTGTCCTCTCCCCAACGTTTATTGTTTCCTATATAAATTAAAGTTCCATCATCATTATAATTAAAGCTGTCAATTACTTTCCCGTTTAACGTTTTTTGGGTTAAATTACCTTTGCTATCATATATAAATCCATACTCATCTGTATCATCAAATAGCCCCTGTATCTGAATTTTTTCTATGCTATTTTCAGCATTGTAATGATAAGTCAAATAGGTATGTTTGATTTTTTTGTCTCGCCACATTTTTACTTCACTCAGGCTAACGACTTTGTTTTGGTCGTTGTATTGAATAACAATTTTGGATCTACTACTTTGTATAATTTCTGATATCTGACCTTTATCATTATATACATAATTAAGATTGTTTGGTGAGGTTTTTGAATTGCTTATAGATGCGATCAGTTTACCATTTTGATAGGCATACTTTGTAGTACAGTATATTTTTTTCGATTGTGTATTTTGATAACATTTTTCGACTAATTGCCCATTGCCATTATATTTATATACGACACCTTCTATTTCTATAGGTAATCCATACTTGTTGTATTTGTAAAGGTTTTTGCTTCCAAAATGATTTTCCTCACCATCTGCTAAATCGTTTGGACAGATTTCTTTATATCCTGTTTTTAAACCTAATTTATTATAAAAATTGCGTTCAGAACAGAGTACAATGCCTGCATCAACATATCGCTGGGTATAAAGATAGGTAGGGAATGTTTCTTCTGATATTTCTATTCTTTCTGGAATTTCTCCATCGTAAATAATATCCTGAACTTCTTTTGGCAATCCAAAAGGGGTGGATTTTTTGTTTTTTAAATTAATGATCTTTCTTAATTCGCCCGAACTATTATAAAAGTAAATAGAGTCGTTTTGCTCTTTTATTGCAATCCTGTTATTCTCAAAATATACCGTATTGCTGTCCTGTGCATTACTATTCGATTTAAAAAAGAATAATAAGACAATTACCAAACTTGTTCTATGTAGTAGTAAACTCTTCATACTTATAGTTCTGATTCGTGACGAATCCCATTTTTGTCAATACGTATGTTCCATTTACAGGTTTTAAATGCGCCACTGTTATTTTCTTCTACGGTTCCATAGGCAATTAAATTATCTGGTTTTCCAAATTCATCTTCATCGTCCATATATACACAGATTTTCATACCTTCTTTGAGTTCAATGGTATTTCCGATTGCATCTTTTTTGAAGTCTGTTTTTGATAATAGTACTAAATCACAGTCTATCATAGCATTAAAATCTATTTGTATTTTGGATTCATTCATTTTTTATTTGATTTGAAATTCATCTGTCCAACATACTATTGCTTCTTGTAATCGTATATATTCTTTATCATATGTAACAGCAGCAGGTAATAACCCAAGTTCTCTAGCCTCATCACTGTTATAGTACACTTCTAACACATTTATTTTATATTCAAAAAAATCTATGATACACTGCAATTGTTCTGTAGTCAATAAAGAATAGCGTTCTTTATAATATTTTTTATCACTTTCGTTATTACTCAATATTTCCATTAAATGAAATTCGACATCAGGTTCTGAGCATCCTTTGAGAAGCCCTTTTTCTAATAATTCTTTCTCTTCCTTTTTGAAAAATCCCATCGCAAACAGCAATAGCATTGGTAAATGAAAATGCATCCCTTTGGCATCAAAAAATGATAGTGAACTGCTACATTGATATAAATGAATTAAGGGGATGTTCTTCCAGTCTTCTTTTTCATCTTTAGTTCTTAGTTTTTTACATTCACTGGTAGTCAATCTATTATCATGCCCTTGTGCTTCCCACAGACCCATACCATCTTCTAGCCTTACATCCTTAAAAACTTCATTTATCTCTTTGATTAATTCTTCTTTTTTAGTCATTTTCAAGATTCCTACTATTGCTTATTTTATCATTCAGCCAACACTCTATTTCCTTTAACTCTTTTTTAGAAAGTTCATTACCGTATTCGACCCGAGTGGTTTCTCCACCTTGTCCGTTTTGATATTGTATCGCAAAATTATCGTCCTCGGCATGATAACTGATGTACACCATTGGTAAATCATATCTTTCATTATAATCTTTACCCAATGAAAGTCCAAGTGCATAATGTGATTGACTTGGATAATAAATTTCCCAAAAGCCAAGTTCCTTAAATTCTTTTATCAAGTCAAGTAACGGTTTTACATCTTTCTTATCGACATCAATCCATAGGTTACACCATTTTACCATAGTATTCCATTGTACTTGTTTATCATCGGATTTCATTCCGTTAATTATTTCTTGATATTTATCTCTAGGATTCAATGTTTAATTTTTACGATTAGGCATTAGTCTTTTAAATCGAAAGGGATTTTCTATATTCTACATCGAATGGTTGTGATCAAGATTATTCATCATTAATCTTACCTTTAAAATATGCGTTTATTCCATTTTCTGAGTCTTTTTCATAATTCGGTATTGCATACATAAATTCTTTTTCATTTAACCAATAAAATTCTTTAAACGTGCAGATACCGTACTTATAGTCTAACAAGGTTACATATTCGAATTGGCCATTTTCGTTTTCCTGAAAAAAATAAGAGATACATTCTTGTCCACCAAAATATCCATTTAGGCGATACCTATTTTTAGGAGATGAAATAATATATGTTGGATTACCAATCGTCAATTCGCTCTCACCTGTTTTTATTGAAAAACACACATCAATCCCATGACCTCCTTCTAAAACAAGAATATCATGTTCCGGATAATAACCACTGTATTCTGTAAAAGAAAAATCAATCGAATTTATGTCAAAAGAAAGTTTTTGACCATTGTCTAAGGTAATCGTTTTAATTCCATTTGATTCATTGGTATTTCTAAACCAATCTACTCTATCTTTTAAAATAGTTTTGACAGCGTCTACATCCGATATTTTTTTGACTTTTAGATTTTCTTGTGAGACTCCTTTTAATAGTTCTTTATATTTTTCTTTAGCAATTTTTGTAATACTTATCAAATCATTATTGACTTGCTTTTTTAAATATCCATCAAAAACATACCCTTCTACACTTTCTTCTGTTGAGTAGTTTTTTTGATATTTTATTTTAACAAACTTCCCTTTAATTTGTTTGTCATTATCACTTATTATCAATTCTTCTTCTGTGTCCGCTATTTTTTCTACAAGAGCACCAAATCTTATTTTTGCTATTTTTTTTGAAGATAAATTTCCTTCAGAACGAACATTTAGTCCATTTTTTGCGTCTACAAAATAGTATTCTTGCCCATAATTATTAATGGAAATAAAAATTACAAAAATTGTTATATATATTTTCATTAGATTATTATCTATTGTTGCTTTATTCAAAAAATGTCCATTTATTTAAACATTAATATTATTCTTTCCAACGGTATGGGTTTTCTGCTACCAAGCTAAATGAGGCTAATTGAAATTCATTGGTATTTAATCCCTCTGTATCATCTAGATTTTCAAAGGTTAATTCAATACCACTTTTTAAACGCAACAGAACACCCAGGTTGTCTGTTTTCTTTTTGTAATCAATATTGTGTTCATTTAGTTTTGTTAGTACAAACAACAACTTGAGTGTATCAATATCTTCAAAAATCCACTTGCTGAGTTTTAGTTGTTTTGTATCAGTCAATTTTCCTTCGTACCAATAATCAGAAAATATTAAATAGAGCTTTTTGTTTTCAAAATGTAACTCAATACCGCCATAGGTCCAAATATTCACTTCTTCGGTTAAAAAACTACTATCATAGCAATCTGGATCAGGGAAATTGTTGATAATCCACTCTTTGGTTTGCCCCAATTTTAAATAATCAAACTTTCCTGTTTTAAAAAATTCTAAAAAGTCAATTTCTATGGGTGTTTTTAGTTTCATATTGCTAGTTTATAAACGTTCTAGGCTTCTATTCGTTTTTGCAATAGCTGGCTAATACCTTTTACAGGACGTGATTGTATCTTGCAAAGTATATACAAACTATAAAAATGGTTTAAAAAAATTCTTATATACTATTCATTATTCCCTTAAATATATTGTGTTTTTTATTACAACTATGACAATTTATATTTCCTTTAAAATATTGGATTAATGGTTTTAGTGAATTGATATTCATTGCATCTATTGGTTTTTCTAACCACTCAAGATTTATATTAGATTCATTTAAATCGATTCTTAATTTTTCTTGATTTTTATTTGTAGTAGGATCTCTGCTATAGGCATTTAAAACATTTTCTTCATTCCATAAAAAAGTTTCCTCTTCGCAATTGAGGCATACAAAAATATATTCGTCATTTATATTGAAGGTTTTAAATATTTCAGCTTCTTTATGCCTTTTTATAGAGACTAAAAATGCAATTAAATAAAATCTTTTGGTCTCCTCGTCTAAAATTTCAGTGTTGTGTGAATACCTATTTACAAGGCTTCTAAACTTTTCTATTGAATCCATAAATGCAATTTGAATTCTGTTTTTTTCTTTTTCATCGAGATTATCCTCTTCAAATATTTGTTCTAACTCCAGTATATTGTCAAGGTAAATTAAAACAACTCCCAGAGATGCTATTACATCAAAATTAAATTCGATGTTATCTGACGCTTCAATTATTTTTAATAGATGAGGTATGGTAGCAAGTGTATTTTCATATACTGATCCTTGATGATAAATGTGTTCCCAGATTAGTTCATCTGCAATTCTCTTATTCAACGTTTTTGAAAGCTCGTGAATTAGTGAAGGGATCACTTCTGAATTCCCATATGGACTGCTTAATTTTTCCCAAATATGTGATTCATCTAATCGTATCATTGTTTATGAGTTGTAAGCGTTTTGCATATAATGCATATTGTAATTTTAAGCATATTTCTTTTATAATTCTATAGCTAATCCATATCCGCTGGTTGGCAACTTATATTCGTTCGTATAACCCCATTATACTATTTACAATTTAAAATATTGATCGTCCCATATCCTAAAAGGCAGAAAGGGCAACCCATAAAAAATGGCTATTTCTGGTTTGTTTAGTTGGGATAGGTATTCTTTTTTTTCTAAACCGTTACCTTCTAAATTGACTTCTTTTAAATTCGGTAATGTATTTAGTACATTGATATCCGAAATTTTATTATCATATAAATTGAGTTCCTCTATTTTTTTGAGATTCCTTAATCCATCTATATTTTCTATCCCGCCATTTTCTGATAAGTCTAATACCTTTAAATGCGTAAGCTTTTCTAAATTATTTACATGAGTTATATTACAACAACTTAAGTCTAGTTTTTCAAGAGTGGTTAGATTATCGAAGCATATTGTGTCGGCAAAATTAAAATCCAATTGTATTTTCAATACCTTAAGCTTACTCAGTTTACCTAAATTAATTTTATTGCCCCCCTGTATTTTTAGATTCTCTAAGTTAGGAAACTGTTCTAAAGTATCAATTTTAGATTCTTCTGATGCATCTAGCACTAGTGTTTTTAAAGATTTTATAGAATGTATTTTGTTTATATCTGTATCTTCATCTAATCGTAAGTACTTTAGGTTATGTAAGGTATCTAATCTTGTGTTTTTTAAATTTCCATAAAGTGTAAAGTTTTTTAACTTTTGAAGATGTTCTATACCTATAAGTTCTATAGAAAAATAACACCAAAGTTCTAGAGTCTCTATGTTCGTTATAGTACTTACATCTATAGCTATAGTATCTTCTGGTTCGGGTTCAATATCTATATAGATTCGTGATTTCCTGAGGGTTTTAAATGCTAAAATACTTTTTGCTTCGGCAATAGAGGTTACGGTTATATCTAAGAATTCTAAAGCAGTAAATTCTTTGATATGTGCTATGTTTTCGACCTCATCTTCATCTATTCTTAATTTTTTAAGTTGATGTTTTAACGGTAAGAGTTTTTTAAAATCTATCAATCCTTTTTCATGTGGATTGGTGTAAAATGTTATTTTTTCTAATTGCGTAAATGCTTTTAGTTGTTCCCCTTCTTGTAATTCTGATTGACTGAAATACAATTCCTTTATTTGATGTGCTATAGGTATAAAATTATCAATAGTAACCCTACTATATTCAAATTCTAATTTTTCGAGTTGGGTAAAGTGTTGTAAAAACGTCATATCATCAGGTACGTATTGATGAAACTCTAAGCTTTTGATATAATGTGCTATAGACGCTAAGTTTTGCAAGTTGACTTTTGCTTTTGGATAATACCTTTCTTCTCCTACTTTACAGTAATTTATGGTAAATGTGCTTGATTTATCTTGAGAAAGTTGTTGATCTTTTATAATAGTGCCAGTATCAATATCTAAACGTTCTAACTTAGAAAATTGATGAATGTTCTTAATCGTATCTATTGTACATCCGTTTAGGACAATATGTTCTACATTTTCTGATATTGGTAAAAACAGATCTATAGTATCAAAGGTCATATCTGCTAAACGTATGCGTATAAAATTTCTATCGGGTTTTGCCTGGTGAATAACATCGTTGTCTGATTGCTTAATGGTTACTCCATTTAATCGTAAATCATAAAGTTTTGGAAATAGATTGACTTCATAAAAATTATGAACTATACAATCTGTAATAAAAATATGATCGATCTTTTTTGCCATAGGCTGCAATACTGCTAAATGGTCAATGGTCATATTGTTAAAGTAGACATGCTTTAAGTTTCCATCGTATGCAGTAGTACAACTTTTATTAGTATACAACGCATCGATGTTTATAATCGTAACATTGTCTAATGTAAATTCGTACAACTTCTCGAACTTAATTAAGTCACTAATATCGTTTATAGTACAATTAACAAAGGTTAACCTGGATACTTCTTTAACCAAATGCAAAAAGAGATCTAGATTATCTATAATTACATTGTAAACCTTTAAAGTAGCTACTCTATTGTTTTCTCCAAAAGTTTCGTATACATTGGTTTGTTCTTTATTATAGTCGTGTTTTTCAAACGTTATATTGAGTGCTTCTTCTATGTTTTTAAGTTTGTCCATCTGTGTTATTCTTCTTCTTTAAAATCATTTAACATTACTTCAATTCCCTCTTCGATTCTTTTCTTTTCATCTTTGGTATATGCTTCTAGCGTCAAGGTTAATTCTTGAGCTTCTTTCAACGAAATATTTTGGTTTATCTGAACAAAAGCTACACAACCTAAAAATGAAACACCTTTGTTTTTAAGCTCCGTAATTTTTAAAGACAATGATTTTACATCATCAAATTTGCACTGCTTTGCTTCCTTTTTTATTTCTTCTAAACTCATTTTATGTATTGTTTTGGGTAGCTATTATAATTCAAAATCTTGGTCTTCCCATATCCAAAAAGGCACTTTGGGCAACCCATAGAAAATAGCTATTTGAGGGTTGTTCAATTGTTTATTAACCTCTGGTTTTTCAATAAGATTTCCTGCGATATTAACTTGTTTTAAACTAGGCAGGTTATTTAATATACGTATATCAGAGATTTTATTTTCGAATACATTTAAATGCTCTAAACTTGTTAAGTTTGCCATACCGTCTATATTTTCAATATTGTTTTCTGAAAGATTCAACATTTTCAGATTGGTAAGTTTATCTACCCCTTTTACCTCAGTTAGACAGTTATTTTCTAAAGACAGCTTTTCCAGATTAGGTATCGAATCTAAAAAATCAATTTCTTTGGGAAATGTGCTGGAAACATCTAGTACTTTTAAATTGGGCAAATACCCTAGTTGTATGTTGTTCGTTCCTTTTATAGAGAGTTCTTTTAGGTTTATAAACTGTTCTAAACTTAGAATTTCATAATCGTCTGTAACATCAATTTCTAATTTTGTAAGTGTATCTATTGCCGGTAGCTCACTTATATGTATGGCTTCATTTATTTTAAGATATTGAAGGTTTTTAATTTTGTGAATTCCTTTGGCTCTACAAGAATCTTTTAAACTTAAAACTTTTAAATATTGAAGGTTTGCAAGACCTTTGAGTATTATATGATGATCATTTTCTATATAGAGTTCTTCTATATTCTTAAGAGCTTTTACATTAAATGTTTTCGTTTTTTTTGCCCGAATATTGATCGACAACTTTTTTAAACTAGGCAGTGTAAAAACACTTTTCGCCACTTTTTTTGAGGCATATAAGATAAAAACAGATTCTAATGCTGTAAACTGTTCTATTAGTTCTAAATTTTTAATACTACTATCGCAAAACTCCCAAAAGTCAAATTTCTTTAATTGGTTTTTTAAGGGAAGTAGTGTTTTAAAATCTTTGAAACTTTCTTTTGTGGTATTGGCATCAACTTTAAGAACCTCTAAGTTTTTAAAGTGTTTTATTTTGGATCTGTTTTTAATGATTGATTCTGAAAAATCCAGCGTATTAATTTGCGCTGCTATTGGTAAAAAGTCACATAATCTTGCTGTAACTCGATCGAATTTTAATGCATTTAATGATTCAAAATTCACAAAGTATGCTAGATTGGAAACTTGATCGTTTTTAAAAGTAATTGATTCTATGCTGTTGGCTAAAGCACCTAGCTTTTCAATATTAAATGCTACTTCTTTTGAATCATTTTCTTCTTCATTTGCTGAAAGAATACATTCTTTAATTTTAAAAGAGGATGTATCGTCTTTTACTAATATTATATCTTTGATTTCTGTAGAGGCATCTATTTCAAATTCTTGCAAACTACTACATTCAGTTAATTTTTTAATACTAGCAATAGTGCAATTATTGAGTGTAATGCCGTGCACTCCTTTTGATATTGGAAGAAAATAACTAATATCTTCAAACTCCATGTTGAAAAGAGATAGCCAAGTAAAATTTCTTTCAGAATCTGATTCATAAATTACATCTTCATCAGATTGTTTGATAACTACACCATCTAGTCGTAAATCATAGAGCTTAGGAAACAGATTGACCTCGTAAAAATTATGAATAGTACAATTGGTAACAAACACATGAACCAAATTTGCAGCCATTGGTTGTAAAACACCTAAATGCTCGATCTTCATGTTTATAAGGTTTATCTCCATCAAACATCCCTTATAATTAGTATTGCAATTATTGTTTGGATAGCTTTTTTCTACATCCTGAATGTCAATATTGTCTAGTGTTAGATTACATAAATTTTCAAATTCAAACAACCCACAGATATTACCAATGGCACAGTTAATTAGTTTTAAGGTGTGTAAGTTTTTTGAGAAAGGTAACAGCACCTTAATATCATCAATGTTTACGTTTTTTAGTGTTAACTCTTTTACACCGTCTAATTGTGTCCAGGTACTATACGTATTTATTTGATGTTCTTTTTTATAATCGTGCTCTTCTAGTTGAATATTTAATAACTGTTCTATTTTTTTTATTTGATCTTCCATGTTGGGATACGATTAACACGATTACTTTTACAATTCAATCTTGAAATAATGTTTTAATACCGTTTTTCTATATTCAAGTGTGAATTCTTCTCTATCATTCATTAAATTACACAAAGGGTCTTTCTCGTCAATATACTCGAATAACACCTTTTGGTGAGAGGGTAGATCGTTATACGCATCTGTTAGTGTTTTTAAATTGGACATTGATGGTTCCATCAGATAATTTTTGAATGATTTCTCACAGATTATTCTTCGGGTGTCACGATTATTAAGCGTATTAATACTATCTTCGATTTCTTTAATGAAGTCTTCATTGCTTTTTTCGGGAATAAATTTTGAGCTTTTTATAGTACCCAGACTACATTCTAATTCGACATGATCTGGTATTGTTTGTAATAGCTTTCCTGATGTTATTTCATTTTTAATTTGATCAAAATCCTTTAATCCCCAACAATCGATACATCCATCTTCAAATACGGTTATGTATGACAGATAATATCCATTATTGTTGATAATTACAGGTAGTTTTTTGCCAAATACCTTTTTACCTTCTTTTTCTATGTACAGTTTTTCTTTGTAGTATTTCATTAGCCGTCTTTTTAGTCACTATTAGCCCAAGTTAACACACCGTTTAAAGGGTAATTATCAAAACCATGTAATACATCTATATCTTTAGTATTACTAATTTTTATTCGTACCCAGGCTTCGTGGGATTCGTCTAATCTTTCTAAATCAATTGCAATGAATTGGCTCAATCTTGTTATACTCAGTATTTGATTTATTATTTTAACATCTTCTAGATCAATCCCATTTGTAGCACCAATCCCGCTATATTTTGCTCCTCGAAAATAATTAGACAATTCGATTTCTGGACTTAAAAATGTTTTGGCTTCTTCGTTATAGTCATTGGCTAGTGGTACATATATGCCTTCGCATTTTGGGTGTAGACAAGCAGTGCCTCCTGTTTGGTTGGATATCATAACCCCAGTTGGATATTCTATAACGATCCCCAATCCAACGGTATCCCATACGTGAATTATTGGCTTACTCATCTACTTTTGTTTTAAATTGTCATTTATTATTTCAATTATATTTCCATATCCCATTGTATGGGGCCCTTCGCAAAATTTGAATTTCATATGCTCATATAATCGATTTGTAAAATAATCTTTACTCAAGATCGAGATTTCGGCTAGTACCATTTCTCCTGGCGCTACCGTTTCCTGACCAATATAGGTTTGTTGTCCAGAAGTTAGATATTCTGGATAGTCTTCAAATTCTATGTGAGGGCGATAACCAGATGCTACCGAGTTTTTTCTTCCTCCATGTTCGGTGTTTAAAAACTGTAGTTCTGCTATAAAATCTGTTGTAGTAAACTTGTTTTTCATACCATACTTTTTGGTCTTTTTAAATAGTATTCAAACCATTCGGTTCTACACCACAATCCACTCATTTCCTGACATAATTCAATTTTATTATTGGTGAATAACAATTCTAATTCAAGCGTATAGTCACCATCAACAAGCTTCCATTTTGTTTCTGGAAGGAATAAAGCAAACCTGTTTTCTGATTGCGCATGTTTCGGAATACATATTTGAGTCTCTTCCCAATTAATTGTTTCTAGAATATCGACAAATTGAATCCTCTTAATCGTATTCTTTTTAAGCTCATTAAGATAAAGTTTCTCTAGTTGAATGCATAAGTCCGTTTTATTAGAAATCGAGATAAATTTCTCTAAGGCATCCTTTTGATTTTGAGTAAACCATCGTTGGTCGTTATCTAAATCTACCCAAACATCACATGAGTGTTTAAGCCAAGGAATATATACCTTAAAAATGGAATTCATATACACTCCATCATCATCAATTTTCCAATTCTCCTTATTCATGTTCTTTAAAGTTGTTTTTTATCCTAAACGAAATGTGTTTCAGTTCAAACACCTGAAGATTATAAATCGTCCAACCTTTACCTGCTACCTCCCAATTATAGGCATCTAATTGATCCGTTACTTCGTCCAACAATTCTCCAATAACAAAACTGTTTACCAGGTCTTCAAACTCAGTGATTTTTTGAATCAACTCAGTATGAAATGAATGTGAAACAATAACACCTTGCACCAAATTATCCTCAAAACTTTCTACAAACACTTCAGTTTTTTGCTCGTTGTTTTTATCTGTGAGTATCAGTTTCATGCACAGTTTTTTCAGAATTAATTAGAGTTATATTATCTATATTATATTCAAACTTGTCTGTTTTAGTATAACTCGATATACGACCCTCCCTCATATTTAATCCTGTAACTTTATAATTTATTAAAATCGTTTGATCTTGTGTGTTAGTTTTTATCGAAATTTCATCGAATGTTGTTTGTTTTGTTGCCGTATTTGGTATGGTAGGACAGGCTTTAAGTTTTTTTAAGGCTACAGTATCTTTTGCAAACCATTTATTTAAAAAACCAATATGTTTATCAGAACATTGATATCCTAAACCCAGACCTGTTAACATTTTACATTTAAGGTTGCTTCTATCATCATTTACTTTTCCATCCCATTCACATTCACTTCCTATATTAAATGAGATATATCCTAAAGCAGCTTTTTCTGGGTCCGATGTGTTCTTTAGATAGTCATCGTTAAGAACAAGAGTATTTATTTCGGTTTCTAAATCTTCATCATACAGATTTTCTCTCCAAAGAACTTTTACTTTTTCATCTATTAGTTCGGCAGCGCTAATCTTTCTGAATGAAATCAAATATGGTTTTACATAAGTAATATCATCATCTCCTGCTTCTTCCAAAATTTTTATCTCCCAGTCTATTACTATTTTATCTCCTTTTACTAATTCGTTTATGGGTATATCAGCGTGATACATTATTTGTACAGTATCCTTATTTTTTTGAGCTAAAAAATACCAGTAATCAGAATTATCATCAAAGCTTATATAATCTACGGTATCTGTATATGTTTTACCTAATTCAATTTTTTCGTTGGGTCTTAGTGCACTACTCAATTTACTTGTAGTAGGTGTTTTTTTATCCGATTCTTGCTTTATTTGAGTTTCTATTACTTCGGTTTCTGTTTTAAACTCTATATCGCTTGCTGTTTTCTTAGATTCTACAGATGTATCTTTGCAAGCATTTATGCAAAAACTTAGTAAAACGGTTAGTAATACAAGCGGTCCAATTTTTGGTTTCATATCTTTTATTTTCATCTGTTGGTAGTTGTCTTATTTATATCCATAAATTTTTAATCCTGATGCTACTATTTCATATTCAAACTGTTTTCCTGTTTGTAGTGCTTCTTTTATCAGTTCAATATCTTGAGTTTTAATTTTTGGTACTAACAGTTCTTTTCGATTTTTTCTTTCAGAACTAATTTCTGAAGGGATTAATAACCATTCTATTTCCTTTAACTCAAACACGTCCCAGTATTCTTCTATGCATTTTTGGTTGATCAAATTCTGAGGGTTTGGTATTGCTAATTCTCGTACTTTATCGTCTAATAGGAGCTTTACTTTTGCGGTATAGAGCGAGTTGATGTCTTTTATAATTGAAAATAGCATTTTCCATTTTGTTGTATTCATACAACTTGCTCTGCGATCTATTTCTTGCTGTAATCTTATTTGGCGTTTATTCATTTTAATCATCATAGAGCGTTTATTTTATTGTAATCTACTGATGTTTATAGCTTTTAGTTCCTCGCCAATCCCAATAAGTCTATCACTATGATTTTCACAAAGTAACCATTGTTTGTTTTTGTCAATTACGTAATATTCAAATGCTGAGCATTCTCCAATCAACTCACTAATCACAGCTGGTTTACAATTATAAATAGGATAATATTCCTCTTGGTCATCTTCGACCATTAGCCAAATGGCATCTATATTTTTGGGAAGAATATTGATTATTTGTTTAAATGGAAATTCGTACTCTATAAAATTAAAGGAGTCTTGTTTAAAATCCTCCCACCACCATTTTCTATCGCCAGATTTCACAAAATGCTTGAGTAAATCTAAATAGAGTGTTTTAACATCTGCTACCAAAGAGATTTCTGCTGGTTTCAAATTAAGTGTTGTAATAGCTTGTTCTATTTCGATTTTTACTGTTCCCATATCCTTTGATTAGTGAATCTATTAAAACTCACTTCCTTTTTCCCATACATAGGCTTCTTTAGGTATTGATTTTGCTTCTTGAACTTCGTACCAAACGGTAATCCAGGTTTCTTGATCTTTTTCCCAAGTAGCTTCATCTATTGTAATAGATTCGCTTAGTCGTTCTTTTAGGTTGTATTTATTTGTAATATTATTTCTAAACTCTCCATGACCATCGTGTAAAATAAATCGCTCTATAGTAGAAGGGATTCCGTATGTATCTATGGCTTCTTCTTTTGTTAACAACATCAATTTTTCTAGAGATAAACTATCTTTTGTTGTTGTTGTTACTTTTTCGATTGTATGATTATTATTCGTTTTAGCTTTTTTTGTGTTTGATGTACAAGAAAATAGCACGAATAATGCTAAAATATAAAGCCATTTTACTTTTTTAGTCATTCGTTTTTTCTTTAAAAGTATATGTTATAACCTTTCCGTTTAAATGTGTTATGTTTCCTATAAGTTGTTTATCCCTTAGCTCTAAAACTATATTTTCTGCGTACGTGCCTTTTGTTTGTTCTGCAATAAAATCTACCTTAATTTCTTTACTACATAACAATTCCCAGGTATAAGTTCCTATGTTGTGTATGGACTCTTTACCACAAGTGGATACTTCTTTTTCTGATACTTGTACTTGTTTTTTATCAAATAAGAATGTTAGATAGATTTCGCTACCTGCACAAGGATTGTCATCTGGAGTTTCCTCATAAATAATCCCCACTTTTGCTGTCAACTCTTTGTTTACGTAGTTTTTCATTTTTTGAGCGTGAGATAAACAGCAGACACAAAATAGTATAAAAGTGAAAACATTTTTTTTATTAATGTTTTTTAGATCAAGCAATTGTATTTTATATTTCATTTTCTTCTTTGGTATTATTCTTCTTGCATAGCCCACATGATCACATCACGAAAATCAATTTTGGCGCTTTTGGTCAATTCTATAACTTCATTTACATCTCCTTTTGCTAATTTCAAGATTGATAACCTTGTATTTTTTAAATTATATTCAGAAGCTGCCATTACATGATTTAGTGTGATTGATGAAAGTTCATCGATTACTAATTCTATATCTTCAGTTTTAAAATTCTGATGTACCCTATCCGTAATGATTTTATCCATTTGTCCAATTTTACAAAACATTAATGCAATGCTGTTTCCCAATCTTCATAAGGGGGCTCTACTTTAAATTTTGGATCGCAATAGGAGCGAAGGTAATCTACGGCTCTTTTTTCGGCATATTTTGCATTGAGTACTTCTCCATTTTCATCTAATTCAATTACATTGGCAAATATGGCAAAGACTTGTTCTATGGCACTTGGTTCTTCTCCATATAGTTTTAGGTAATCAATACCTTTTAGTTGGTAATGTGTGCCATTAGCCATAAAATAGGCAAAGGTTCGTAAGGCTCCACTAAATGATTCGCTTAGTTTCATGTTTTTTGTCTTGTATTTAACCCGGCTTACTTTTATTCTTCAAAATCTATGGTTTTCTCCATTCTATAATTATATGTTATACTACTATTTTTTATTAAGTCCGGATTTATCAATCCACTTTTTTTTCGGGTAAGTATAATTCCTAAATGTCTTGTATTGGTTAAAGAATCAATAAAATAAGATTTACGAATTACATATTCTCCTGCTTTTTTCTTTAACGTGTCTATCCGCCTACCTTCATACCCATATTCTGTTATATTTTCAGCTCTTTTCTTTTTTACTTCTATCCCTTTAATAATTTCTAAAGTATGAGGAGTAGTAAGGTTTTCCCATTTTAAAATAAAATCGTCTTGTACAGAAGCCTTTTCAGGTATACTGAATTTAGCACTTTTCTCTTTTTTCATAGGTTGAATATATGCTAATGGATATCTTGTGCTATCTGGCAAAATTATTTCAAAATAATAGGAATCACTTCGTGATAAACTATCTGTTTTATAAAAGGATGTTTTGGTGTAATACAACTCATTTTTTACATATAAATCTAAGGGTGAATCGTTTAACATGATCTTTATGTCTTTATTAATAATTTGTTTTTTGCCATCCGATAATTTCACTTTTATATAATTTAGTGCATCTTCCTTAGTACCATCCTGGATAAGAATACTTGCTTTTATCTTTGATAGTTTTATATCGTCTGTTTTTGAAAGTGTTGAGACATCACAACTGCTAAAAGCGAATATTAATAATATTAGTTTATAGTATTTCATTTTTCTAATTGTAAATAAGGTTGCACTACTATTTCCAAATTAAAATAATCATTATACTATGTGTTTAAAGATTATTTTAATCAGGTTGGTTTCATTTTAAATTTTAATCCAACCTATTACACTACTATCTTTTTCTTTTAAAACCACTAATAACCACTCATTTTGTGTTTTAATCACTGTTACTTCTTTATTATCAATAGTTCCGATTTGATTTCCGATTTTCAAATCTCCTGAGCAAGGATCTGTTTTGTTTGTATCATCTATAACGGGTTGCGTTCTTAAAATTCCTGAAAGTGTTTTTTGTTCTAATGTAGTATCCAGCGTTGTTAATTTAGTATCCGTATGAAGTCCAATTAGATTTTCTATAAAGGAGTTGTCTTTATTTACAATAAGCTCTGATAACATCGTACGATATAGACAACCTATTGCGTTTCTTAGTATATATATAGTAGTTTGTTCTCCCTCCTGTATGTAAACTAATGCTCCCGATCTATTCCATATTTCAACAAAATCATTGTCTTTTTTTACAAATACTGCTGTTGCTTGATAATGGCGATTATCCTGATAAATAATATCCTTTTCTCCATCATTATTAACATCTACTATATGTATGTTTTTGTTAGTGATATTAAACACATCTGTATCTCCACTTTTGGTGTAGAATTTAGCATTTTTTATTGCTGAAAAACCTGTACTATCTAGAGGGAATTCATAGTCCAAAGGTATCTGTAACAGTTGTAATTGTGTTTTTAAACTATTTTTTTGAGCATCGACTGATAGAGTTAAAAACAGACACCATATACCAAAAAGGAATACCTTATTCATTTTTTAAATACTCTTTACCATTAAACTTTACTACTGTTGTTTTGGATGTGGTTTTACTTTCTTCATCACATTCGCCATTTTCATCTACAAAAGTTTTACTTTCAGTAATTTTGCTTTTTACTATAATATCAAAGTAGGCATTGGTCTTTTCTTTAGACATAATGAGTGTGTTTTTTACACTTATTGATTCTCCAGCACATTGGGTGTCCCATTCACCACCATAATCCTCTACATCATAATGACGTAACACTTTTTTTAGGGTATTTCCAGATTTCATAAACAAAGTTATGGTGGTGTTGCTATATGGATTGGGGCGAGATCTACCATAGTGAGACACTCGAATACCAAATGCTCTTATATCTTCGGTTACCAGATAAGGAGCCGTATCAATTGCTATTTCTGATAGCTCAATTGCATCAGAATCCCATCCATTTGTTTTAGAACTTTCAAAATATTTGTGCGTTATTCTTCCTGTGGTATTGTTAACTAAGACTATATGACTATTAAGTTCAAAATGATGTTCGTCATAATCTCCTGATATTTCGGGAATCACCACAATGATTTCATTAGGATTATGCGGTTGCACTTTAGAGACCACAAAATCTTCCATGACCTTTGATTTATTTACGCCCAATTGTTGTATTACGTTATCAATAAGCCTTCCTTCTTTACTGTTTGTTTTTGTTTCTACAACTGGGTTTATTTTTCCTTGATTATCTATTTTAAAAATTTCGATTGTTTCACTTTTTTCTTCCATATCAGCAATACTGTTAATGGTGAGTTTATCGAGTTCTATTTTAGATTCTATTGTAAACATCCCTTCTGCTATTTCATCATAAGAAACGACTTTAGAATCGATAATGTTTCCCTCTAAATCGTAGTTAATTAAAGTGGATTCCATTTCGTGTTCTCCTTTTAACACAGTTACAACTACTGAATGAAATTTTTTAGATAATTCTAATTTATAGGAAGCTATGGCTCTAAAGTTATGGCCTTCTTTATAAAAATCGGGATATATTTTTTCTAGTTTTAAACCTTTTTCGTCTACTTTTTTATAGTCTTCTTCTTCAATAAAATCATCAAAATTTGTGTTCTCTACGAATGGTAAAGTTCTAGATGAAATAGAAGATCGTAGTTCTTCAAAACTTAAATTTCCCGAATCAGCTTCTTCCAAAGTTGCATTTTCAACTAAAATTTTAAATTGATATTCAAAATCTTTATCCTGTTCTATAAATTTTCCTTCTTGATGTGGGTTTTGATAATGATGTGTTTTTTCAAAATGGGCATCTGGTTCTTTATGACGATGCGTTGTTTTCCAAATTTCTCCTGTAAAATAGTCTTCTATTTCCAGCTTTGATGTATCATAATTTTTGGCTTTTTTATAAGCTGTTAAGAATTGTTGATATTCCAACTTCGTATTTTTCATTGTCTTAATCAAAGAGGTGTGAAAATCTTTTTCAGCATCCTTTTTTCTGTAGAGCATATAGTTCCTAAAGTTTCCTCCATATTGTACAATTCCTAAAATATCTCCGCCTTTATATACAAATATTTTGTTATAAATGTAAAGCCCTTTAGTAACCAGATTATTAGTCTTTCCATCTTCGTTTTCAGTACTACAGATTTCTAGTTTATGGAAGTTATTTTCAATTTTCCTTATAACTCCAAAATCTCCTAATGGAGTGATTTCTTTTCTTTTATAAGCCGAATAGAAACCAAAATCGGTTTCCGAAAGTCTTTCTATAATGATAGCAGCTTTATAAATTTCAAAGTTTTCAGAACCAATCATATGGTTTTCGCCTTGTATCAATTCGTATACCCCCGAAATATCTTCTACAGTATTGCTTACAGCATTTTCTGCTTTAGTAGCTGATGATTCTGCTGCTTCTTTAATGGCATCTTGTGCCTTTACTACAGGCTCTTTTTTTTCTTTTGTGTTTTGAGCACAAGAGATGAATGTAAGTAAAATTAGAATGTAAATGTTTTTCATTTTTTATTGAGTGTTATGTATCATTCCTTTTTACCTCATAATAGTATGGGTATTTAGATATCTCAAAAGGATTGTTTTCTTCTCCAAATTTTTCTTCAATTTCTTTGGGTAAATATTGAGGTAATATTTTGTAATAAATATCACTGATCACCGAGAATGCTCCAGAGTTTTTATTCCCCAAGTATATTTTTACATCTTCTATTTTTGGGTAATGCATGGGTTGATGGAAAAACCTGTTGAATTCTTCAAAGGTTTTATAAATCAACATAAAATCTTTTAATTTTATTTCGATAATTTCCTTGGTATTAATTGTATCTAATCCAAATTGAATTTGTTCGTTTATCTCTTTTGATTTATCATTCATTATTTATTGTCGTTTGTTTTGATAATTTTAACTGCTTGATCTTGTTTATTCTTAATTTTCGAAATCCATACACCTTTACCCCAAGTGTTTTTTCCTTGAAATAAATTAGTAAATTCAAAGCTCAATAAAGTTGCTAACCTACTTTTTAATCGAGCTATTTTCTGCTTCAAAAGTTGTTGTTCTTCGACTACAATCAATTCAATATATACATTATTTACATTTATATACAGTATCTCTAAATTACCACATATTCGATCTCCATTTTTTTCAGTCAACTTATTTATTTGTCTATTCAAGAATTCTTTTTGTTCTATGTTAAATGCGTGAAATTCCTTATAGAATAATTGTTTTGTATATGTCTTTGGTAGATTTTTATTTGATTCAAATTCAATATTGTTATCATTTAATAATGCGTAAATCTTTGTAAGTTTTCCCCAATCACCTTTGTGATCCCATAATGGGTAAACTCCAAAAATATTCCATACAATATGATAGTAATCTTTCACTTTTGTTAACTATATTTTTTAATTTTCTAGTTTTAGGAGTAATCTTTTATGCACTTATTCTTTTAAATTTTCCATCAGAAATATAAAATACTCTTCCTTTTTTGGTCAGAAACATCAAAATTTCCATATCCTGTGGATGTATCCAAAATATTATCGATTCCGCTAACAGGGTTTGTTGATTGTTATTTCAGTTTTTATTTTCTTTCATATTCTTTACCGTTAAACTTTAGTGTAATTTCTTCTGTAGAAATCACTTTTTCAACAGGGTTACACTCCTCATTTTCATCTTCATGAAAAGTTCTTTGAATATTTGTTGCTTTTACCAAAATGTCATAAAATCCATTAGTTTTAGAGTTACCTACAGACAACTTGTTTTCCGCTATTTTAAAATCTGCATAGCAGGTATTCATATTTACATTAACTATCCCTGAGCTTTCATAAATGGTATGAGTGTCTAGTATTTTTTTTAAGCTCCCTTTTTCTTTTGTAAAAAGTGAAATACTTTCTTCATTGTATGGATTTGGTTGTGAATTACTCCTAAATTTCACAATAACACCAAAAGCATTTTTAGATGCATTTAGTTTGTAATTTATAGTATCTATAGCAATGGCATCTATAAATATGGCATCTGAATGCCACCCATTGGTTTTGGAACTTTCAAAATAGTTATGCGTTATTTTTCCGGTTTTATTATTTGCTATTAAAATGTTGGTGTTTAACTCATACACATCGTCTACTTCATTTATCACCTCTGGTATCACTATAATTGTTTCTTCTAATTGGTTTGGAGCTATTTTTGAAACCACAAAATCTGTTTTTGATGTATCCAAATTCAACTCTTTTAATGCCTCGCTTATAAGGGCTTCTTGAGAAAAAGGCGTAGCCACTTTTTTATCTGATATTTTTACAGCACAAGAGATAAATGCAAGTAAGATTAGAATGTATAAATTTTTCATTTTTTACAGGTATTTAATAACGTATCTGTTTTTATTATTTTAGAGTCATTATAATACTCTAATTTTCCATAATAACTGGATGTATCTTTTTTACAAGCTTGTAAACTGAATTTTGCCATTAGGTATTCTGGGTAATATTCTAATAGTTCTGGGAGCATCCCTTCTGGTTTTTCTTTATGTTCTACAAAATAAGCAGTGCCATTTTCTCCCCAATCACCTTTACTATACTCATAAAAACGTAATGTATAAGCTTGAGGTTTTTTGGGTATTTCTTTACTCTTAAATTGGTTATTACTCAATTGGATTACCTTTTCTTTTATGATTTTGTTTATAGAATCTTTATTACTTATGGGGTTTTTAATAAAATACAAATCTGGATATACCTTAGACTGTACAAATTCCATTTTCACAAAAAATAATTTGTAAACTGGTATGCTGGCAACAACACCTACTACTAAAAAGAGCATCCAAATACATCGTATTCTTTTCTGAAAAACCCATTTGAGGGTTTTAAATACTAGATATGAACAGACAATTACCAGTATTAACAATAAAATTATGGTTATTATTTCCATTTACTTTTTTTTAAAACAAGGTTTTCTGTTATTTCAATATTTTCTGAAAATACTTCTATGATTCCATTTTCAAAAGGAAATTGTGCTCTAAAAACGGTTTTTTCATTTTCAAAACAATCTTTTTCAATTCCTACTTCATAGGTTATTAGATCTTTATATAGATCTCCAAAGTGTATTTGATTTATATAGAATTGACTCACATTAAAAAACTGTATTTTAAATTCTCTATTCTCACCAAGTAATAATAACGTTATTTCATAATTGTTTTTAGAAATATGTACATATTCGATTTTTTTTATACGAGTATCATGCAAACTTTGTTCTCCTAAATCGTGTCTTTCTGGATTAGATACAAAACCGAATAGTTTTTCTGGAATTCTATTTTTTATGGACTGTAAATATTCCGCATATTTTTCGAAACTTTCGCCTTCATAGGTTTTATTGAATTTCATTCCAATCTATTTCTTTTTTAAAATCATATGGTTTTAACTCCAAAACCAAGGCTTCAATTTTATTAACTATTTCTTGTCTGTTTTTACTTTCGAAAGTAATGACAGGTTCTAAACTTTCTGGAACTTTTTCTACAATTTTCTTCTTTGTATTATACTTTTCTGTTAGGTTAAAAACTTCTAGTATATACTTTCCATTTAACTCTCCTTTTGGATGCCAAATTAGCTCTATACATCTATTAATTTGGGTATTAGAAATAGAGAACAATGTCGAACTGGAAAACTCATAATCACAATTTTCTTCGTTTATGTCTTGCTCATAAAACAGATTCCAATTTACTTTCCATCCTGATTGTAATCGTAAGGCTTGTAATTTCATTTTTATAGTTTTTCTCCTAACCAAACTTTTCCCATTAGAACAATAGAAATCAAATTCGCTATTTTCTTCGAATTCGGTAGGTATTTGATGAATATCAATTATTTTCCAACTGTCTAATTCTCTATCGTATCCGTTTTGATACTTTGCCCTATTTTTAAATTCTATTACTGTCATTTTTTAATCCACATTGTGGAGTTTAATTCTCCGAAGCTTGCCTCGAAATTCTAAAATTCTGTGTCCGCTGGATACCTCGTGAGCTTGCCGGGAGGTAGTTGACTGCTATTTTTTATAAACAATAGCTTTAGCCTCCATATCGTTTGTCTAAATATTCTTTTGTGTTCCATATTTTGAGCCCTTCAGGTAAACACTTGTTTTGAATAGTCTTCTTAATATTTTTTAATTTTTCCTCATCAGATAATGTGAAGCTAAAATCACAGTAAAATTCATCTTCGGGTTCATCTTCACAATACCATCTTAACATAAAGTTTTCTTTTGTGTTGTACACAAGGTCATATACATAGTATTCTCTTTTTCTAAATATTTTTTCTGGTTTAGTAAGCATCAACTCTAATTCTCTTTTAGTAATCTTCTTTTCCTTAGAAATATGTCCATCGTGATGATGCCAATCTTCAATAAAATAGAGTTCTTCTTTTTTTTCGATTTCTAAATCCAAATATTTCCATATTATGTCTAGAATCTCTAATTGAATGTCTGATGAATATTCCATTTTACAATAAAGAACAGGCTTATTAAATAATCCAATACCTTGTTTCCAATCATCATTTAATTTTTTGTTCATTTAATATTCCTTAACATATTGGTTTTGATTTTTTTAAGTTTCTTTTTAGTAATATTTTCCTTCTTCACATTTATTTCTATTCCAATGTTTGCTAAGAAAGTCCATAAACAACTTATTTTTTTTCAAATTATCACTTGGTTCATATTCTCCACCATATGGATGTTCTGTTTTACAACCAATCCTTGTTGAACCTCGTAAAGCATATTTCGTAGTACCTTCATACATTATGATTTTCATCACTCCAGGATCCATTCCGCCACGACAAATTAAAACATATGGTAATGCTATTTCAGTTATGCCATTATTATCTAAATCAGTAATTGTAGTTGCTTGAGGTACAAACCCAGTAAACCTATCTACACCAAAGCATTCGATATAATCATAAACTCTCCATTTCCTTTTGTAACTATCATCTCCGTTACTTTTTTGAAATAAGTATATATATAATTCAGATTTATCCTGAGTCATATAATCTGTTGAATCATCTTCATAATCTTTCCAAGTAAAATGCCCCGTTACAGTTTGAATAAGAATGTTTTCTCCCATAGAATCTGACCATTTAAGGGCTTCTATGACAGTACCTCTAAAATCAAGTGCTCTTGGAATATCGTCATAACTTAAGACCTCAATTTTTATTGATTTATTAGAGTTTTCTTTGTCCCAAATTCCTAACCGAATATCAGCCTCTAATTCTATAAACTTTTCTTTGTTACTTTTGGTTTGCCCAAAACACAAGTTTGCTATTATAAAAATCAATATTGTTGTTAAGTACTTCATTTTTTTTACAGTTACCAGTATGTATTCTTTTATAAAATTTTAGTTTCTTTATTAAGCTTTATATCCTACATTCATCTGCGTTTTCTTAAATAACATCAATAACTTTTTCTAATACATAATGAATTACTCCAACAGTAATAGCAATAATGATTATAAAAATAAAACGTGTAGCTATTGATTTTAAATTATTGTTCAGTTTCTTTTTAAGGTAAAAAATATCAACAAGAATAAATAGAAATGCTATTACAAACCCTGCTATTCCTCCTATAAAAATTAAGCCTAAATCGTAGAATATATCAAGTAGGTGCCAATAACCTTTAAAATTCCCCTTAGGTCCTAAAAGAATGCGTACATAACTACATCGCTATTTTATGAACCGCTGCCTCTAACTCTTCGAAAGCTTTTTTCTTAGCAGGTGCTAGTAATACCTCCTTTACTTTTCCTGTAACTATTTCGATGATATTTCTTCGCGTTTTTACACTTTTACCAAAATAAGCATTCAGAACGGGATTTGGTATTATATAATTTATTTTCACTTTATTTTCTCCGGTAAAGTATAGTTTAACTCCATGCATTGCACTTTTTTTAAGCACAATACATTGTGGCATTTGTCCAGTAGTATCTGTTCTATGTTCCCATTTATCATAATCTTTAGAGCTTTCAAAAGAAGATGCTGTTTTTAAAAAATTATGAAGCACGTCTAATGAATTATATTCGTTCTTAATTTTGATTGTTTTTTCCATTTGTATAAAGTTTTAGAATGAAGTGATTTATTTTTTTGATTTGATTCAAATAATTTAAACCACTTCAGTTTCTAATGTTAGTTTTTTTATGTTTTATTCTTTTACAATTTTTAACACACTGTTTGTTCTAGTACCTATTACTTTTACTAAATAAATACCAGGTTTTCTCCTAGATAAATCTATATTGATTTTAGAAGATATTTTTTGAGTAGAAAAGACTAATTCTCCGAATAAACTATGTATCTGGATTTCAGTAGTACTATCAATTAATGAATCAGACATCTCTATGGTAGTAAATGATTTTGTTGGGTTTGGATATGCACTAATCATAATCTCATCATTTGACTCTTCATTAAGGTTTTTAGGTTCACAATATCTTAGTTGAGAATGACTAATTCTATTTTTGGGTAATAATGCTTTTTTTGCTCTCCAAAATCGATATCTAAGATTCATATGTGTATGAAACCCTATTATATCTGATGGTTTCCCTGGGGTTAGACTTGAACTTCTTGAATCATAATCTACTAGTTTACCGTTCAAATAGTCTGCTTTATCTGGAATTGGATTCGGAAAAAATGATGTAGTTATTTCTGAACCAGTCCACCATCCGCTAGGTCCTGAATAGTCAAAAGAAGATCCATTCGATTCAAAAACATGCATTGTAGGTATACCATTATAATCATAAAAAACAGCAATATCATCATAGTTTTTCCCATCGCGATCTATATTAAGTGACACAACTCGTTTAGATATTTTAGAGGCGGTATACCCTGTTGCACCCCACCATCCAATAGAACTTTGGTAGTCAAAACCTGTTCCTCCTGATAACCATACGTGAATTCTGGTTTCTCCATTACCGTAGTCATAAAATGCTGCAATATCATCTACAGTACCATCACGATCAAAATCGCCAGAAACCACACGATCTGTAACTCTAGTAGCTGTATAACCAGTACTATTCCACCATCCTTGACTACTGGAATACACAAAAGTACTTCCATTGGATCGAAACGTATGAATTCTAGTTTCTCCATTCCCATAGTCGTAAAAAGCAGCTATATCATCCCAATATCCATCATTATCAAAATCACCCGAAACTACTCTTCCTGTTATTTTATCAGGATCATATCCGTTCAAAGAATACACACTACTCTGAGTAAACGTGGGGTGTGAACTGTGTCCATCACTCTTAAAAAGATCGAAACGCATACTGGAAATACCTGTTTTATTGATTAAAATGAAATCATCTATATGACCATCGTTATCAAAATCCCCTCTAAGCATTCTCCCATTGACATTTGCTAAATCATAATCAATGAAATTAGTACCGTTTTTTAAAATGCGCTCTCCATTACCGTTGCTTACCAAAACATCAATTTTAAAATCTCCCATAAATTGCCTGTTCCATAGCATCACAACATCATTAATCACTTTATCTCCAGAGTTTTTTTGAGTAAAATTACCCGAGACCACATAATCTTCGTACCAGAATGGTTGAGTAGCACAGTCTTGAGCCGCTAGCGAGTTCATTATTAATAGTGTAATTCCTAAGTTTTGTAATATTTTTTTCATGATTTTATATGTATTAGTTAAAGTATTCGAAAGCTTTTTGTTAATTATCTGTTTCAATGAAATCTCCATTTAATTTATACCTAAACCTAAAAGATGTACCTCCATTTTCTGGTTTTAGATTAACATAATATTCGGCCTTTGAAATATCTCCGTTTTTTGGAAAAAAGATATAAGCAGTGTTTAATGTTGGGTTTTCTATGCTTTTTTCGTCTTCTAGTTGTTTTCTAGATATTTCAACTAATTCACCTAGTTTTGATAGGTTCATTTTTTCGTTTAACTGAAACATAAAATCCGCTGCTTTACTTCCTTGTGGAACTTCTAAAGATATTTCAGTGTTTTGTTTCCAGTTACCCTGAATTAAGTTCCATTGTTCCATTTTTAAAGACTCAGGGGCTTTTGTTACTGTAATTCCGATAATATTTCCTAACGCTCTGTTATAAGTAACACTTACCTCTGTAAAATAGGCTCCGTCTCCAAATTCATTTTTTATTTCTTTTTCTATTTCAGAAAATCCATCTGCTGTAGCCGATTGTTTTCCAGTACCTTTTCCGCAAGAGATAAATACGGTAATTAGTAGTACAGCTATCGGTATCAATGTTATTTTTTTCATGTGTTTATAATATTTTTTTAGATGTCACATGGAACATGCCAAATAATCATTTTAGATGTGTATCAAAAACTTTGTTATGACTTGTTTCATTTATTTCTTTTTATAGTATTAAACTTATTGGTCTTCCTCTCTTCCAAAGAAGAAAAATAGAGCGCCTCCTCCGAGTATTAAGAGAATTCTAATAATCCATCCTGCAGTAGTGCCCCAAAGATCTATCCAAGCCAATAGTTTAATATTGTAATTAAAAATGGAGAGGATAATAGATATGATTCCCATTGCTGCAAGAATCAACCCTCCTTTGCCTAATTTTGATGTAATGTCTTCCATAGTATGTATTGAATTTTCAATAAAACTATGAGGTAATAAGGAAGTAAAAAATAGCAAATCTATTTATGAGCAATCAGAAGTCATAAGTGAAGTATTTAAGTTGATAAACGTATTTTGAAAAAATGAAAAACCTATCTACTAATTTTTATTTCGACTAAAGAGGCGTGTTAGAAAATTGTCTTTCTTTCGGGATGATACTGGTATTTTTATACCGTTTTTTAAATAAATAGTACCAGATTTATCATACTTATCTATAAATTTTAAATTCACAATAAAGGATTGGTGCGGTCGTGTAAAACGTTCCTCGGGAAGTAGCTCTTCAAATTCCTTTATTGATTTTGAGGACAAGTATTTTTTGCCTCCGTTTAGGTAAAAAGTCGTATATCCTTTATCGGATTGACAATACATTAATTCTTTTAAATCTATGATCTGAAAAGAATCCTGAAGCGATAATATCAAGGTGTCATTATCATCATTATTTAAAACCTTTCTTACTGTAGCTATTTGTTCTCTTTGTGTTTCTTCAGATACTATACTTACCTTACTTATGGCTATCTTTAATTCTTCAATATCTACAGGCTTTAAAAGATAATCCACAGCACCTATTTTTAAGGCTCGTAATGCATATTCTTCATAAGCAGTAATGAATATGACTTTGAAATGGAGATCTTCTGTTTTGTCCAAAAAATCAAAACCGGTACCGTCCGTAAGATTAATATCTAAAAATATTAAATCTGGTTTACAAGCGTTAGCCACAACAACAGCTTCTCTGACTGATTCGCATTCGCCAACGACCATAATCTCGATATTTACTGAAGCTAATAAATGAAGGAGGCCTTTTCTGATATGTTCTTTATCTTCTACAATTAATGCTTTCATCATACTGATTCAATTTTATAAGGGATAACTAAAGTAACTAATGTTCCTTGTTCTCCGAATACTTTTTTATTCTCAATAGCAATAGACCCTTTTACTTTAAAATCTTTAGATAACATTGCTAATCGTTCTGAAGTAATTACAGTCGCTAAGGAATTTTTATTTTTTCCAGAAATTTTGAAGTTTGTATCGATCCCGATTCCGTTGTCGGCAATAGTACAGATTAATTTTTTCTCCTTAAATGTGAGTTGCACTATAATCTCTCTGTTTTCTTTTTGGTGTACAAAAGCATGTTCTATAGCATTTTCTATAAAAGGCTGAATAAGCATAGGTGGAATCTTAAATAGATTGGGATTAATTACTGCATCGACTGAGAGCTTATACTCATATGGAGGATTAGCATCTAGATTTTGAAGTGCCATATAGTTATCTATTGCTTCTAATTCTGCAGAGAGTGTTACTATTTTATGTCTGGAGTTCTCTAGAATAATCCGTAGTAATTTTGAAAATTTAGATAAATAGGAAATAGATGTTTCTTCTTTTTTGTCCAAAATCATCCCTTGTAATACGGATAATGAATTGAAAATAAAATGAGGGGTCATTTGTGAGCGTAACAACTTCTGCTCGATTAATATATTTTGATTTTTAGCATTTACATGCCGTAGTTTTAAGAAGAAAATGATACTGCCAGAAATGATAGAGATTAATAAGATAATAATAATTGCGATAAAAGAGTTACGCTGTGACTTTTCTAAATCATTAGTAGTAGTTTTAACAGTTTGAGTAAGTCTTAATTCTCTTTTTTCTGCCGATGCTAACTCGTTTTTATATTTATATTCATATTCTATTTCTGTGATTTTCTGAAGACTATCCCTGTTAAAAAGACTGTCATTCAGTGTTTTAAATTTTTTGTGATTTATATATGCATTTTCATGTTTCTCTAATTTATTATTTATTTTATAGAGTAATGCATACGCATTTCGTTGGAATATTAAAAGTTTATATTTTTTTGCTAATTGAGCTCCTTTTTTGGTATTGACTAACGCTAAGTCGTATTTTTTTGTGTCAAAATATACCTGCGCTATCCCCATATAAGACTCTATTAATTCATATTGCATTTGACTAACATAAGTAATCTTATTTGCTTCTTGAAAACTAGTTAAAGCTTCTGAATATTTTTTAAGTCCCAAATACGCATAACCTATACCATTAAGACTAATGGCTAAATGTTCATTATCTTTAATTTTTCTACTTAGGATAATCACTTCATTAAAATAGGGGATTGCACGAGTAAATTCTCCTTTATCTAGATAGATGCCCCCCATATTATTTTTTATAGCGGTAATATTTTTAATATTTTGATTAGCCTGTTGAATACCTAGTGCCTCATTATAAAAACCTAATGCTTTATCATAAAACTCTTGTTGCCTATACACATTTCCTATATTATTTAACGCTTGAAAAACACCTATAGCATCGTTAGAATTTTTGGCAATTTCTAGGGACTTATTATTGTATTCTATAGCCAGAGGATAATTTCCTTGCTCTTGGTACACTATAGCCATCGAATTCCAACAACTTAGCATTCCATACTCATTATTACTACTAGTATATTTTTTTAATGCTTTTTTGAAATTAATTAAAGCTTCTTCATACTTCCCGGTATCCGAGTAAATACTACCCATATTATGCAGATAACTAGGAACATTCTTTTCTATTCCTAGTTTTTGGTCAATCTCTAAAGCTTTCTTGTGATACCCCATAGCAAGTTTCAGATTACCTCTATATTTGTGTAAAACTCCCAAGGCATTGTTACAACCTGCAATTCCTTTTAAATCATCTATTGAATCGTATAGCTCTATTGCCTTTTCATAATTTTCGATAGCAACTTCAAAATTAGCTAGTTCCATATGGGTAATCCCTTTCATATAAAAACTACGGGCTTTTCCTTTTATGGACTTTATTTCATCTGCAAGTTTTCCTGCCTGTTCCGCATACGCCAATGATTGAGATGGATTATTTCTAAAGTTATAATAGGCTAAATGGTTCAGGATTTTTACACGAACTGTATCTCTTTTAGTATAAATTTTTAATTCGTTCTTTAAACTATCTATCTTTTTATTCTGCGATAAAACAGTTGTAGAAAAAGATAAGAAACATACTAAGTAAACAATAGATGTATTTATTATTTTCATAAAATAAAGCACATAAATTAATTTCTTTTTTCAATGATTGAATGATTTTTTCCGCATCCTTCACAAAGAAATGCAAGGTCATCTGGTATCACAGCAAATTTTTACGCACAAGATTTACAATATAATGCCATTTTACTTTTATTTATATAATCCAGGAAGAAACTTTTTGCCTATATATAGTTGAGAATAGTGTATTCCTATTGATGTTAAAATAATGAATATTATCGTTTCTGAAACTCCATTAATTAAAAACAATAAGAAATCTGCCTCTGTATAAATAAAATTCCTTACCACCCTTATAAACATTACTAACAAGCCAAAAGTCAAAAATAAATACAAATGTTTGGATGCTCTTTTAATAAGATATATGGTTAAAGTAAAACTCCAAAAGAAAATTAATGCATAGGCTGGCCATAAAAAATCAAAGTTACCCCCTCTCTTAATAAATATCATTGGGTCTATTAAATCAACTATAAGAATATTAATCTTAGCAGTAACAAAAAGAATTATTAGGTTAGCTATGCTAGAAAATATGTGATATTTAACGTTATTACCCATTATAAGTAAAAATAAGTATTATTTGGGTTTTTTAATTCCCTTGTTTCTTTAAAATAATTTGAGCTATCGCATCTTACTTTTCCGTCACCATCTTCACCTCTTTCTCCTCTTCCAGCTCCAATTGAACAAAACCCGTCATCAAACACCAAATTCTTTTCAATTCTTGTAATAATCTCTACATGCCCAGTTCCAATGACTACAATGTCCCCAATCTGTACGTCTGTGTAACTAGCTCTCTTTTTTAAAAAAGATCGTCCGTTAAGTATTTGTCTCGGATCATAATAATGTCCATTCCCTGCAATAAAGTTTTGTTGGTTATATAGGTATATAGCATCTCCAACAAATACATTACACAGGTAAGTTTTATCATATCCATTCCCGCTCCAAAATACACTATATAGATCCCACTCCCATAATCCATGTGCGTGTTTTAAAAGTTTTAAATGAGTATTCGTTCTCTTTACATTACTCGCAGTATAATGAAATCCAGCTAGTGAAGCTAAAGTACTTTTTTGTTTACTGGAAAGCCTATCCCAATGAGACCAGCTACTAAATATACTTGGTCTTCGGGTAGCACTTAATAATCCTGGATTAGGGGAAAAAACCAATTCTGATAATTCATATGAAAATTCCAATAGGAATCCATAATAGTTCTGTTCATTCCTAATCTAATTGCGTCATTTGCTAAACTCATATATTAGTAATCGTTATTTAGTTCTATGTCTTCAGCATCCAGGCATTATTTAATTTGTGACGATTATTATAAAAGATTTGCACTTGCCAGAACGACATAAATTTAAAAATATAAAATGGATACATTGGAAAGAAGCTATAAAATTTCTTAGCAAATCAGATAAGAACGTAGTAAAAGAACTTTTTAACCCTTATAAACTTGATCACTAAATAGCGTGTAGATGAAAAGCCTAATACATGGAAGTTAAAGCGACATGGTAAGCATCATTCTAAAATAACTATCTGTTTCGGCATTGAGCGTTCCTTTTTTTCCAAAGACATATTCAGGAGTTAATTTTAGTTTATGAGAATAGAAAAATAAATTTAAACCTACTGAACCTTCATAAGAATTATTGGGGGTATGATCAAAATTTTGAGACATATATGCAATGTAGGGCATTAGCTTTGTCTTTTTTCCTAATTTTTTTGGTAATACATATCCCAATTGTCCATATATAGAAGTACCGGACCCTGTTCCGAATACAGATCCGTTATCACCAAAATCATTATAATACAGAGCAGCATAAGCATTAATCGCACCATTTCCCATAGGAGCGTCATAAAATGCATCAATAGCAAAAGAAGTGGCTGCTGCAGTAGAAACATTATCAGATGTTAAGTCGGCTTCCGTTGGGTCAACAATGTCGATTCCGGAAGTTGATTTTATGAAAGCATTGGGTTGATAAAAGAAACCTGCCCCAATATTAAATACCGATTTACTACCCATATAAGTTCCTTTTCTGAATGTATAATCATGCCATTCTTTGTCTAAAAATTGATATTCGAAGTACCCTTGATAATTCATAGAGGCTTTACCATTATCAATTCCTTGAAAAAAGTGGTTTCCTTGATAAGTATAATCTCCAGTAATAGTATTATTACCAAAATCTGAAGCAAAATTATTGACCATAGAATTATTGACAGAAACTTGATAATGAAATCTCCCAAAATCTCCAATTACATATACCCCTAGAGGAGATGAAAACTGATCAGAATACCCATAACCCCACCAGGCAGGATAGAATCCATCTCCCAAATTAGCACCACCAGGTGCATCATAAGTCATAGAGGTAAAAGAAGAGTAATTTGTTAATCTGCTAATTCCGTTAACATAGTGTAATCCAGCACCTACTCTAAGCGAACCTGGTATAAGGTCAATATCTAGGTACAACCCGTTAAGAGAAACTTGATTCCCGTCTCCTTGTGCACTGCTCTCCAGAGTTCTATTATTAAGATTTGCTGTAGTAAAATAAGTCGAGAGCATAATTCTATCAGATACCTTTGCACTTAAGAAAAGTTGTGCTCTTTTTACATTAAAATTTACCTGATCTTTTCTAAAATTAGCTTCGGTTTGCCCAAGAATATTTACCCATAAATATTTGGTTTTCTCTTTATTGAGATATAAAGCAATGGATTTAGGTTCTGAAGGATCTTCCTTTTCTTGAAAGCCTTCTTGAGCATTTAAGTGTTTTACATTTAGGATAATACAAAAAATTAATAGCACTAATATTACTTTAAAGATTGTTTTGATTACTTTCATGATTAAGATTTTTAAATTAAAAGTTAGTGTTTGTATTTAATGTGATTCTACCCCAATATTTCGAAACATTTTTATTCTATCCTGCCTGAGAATTTGATCTATCACTTTCTGGCACCAGTATTTTTCTTGATTGTTCTATCACCCAGTCCCAAACTTTCTTATCCACAGATAGTCCTTCAGTTTGAGCGGATGAGAGTTTCTGTTTTAGTGCCTTAGGGGGTAGGGTATAATCCGGTGGGGTTTTTGGTTGGAAATCGAATAAATTAAAGTGTTTACTATCATAAGCGTATATAGTAATCATCTCCTTTGATGACATATAACTCGGCATGTTATATTCAGATATTTGTGGATTATTGAAGTTCTGAATGTTTTGAATTATGGTCAAAACATTTTTTGACATCACTTGCGCCGATAGCTGTATATCTCCAATACAATTTTTGTATAATAAACTAGGTAGTATATTTTCGTGCTTAAAATTATGGATATGAGACACTACATACCCATGTTTTGTTGCATGTGTTTTAATAAAATCAATAGCTTCTGAGATTTTTAAAATAGTCTGCCCTTTACCTTCAATAACCAATAAATGTGGTTTTTTGATTTCAAAACTAATCCCTAAATTATCAGTCGGTGCTATTTCTGTATAGATTTCCTGCAAGTATTTCAGCCCACTTCCACACCAAGCTTCCATTCTCGAAATCGCTATAGAAGCTTCCTCAGCATGCCCTAAATCCATAGAAATACTACGAAATAATTTGACACATGTAGTTGTTATTTCGTTCCAGGAAATATGAATTGTATTGTTTTCCATCACTTAATTATTGGAAATAAATGTTCAACACCATGCTTCATTTTGGGTAAATCCTTGGATAAAGGGGCTCCTTGAAAAAAAGTTACTTTGACCCATCTATCTGATTTAGGATCAAACTTCGTGGCACCTAATAATGCCAATTTACATCTTAATAAATCTGTAGGAAGAACATCTTCTCCTAATGCATTCATATGTATATCAGATATGTTTTCGTCTTGGCCCATGTATTGAATTCTCTTTACAATAGAACGCATCCGTGGGTGTACACCCAAAAATTCGGCTACATTTTCGATTTCATTGTCGATACTACGTTCTAATAATTTAATACAGTAACTTATCTCTTTAGCAATTCCGATCGGCATTTGATTTTCTATTCCTGCGTCTTCCGTTTTGATACCCAAACGTGGTTCTTCCTTGTTTTCAGAATAGTACCAGAAATAATAATCATCAGATGGTTTGTCGAAATCATATTGATCTACCCAACTGTAATGTGATTTTATTATAATCGATAAATGTTTTAATGACATTTGCGGAATAAGTTGGAAATCTTCGTCTTGATTCAAATTCACAAAAAAAGAATCGCAGATTTCAGGATGTAATTCCAATAAAAGAGAGATGATCACCTCTTGAGTTTGTAAATTTATTTTCAATGAATATAATTTTTCAAAGATTGATTTCCAATCGGATATACTTGTTGTTACTTTTAATCTCTTGTAAAAAGAATGTAGTTCTTTTTTCGTTTTTGTATTTGTATTCTTTTGAAGTTCATTATCTGTATACGTTTGTTCGAAAAAAATTATAGCTAGTTTTAATCCTGTTATAAATTCTTCCCACTTACTTTCAGAAATGTTTTCTCTTTGTAGAATTTCTAAAAGTGAATTTTCTCTTGCAGCTATCCAATGTCCAACAGGTTTACTATGTTTTATTAAAAACGGTGCCATTCCCAAACCAGTTGAATTTCCTATTCCCAAATTCTGTTTTGAGTTATCTGATAATGTTACTGCTATCTTGTTTTTATTCTTAGCAATATGATTTACTTGGTAATAGCTAAATTCTCTAACAAGATAAACGGTAAGCATTTGGGCTGCAAAAGGAAAATTAAGGCTAGTATTTTTAATAAGAAACTTAAAATCAGCCATTCCGAATTTACCATTTCCATACACGGCAGTAGTTCTGTATAAATACCCTATTTTAATAATATCACCTTTACAGGGTTGTTCTCCTTTGATCAGAGCATCAATAACTTTTTCAAACATCCGGACTGATTTATTGGCTCTAGATATGCATAAAACTCTAGAGGAATACCTTCCGGATTCTTGCTTAGTTAAGTTAGATTGGAGTTCATCACAAAATTCCTCAGTAACTTTTCCATAACATAGTGCAAAAACGACATCCCAAGCTACGGCAATTACTCTGTCCGTTCTATTTTCGGGCGCTAAATACTGACTAAAAGCAATAAAAGACAAAGTTTCAGTTGGAGTAATAACTTCTACCACATATCTACCAAATCCATCTGCGCTTAGACAAGCTTTAGCCTCCTTAAATTCCCATCTTTCTTTGGAGGCCTTTTCTAGTAACTTTCTGTTAAAACTAAGATTACTTGGAAACAAATTACCTAACCGTTTTATGTTAAAATTTGAAGTTTGACCTTTAGTATTCTTCTTCATTTCTAGAGATATTGTAGACATAGATATCGTTTGAACTTAGTAAAATTATTTTTGATTATTAGGCTCGTTGTCTATTTCGTGCATTGTTTTTACATATTTCATTGCTTTTAGTAACGGAGGAATTAAAATTAATGAAACCGGAACAGCAGTAATCACAATAAACGACTGAAGTGCAGAAACTCCACCAATATATAAAAGGATGATAGCCACAATTCCCATTGCTAATCCCCAAAATATTCTGAGCGTTTTTGATGTTTCCTGTTCAGAACTTGTCTTTTTAAGAGATATTGAAGAAATCGTATAGCTCATTGAATCTCCCGTGGTAATAATAAACGTAGCTGATAGAAATAAAAATAACACAGAAACTATAAAACCTAAGGGCAATTGTTTTGTTATACTTAATAGAGTTCCAGGTACATTAAAACCTCCATTGGCATTAAAAACGTCTAATACTGAACCTGGATTATTTATTTCATAATATAGACCACTTCCGCCTAATACAGTGAACCATAACATTGTAATTATTGGAGCAATAATAGACATTGTTATAATCAGTTCTCTTAATGTTCTCCCTTTTGAAACTCTAATAATAAATATTCCCATTAATGGAGAATACCCTAGAAACCAAGCCCAATAGAAATAAGTCCAGTAACTTGCCCATCCTGGATTTTGTGTATATGTTGCTAGGTTTACGATCTCTCCTAAATGTTGCCCAAACGACCCTATAAATGTGTTAATAATAAAGCGAAGAGGACCAAATAAAAGAATAAAGCAAAACAATATCAATGTTAAAAATATGTTGGCTTGACTAAGGTATTTAATTCCTTTATTTAGTCCAGTTGAGGCTGATAATACATAAACAACCATTACAATACTTATCATTAGTGCTTGTAAACCGAAACCGTTAGTAAATCCAAATAAATCCTCAAGGCCATACCCTAGTTGTGTTCCTAGAAAGCCTACAGGACCAATTGTTCCAGCCATTACAGCCAGTATACAAAATGCATCTGCTACAGGTCCTATGATACCTTTAGAGTGAATGGCTTTATCACCAAAAATAGGATATAGCAATGTTCTTGGTTTTAAGGGTAGGTTTTTATAGTAAACAAGATATGCGTAAGCAATGGTGACTAGAGTAGATCCCATAATACTCCAAACTAGAAAACCACAATGAAGGAAAGATTGAGATAAAGCATTATAAGCTTGTTGGGTAGGGTTTTCTGTGACAGGGTAATAAGGTGGTGGACTTGCAAAATGTGCTACAGGTTCTGCAGCAGCCCAAAACACACCAACACCTGCCAAAAGAGTACACATGACCATAGATAACCACTGTATCTTTGTAAAGTTAACTTTGTCAGTTCTCCCAATTCTAATTTTACCATACTTAGAAAACGCAATATATATTCCTAACACAAAATACAGTATTACAAGAATATACCAAAGAGGTCCAAAGAATTCAGTACTCCAAGAAAAAAGAACATTAATCCCAGATTTTAAACCTTCTACATTTATAAAACCATAAACGATAAAAAGTATAATAATTCCTCCACTTAAAATAAATACAGGGAGATCCACTTTTCGAATTAAATCTTTCATAATTTATTAATCTATTTTAGTAATTATATTTTGATTATTTTCTTGGGGACTTATTATTATTGCTTTTTTGTCAAATTGAACTTTTTTTTAACTTTTATATAAAGTTGATTTATTTTGGCAAAACCGTTTCCATATAACGAATCCAATTAAGTCCTATTAGTTTTTCAACTTCACTTTTATTGAATCCATAATCTTGCATCCCTTGTATTAAATTATGGATATCTCCGATTTCTTTAAACCAACTCATAGGCTTAGGCCAGAGAGCTTCCCTAAAGTAATTATCGGTTTCATCGACAACTTTTAGCCATTTACCACAACGCATCCATTGTAATACAGAATCAGGATGATCAGTGCATAGGTCACTACCGATACCAACATGATCTATTCCCATAATAGAAACAGTATCTTCTATCAATTTACAATATTCAATAAGTGTACAGTCTGATCCATTTTTTAAGTGTAACGGATACAAACTTAAACCTAGTATTCCTCCTTTTTCTGAAACAGATTTCATGAGTTCTGTAGAAATATTTCTTTCAGAATTTTTAGAAAAATCCGGTATTGAATGAGAAACGCAAACTGGTTTTTTAGATAATTCTACTGCTTCTAAACCACTTTCATTACTGATATGAGATAAGTCGATGGCAATTCCTAATCTATTCATTTCCTGTATTACCTCTCTTCCGAATCTAGTAATTTTTGCATCATTTTGTTCGTAACAACCGGAGGCAATGTAAGATTGGTTATTGTAAGTTAATTGCATAACTCGTAGTCCTTTTTTGAAAAAATATTCTAACAATTTAAGATCGGAGTCTATAGGTGCTGAGTTTTGCCATCCCAAAATTATTCCAACTTTCCCTTCTATTTCTGCTTTATTAATATCACTTACAGTTTCTATTTTTGTGATTAAATCAATGTTTTCTAAAAAATATCTTTCCCATTTTTTAAACACTTCGATTGTTTCACTAGAATTTTCCCAATATACAATGCTTACATGAACAAGGTTTACGTTAGCCTTTTTTAAGTTTTCAAATTGTTTTCTGGACCAATTTGTATAATTTACTCCATCTACTATTTTCATGTTTTTTAAGGCTTTAAATATGTTGTTTTTACTTGTGTGTAAAATTCTTTGGCGTAGGTTCCCTGTTCTCTAGACCCAAAACTTGATCCTTTCATACCTCCAAAAGGTACGTGATAGTCTGTTCCGGCAGTTGGTAGGTTAATGGATACACAACCGGTTTGCACTTTTTTTCTAAAAATCATTGCCTTGGATAAAGATTGGGTTATAATACCAGAAACAAGCCCAAAAGGAGTGTCATTAACAACGGCTATTCCTTCTTCGAAACTATCAACTTTGATAAGGCATACCAGAGGCCCAAAGACTTCTTCTCTGTTAATTTTCATATCATTTGTTGTATTTCCTAAAATACAAGGACTTATATAAAACCCTGGAGTGTTTCTTTTTAAGGTTTCTCCTCCGCATAATACGGTAGCACCATCTTTTTTTGCTTCTTCCAGATAGGATATGACTGTTTCTAGTTGAGACTTACTGGAAAGTGGTCCTATTTGAGTATTAGAATCAGTACTTGCACCTACAACTAATGACTTGGTTTGTTTTACGAAAGCTTCTTTAAATTGGTCATAAATTCCAGATTCGACAATAACTCTTGATGAGGCTGTACATTTTTGTCCTGTTCCTGTAAACCCTCCCGCAATTGCACAATCAACTGCAGTTTTGATATCCGCATCTTCACTTATCAATAATGCATTTTTACTTCCCATCTCGAATTGACACTTTATCATTTTTTTATGAGCTTCAGACAATATTTGCTGTCCTACTTCATAAGACCCGGTAAAAGTTATTGCATCTACATCTGGAGAACTGGCAATGGTATTTCCAATACTACTTCCACTTCCGTAGATAAGATTAAATACTCCATTTGGTAACCCAGCATTATCTATAATTTTTGCTAATAGGTAGGCCGAGTTAGGGGTTAATGTAGCTGGTTTAAGCACAACTGCATTACCATAACATAATGCAGGCGCTACTTTCCAGGCGGCAACAGCTATTGGAAAGTTCCAGGGAGTAATTACACTCACAACACCCATGGGTTCCCTATCTACTATTATATCAACTCCTTGTCTAACAGATTTGGTGTAATCACCCATTTGTCGAAGGCATTCTGCGGCATAATAATGAAAAAATTGACCAGATCTGTAGACTTCACCTTTTCCTTCTGCAACAGTTTTTCCTTCTTCTTTGGCTAAGGCTTCTCCAATTTCTGTAGCATTCGCTATTAACTCATCTCCGATTTTTTTAAGAATATCGGATCGTTGTTCTATTCCTACTTCCTCCCAACGCTTTTGACCTTTTACTGCTCCAGAAATACATTCTAAAACTTGTTCTTGAGAAAGTAAACAAACTTCACTCAAGATTTCATTAGTATTGGAAGGGTTGATATTGGGTCTCCTAGTATTCGTTTCAACCCATTTTCCGTTAATATAATTCTTTATTAATTTCATTTTTGTATTATAATATGATATATTGTTTCGTAATATGATACATCAAACATAATTTTTTATTTTTGATTATCAAAATTTTATTTTATTTTTTTAATGTTTGGATTTTTTTTTCTTAGTATTCACATCATCGTAATTCAATAATTTTAACTTTGTTGAATATTATAAACTGTAGTTATTTATATGATACAAGTAATAGAAAGGGCTTTTAATATTTTAGAATTTTTGGCTTCACAAGAAGAAAAATATTGTAGTCTGACCAAGATTTCGGCTGGAGTAAATTTACATAAAGCAACTTGTTCTAATATTATTAAAACAATGGTGAAACGGAATTATATCGAAAAAAGTGAAAACCATAAAGGTTATGGATTAGGCTTTATGTTTCGTACCTTATCGGGGGATAATGATGATATGTTGCCTTATACACTTAAAGCTGCAGGTGCTCTAAAAGAATTAAGAGATAATATACAAGAAGGATGTTTACTTGCCATTTCTAGAGGAAAAATGCGTATTAACATATACAAAACGAATACATCTAAAGAATTAAGAATTGTAATTAAAGACAAGAAATCGGTTTATCAAACAGCATCTGGTAGAATGTTATTGTCTTGTTTGTCCAAAACTCAATTAAAAAAGTTCATTGAAGAGTTTGGGCTTCCAACCAAAGAGGAGTGGTCAGAAGTTAAAGATGAAAAATCTTTACTTTTAAATTTAGAAAAAATAAGTAACGATGGTTTTTCTATACGAGAGTCTCCGGAGGGAATAATAGGATATGCTATCCCTATCATTGGACCTGAAAATCTCGTGTTTTCTTTAGCAGTATTTCTACCTAGTATTCGTTGGAACGATGAAACTGAAAAGAAAATACGAGAGGAAGCTAAGACTACTGCAGATATTATAAAAACTGCTTTTTTTCAAATTTAAAATAGAGTTTTTCTTTCTTGGTACTTATACGATTTACGAATAAAAATTTCGCATCTAATCACATTCTTTTTCTACTATATTTTCTTCATCAAATTAAACAATAGCTATGGCTATTCTTTAATTTGATTCATCAATCTAGCGAAAAATTTTTGTAATTATTTTTACGAAATTCTCATCCGTAAATCGTATTAGAGTGTCTAAGAACATCGAAAAAATTCACATTTTGACTCTATTGGATAGGATGGTTGAAGTGATTTACAGAAAATAAATGGGAGTGAAAGTAGTAATTAATTCAACTATAATACTTCTGGTTAAAACTTGTTCATTTTTCGATTTATTTTCTTAATCATATTTCCTATAGCTAAGGCTATGAAAAATAATCATAGCGACATAAATCAAAAAAGCAACTTCGTTTTATCTGAGATGTTTTATAATCAAATAGGTATAACTTATAAATTTTAAATAAACCTCTCATCCAAAAATAGGATGAGAGGACCACAAAAGCATTAATTTTTCAATTAACTCTCTTATTCTTTAATAATTTGCGTTGTTAATTTTCCTTTTTCAGTTTCTAAGATCATATAATATACTCCAGTATCAAATCTACTTATATCTATAACATTTGTATTTCCAGTTTCAAGTATTTTTTGCCCTGAGACATCAAAAAGAACTGCTTTATTGACTTTTTGTGTAATAAAGACTTTTCCTTTAGAAGGATTAGGATATATCGCAAATTCGTCAGTATTAAATTCTTCCAGATTTAATGTATTCAAGGCTGCATCAACAATCACTTGTAACTCTTCGGTTGAAATAGGAGCAGGGCTAGCAGTATTAATACCTGTTTCAATAGCTTCAATTTCTTCTGGGGTCAATCCTGTTTGCGTTATTCCTGCATCTGTTAATTCTTGTTGTGTTAAAGTGTTACTGCCTGAGGATGTAACTACAATAGCTACAGCATTTACTTCATCAACCATCGTTTGTACTTCAGCTTCTGTTGCAGGACTACTAAACGATCCTATATTATCATCTACATAAGCTTGATATGCTGCTAAGTTAGCATCTGTTGCATCACTTACATTTGGTAAGGCATTTAACTCTGCTGCAGTACCGGGAATAGAAGTTCCGCCTGTAGCAGCCCCATCATTGGCATCTGTTCCAATAGCAGCCAGTAAGCTTTGTTGGGTATTTACTGCTGTAATCATCGTTTGTATTTCAGCTTCTGTAGCAGGGCTACTAAACGAACCTACATTATTATCTACATAGTCTTGATATGCTGCTAAGTTTCCATCTACGGCACCGCTTACATTTGGTAAGGCATTCAGCTCTGCTGCAGTACCAGGAATAGAGTTTCCTCCGGTTCCGGCACCATCGTTAGCATCGGTTCCTATGGCAGCCAGTAAACTTTGTTGTGTATTGACGGCAGTAATCATTGTTTGTACTTCAGCTTCTGTAGCGGGACTACTGAACGAACCTACATTATTATCTACATAGTCTTGATATGCTGCTAAGTTAGCATCTGTTGCACCACTTACATTTGGTAAGGCATTTAACTCTGCTGCAGTACCAGGAATAGAAGTTCCGCCTGTAGCAGCACCATCATTGGCATCTGTTCCAATAGCAGCCAGTAAGCTTTGTTGTGCATTGACCGCAGTAATCATCGTTTGTATTTCAGCTTCTGTTGCAGGACTACTAAACGAACCTACATTATTATCTACATAGTCTTGATACGCTGCTAAGTTAGCATCTGTTGCATCACTTACATTTGGTAAGGCATTTAACTCTGCTGCAGTACCAGGAATAGAAGTTCCGCCTGTAGCAGCTCCATCATTGGCATCTGTTCCAATAGCAGCCAGTAAGCTTTGTTGTGCATTGACCGCAGTAATCATCGTTTGTATTTCAGCTTCTGTAGCAGGACTACTAAACGAACCTACATTATTATCTACATAGTCTTGATATGCTGCTAAGTTTCCATCTACGGCACCGCTTACATTTGGTAAGGCATTCAGCTCTGCTGCAGTACCAGGAATAGAGTTTCCTCCGGTTCCGGCACCATCGTTAGCATCGGTTCCTATGGCAGCCAGTAAACTTTGTTGTGTATTGACCGCAGTAATCATTGTTTGTATTTCTGCTTCTGTAGCAGGACTACTGAACGAACCTACATTATTATCTACATAGTCTTGATATGCTGCTAAGTTTCCATCTACGGCACCGCTTACATTTGGTAAGGCATTCAGCTCTGCTGCAGTACCAGGAATAGAGTTTCCTCCGGTTCCGGCACCATCGTTAGCATCGGTTCCTATGGCAGCCAGTAAACTTTGTTGTGCATTGACCGCAGTAATCATCGTTTGTATTTCAGCTTCTGTAGCAGGGCTACTAAACGAACCTACATTATTATCTACATAGTCTTGATACGCTGCTAAGTTAGCATCTGTTGCACCACTTACATTTGGTAAGGCATTTAACTCTGCTGCAGTACCAGGAATAGAAGT
>CANMKK010000009.1 GCA_947498455.1 uncultured Aquimarina sp.
GCCCATAAGGGACTTGCACCCTCTAGATTAATTAATTACATTCGTAATTAAAAGATGCCCATGCTGGGCACACACAATGGCTATAATTAATACGGGTTTCAGTGCTTAAACCAAAGTGAAGTGCCTTGAACAAAGTCCGCAAAATTTTCAATTTTGCGTGTCTATTAAAATAAAGAAAAATTAAAAATTTGGTTAAGTGCAAGTCCGAAAGTTCACTACTTTTAATTCCCGTGCTAACCATAGCCGAAACCGTTGTAACACATTCGCTGCATGAATTTTGAAAAATATATAATTGTTAACGGCTTAACCAAAAAGGATTTGAATGATTTTGTCCAAGAGTTAGCTAATCTATATGCAGACACTGGATTTACTAAAGAGGTTAAAATTTTTGAAAGTAAAATAGTCGCGAATGAGTTTTTAATCAATTTTTCCCAGGATACAGGCTTCGAAAGATTTAAATACTTCGTTAATTTTTTATTTTATCCTTTTAGCTCGGAACATGATTCTAATCATAAGGTTTATGGGTATAGGACACTTTCACAAGGTGATGATATCAACAAAGAACTTTATGGAAAAAGAATACAACTTTATATTTCAGAAAATGATGAGGATGGAGATAACGTATACGGAATTCCTAAAAACTGGACGGAATCCATAAAACTTGGTTTTGCGTATGGACATGAATATGTCCCAACAGGAAAAAAGGAATTTGATTTTTTTGAAAAAACATATTCAAGATCTGACTTTTCTGCATTACGATCAATTTACGGAGTTGTGAATAAACCCAAAAAGAAAAAAGCAGGTTGTTCTCTCTTTTTAGTAATGATAATCTTGATTGGAATAATCTGTGTTATATGATAAAAAACGTGTTACAACAACTAAGTGATCGTATGGCGCGTATTGCCAATATATGAACACGGTGTTGACTATCCCCGGCTGCTATGCCGTATCGTTTTGCTTACTATGGGTTTTTCGTTGATTAGGTTTTGGGAAGTATTACCCTTTTCAGGAGCTTTTTTAGTCAAATAGTGTTTTTATCTTTTAGATTGCAATGTTTTTTCTTTTTTGTCATTAGATGTATTATTTAATGCATTTACAGCTTGTATAATATGAGTAATTAGAAGAAATACATATTTTTACAAAAACATAATCGATCAAATATTGAATGAAAAAAAATAAGATTATTAGTTTTAAAAAATATACCTACCTATCATCAGGGGTATTGCTACTATTTATTATTTGGAGTTCTTTTTTTGCTATGATGTTAGAAACAAAAATGTACATGAAGAACTGGTATATTGTTATATTGTACTTTGTTTTCTTTTCTACTTTTTCTATTTTTATATCACACTACAATCTTTATTATCTTATAATAACTCCAAAAGAAATTATTATTAAAAATTTAGCTTTTTTTTGGATAAAGAAGGTCTATCAAATAGAGAATATTATATCTATCTCAAAAACTTTAAAAAAAACAGGCAAAGGAGGCTGGTACGGTATTGTAATTCATTTAAAAAAACCTATTGAAGGTTATACTTATTATATGAGTTCAATAAAACCCAAGTTTTGGAAAAGACTAAAAATGGAATTAAATAAAGTAAACATTGAATTTGAAATTAACAAAAACCTATAAAGTAATTTTAAATAATATGTGGAATTAAGTTTAATGGAAATCTATCTTCTAACCACAAAAAAAGAATTATAAATTTAAAACACGACAATGCAATTTAATAACCCCTTAGATATTTTACTAGTTTTATTGTTTACTAAAGAATGTTTTTATTAGATGGTTGGATATTTTTCAGGAAGTATTGCATACCTTATTATTGCGTATAGTTTATTAACAAGTCTTCCATTTGATTTCTAAAAAAAAAAAATATACTTATGAAAATACATATAGAAACAGAAAGATTAATTCTTAGAGATATAGAAGCCTATGATACCAAAGGCATTTTCGAACTTGATTCGGACCCAGAGGTTCATCAGTATATAGGGAAAAAGCCTATAAAAACTATTAGAGAAGCTGAAGAAGTAATTGATTATATACGAAATCAATATGTCAAAAACGGAATTGGTCGCTGGGCAATTATTGATAAAAAAACAGAAGATTTTATCGGTTGGACAGGATTAAAATATGAAGAAGGCTTACGAAAGAATATAGGCTATTATGATTTAGGATATCGATTAAGAAAAAAATATTGGGGCAAGGGAATAGCTACTGAAACCGCCATTGAATCCCTTACTTATGGATTTGCAACACTAGGTTTAGAAGAAATATGTGCAGCGGCAGATGTAAATAATTTGGGATCAAATAAGGTATTGAAAAAAGTTGGTTTGCAATATGTCGAAACCTTCGATCTGGATGGAGCCCCCCATAACTGGTATAGACTTAGAAAACCTGAATGGATGGAACTACAATAAATTACTAGGCATTATGTAAATTAAAATGTTAAGTTAAAATACGTCGGAAAAAGTAACATATCTATTTTTATGCGTCCAATTGAGAAACAATCAGAACAGATGAGCAAAAATAATAGACGTGATTGGCTAAAACTAGCTGGTCTGGGTATTACGGGTATGAGTATAGGACAGTTAAATTCTTTTGCGAATGTAACTCCAATCTCTACGACATTACAACCCAATAGAAATAATGCAACCATTTTATTAAGATCGAACGAAAATCCATATGGACCTTCACCTAAAGCAAGGATTGCAATGTCAGAGCATATAAATGATAGCAATCGTTATGGAAGAAGTGTAAGATCCAATTTGATTTCGGCAATTGCAGAAGAAAATGAAGTTTCAAAAGAACAGATACTTTTAGAAGCAGGTTCGACAAAAATATTGGACTTGTTACTTCAATTTTCGGCCACAAAAAAAGGAAATTTTGTTTTAGCTAAAAACACTTATAATTATTGGACATCACCATCTAATGAACTAGGAATACAAAGAATTGAAGTCCCACTAAAAAATGATAAAAAACATGATTTAAAAGCCTTACTTAATGCAATAGAAACAGATACAAGGATGATGTATATATGTAATCCTGATAACCCGACTGGTACAATTATAGAAAGAGACGAATTGAAATTATTTATTAATGAAGCTACCAAAAAAACAATGGTAGTAGTGGATGAGGCATATATAGAATATTCGAATCAAAAATCAGTAAGTAATCTTACTATTGAAAACAAAAATTTGATTGTCGTCAGGACTTTTTCAAAAATGTATGGTTTGGCGGGTGCAAGAGTAGGATATGCAATAGCTAATAAAAGTAGTGTTGATAAATTACGTAAACTTCAATCCTGGTCTAATGGAAGTGTGAGTGTTATTTCTGCAGCTGGAGCATTAGCTTCATTAAGGGATATGACATTTAGAAAAAAGGTTTATTTAGAAAACGAAAAGGTAAAGAAGTATACGATAGAAGAATTTGAAAGAATAGGAATTTCCTGTATACAATCACACTCTAATTTCATTTATTTTTCGTTAGCAAATTATAAAAAGGATTTCTTTAAGCAATTAGAAGAGAATAATATATTAGGTACTAGGGTATATGAAGAAGACGGAAAATGGTCTAGAATTACCATTGGGACCATAGAAGAGATGAAGAAAGTGGTTGCATCTTTAAAATGAAATATTGAGGAATATGTAGGGTTTATTTGGAGTTATTAGAATCAAATCTTTAGGAAATGTATTTTGTAGATAAATAATATAAAAATGGATAGTAGTACTAATGAAAAAGCATACGTATTTAGTTAATATAGAATGGATAGGAAATCAGGGAGATGGTACTATAGATTATACATCATACAACCGAAATCATACCATATCTGTAGAAGGAAAATATAATGATATTTTGGGTTCATCAGACCCTTCGTTTCTAGGAGATCGGTCAAAATATAATCCCGAAGAACTTTTTCTGTCCTCATTATCCGCATGTCATATGCTATGGTACTTACACTTATGTTCGGTACATAAAATAGTGGTTACTGATTATAAGGATAATGCATCGGGGATAATGGAAGAATCTAAAGATGGAAGTGGAAAATTCGCAGAAGTCACGCTACACCCAACAGTGGTTATTGAAAACGAAAAGCAAATAGAAAAAGCCAATGAATTACATGTTCAGGCTAATAAAATGTGTTTTATAGCGAATTCTTGCAATTTTAAAATTGGACATAAACCTCAAACAATGGTGAGATAAATTAAAATATGCTTTATCTCAGTTTTTTTACGTGGCTTTTACAAATAAAATGTGAATTTTATGGGTGACAAATTCATTGTTTACTACATTAGAGTATAAAGAGTATATGTATTCATGTAATTCTAAAAGTTTGTAATAAAAAAGTAGGCTATTTTGATAAAATATTTCGAGAAGTAAATTTTAGAAACAGAGGAAATCTTTAATGAATAATAGTAAAAAAAAGAAGGAAAGTAATTTTCAGGAAATACATGCCGAACGTCTATTGCTAAGAAGATTAGAGGTGTCAGACTGGGAGATGATCTCCTATTTACGTTCGGATAAGGAAGTGAATGAGTTTGTAAAAAGACCAAGTGCAGCAACTAAAGACGAAGCATTAAAATTCATAGCACGAATCAATAGAGGAATTGAAGATCAAAAGTTGTATTACTGGGCAATAACTGAAAAGGATAAAGATCATATGATTGGTAGTATTTGTCTTTGGAATTTTTCTGAAGATGAGAAGGTAGCCGAAGTAGGGTATGATTTAAGTCTAAAATGTCAAGGAAAGGGGATTATGAATGAATCATTGCAAAGCATATTGACGTTTGGTTTTAACGAATTAAACTTAGATACTATAGAAGCATATACTCATATAAGAAATGAAAGTTCTAAAAAATTACTAGAGAGGAATATGTTTACAATTGTCTTAGATAAAAAAGATGAATATAATGAAGATAATATAGTATATGAAGTGAAAAAAACTGATCTATACTAATGTATTATAGATCATTTTTCTTAAGCTTTATTACCAAGAAATTTAAGATAATAAAGTAACAAATCTCGTAATTAAGACATAAACTAATAAATGGGCTTTGATTAGCTAAAAATATAATAGATATATTTATCAGGGAATTAAGCAAATAGAACAGATGAATAAAATTTTAATTCTTGTATTATGCATAACAATTGGATATGTATCCTGTAAAAATTCTACAAAAAATAATAAAATTGAAATCATAAAACAATACTACAATATTCTTGATAATTCTGATTATTCAGAAATAACAGCTTGTTTATTGGATAGTCTCATGATAAAAGAGGGAGAATATGAACAGACATATTCTCGAGAAGAGTATTTAGAGTTTTTAAAATGGGATGCTGTTTTTGATCCTAGCTATGAAATACTTGAAATTGAACAACAAGGTGAAATTGTCAAAACAAAGGTTTCAAAAATGGATAAAAGGATCTTTTTTCTTCACGAAGAACCAATAATAACTAATAATGTTATAAGATTTCAAAAAAATAAAATAATAAGTGTAGAAATAGATTATGTAAATTTTAATAATACAACATTTGGTAGAAACAAAAATGAGTTTTTGAGTTGGATTGATAAAAATCACCCTGAGTTAAGTGGATTTATACAAGATCAAACAAAGACTGGAGGATTAAAATACCTAAAGGCTATCGAACTGTATAAAAACAGAAAATAACATGTTACTATTGTTATATTATATATTCGGACTGACTTTTCTGAATGGTTGGGATTTAGGAGAAGTTAATGATAACTATAAAAGACATATTTTTTATATCCATGGAAGGATTATAGAACAACAAGGAAAAAATGCTTTTAGCGAAAGCTATGGAGAGTATGATTTAGATGGTATACTCGCTGCTATAGAGGTCAATGAATCAGTAATTCATTATGAAATACGAACAGAAAATGTAAATGTAAGGGCATACGCTATGAAGGTATCAAAGCAGGTTGATAGCCTCATTAGTTTAGGAGTAGAACCTATCAATATCACAGTTATAGGAGCTTCCAAGGGAGCAATTATAGCATCAAATGTTTCAGACTTAAATAAGCATCACATTAATTATATTTTTTTGGCCGGTAATAACGAGTATCAGGAACAAAATAATGATTGGAAGTTTCATGGACAAGTACTTTGTATATATGATTTGTCAGACGAAATAGCAGGAAAAAATTATTCGTATTGGAAAACTAAAGACAACCACACTACAAAATTTAAGCAATTAGAAATAAAAACAAATTTGGGGTACGGTTTTTTATACAAGCCATTAGATGATTGGACAAAACCAGCAAAAAAATGGATATTGAATCAAAGCCTATGATTTGGAGATAAAAAAGCAATAAGTATACAATAGATGTAGGTGTGTAATTATGACAAAAATACTACTACAATATATATCTAGAATGAAGTATAAGCAATTGTAGCTCTAAAGATAGCCCCATTTGATTATGTATATCCGCAAACCATTGAATTAAGAACTACAATGACTCATAATATTCAAAAGATTTTATAATCAATTCATCAGACACGGTACAATTATACTTGGCATCTCCTACAGTATTAAGTAAGACAAAATAAATAGTACCTTTTTCATTTTTCTTATCGTGGATAAGCAATTCCATGATCTCTTTTCGATCATTAGGGTCGATAGATACTTTTGGAAAAGTAGCAAGGATTACGTCACTTATTTGTTTTAATTCTTTATCGGTAACAGAAAGTAATTCTTTAGAAATAAACCCTTCTAGTATCATGCCAATTGCAATAGCCTCTCCGTGTAGTAATTCTGGTTTTTCTGGATGAGTAAGGTAGAATGATTCAATGGCATGCCCTAAAGTATGTCCGAAATTAAGGTATTTTCTAATATTTTGTTCCGTAGGGTCTTCAGTAACGATTTTATTTTTGATGATTACCGAATCATAAATTAATTGATCCAGATCTTCTATAGTAAGTTTAGAAAGATCCGCCATTTTTGACCAATAATCTTTATCCTGTATAAGTCCGTGTTTTAGCATTTCTGCAAAACCACTACACATTTGATTGGTAGGTAAGGTGCCCAAATACTGAGTGTCTACCAAAACCATTTCAGATTCACTGATTACCCCAATCATATTTTTTAAATTACCTAAATCCACACCTGTTTTTCCACCTACAGAAGCATCAACCATTGCTAATAAAGATGTAGGAATATTGATATAATTAATTCCACGTTTATAGGTGCAGGCAATAAAGCCTCCAAGATCCGTGACAACCCCACCACCAAGATTAATCATCAGACTTTTTCGATCCGCACCATATTCTGATAATACAGACCAAATACTACTACAGGTTTCGATATTTTTATTGATTTCACCAGGTTCTATTTCTATAACTTCAATATCATACTCTTTTTCGATATTCGATATAAAGTGAGCATAACAATGTTCATATGTATTGCTATCAACAAGAATAAATATTTTAGAATGATTAGCTTTTTCTAAATATGCGTTCAGTGCCGTATAGCATGATGAATTAAAATATACGATAGAATCTTTAGAAACTATAGGCTTCATATATGGTGTTTTAATGAAGAGCGAAATTAAGTAGAATTTGTAATAAAATAAACTTCCAAGTTCTATATTTGCAGATATTTTTAAACGATAAAGATAGTACTGGCTATACCATCATATATTTAATGGATTAGATGTTTCCATTACGAATCTCAAAACTAAAACTCGATGAGTAAACATACTTTGTTTGATAACACAGAAACTGCTTTTTTATTAAAGAGCGATTCAGAATTGGAGAGAGCTTATTTTCTATTTAAAATGATATCTAAAGAGCCATTGGTGCGCATTGGAACAGCAGTTACTAACTTTGCTTTAAAAGCACATTTACCTGTACAAGGATTGATTCGTGCTACAGTGTTTGATCATTTTTGCGGAGGAGTAGATGAAGAGGACTGTATGCCTGTAATTGATAAAATGTATACTAAGGGTAAAGTATCTTCTGTATTGGATTATTCAGTAGAGGGTAAAGAAGAAGAAGAACAATTTGATCATGCTTGCGAAAAAATCTTAAATATTCTAAATTTTGTAGATGAAAAAAAAGCCATCCCATTTGGGGTTTTTAAACCAACTGGTTTTGGACGTTTCTTTATTTGGCAAAAAAAGACAGAAGGAAAAGAACTAACAAAAGACGAAATAGCTGAGTGGGAACGTATTGAGGAGCGTTTTGATAAGGTATGTAAAAAAGCATACGAATGTGATGTTCCCTTATTAATAGACGGAGAAGAAAGTTGGATGCAGGATGCCGCAGATGATCTTGTAGCCAAAATGATGCGTAAGTATAATAAAGAAAAAGCCATTATATATAATACCTTACAATTATACAGACATGATCGTTTAGAATACCTAAAGAAACTTCATGAAGAGGCTAGAGTATATGATTTTAAAGTAGGAATGAAGATTGTACGTGGCGCATATATGGAAAAAGAGAATAATCGTGCAGCCGAAAAAGGATACCTATCTCCGATTTGTATAAGTAAAGAAGCTACAGACAAGAATTTTAATACAACACTAGAATATATTTTAAATAATATTGAAGATATTTCAGTATTTATAGGTACACATAATGAAGATAGTTGTTACCTATCTATGGAACTGATGAAAAAGAATAATATTGCTATTGATGATTCCAGAGTGTGGTTAGGACAATTATATGGTATGAGTGACCATATTAGTTTTAATCTGGCAGCAGCAGGATATAATGTAGCTAAGTATTTACCTTTTGGACCTGTTAGAGATGTAATGCCTTATTTAATACGGAGAGCAGAAGAAAACACATCCGTAGCTGGGCAAACAACCCGCGAACTAGATTTATTATCCAAAGAGAAGAAAAGACGAAAGTTATAATTAGGTATTAAGTTTAAGATGATATCATATTTTATATACAGTTTATGGAATTTTAAATCTTAAATAATGATCCTGATACCTAATACCTGACACCCAAAAAAATATGAACTTAAACCAAATTACAGTTCCATCCATCGATATAGAAAAGTCGATTACATTTTATGAAAAGTTAGGGCTTCAATTAATAGTAAAAGCATTGCCACATTATGCACGTTTCGAATGTAAAATTGGTGAAGCCACATTTTCTATTCATCAAGTAGAAGAGTTGCCCAAAGGAGAAGGAGTATATGTCTATTTCGAGACGGAACATTTGGATAAAGAAGTGGAACGACTTATTGCAGAAGGAATACAATTTGATCAATTACCGACAGATCAGCGATGGTTATGGAGAGAAGCACGCCTGAAAGATCCGGACGGAAATCAAATCATTTTATACTTTGCAGGAGACAATAGGAAAAACCCACCTTGGCGGTTATAAAAAAGTTAGGTAAAGTAATTTCAGTAGTAATTATTATACAAGTTTACCTAATACTTCACAGCCTTTTTAATTTATAATTAAAAATGAACGATACTATAATTGATGCATCTTTTGTCAAACAAGATTTTGTAAGAAAGAAATTACCGGCGAAAGAATATGATAATTGTACATTTACTAATTGCGACTTTACAGAATCAAATCTGTCGGTAGTTACTTTTATAGAATGTACGTTTACAGACTGTAATTTTTCTAAGGTAATTATAAAAGAAACTTCTTTTATAGATAAGTGTGTTTTTGAACACTGTAAATTACTTGGAGTTGATTTTAGTAGTGGTAATGACTTTCTTTTTGAAGTACAATTTAAAAACTGTAACCTTACCTATGCTTCTTTCTACGGATTTACGATGAAGGGCACTTATTTTAAAGATTGTAAATTACAAGAAGCAGACTTTACGGAAGCTAATATTATAGGAAGCGTTTTTGATGAGTGTGATCTAAACAATGCAATTTTTGAAAATACAATTGCTGAAAAAGCAGATTTTAGTAAAGCATTTAATTATACAATTGATCCTACCCTAAACAAATTAAAAAAGGCCAAATTCTCTAAAGATAGATTAGAAGGATTGTTAAGGAAGTATGATTTGATTGTAAAATAAATTGTGAAGAATAGTAAACCTTATTTCTCTATAGTAATATTGATATTCTTAATTTTTATTGTTTGTAATAAAAAGGGAGAAAACGAAAAAAGAAAAGAAGAAAGGGATCAGAATCCTGATATTACAGTTGGACAACTTATTAAGTTTAATTCAGGTAAGAGATCATCTTTTTTTACATATAAATATTTCGCTAAAGGAGAATGTTATTTTGGAAAAATTAGTGATAATGGGTTAAATATTACTACAAATGAAATTTATAATGTTTTATATGATAAGAATAACCCGTCAAATTCTGAATTACTAATCGAAGGAAAAAAATATGATGTACTAAAATTGGTTAGTCAAGGAACAAAAATAAATGGGTATGTAGAAAAAGTATCTTTAATATCTGAATATGTAGACCTTTACATAAAGTATAAATTTTATGATCATATTTTTTCATTTAGAACCAGGTTACGTAAAGATAGCTTGCCCTGTGGCACGATCGGAGAATGTAAATATTCTGATTTACAATTAAGTGTATATGGTAAATATCCTTTAATTAATGATTTATACTTTAAAAGTCATGATCGGCAATTAATAAGTATATGCGAGAAAAAGATTAATGTAAATCAAAAATCGCTTACGAGTGATTAACTTTTTTTAAGATAGAATGTAACCGCTCAATAAGAATAATAATCTCCTCATTATTTAAAGAAGCAAAACCAATTCGTATACCGTTATGTTTGATATTATTTCCATCATAGCGTGTCCATTCAGTAGTAAATGTTAGATGTTGTTTTATTCCTTCTTGTACTACCACATTCCAATCATATTTTTTATGCAATCGCACCCAAACGGCCATGCCTCCTTTAGGGATTTCAAAATCAAAATACTTACCTAATTTTTCCTGAAAAAGCTTACAGAATAAGTCGCGTCTGGCTTTATATATTTTTAATACCTTATTACTATGACGTTGTATATCGCCGTTAAAAAGCATTCTGGCTAATGTTTGTTCTAGTATAGTATCTCCTTGTCTGTCAATAATTCGACGTAAGGCAGCAGCTTCATCAATAACATCCTTAGAGGCTATAAAATAACCGATACGCAATGCCGGAGCAACAATCTTGGTAAACCCGCCAATATAAATTACATTCCTGTTATAATCATTACTAGCTAATGGAAGAATAGGAGCATTGTTATAATGGAAGTCATAGTCGTAATCATCTTCTATAATAGCAAAACTATGTCTATGTGCCAATTCTAATAGGTGCATGCGTCTTTCTGCGGATAGTGTTACGGTGGTAGGGTGATGATGATGTGAGGTAACATATACTGCATTAATTTTTTGTTGCTGGCATAATACCTCGATTTCATAAGTATTTATTCCATGTGCATCTACAGATACTCGCTGAATATTTCCTCCAGCCTCAGTAAACGTATTATCAGCTGTCATATAATTGGTATTACCTACAATAATAACCTTACCAGCATTTAATAGTAATTGACTGGCAAGGTAAATTCCCATTTGACTACCTCGGGTAATTAAAATATTGTCTACATTGATGTTAAGCCCTCGAGTTTGATTAAGATATTGTACCAGTGCTTGTCTAAGCTCCATATTTCCATACACATCTCCATAGGTAAGTAATTGATGATGATATGTTTTTTTGGTGATATTTCGATATATTTTTGCGATATCATCTATGGGTGCCAAGCGGTGATCAGGGATTCCGTCGTTAATTTTAAGATCACTTTTGTTGCCCATTTTAGAACCTTTTACTAAATGTGATCTATTTCTGAACTCATATCCTGCCGTATTGGCCATTTTTAATGAAATGTTAGTTTCATTAAAATGCTTGGGATCCACGATTGGTAGATCATGACATACATATGTTCCTTTAGAAGGGAGACTTTCTATCCATCCTTGTGACATTAGTTCATCATAAGCTGCAACTACAGTTTTACGATGAACTTGCAAATCTTCAGATAACTTTCTAGAACCAGGAAGTTTGGTTGAAGGGGAAAGTGTTCCTGATTTAATAAACCCAATTATTTGATCACATAATTGTAGATATAAATGTCTTTGTGAATTACGTTCTAACGTAATGTTGCTTTTAAAAGGAAATACAACCGGACTATTCATATTTTACAAACTGGATTCATATAACAGTCCGTAAATCTACTAATTTTGATTTAAATCAAAAAATGAATAGTATGCCAGAATATCCAATATCGGAAGTCAATAAAGTAGTTCGTGGTCCAAAAAGAGCCATCTATAATGTAGACGAAATTAATGCCATCCTTGATGCAACATTTTTATGCCATATTGGATATGTCTGGCAGAATAGAGCAATTGTAATTCCAACTGCGTATGGAAGAAACGGAGATACTATTTATATTCATGGGTCATTAAAAAATAGAATGATGTTAAGTATCTTAGAAACTAGTGAGATCAGTATTTCTGTAACCCATCTGGATGGGTTAGTGTTGGCTAGGTCTGCTTTTCATCACTCAGCTAATTACAGATCTGTCACTGTTTTTGGTAGTGTCCATAAGGTAGAAGATCCTAAAGAAAAAATGAATGCTTTAGCGTGCATTCTTAATCATATGGTACAGGATCATTGGGATAATGTCCGACAGCCTAATGAAAAAGAGCTCAATGCAACACTGGTAATGGCGATTAAAATAGATACGGCATCTGCAAAGGTTAGGGCAGAAGGGGTAGTGGATGAAAAGGAAGATCATGAATTACCCATATGGGCAGGAGTTGTACCCATCAGGCAGGTTGTTGATGATCCAGTTTCGGATGATATGATAGATAATAGTATAAAAGTGCCGAGTGCTGTATTAGCATATGTAAAAAATAATAAAGGTTAATATCGAATGTATAAATTACTTATTAAGTAGTTTTGATATTTCTATTAATACGAATTATATGTTAACAAATGAAATAATAAAATATATAGATGCCAGTGTATTATGTTGGTTAGCAACATCATCAGAACATAACGTACCTAATGTATCCCCAAAAGAAGCTTTTACGTATTATGAAGATTCTCATATTATCGTTGCTAATATAGCTTCGCCACAAACTGTGGAAAATATCAAGCAAAATCAGAATGTGTGTATTAGTTTTATAGATGTTTTTGTTCAAAAAGGATATCAATTAAAAGGAAAAGCAAGAATTCTGGAGGTTAACGATCCAGGCTTTGTAGAAAGAGAAGTACTTCTATTAAAATTGATTGGTAATAAATTTCCATTTTCATCTATTACAGATATAAAAATAGAAACCGTAAAACCAATTATAGCTCCTAAGTATTTTTTATACCCGGAGACAACTGAACGGGATCAGATAGAAAGTGCTATTAAATCATATGGTATATCTATGGAAAAGCCAGAATGATTCAATTATTACTGAGCATAGTTTATTGAAGCTTTATGTATTTCAGGTTGCTTCAGTAGTAATATTAATATCAATAATATGTTAGAGATAAGACCTAATTGCGAAAACTGTAATAAAGAACTACCTAATAAGAGTAAGGAGGCAATGATTTGTACATTTGAGTGTACTTTTTGTAAAGATTGTGTGGATACTATTCTTCACAATGTTTGCCCTAATTGTGGAGGTGGTTTTACAAAAAGACCTATACGTCCATCTCACTATATGGAAAAATATCCTGGAAGTACTAAAGTTATTCATAAACCGATCGACATGGAGGTTTTTAAAAAGTTATTAGAGAAATTTAAGAATGTAAATCCGTTTGAGCGCTAAATACCTAAACATATGAGCATACGAATAAGAACGGGAACCATTAATGATATTGATAATATCTCATACTTAGGAAGGAAAACATTTAATCAAACTTTTGGGCATCTTTTTAAAGACCCTAATGATTTGAAACAATATCTAGAAACTACTTTTTCTATGGAGAAGCTAAAAAGTAGTATTGTAAAGCCTGAAAATGTTTATTGGATTGTTTTTTATAATTCTTTACCTGTTGGTTACGCCAAAATAAAATTAAGAACCTCCACAAGTTTTGTAGTATCTACAAAAGGATGTAAACTTCAGAAAATTTATATCTTAAAGGAATATCTATCTAAAGGTATTGGTACAGAATTACAAAATTTAATATTCGATACAGCCAGGAAAAATTATAGCGAATATATTTGGTTATCAGTTTTAAAATCTAATGAAAAAGCGGTTAATTTTTATAAGAAAGAGAAATATGAAATTGTCGGAGAGCATCCTTTTAGTATAGGCAAAGAGAGTTTTGAATTTTGGACTATGAGTAAAGAATTGTAAGAGTATATTTTTACTATTTCGTCTTAAACATTTTGAGGATTATATTTTTACATATTTGTGTTTTTAAAGTTTTATAAGAAAAATAACGAAAATACAAGTAACATTAGTAGTGCTAATGACATTAATATATACAGACGTATACTTAAATGTCTATAAATGTTTAAGAAAATCTTATTTAAAAAATTAAACAAATGAAAAGTTTACTAGAATTAGATGGTGTAAAAGCACTTAACAGGAAAGAACAATATTGTATTAGTGGAGGGGGTAAAGTTTGGATTATTGGTTATCCACCAATAACTACGGGGCTCTATACAACCAATAATGGAGAAAGAGAAGATAATAGTGATGATGCTAATGAATAATACGATTTATGGATAAGAAGTTCGTATAAAGAGTTTGAATTATTTTGTGCTAGATTAAGGCATAAAATTAAAGAATAGCCTTAGCTATTGTTGAATTTTATAACGCAGATATAGTGCAAAAGAAACGAACTATATGCGAAAGTTTTATGCGTAAATCGTATAATTAGTTTATTTCCAAGAAAACCTCCTTATATAGACCTGTTTGGAGAATTATAAAATAAAAAAAGGCTACAGATATAATGTAGCCTTTCTTAAAGTAAAATATATTTTATTTATTTAACATGATACGTTTAGTGTCTATATTGCCTCCTGAATATATTTTTAAGAAATAAATTCCTGATGTGAAGCTCGAAATATCTACTTCAATTTGTGCTGAACCATACCCAGAAACGTTAAATACTTGTCCCAACGAATTCACTAATTCTACTTTATCAATTATCTTAGAATAAGTAACCTTAACGCTATTCGAAGCAGGGTTTGGATAAATGGATATAGCATTACTTTCGAATTCTGTAGTGCTTAATGTTTCATTCAAAAAGCAGTTTGCATAGTTTTGCATTGCATCTGTATTAGATTCAAAACACAAAGTAGAATAATCACCAGTATTTTCTGAAGCTACTTGACTACTATTTAATCCTAAAATATCTAAATAATATTTATAGAGTTCAGAACGCAAAACAACTTTAACTGTAAAATCAGAGGCTGATGTTGTTCGACACTCCAGACCTCCATTTATTATATTATTGGTATGAGCAAACCCCTTTGTATACATTTTATCAGAGGTATATTCTCCATCTTCTGGTTGCCATAAATCGTGCATTACCTGATGACAAGAGGGTTTAGGGCATTGAGGCATCATCCAAAACCAAATAGCGGATTTAAAAGCTAATATACCATCTTGCTCAATTAAGCCAGGGTTATCAAGCAAAACGTTTTTATCATTATATAAGAATTTACTGAACTGCCCATAGTTATAGTTCCAGGATAATTGTATAGGACCTCTTCCATAATAACCTACAGCGGGATTCGGAGGATATTCTGCATGTGCCTGAGAGTAAACGCCCACGCTGGTTGTATTATCATATCCAACTTCATGTACCCAGTATAATCCCCATTGCGCATGGTCACCTTCTGAGCCACCACCAACATTCACATCTCCCCAACCTCCAGTGGTTTCTTTAGAAATATTGGCTAAGAAAGCTCCTAACTCCCGTTTATTATTTAAGTCAGAACTTCGGTTTATAAAATCTGCAAAATCTACATTAATAATAGTTTCTGGTGTAGAATTAGAGTGCCATGATGCATCAACATCAGAATAATTGTAGGTAGTCTGGTTCGATTTTGTAGTAATCGTTATCAATTGACCCCAAACTCCATCCTTTATTCTAATCTGTACTAAATAGTCTGACATATCATCAACTGCTTGTTTCAGATTGTCAAAAGAAAAGAAATCTGAGGTGTATCCTTGTGGATGGGTGCCGAAAGTACCCGCTCGTTTAGGAAATAGAGAATTCCACTGTGACTCATTTAGTAAGTTGTCAAGGTTAGTGTTTTGAGAATGGGATATAAACCCAAATAGCATCACCCATACCGTTAGAGTAATTCTAATTTTTAAGTTTGTATTACGCATGTTTTTTAATTTAAATAGTAAAGCTTCTTTTTACTATAAAGTTGATTTGTTTAGGATATCAAATATATGAATCAAAATGTGGTAAAACATCAGAATTAATATTTTATTATATTTTTCAGACATAACAAACAATACCAAATGGATTCTAAAAAAAAATAGACCTAAAATCATTAGCATCTGAAACTTTTGAATCAATATTCCCCTATGCTTAATTTTTCTTCTTCATTGAAACAAAAAAATCTTTATTTTCTTTTCCAGTAAATTCAAACAACAACTGGTATTAGATGTTGATGATAGAAAAAAGAAGTATTCGTAAACGGTAAAATACCAGATATCTTTTTTGTTTTCTGATTCAGATATGGAGTGATTCTATTTCTAAAACCCAAAAGATATATTTTTTGGTTGTATACGTGTTAGGATAAAATAAGGATGAGATACCTATTTTAAGTATACTAATGCTTGATAGGTATTGTCAATCACCTTTGCCATTTTTTGTATATCGAGCTTTTCCATAGTATCTTGTTTTGTATGGTAATTTGTATTCCTAAAAAAAGCGGTGTCCGTTATCATCAGTGCATTAAAATTAAACTTCCAGTAATTTAAGTGATCCGAAAATTCAATACTTGATAATGATTTGGGGCTATTAAAAATTACAGTTTTTATTAATTTTTGTTTTTCAAAAGCAGAACAAAATTTCTTAGAGAAAATATCTATTTTTTCTCTATTTACAAGCGTAATGAAATTTCCTTGATCTCCGTATATGGATGATAAACCAGTAATAGGGTATTTTTGCGAATTTTTATCATCACTGTAGTATCCTATCATTTCCAAGCTAATCATTCCGAAAACATCAATTTTGTCTTCTATTAAAGATTTGGCGTGAATATAACTACCCATATTTTTTGTGTCAAAAAATGGAGGTTCTTCTAGAGTATAGGCTACGAGTTCTATTCTGTATTTTAAAGTTTTATTTTTTAATAATCTGGAAAGTTCTAATAAGCCAACAACGCCACTGGCATTATCATCTGCACCTTCTTGATTTCCACATACGTCATAATGTGCTCCGATGATAATAGTTTTAGCATCGGGTTGAGTACCATTAAAAGTACAAATTACATTTTTATAAGTTTGCCCATTTACTACATATTCTTGATGTCTAACGGAATCGGTATGTTTTTTAAATGTTTTGTGGATATAATCAGCAACTCTATTTAATGTTTCTATATCTGTATGATTCCTGTACTTATAATTTTTTGTGATTACTTTTAGATGATTCCTAATTAACAAGGTATCCGAAACAGTATTGGCATACGTTAATGGGAAACAATAGAAAGCAACCAAAATAGTTAGAAACAGTTTCATAAAGATGAATCTATAAAGTGGTTAAAATGTTATTTTAATACTTCTAAAGAATTTACTTTGGCAATAGAATCACAATTAGCAATTAACAATCCAATTGTTTGTTCTTTAGTAGTTCCTTCTATAAAATAGGTTTTACAAGAGTCCAGTTTAGTATCACTTTTACCAAAATCAACACTTCCTTCCTTGAGTATTTTAGAAATATCCGCAGTGTCGATTGCATATCGGGTCATTGAAGCTGTCGCTTTTTCAGAAAAAACACGTTCTTTAATTCTAATATTTTTTAGTACCCGGGCATTTGGACTATAATCACATGAGGTTTTCTTACCTCCTAGAAAAAAGAACAGAAGAAACAATCCTATTATAAATCCAAAAAAATAAAACCCAAATCTATGTGCCAGTTTCATGCAGTCGTCTTAACAAAAATTAGGGCTCAAATGTACGTAAAGTTTTAGAGTTAAAAGCGCTAAGAATTCAAAGCTTTTATATCATTTACATAATTAATAAATTAATGTCGCGATATGATAGATCAAACCAATCGGCTATTGATTTATTAGTCAGAATTCCATGATAAAAATACAAACCGTTTTTTAAACCTCTATCAAAGCGTACTGTATTTTCAATCCCACCTTCTTCTCCTATTTGCAATAAATAGGGGGTAAAAATATTACTGATCGAAAGAGAGGATGTTTTTGCATATTTAGATGGAATATTGGGTACACAGTAGTGTACAACCCCATGTTTTGTAAATGTGGGATGATCATGGGAAGTGACATCACTTGTTTCAAAACACCCACCCATATCAATACTAACATCAATAATGATAGCACCGGTTTTCATACGTTCTACCATGGTTTCAGATACAATAATAGGAGAACGATCTTTACCTCTTACCGCTCCAATTACTACATCAGATCTTCTTAGTGCTTTTAGTAAATTTTTTGGCTGTATTGTAGATGTGTATAAAGGTCTGCCAACATTGGTTTGTAGGCAACGTAGCTTAGTAATAGAATTATCAAATACTTTCACATTAGCACCTAATCCGATAGCCGACCTTGCAGCGAATTCCCCTACTGTTCCAGCTCCAATAATTACCACTTCTGCGGGTGGAACACCACTGATATTACCCATCATTAATCCAGAACCTACCAAAGTATCACTCATGATCTCAGAAGCAATCAATACAGCGGCTGTACCTGCTATTTCACTTAAAGCACGAACGGCTGGATAAGCACCATCACTATCTCTAATAAATTCAAAACCTAAAGCAGTGATTCTCTTTTTTGCTAATTCCTGAAAAAACTTTTTAGATTGTGTTTTTAACTGTAAAGCAGAAATTAATACAGTTTGAGGGTTGATATGTTCAAGCTCTTCTAATGAAGGCGGTTCAACTTTTAGGATTATTGGACATCCAAATACTTTCTTAGTATCATTCGTGATTTCCGCACCAGCTTCACTATATTCACGATCTGTAAAACTAGCTCCAAGTCCAGCATTAGTTTCTATTAGTACCTGATGACCATTATTAGTAAGAGCAGCAACCGCATCTGGTGTAAGGCATACACGTTTCTCTTGATAACTAGTTTCTCTAGGTATTCCAATAAATAATTTTCCTTTTTTTCGTGCTACTTCAATCATTTCCTCCTGTGGCAGGAGTTGTTCTTTTGTAAAAGGAGAGGTTGGTTTACTCATTTGTGTGGTATTGTATCTTTCAAATTACGAATAAAAAAAAATAGAATGCAAATGTAATTCAATATGGAATTACAAGAATTGTTTGAAAAAGTATTCTAACAATGAAAAAAGAAGAAGAGTGAATGAGTGTAAAACTATTTTTATGACCTGCATAAATTTAACATTATATTAATTAATTTATTGGCACCGCCAAAGGGTATAATACCCCGAGGCTTGCCTCGAAATAGAAAATTTGTTTCTAACGAATGCCTCGCGGTCTTGCCCCGAGATAGTTTACTTAAAATCAATATTTACAAGTATTCAGTTTATTTAGAAAATATCATTTACTTTTTTAATTATTGCATATCTAAATTATACCATTCTCAAATGAAATTACCGACTAAAATTGTTTCTTTTTAGTACATGTGTCAAAATAAAATGCATCGATAAGGCTTCTTTGACTTAGCTAAGGACAAGTACTATATCTAAATTTTCACTTTAATCCGAACTAAATAAAAATCAATTCAGGTTCTGTTAATTCTATATAAAAACGAGTATTAATGCTAAAATGTTGCAATGCCATTATATAGAAGGTCTTATACGATTTACGGATGATAATTTCGTAAAAATAATTACAAAGATTTTTCGCTAGATTGATGAATCAAATTAAAGAATAGCCATAGCTATTGTTTAATTTTATGAAGAAAATATAGTAGAAAAAGAATGTGATTAGATGCGAAATTTTTATTCGTAAATCGTATTAATCCAGAATAGTCAAAAAAGCAAACCTTTCAAACTTAAAAATCTGAAAAGGTTTGCTCCAATGAAAGTTGAAAAAAGGTATTAATGTTTTATAAACTTTTTAAAGTAAGTGCCATTTTCATCTTTAAGAGCCATAAAATAAGCTCCCGTACTTAATTCTTTAACATCTACTTCTATTACTTTAGTATTATTACTATATAATTTTTTCACTTGCTTTCCAGCAAAATTATAGATTGAAACTTCTCCATTAGTTGCGTTATTTTTGGTAATTGTTATTATACTTTTACCTATAGGCAATGGATTAGGGTATAATATGAAGGCATTATCTTTTATAAAATAATCATTTGTACCTAAAACACTTTCATGATAAGCCGAAATACCAAAAGTACCATTTGTGTTTTCATTTAAATAATCGTGTACTCTAATTAGAAGTAAATCGTTTTCAGATCCTTCTATAGTTATTTTTCGGGATTCAGAACAACCAACATAGATTAAATTGCTAGGATCGCCGTAATACACGGAAATAACAGCAACAATTCCAGGTAGATTACTTACAAATGATGTTTCTATATTAATTTCTCCACTCTGTGGTATTTTTGTTTCAAACCATACATCTTTTTCTACCGTAGAAATTCCACAATTTTCAGGTGCTGAAAGTCCCGAAGGTGTATATTCTGTTATGGAAATATATTTTTGTTGCTCTTCAGGATTTCCTCCGGTTATTAAATTAATTGGATTATCCGGAGTATTTCCTATGGGGCCAGATATACTTGTGTAAACAGATAACTGATAACTTCCAGAACTATTTTTATTATCAACAGCTCGAACATAGAGTATTTTACCAGGCTCACCTTCTATGATTACTTTAGAAAAATCATCTTCTCCTAAAGAAGATCCACAATCGATAACTGTAAGAGAAGTGCAGTTTCCTTCGTAAACCATTAAATCAGTATCATCTACAATATCAGAATTGGATTTAGTCTCTATAAATACATGTCCTGTATTAGGAATTGTTACACTGTACCATATGTCATTAGCAGTATAAGCATCACACGAATTTTCATAAGAAGGTGTTGCATTATAATTAGTGGCAATAATAGCATTTTCCTCAAAATTACTACCAACATTTAGAGTAATTGCTGTTTCACATAAATTGTTATCTGGAGTAGGAGGGGGCGTTATAACATCATCATTAAAAGCAAATAAACCTGTATAATGACGAGAATCCCAAGAAGTTATTACAAAATTATTTAAAACCAGTTTTTTGTTAGAACCATCAATATCCATTTCAAAAATTGAATTCGATTGTTTTACATATATTTTATCGTTGGTAATGGATAGTTTTTCATAGTAAGAATTTGCATCATACTCGATATACTCTTCACTATTAGTAGTTAAATTGTACCTAAAAACTCCATCGAAAATCCCATAAAAGTCAAAGTTGTAATAAACAAAATCATTATTATTTGCAATATCTACACTGCTATAATCTGTAATTATTTCTGAACCATCTGTTGATGTTGTTGATTGATCTATGTGTTTAACTTTAAAAATATTATTAACCTCCCTTTTATCCCATTCTTTCCAATACAATCTTGTTTCGGTAAGCGCAAGATGAGTTACTATAACATCATTTGGTATTGTATAGATATTATAGATATATAATGATCCTATTTCATATTTGTACAATATATCATTCTGAATAAAAAAAAAGGTATTGGTATCTTCATTGTACACAAAATTTTCTATATCACCGAATGAACCAGTCCTATCAAAAAATATTCCTTCATAATTCCCCTCATAGTCATATGATTTTATGCGTTGCCCATATGATACTAGAATGTTTGTATTTGTAAAATCCAAAAAAGAATCTTCATTGATTTGTGATGAAGCCATTTGATAATCGTCATAACGAATTTGACTTCCTTTAGTATAAAAAACTTTACCATTAACTGAATACAAATTACTAAATGAAGGGGTGCCATATTCTCTAGTTTCGACTATAAATCTTTCATCAGAATTAATACTATAACTTACAAGATCATCACCCAAAATGAAATCGATAAAATCATTTCCTAAAGAAGAAGAAGAAGCACTAATACTGGAGCCTCTACTAAATGATACCCCTAATTGTATCTCCTGAGTTTCTGAACCAAATAGATTAGAGCTGTTGAATGGAGGAAACTCACCTTCATTATCAGGAAGCCAATAAATTCTGGTATTACTAAGAGCAAAACTACTCACTGAGGGAATTACTACTTGTAGATTAGAACCGTCTAAATTGATATTGAATAAATTATTGGACAAATCACTTAGAAAATAAATTTTTTCATTTTCACGATTAAATTCAATTTTTATGAATGAATCCGAATTTGATAATTGATATACAGTTTGTAATGTTGTAGAGGCCAAATCATAACTAAAAATTTCATTATCTCTTGAGAAATATATTAAGTTATTGTGCATAAATATTTCATCTCCATTAGCCTCATCTGTTAATAATTCTACTTTTTCATTATCTAAATAGAATACACCTTCATCATTAATCCAATAAAGCGTTTGATCATAATATTCAAATTCAGATATATTACTAATTTGGTTAAGTATAGTTTTCGTATCTCCATTGATAGAATTTCCTTCACTAAGACCTGTTTTTGAGCCATATAAGAATTTAGTCTGTGATATAGTTATTTGAAAAAATAATAAAGAAAGAATAAGTAGTTTGTTTTTCATAAGATGGTGTTTTTTGATTATTTACATTAAGGTGTTATATATTAATGTAATGAAGAAGCAAAATGTTACACTCATTTTAAATGTTTTTACTTTTTGTATGTAAATAGTATTAATTACTCATTTTGGGGTAATTCTCTGAAGTTTGCCCAGAAATTCAAAAAAATATCCGTTGGATTCTTATAAGTAATTGATTAACTGTGTTGTTTTGATATAGGAGATTGATTTATAAAAAAAAATACGATTTCAATTTTATGTATTATACGATTTATGGATAAGAAGTTCGTATAAAGAGTTTGAATTATTTTGTATTAGATTAAGGTATAAAATTAAAGAATAGCCATTTGTGCTGAGCTACGTCCGAAGTATAGCTATTGTTGATTTTATAACGTAGATATGGTGCAAAAGAAACGAGATATATGCGAAATTTTTATGCGTAAATCGTATTAAATCAAAAATCTAATATAAAATTGGCTTGTCTATAAAAGATGTATATCATGCCGAAAAAGTTTAGTAATAAATTTGAGGTTAAAAGAGTTATGGCCAGAAATAAAAGAAACAGTATATAATAGGGAACATTAGTACTGATAGAGTATTTATAGAGGTATACTTAATAGATTTGACATCAGAATTACCAGTTGTAAATGAGGTAATTATTTATATTGTAGTATTATTCTTCTTACAAAAAAGAATTTATACAATTAATTTTTAATCAACAATTCTCTTTGTTGATCTTCCTGTAGAGATATTTTTATTTCAGTACAATTTTCGGGTAATAGGTTTATAACTTTATCAGGCCATTCTATAAAAACCCAAGCATCCTTTTCTAAGTATTCTTCAAAACCTATGTCATAAGCTTCTTCTTCATCTTTTATTCTATAAAAGTCAAAGTGATATATCAACGTGTTTTTACTTTGATATTCATTGACTAAGGAAAAAGTAGGGCTGGAGATCACATCCTGAACCCCAAGTTGCTTACAGATCTCTTTGATTAATGTAGTTTTTCCTATACCCATATCAGCATTAAATAATACTGTTTTATGCTTACTATTAGCGATTACTGATGCTGCCGTTTCTGTAAGATTATATAAAGAGTATGTTATTGTCATAAGTAATTCTGATAGCTTTTTTTGCAAAAATAGGATTAAAAATAAACAAAGTGCAGCCTCTTGTATCAATTTTAAAAGAAGCTGCACCTTATTCGTTTAGTAATTACCCTATATGTTTAATCAAAACTACCTTGGATTGAGTACTACAAATGGTATAATCATTTCTTCAAGCGAAACACCTCCATGTTGATAGGTATTTCTATAATAACTTACATAATGATTATAGTTATTAGGATATGCAAAGAAATAATCTCCTTTGGCAAAAATAAAGGAACTACTCATATTTATCGAAGGCAGATATATGGATTTAGGATCCGTAGCTGCTAAAACTTCTTTATTTTCATAAGTAAGACTTTTACCAGTCTTATATCTTAGATTAAGACTAGTATTTTTATCACCAATTACTTTAGAAGGGTTTTTTACATTAATTGTTCCATGGTCTGTGGTAATTAATAGTTTGAAACCCATTTGCTGTGCTTGCTGGATCATTTCCAGTAGGGGAGAATTCTTAAACCAACTCTGAGTTAATGACCTATATGATTTGTCATTAGAAGCTAATTCTTTTATTACTTCCATTTCTGTTTTACTATGCGAGAGCATATCTACAAAATTATAAACTACTACAGTAAGGTCATTATCTTTTAACCCTTTGAAATTAGCGGCAAGTGTTTTACCTGATCTTTCATTGGTAATTTTATAATATTCATGTTTGATATTTAGACCCAACCGCTTTAATTGAGCAGTAAGGAATTCATTTTCATTCATGTTTTTTCCACCTTCATCTGTATCATCCAACCAAAGGTCAGGATGTTTTTTTTTCATCTCAGAAGGCATAAGACCAGAAAAAATAGCATTACGAGCATATTGGGTGGCAGTTGGAAGAATACTACAATAGGATATCTCTTCCTCTTTCTTATAATAATTATTTACAATAGGTTCGAAAGCTTTCCATTGATCATACCTCAAATTGTCAATAACAATAAACAGTGTAGGCTGATCCTTGCTAATTTCCGGAACTACTTTATCTTTAAACAGTGTATGTGACATAATAGGGCCATCATAATCATTAAACCAATCTTGGTAGTTTTTATCCACAAATTTGCAGAATTGAGAATTAGCCTCCACTTTCTGAGACTCCAAAATTTCAAACATTCCTGTATCCTCAATACTTTCTAACTGTAACTCCCAATAAATAAGTTTTTGGTAGAGTTCGACCCATTCCTCATAAGAATTCACCATAGCCATATCCATTGCTATTTTTCTGAATTCTTGTTGATAATTAGAAGTAGTTTTTTCTGAAACTAATCTAGAGTTATCAAGATTCTTTTTTAGACTTAATAAAATTTGATTTGGATTCACGGGTTTGATTAGATAATCTGCAATTTTGCTACCAATAGCTTCTTCCATGATATACTCTTCTTCACTTTTGGTAATCATAACTACAGGTAGGCTATCTTTTTTTTCTTTAATTTCTGATAATGTTTCAATACCCGATAGACCTGGCATGTTTTCATCAAGAAAAACGATATCAAAATTATTTTCATCCAAAATATCTAAAGCCTCCGTACCACTTTGGCATTTTGTGACATCATAATTTTTCTTTTCCAAGAAAAGTATATGTGGTTTTAATAAATCAATTTCATCATCTACCCAAAGAATCTTTATCTTACTCATCTATATGTTTTTTATTGTATATCTATAATTAACTGTTTCTTCGTTTAAAAATTACACTTTTATGTTTTAAAAATAGAACTAACATTCTGATAATACACAATTATTAATCTATAATTGTGAATACATACATATATTTGTTTCGTAAAAGTGAATAAACTTGAAAAAAAGAAATAAACTCAAAATATTAAACGACCCAATTTACGGTTTTATTACGATACCTAATGAACTAATTTTTGATCTTATTGAGCATAGATATTTTCAAAGATTGAGGAGAATATCCCAAATGGGGCTCTCTTATTTAGTGTATCCTGGAGCAAATCATACTCGTTTTCATCATGCATTAGGGTGTATGCATTTGATGCAGAATGCAGTAAGAGTACTTCGTTTTAAGGGGATTGATATTTCAGAAAAAGAAGAAGAAGCGTTATATATAGCTATTTTATTACATGATATTGGTCACGGTCCATTTTCACATGCGATGGAACATAGCATTGTAAATGCAGTGAGTCACGAATCCATCTCATTGATGTTTATGGAAAAAATCAATGAAGAATTTAACGGGAATTTATCGTTGGCGATACAGATTTTTAAAGGAGAGTATCATCGTAGTTTTCTTCATCAATTAATATCTAGTCAATTGGATATGGATAGATTAGATTATTTAAAGCGAGATAGTTTTTATACTGGTGTTGCAGAAGGAAATATTAATAGTGAACGATTAATTACGATGCTTACTGTAGTCAATGATAAACTAGTAGTAGAGGAAAAAGGAATCTATTCTGTAGAGAAATTTTTATTAGCTAGAAGGTTAATGTATTGGCAGGTGTATCTACATAAAACAAGTTTAGTTGCAGAAAATCTACTAATCAGAGTGTTAAAACGTGCCAAAGAACTTGTAGAAAAGGGAGTGGAACTTAAAGCCAGTAAGGCATTATCTTTCTTTTTAGAAAATAAAATAACTGACGAAAATTTTACAGAAGAAGTATTACAGACATTTTCTAAGCTGGATGATTATGACATAATGTTATCAATGAAAGAATGGGTAGATTCAGATGATTTTGTACTTAGTAAGTTATCTTCTATGATTATAAATAGAGATCTTCTGAAAATAAAAGTTAAGAAAAAGCCTTTTAATATTGATAAAGTAGAAAAAAGGAGTATAGATTTTCAGAAACATCATAATATTACGGAAGACGAGGCTCGTTATTTTGTCTTTACAGGAGCTATTTCTAATCAAGCCTATAATGAAAATAAACAGAATATTAATATTCTGTATAAAACAAGTAAAATAGTTGATATTGTGGTGGCTACAGATGAGTTTAATTTAAAGGCTTTATCAAAACCTGTGACTAAATATTTTATATGTTACCCAAAGCCCAAAGATTAACACATTTTTTATACTTTTGTTGCTAATGATTTTTACAGCCACACAGATTGCAGGTATATTAAACGGTGAAATCGAAGGAGATGAGACCGTTGAAGTTTCTAAGCTAGCAAAAATAGAAGAAGGGACTCGGGGTTCGTTAACCTTTCTGTCTAACCCTAAATATACACCATATATATATTCTACAAATGCATCCATAACAATAGTTGATAAGAACTTTGAAATAGAATCAGATATTAAGACTACGCTTATAAGAGTTGATGATGCTTATAAAGCATTTTCACAATTATTAGAGTATTATAATATGGTAAAAATGAATAAGACCGGTATTGAACAACCATGTTATATTTCAGATACTGCTTCATATTCAGAAAATATTTATCTAGGTGCATTTTCATATTTGGGAGATAATGTAAAATTAGGAGATAATGTAAAGGTATATCCAAATGTTTATATTGGCGATAATGTAACAATTGGAGATAATGTAGTTGTCTTTGCTGGAGCTAAAATTTATTCAGAAAGCATAATTGGCGAAAACTGTGTGATTCATAGTGGTGCTATTGTTGGAGCGGATGGGTTTGGTTTTACACCAAATAAAAAGGGAGAATATAGTAAAGTTCCGCAAACTGGTAATGTGATTATTGAGGCAAATGTAGATGTAGGAGCGGGAACCACTATAGATAGAGCTACATTAGGATCAACTATTATAAGAAAAGGGGTAAAATTGGATAATCAAATTCAAATAGCTCATAATGTTGAGATAGGAGAACATACAGCTATAGCCGCCCAAACAGGTATAGCAGGATCAACAAAAATTGGAAAGCACTGTCTAATCGGAGGGCAGGTTGGAATTGCAGGACATCTTATTATAGGTAATAAAGTTCGAATACAAGCACAATCCGGAATAGGAAGGAATATAAAAGACGGAGAAGCGATACAAGGTTCTCCTGCAATAGGATATTCTGATTATAATAAATCCTATGTACATTTTAAAAATTTACCCAAAATAGTGGATAGAATATATAAACTAGAGAAAAATACAAAGGACAATGAGTAATGCCGTTGTAAGCAAACAGAGAACTATACAGAAAGAAGTAGAACTCAAGGGAGTTGGTCTTCATACTGGAAAAGAAGTGACATTAACTTTTAAACCAGCACCAGAAAATCATGGATATGCTTTCTGTCGTGTGGATTTAGAAGGTAGTCCAATCATAGAGGCAGATGCCAATTATGTTGTGAATACACAGCGAGGCACTAATCTGGAAAAAAATGGAGTTAGTATCCAGACATCAGAACATGTCTTAGCAGCATGTGTTGGATTAGAGATAGATAACCTACTAATCGAATTAGATGCTTCTGAGCCTCCAATTATGGATGGATCCAGTAAGTATTTTATAGAAGCTTTAGAAAGTGCAGGTATAGCTGAACAAGAAGCCGAGAGAGATGAGTATATCGTTAAAGATGTTATTTCCTACACTGATGAAGAGTCAGGAAGTGAGATTATTGTGATGCCATCAGATGAGTATCAGGTTACAACCATGGTAGATTTTGGAACCAAAGTATTAGGTACTCAGAATGCTTCACTTAAGCACCTTACAGAATTTAAGAAAGAAATAGGAGATGCCAGAACATTTAGCTTCTTACATGAGTTAGAAATGTTATTGGAACATGGATTGATCAAAGGAGGCGATCTTAATAATGCAATAGTATATGTGGATAAAGAGATAAATTCCAATACTATGGAAAAATTAAAAGTAGCTTTTGGCAAAGAATCCATAGCAATAAAACCTAATGGAATATTGGATAATCTCACACTTCATTACCCTAACGAAGCAGCAAGGCATAAATTATTGGATGTTATTGGAGATTTAGCTTTGATAGGTACTCGTATTAGAGGAAAAGTAATTGCTAATAAGCCAGGGCATTTTATAAATACCCAGTTTGCTAAGAAGCTATCGAAAATTATTAAGATCGAAAAGCGTAATAAAGTACCGCAATTTGATTTAAATAAGGAACCTTTAATGGATATCAATAAAATTATGTCTATGCTACCACATAGACCGCCATTTTTATTGATTGATCGTATTTTAGAGATGTCTGATAAGCATGTTGTAGGGATGAAAAATGTAACAATGAATGAACCATTTTTTGTTGGACATTTTCCGGGGGCACCAGTTATGCCCGGAGTTATGCAAGTTGAGGCAATGGCTCAGACAGGAGGGATTCTCGCATTAAGCACCGTTCCTGATCCTGAAAATTATTTAACTTATTTTATGAAAATAGATAAAGTTAAGTTTAAGCAACAAGTACTACCAGGGGATACTTTAATATTTAAATTGGAATTATTAACACCGATACGAAGAGGTATTTGTCATATGCAAGCTTTTGCATACGCTAATGGAAAGTTAGTTACAGAAGCAGAGCTTATGGCACAGATAGTAAAGTCTAAATAATAATAGTAGGCGAAATCGAATAACGCCATTTTAATAAAAAAAACTGATGAATCAACCTTTAGCATACGTTCATCCCGGAGCAAAAATTGCAAAAAACGTAGTAATAGAACCTTTTACTACAATTCATAATAACGTAATTATTGGGGAAGGAACCTGGATAGGTTCTAATGTTACGATTATGGAAGGAGCACGTATTGGAAAGAATTGTAGTATTTTTCCAGGAGCAGTAATTTCTGCAGTTCCACAAGATAAAAAATTTAATGACGAGGATACGACTACTGAGATTGGTGATAATACTACAATTAGAGAGTGTGTTACTATCAATAGAGGTACCACGGATCGAATGAAAACTAAAATCGGTAATAATTGCTGGATTATGGCATATTGCCATATTGCACACGATTGTATTGTAGGGGATAATTGCATATTTTCTAACAATAGTACATTAGCAGGACATATTAATGTAGGTAATTTTGTGGTTTTGGCTGGAATGGCGGCTGTACAGCAGTTTTGTAGTATTGGTAATCATGCTTTCGTAACAGGGGGATCACTGGTAAGAAAAGATGTACCACCTTATGCTAAGGCTGCTAGAGAACCATTATCTTACGTAGGTATCAATTCAATAGGACTACGTAGAAGAGGTTTTTCTACAGAAAAGATTAGAGAAATACAGTCTATTTATAGGATTTTGTATCAGAGTAATTATAATAACTCTCAAGCTGTAGCTATCATAGAAGCAGAAATGGAAGCAACTCCAGAACGTGATGAAGTTTTAGAATTTATCAAAAATTCGCAGAGAGGTATAATGAAAGGATATTTTTCTAATTAGTTAAGGATATAGAGACAATTAATTCAAAAAGAAACAAATAATGGCAAGTACTAGTGATATAAGAAATGGGTTATGTATTAAATATAATCATGATATATATAAAATCATAGAATTTTTACACGTAAAACCTGGTAAGGGACCTGCTTTTGTAAGAACCAAATTAAAAAGTGTTACGACTGGTAAGGTAATTGATAATACATTTTCAGCGGGTCATAAGATTGATGATGTAAGAGTAGAAACTCACAAATTCCAGTTTTTATACCCTGAAGGAGAAACATATCATTTTATGAATGTTGAAGATTACAACCAAATTACTTTGGAAAAATCGTCATTAGATGCTCCGGGATTACTAAAAGAAGGAGAGGTAGTGACTGTAATTATAAATTCTGAAGATCAGATGCCTCTTTCTGTGGAGATGCCAGCAAGTGTAATTCTAGAAGTAACATCTACAGAACCAGGTGTAAAAGGAAACACAGCTACCAATGCTACAAAACCTGCAACAGTAGAAACCGGTGCAGAAGTAATGGTGCCTCTTTTTATTAATGAAGGTGATAAAATAAAGATTGAAACCGAAAAAGGAACCTATAAAGAACGTATCAAAGAATAAATATTCATAAATACGTTTTCGAATGTATTAAGTCTCATATTGTATAGATGAAATTCCCTTATACGCATACATTACAACAAATTGCTACTATATTATCTGTAGATTTTATTGGTAGTCCTGATTTTCCAGTGCAAGGAATGAATGAAATTCATGTGGTTACTCCGGGAGATATTGTTTTTGTTGATCATCCTAAGTATTATGATAAAGCCTTAGAAAGTAATGCTACCGTAATATTGATTAATAAGAAGGTTGAATGTCCTGAAGGAAAAGCCCTGTTGATTTCTGATGATCCATTTAGAGATTTTAATGCATTAACTACTTTTTTTAAACCATTTAAAAAATCTACCAATACAGTATCTGAAACGTCTAAAATTGGTAAAAATACAATACTACAACCTGGAGTATTTATCGGTAATAATGTAGTTATAGGAGATAATTGTTTAATACATGCAAATGTAAGTATTTATGATGATACTGTTATAGGTAATAATGTTACGATACACTCAGGTACATCTATTGGTTCCGATGCTTTTTATTATAAAAATCGACCCGAAGGATTTGATAAATTAATTTCTGGAGGTAGCGTAGTTCTTGAAGATAATGTAGATTTAGGAGCATTGTGTACGATTGACAAAGGAGTAACAGGAGAAACTAGGATTAAAGAAGGAACCAAAATCGATAATCAAGTGCATATAGGTCACGATACGGTAATAGGACGAAAATGTTTGATTGCTTCTCAGGTTGGGATTGCTGGTTGTGTAGTTATTGAAGATGAAGTAACAATATGGGGGCAAGTAGGAGTAACAAGTGCTATTACTATCGGAACCAAAGCAGTAATTTCTGCGCAGTCCGGAATTAGTAAATCATTAGAAGGCCATAAGAGTTATTTTGGTACTCCTGCAGATGATTTTAGAAAAAAGTATAAAGAAATAGCTGCGATTAGACAAATTCCTGAAATAATTGAAAAATTAAAGAATAATGAGTATGACAGTTAAAGAGCTCGTTAGATCTATTTATAATATAGATTTAATTAACAATCTTGATGAACTTTCTAAGTATTTGCATGCTGATATAGAATTGAATTGGAATAGTAGTTTTGGTTTTTTTAAAAAAAATTATGACGAAATAATGTCTATGTTCAAAGAGATGTCAAGTTCTTTTGTTTCACTTCGATGTGAAATAAGCCATCTTATAGCAGAAGGAGATGTTGTTACAGTAAGATATACTTATTTTTCTAGGACTATAGAAGAGCCAGATACAGAACAGATGTTTGCTCATTTTATTACTATATGGGAACTGAAAGATAATAAATTGTATAAAGGCTATCAGATAAGTTAATATTTAAAAGTTGAATGTAGAATAGATACTTCTGAAGTTAATTTAATCAGCTATATTTTCAGAAAATTAAAGATACAGGGATATTAAAAATATTTTTTATTTTTTATTTTAACTATACTGATCAAAAGCTTACTTTTGGAGCTCTTTTTAAAAATAAAAAATCATAACGCAATGAGTGTTTTAGTAAATAAAGATTCAAAAATTATTGTTCAGGGTTTTACTGGTAGTGAAGGTACTTTCCATGCTGGTCAAATGATTGAATATGGTACGAATGTTGTTGGAGGTGTTACTCCAGGAAAAGGAGGACAAGTACACTTGGATAAACCAGTTTTTAATACAGTAGAAGATGCTGTAAAAGAAGTTGGCGCAGATACTACGATCATTTTTGTTCCACCAGCATTTGCAGCTGATGCTATTATGGAAGCAGCTGATGCCGGAATTAAAGTAATTATTACAATTACTGAAGGTATTCCTGTTGCGGATATGATTAAAGCTTCAGATTATATCAAAGATAAAGGGTGTAGATTAATTGGCCCTAACTGTCCAGGTGTGATTACACCAGGAGAGGCTAAAGTAGGTATTATGCCCGGTTTTGTGTTTAAAAAAGGAAATGTGGGTATCGTTTCTAAATCAGGAACGTTAACATACGAAGCAGCTGACCAAGTTGTAAAAGAAGGCTTAGGAATTACTACAGCAATTGGTATTGGTGGGGATCCTATAATTGGAACAACGACAAAAGAAGCCGTAGAATTATTGATCAATGACCCAGAGACAGAATGTGTTGTTATGATTGGGGAAATTGGAGGTCAATTAGAAGCAGATGCCGCAAAATGGATTAAAGAAAGCGGTACTTCTAAGCCAGTAGTTGGATTTATTGCAGGTGAGACTGCACCAGCAGGACGTACTATGGGACATGCAGGAGCTATAGTAGGTGGAAGCGAAGATACGGCTGCTGCTAAAAAAGCTATTATGAGAGAATGTGGGATTCACGTTGTAGATTCTCCAGCCGAAATTGGTAAAAAAGTTGCTGAAGTATTGGTTAGTGTTAGCTAATTAAGTTTAAAAGAATTCATAACTTTCCATATAAAAAGCCTACAAAACTACTATGTTTTGTAGGCTTTTTCTTTAAGTAAAAACATTGTTAAAGTATTCACAAAAAGTGTAACAATTTTTTGAGTTAAGCGTATCATAAGTGTTTATGTAGCATAACTTAAATTAATTTTATGAAATTACAACAATTATTTTTTTTATTACTTTTTACACTACTACTTAGTAGTTGTAAGGAGTCATCCAATCAGGAGGTCAATATAGATAATGAACTAAAGGTGGAAACTCATACGGATTCGTTGGGCTATTCCTATGAAACTGTTACAAATGATCCCACAGGCTTAAGGTTGTATACTTTGGCAAATGGTCTTACAGTATATCTAAGTAAAAATATAGAAGAACCAAAAATACAAACGTACATTGCTGTAAGAGCTGGGTCTAATTATGACCCAAAAGAGACAACAGGCTTGGCTCATTACTTAGAACATATGCTGTTTAAAGGTACAGATGAAATAGGAACTCAGGATTTTGAAAAAGAGAATGTGTTGATACAGGAGATTTCTGATTTGTATGAAAAACATAAAGCAGAACAAGATTTAGAAAAGAAAAAAGAGATTTATAAGAAAATTGACGAAGTATCTCAGCAAGCATCAAAAATTTCTATTCCTAATGAATATGATAAAATGGTAAGTTCATTAGGTGCTGAAGGTACGAACGCACATACTTGGTTTGAAGAAACAGTGTATAAAAATAAAATACCAGCAAATGAGTTGGATAAGTGGCTAAAATTAGAAAGTGAACGTTTTAGTCAATTAGTATTACGTTTGTTTCATACAGAGTTAGAAGCTGTTTACGAAGAATTTAATAGAGGGCAGGATAATGATGGTAGAAAATCTTATAAAGCGATGTTAGAAGGATTGTTTCCTAATCACCCTTATGGGCAACAAAGTACAATAGGGACATCAGAACATCTAAAAAATCCATCTATGGTGGCTATACATGAATATTTTGACACCTATTATGTGCCAAATAATATGGCTATTGTTTTAGTAGGAGATATTGATTTTGATGCTATAATCAAAAAAATAGATGCTACTTTCGGTAGTTTAAAAAGAAAAGAAGTAGTACACCCAGAATTACCAAAAGAACAGCCAATAACGAGTCCTGTAGTAAAAGAAGTTTTTGGTCCTACTGCAGAGTCTATTTCATTAGCCTTCCGTTCGCAAGGTCTTGGGACTAAAGAAGAAAAATTGCTGACACTTGCTGATATGATATTAGCAAATGGTAATGCAGGTCTTATTGATTTAAATCTAAATCAAAAACAATTAGTTCAAAGAGCAGGGTGTTCACCTACAATTTTGAATGACTATGGTTATCACACATTCTATGGTATGCCTAAGGCTGATCAAACACTTGATGATGTAAAAACTTTATTGTTATCGCAAATTGAAAAATTAAAGAAAGGAGAGTTTGAAGAGTGGATGATTTCTGCTGTAATTAATGACCTAAAGCTTAATAATACGAGGAATTATGAAAATAGTACATCTCTAGCAAGAACATATTATAATGCATTTATTCATCGTCAAGATTGGAAAGATAAAGTCGGGTTTTTAGATGAATTAAAAAAGATAACTAAACAAGAATTGGTGAATTTTGCTAATAGTTTTTATAAAGATAACTATGTCGTCACTTATAAAAGAAAAGGAGAAGATAAAAATATTGTAAAAGTAGAAAATCCTGGTATTACTCCTATTGAATTGAATAGGGATAAAGAATCTGCTTTTTTACAAGAATTCAAAAAAATTGCAGCAACCGATTTATCACCGCAGTATATAGATTATAAATCAGCTATAAAAGAAAGAAGTACAAATAATGGTCTAAAAGTTTCTTACATAGAAAACCCAAATAATGATTTATTCTCGTTGAATATCATTTTTGATATGGGACAAGATCATGATCGTAAGGTTTCGCTTGCAGCTGGATACTTAGATTATTTGGGGACTGATAAGTATACTCCAGAGCAATTAAGACAAGAATTTTATAAGATAGGAATTGATTATAATGTAAATACATCAGCAGATAGAACATATGTTGGTCTTTCTGGATTAAAAGAAAATCTAGATGCTGGTCTGGTATTGCTTGAGCATTTATGGAATAACGCTAAACCAAATCAAGATACATATACCAAGTATATAGATAAGATATTGAAAGGACGCCAAGATGGTAAAACCCAAAAAGGAAATATTTTATGGAATGGCCTTATGAATTATGGTCAATATGGAGAGAATTCACCCTTACGTAATATTTATACAATTAAAGAATTACAGGCGATTAATCCACAAGAATTAGTTGATAAGATAAAAGAACTGCGTAATTTTAAACAACGAGTTTTTTATTATGGAAAAGATGTTGATGCTGCAATAGCTTCTTTGGATAAAAATCATTCAATATCGGAAAACTTATCTGATTACCCGGAGAAAACTTCATATTTAGAAAAAGAAACCGGTGGTAATGTATATTTTGTAGATTATGATATGGTGCAGAGTGAAATGGTTTTGTTAGCAAAAGGAGCTGAATTTGATCCTAAAAAAATGGCAGCGACAAAGTTGTTTAATACATATTTTGGAGGAGGACTTTCTTCTATTATTTTTCAGGAAATCCGTGAATCAAAATCATTGGCATATTCTGCGTTTTCTGCGTATAGTACAGCATCAGAGAAAGGAGATTCAGACTATGTGTATGCATATATAGGAACGCAAGCCAATAAAATGCCTCAGGCGGTAGATGCTATGATGGAGTTGATGACAGATATGCCAGAAGCAGAAGAACAATTCAATCAAGCAAAAGATGCAACCCTGAAAAAAATTGCAGCGCAGCGAATTACAAAATCTAATATTTTCTGGACCTATGAGAGATTAAAGAAAAGAGGGATTGATAATGATAATAGGGAAGAAATGTATAATACTATTAAAAATATGACAATTTCTGACCTTAAAACCTTCTTTGATACTAATATAAAAGGAGAAAGCTATAATGTTTTAGTTATAGGAAATAAAAAAGATGTTGATATGAAAGCTTTATCTAAATTAGGAGAGGTTAAAGAAATGGATATAGACTATTTATTTAATTACGAAAAAGAGAATAAAGATATTAAACTGTAGTTTTCTAATTTTTTGAAATAATATGTTTATAAACCCTGTGAGAAATCACGGGGTTTATTGTTGTTCACCTGCTAGTAATTCTTATATTTGAATTCACAAATTAACATACTGTTTTAAACAGTATCTATAGACTAAAAAAATATATTTTAGAGCGAATGAATCTCTTACAAGGTAAAACTGCCATTATCACAGGTGCTACTCGTGGTATTGGAAAAGGAATAGCGCAAGTTTTTGCAAAACATGGAGCAAATATAGCATTTACATATAGTTCTTCTGTTGATGCGGCAGTAGCATTAGAAAAGGAATTAAACGATTTAGGTGTTCAGGCTAAAGCATATCAAAGTAATGCAGCGAATTATGAAGAAGCTCAGGAATTGGTAAAAGATGTTCTTGACACTTTTGGCAATATAGATGTATTGGTTAATAACGCAGGGATAACAAAAGATAATTTGCTTATGAGAATGAGCGAAGAAGATTTTGATAAAGTAATCGAAGTCAATCTTAAAAGTGTTTTTAATATGACCAAGGCAGTGCAGAGAACTATGCTAAAACAGCGCAAAGGAAGCATAATTAACATGAGTTCTGTTGTTGGGGTTAAAGGTAATGCAGGGCAAGCTAATTATGCTGCATCTAAAGCTGGGATTATTGGTTTTTCTAAATCAGTAGCCTTAGAACTAGGATCGAGAAATATTCGTAGTAATGTAATTGCCCCTGGTTTTATAGAAACCGAAATGACAGGAAAATTAGATGAAAAAGTAGTGGAGGAATGGAGAAAAGCTATTCCATTAAAACGAGGAGGTACTCCAGAAGATATAGCAAATGCTTGTGTCTTTTTAGCTAGTGATCTAAGTGGATATGTTACTGGTCAGGTGCTGAATGTTGATGGAGGAATGCTAACATAATAATTAAGAATTACGATACAGGTTTTTTGAAAAATTTAAGACCTTCTTGTTTCTAAGTTATTAGATCAAAGTAGGTAGATAAATTAAAGAACCATAAAATCGTATATCGTAATCTTTATAGATATATGCAAAATATAGGATTGATAATAGCAGCAGGCATAATCGCATTGATTATAGCGTTATTTCAATACATTTCTAAAGCAAAGAATAGAACAAAAAAAAATCTATTCTTTGCTTTTCTACGTTTTCTGACCATCTTCGCTTTATTAATACTTTTAATAAATCCCTCGTTTAGAAAACACACATATTTTGTAGAAAAGCCTAATTTAATAGTTGCAATTGATAACTCATCATCAATAAAACATCTTGATCAAGATACGTCTATTAAAAATTATGTAAATACTCTTAGTAACAACGAAAGATTGAATGATCATTTTGATCTTAAGTATTATTCCTTTTCTGATAAACTTACAGATTCAATTGCTCTTAGTTTTGATCAGAAACAAACAAATATCTCTAATGCATTAGAAAATCTGGATCAGATTTATAAAAATTCCAATGCACCGATACTATTGATTACAGACGGTAACCAAACATATGGCAAAGATTATCAGTTTGATAGTGGTAGTTACTCGCAACAAGTTTACCCTATAATTACGGGGGATACTACTAAAGTAATGGATACTAAAATCCAGCAGCTTAATGTAAATAAATATGCATACTTAAAAAATAAATTTCCTATAGAGGTTATTCTTACCTATTCAGGAAATGAAAATGTCACTACCAAATTTCAGGTTAAATCCGGAAATAAAACTGTATATACTCAACCAGTTAGTTTCTCTCCTGAAAATAATTCAAGTGTAATTAACTTTACACTACCGGCTACGACTGCAGGTGTTTTAAAATATACATCCTTTTTGCTTCCTCTTGAAGCGGAGAAAAATACAATTAATAATACAAAAGATTTTGCGGTAGAAGTGATAGATCAAAAAACCAATGTGCTATTAGTAAGTGATATAGTACACCCTGATCTAGGAGCAATAAAAAAGAGTGTTGAAAGTAATGAAAGAAGAAGTCTAACCATTGTAAAACCTTCAGAAATTCAGGATATTGAAGAATTTCAATTAGTAATTTTATATCAGCCTACTACAAGGTTTAAGGGGATATTTGAAAAGATAGTAAGCACAAAGAAAAATTATTTTACTATTACTGGATCTAAAACAGATTGGGTTTTTCTTAATAAAGTTCAGAATAAATATAAACAGGAGATAACGCGACAAACAGAGTATTATTTACCAGAGTTTAATAACAATTACGGAACTTTTTTGGTTGATGATATTGGGTTTAATGACTATCCTCCATTATTAGGAACATTTGGAGAAGTAAGTGTAAATGCTGCTCACGATGTTTTATTAAGTAGAAAAATAGGAACTATTTCTACAAATGAACCTTTATTGATAACGATAGAAGAAAATAGTATTAGAGAAGCAGTTTTATTTGGCGATGGTATATGGAGATGGAGAGCACAAAATTACCTCGATACTAAAAACTTTCAAGGGTTTGATGATGTAATAGGAAAATTGGTTCAATATTTAGCTTCGAATAAAAGAAAAAGTAGATTAAATACTATTTCAGAATCTTTTTATTATGGTAATGCAAGTATAAAAATCCAAGCTGAGTATTTTACAAAAAATTATGAATTTGATCGCAGAGGAAACCTTGCAATTATTATTAAAAACAAGAATACTGAAGCTACGCAAACAATTCCGATGTTGTTAAAAAATAATTCATACGAGGCGGATCTTAGTAGCTTACCATCTGGGAATTATGATTATACAGTAACCGTAAGAGGTGAGAATATATCAAGATCAGCAAGTTTTACAATTCTAGATTATGATGTAGAGCAACAATTACTCAATGCGGATGTAACAAAACTTACCCAATTAGCGACTAATACAAATGGGAAAGCTTATTTTATAGATCAAAAGAACCTTTTAATTAATGAGTTAATAGAAGATCAAAGATACAGAGCTATTCAGAAAAGCAAAGAAAATATAGTATCTTTAATAGATTGGAAGTATTTGTTAGTGATTATTATCCTTTTACTTGCAGTAGAATGGTTTTTAAGAAAATATAATGGGCTTATTTAAAAATTAACAACTAAAATTTATCATGGAAAAATTACCAAAAATAGGACTACCTATTCTTATTATTATTGTATTACTGATAGTATTTATTTCAAAATCGACAGAAACGATAGCCTCAGGAGAGGCAGGGGTTTTATATAAGACTTTTGGAGGAGGAGTTGTTACTGACGAACCGCCTTTAGGAGAAGGATTTCATTTAGTCGCTCCTTGGAATAAAGTTATCGTTTATGAGGTAAGACAACAGGAAGTTTTTGAAAAAATGCAAGTACTTTCGTCTAATGGTTTGGAGATCAAATTAGACGCTTCGGCCTGGTTTCAACCAGAGTATAGTAAATTAGGGCTATTACATCAGCAAAAAGGAGAAAACTATGTACAACGTGTATTATTGCCTACCATCCGATCGGCTGCACGTAGTGTTGTAGGTAGATATACTCCAGAGCAACTATACTCTAGTAAAAGAGATGCTATCCAGAAAGAAATTTATGAAGAGACTAAAAAAATAGTAAGTGATCAGTATATCCAACTGAATGAAGTTTTGGTACGTGATGTTACACTTCCTTCAACAATTAAAGAAGCGATAGAAAGAAAACTTAGACAAGAGCAAGAATCTTTGGAATACGAGTTTAGGTTAGAAAAAGCTACAAAAGAAGCTGAAAGACAAAAAATTGATGCAGAAGGTAAGGCAGTTGCAAACCAAATTCTTAGTGCGTCATTAACTGATAAAATCCTTACAGAAAAAGGAATTGAAGCTACATTAGAATTAGCAAAATCTCCAAATGCTAAAGTAGTAGTTGTAGGTTCCGGGAAAAATGGAATGCCTATAATTCTTGGAAATCAATAAGGATAAAAAACAAAATTTAACTGAGACTATCTGAAAAGATAGTCTTTTTTGTTTAGAGCTTTATTCATCTAGTTATCTCTTTGGTATGTCCAGAAAATAGCTGAATTAATTCTGGTTATGGCATCAGATAATAAATAAAATAAAAAGCCTTTATTTAAAATAAAAAGCCTTTATTTAAAAAATAAAGGCTTTAGGCCAAATAGAGTTTTGGTTAGTGTTACTGCTATTTGTTTTTCAATTTAGAAGCTTGATCGGTCCAGTTATCTCTTTCGATACGCCCAGGGAAAAACTGAATTAATTCTGTTACAGTATCGATATCTTCCTTAGTGAATCTACTAATTTGATCAAAAGTATATATACCTATACTATTAAGCTTCTCTTCAATAAAAGGTCCAACACCGCTGATTAATTTTAAATCATCTTTTACAGAAGCGTCAGCAACTCCAAAACTATCAAAGTTTAATTTTGGTTTTTCTGTAGTATCGGTATTACTAGATGAAGCAGAAATAGCTTCTAATTCAGTATTTGTTTCTATTGGCGTATTAAAAGTTGTATTAGCTTTTTTATAGCTACCATTTTTTAGTTTTTGTTTTTCTCTTAAACATTGATCCAGTTCTTCTTTATATTTATTTTTAAGTGTCCATTTGGATAATAGCCATCCTAGTAAAAATGCAAGGAATAGCAATAGTAGTAGACACCACCAATTTGCTTCGTTTAAAAAATCTAACATAGTTTGCTGTTATTTAGTTTACAATAATTTCTATTCTTCTGTTTTTTGCTCTATTTTCTTCTGTGTCATTAGAAGCAACCGGGCTGGTTTCTCCCTTGGATGATGCTTTTAATTTATTAGAAGGAATTCCTTGAGATATTAAGTACTTCATTACATTTGCAGCTCTTTTATTTCCATAGGAATAATTAGAATCAGAGGAGCCTATATTATCCGTATGACCAATGATAAGCACATTTTTATCCGGATATTTAGCTAAATAGTTTTTAAGCTCTAAGGAATAGTTGGCCAATGTAGGGTCTGGTTTAAAGTCTTTGGCTCCAAAGGCTGCGTATAATACTTTATTGGCAATTCCTTTTTCGACTTCTTTTAACCTGGACTCATCAATAGTATCAAAATTCAGTATAATACCGCCATGGTAATTTCCATTAGTATCATACACATAATCGTGGAGTTTGGCTTCTGTAATAATTCGATCTTCATTAATTCCAGCTTGAATTAATTTTTCTTTAATGAAATTGGCTCTTGATAAGCCTAGACCGCTTTCTTGATCTTTTTCTGAAGATGTTTCATAGCCATAAACTATAAGTTCTTGATCTTGATTTTTACCTAAATAATTGGCAATTGGTTTATCGAAATTACTGATACCCTCTGGAATATAAACATCTCCATTAGAATTGTTTATTCTTAGGTTTTCGGGATACCTAAAAATATCATCTCCATGATTATTTATGGCAAATAAACCATGGACTAATGCTAAACTGTCCTCATATGCTTTTTTAGCAAGAGCTTCCGCTTCAGGATCAGTTTTTTCCTCTACAATAATAGAAGAACCCTTATTTTTATCTCCGAGACACCAATTGCAGGAATAGTACCACCACATCCCCAAAATAGCAAACAGAAGAAAAATAAGAAGAGAAATTAAATTTTTCATAAGCTGTTGATTAGTATTTGTATCTTAAAGTTAAAAAATGTTTTTTATAAACCATTATAAAATAGTTATTTATGCTTGTAAAAAAGATGAATAGCAAAAAAATAAGCCAAAACACATCTTGAAAAAAAATATTTTTTATAAATTCGCAGCATATTAGAAAAGACAATGAAAAACATTCTTGTACATCATCATCATACTTACATCTTCGCTCAAGCGTGGTAAGTTGATATGTGTATAGAGTAACCATATATAAGAACCCGTTTGAGAATTTTCAAGCGGGTTTTTTCTATTAAAACTGTTTGAATTGATTAAACACAACAAAAACATATAATGTCAAAAATTAAAATTGCTATTCAGAAAAGTGGAAGACTCAATGAGGATTCTGTTCAGATTTTAAAAGATTGTGGAATTTCTATCGATAATGGTAAAGATCAGTTAAAGGCACAAACAAGAAATTTCCCAATGGAAGTTATGTTTCTGCGTAATGGAGATATACCTCAATATCTTAGAGATGGAGTAGTAGATATTGCTATTATTGGAGAAAATGTCCTTATAGAAAAAGGAAAAGACATTACAATTGCTGAAAGATTAGGTTTTTCTAAATGTAAAGTGTCATTGGCGGTACCTAAAAGTTTTGAGTATACTTCTATTAATGACTTAGATGGGAAAAGAATTGCCACATCATATCCGAACACAGTTAATGAATATCTAGAAGAAAAAGGTATTTCTGCCGAATTACATCAGATATCTGGTTCTGTAGAGATTGCACCGAATATAGGATTAGCAGACGCCATATGTGATATCGTTTCTAGTGGTAGTACATTGTTTAAGAATAATTTAAAAGAAGTAGAAGTGATGCTTACTTCTGAAGCTGTTTTAGCTGTTTCTCCAACAATTAGCGATGAGAATAAACGACTTTTAGAAAAATTGCAGTTTAGAATTCAAGCAGTGCTTAAGGCACGAGCTTCTAAGTATGTATTGCTAAATGCTCCTAATGATAAAATAGAAAGAATTGTGGATATCCTTCCTGGAATGAGAAGCCCTACAGTACTTCCATTAGCTGAAGAAGGATGGAGTTCGATACACACAGTAGTAGAGAAAAATAAATTCTGGGATATATTAGATGAGCTAAAGGCAGAAGGAGCAGAAGGAATCTTGGTTTGTCCTATAGAAAAAATGGTTTTGTAAAATAAGGGATTGGTACTATGTTTACGATACGAAAAATAGATAATAGAGAGATGACTGTAATAATACCTTTATTATTGGAGTTAAATGGTTCTGTTACTCAAAAAGAATTAGAAGAGCGGTTACCCCAAATGATTCTTAGCGGGTATGAGTGTGTCGGAGTTTATGACAATCAGAAACTCATTGGTATTTCCGGAATGTGGTTTCTTACTAAATATTATATAGGTAAGCATTTAGAACCAGATAATGTTTTTATTTCACCAGAGTATAGAGGAAAGGGAGTAGGCAATTTATTAATAGAGTGGATTCATCGATATGCAAAATCAAAAAACTGTGTAGCATTAGAACTAAACTGTTATATTGATAATGCAGATGGTAATAAATTTTGGAAAAGTCAAGGTTATAAGGAAATAGGTTATCATTTTCGAAAAGAATTATAGGTTAAAAGAAGAATTATCGATTAGGAAGTAAAGGATCATGAATAAGATATACAACCCCAAAAAAGAGGATTGGTTAGAAATATTAAAAAGACCAACACAGACAGTCGCAGATATTGAAAATACTGTCTTGAGTGTTTTTAATGAAGTAGAAAAAGAAGGAGATCAGGCTATTAGTCGATATACCAAAAAGTTTGATCAGGTTACCTTGGATTCGATATTAGTGTCCAAAGATGAGATATTAGAAGCCAAAGATTTGGTGAGTTCGGAGTTAAAAGAAGCTATTCTATTAGCTAAGTCGAATATAGAAACCTTTCATTCGGCACAAAAAACAACTAAAATTTCAGTTGAAACTACAGAAGGAGTCTCTTGCTGGCAAGAAAAGCGCCCCATACAAAAAGTTGGTTTGTATATCCCAGGAGGAACTGCACCATTGTTTTCTACCATATTAATGCTGGCGGTGCCGGCTAATATCGCTGGATGTAAAGAGATTGTTTTATGTTCTCCACCAAATAAAGAAAGAAAAATTGATCCAGCAATTTTATATACAGCAAGTTTATGTGGAGTAACCAAAATATGCAAAGTAGGAGGAATCCAGGCTATTGCGGGAATGACCTTTGGAACTGAAACAATTCCGCAGGTATATAAAATATTTGGACCAGGAAATCAATTTGTAACAGTGGCTAAACAATTGGCTACCAAGTTTGGTGTAGCGATAGATATGCCAGCAGGACCAAGTGAGCTATTAGTCGTAGCCGACGATACTGCTAGTGCAGCTTTTGTAGCATCTGACCTGCTCAGTCAGGCAGAACACGGCAAAGATAGCCAGGTCATTTTGGTATCAACATCAAAAGAATTGTTAGAAAGTGTAGAAAAAGAGGTGATTGAGCAATGCAAAGTGTTACCACGAAGAGCTATTGCAGAAGCAGCAATAGCTAATTCAAAATTGATTTTTGTAAATAATGATACCCAGGCTATAGAATTGATTAATGAATATGGACCGGAGCATTTTATTATTTGTGTTTCTAATGAGGATTTTTATGTAGATAACATTGCGAATGCAGGATCGGTATTTATAGGTAATTATACACCCGAAAGTGCAGGAGACTACGCTTCGGGAACAAACCATACATTGCCAACCAATGGATATGCAAAACAGTATAGCGGTGTAAATCTAGACAGTTTTATGAAATCAATGACATTTCAGAAAATATCAAAAATCGGAATAGAAAAAATAGGAAATGCAATTGAATTAATGGCAGAAGCAGAAGGGTTACAGGCTCATAAAAATGCTGTTACATTACGATTAGATAGTTTAGAATAAAAAAGTCACGAGTATACATATTGAGCAAGATTATAAATTGATTTCCATTTAGTTAATTTTTTACTGAATACTCAATACTAAAGACTGAATACTTTAATAAAAAATGAACACAACACAATTCGATATAAATCAAATAGTACGAGAAAACGTAAAAGGGTTAAATCCATATTCCTCAGCACGAGATGAATATGTTTCAGATGGTTCTAAAATGATTTTTCTGGATGCCAATGAAAACCCTTATGAAAATGGAGTCAATAGATATCCAGATCCCCAACAAAGAAATCTTAAAACGGTTTTAGCGGAACAAAAAAGTGTACTGGTAGAGAATATATTATTAGGAAATGGTAGTGACGAAGTCTTAGATCTGCTGTTTAGGGCGTTTTGTGAACCCGGAATAGACAATGTTATTACGTTACCGCCAACCTATGGAATGTATAAGGTATTAGCAAATATTAATAATATAGAAGAAAGAGAAGTATTACTAACAGATACTTTTCAACCTAATGTTACATCAATTTTTAAAACCATAGATGAAAATTCTAAAATAGTTTTTCTTTGCTCTCCTAATAACCCTACAGGTAATTCTTTTTCAGAGGAAAATGTACTTCAGATTCTTGAAAAATTTAAAGGACTAGTTGTTATAGATGAGGCATATATTGATTTTTCGGATAAAGAAAGCTGGATTTCCAGGATCAAAGAATATCCTAATTTGATTATAACGCAAACGTTATCAAAAGCATACGGAATGGCTGGGATTAGACTGGGGTTATGCTATGCTTCGCAAGATATCATTAGTGTTCTTAATAAGATAAAACCACCATATAATGTAAATGAGCTTACTCAAAAACGTGCATTGGATAGAGTATCGAATATAGGGCAAGTAAATATAGAAGTGTCTAGTATACTTACTGAAAGAGCTAAATTGATACAAGCATTACGACAAATAGAGTTTGTGGAAAAAGTATATCCAACGGATGCAAATTTTATTTTGACTAAAGTAGATAATGCTAATATGAGATATGACCAATTACTTAAACAGGGAGTAGTTGTCCGTAATAGAAGTACACAACCTTTATGTAAAGATACGTTACGTTTTACGGTGGGTACAAAAGAAGAAAATAAGAAACTGATAGAAGTATTACAAAGTATATAAATTAAATCCTTTAACCTTTATAGAAGTAAGGTTTCGTATAGTATGAAAAAGAAAGTATTATTTATAGATCGTGACGGTACGATCATCAAGGAAACAGTAGACGAGCAAATAGATGCATTCGAAAAAATGATATTTTATCCTAAAGCGTTTACATACTTAGGTAAAATAGCTCAGGAGTTGGATTATGAATTGGTAATGATCACTAATCAAGATGGATTGGGGACAGATGTTTTTCCTGAAGATACATTTTGGCCAGTACATAATTTTATTATGAAATCTTTCGAAAATGAAGGAGTGGTTTTTGATAAGGTGTTTTTGGACAGGACATTTCCTCATGAAAATGCGAATACGCGTAAACCCGGAACTGGGTTATTAACGGAGTATTTTTCTGAGGAGTACGATTTAGAAAACTCTTTTGTGATAGGAGATCGGTTAACAGATATGGAATTGGCAAAAAACCTAGGGTCTAAAGGGGTTTTTATAAATGATAATACCAATTTAGGAACAGGGGAGATCACCATAAAACAGGATGAACTGAATGAATATATTGCCATCGAGACTAATGATTGGCAGAAAATATATGAATTTTTAAAATTAAGAGATCGTACAGCTGAAATTTCCAGAAAAACCAATGAAACAGATATAGTTATACAACTAAATCTTGATGGAACAGGTAAAAGTAATATCAGTACCGGATTAGAATTTTTTGACCATATGTTAGATCAGATTGCGCGTCACGGGCAGATGGATCTGGATATACAGGTCAAAGGAGATTTAGAAGTAGATGAACATCATACTATAGAAGATACAGCTATTGCATTAGGCGAAGTATTTGCAAAAGCATTAGGTAATAAACTAGGAATCGAACGTTATGGATTCTGTTTGCCAATGGATGATTGTTTAGCACAGGTTGCTATTGATTTCGGAGGAAGAAATTGGTTAGTTTGGGATGCGGATTTTAAAAGAGAAATGATAGGTAAAATGCCTACAGAAATGTTTTTTCATTTTTTTAAATCATTTACGGATGGTGCCAAAGCAAATCTTAATGTAAAAGCAGAAGGTACTAACGAGCATCATAAGATAGAAGCTATTTTTAAGGCATTTGCCAAAGCAATTAAAGTAGCTGTAAAACGAGATCCGGAAAAAATGATCTTACCAAGTACCAAAGGAGTTTTGTAAAATATTGAAATTAGAAAATAGAAATTTGAAAGATGGAAAATTATAATATTCTAAACTATCATTTTCGGATTTCGTTTTTCGCTTTATAATATGAAAATAGTAATTATAAACTACGGAGCAGGAAATATCCAATCTATCAAATTTGCTATTCAGCGATTAGGTTATGAAGCTATCTTAAGTGATGATCCAGAAGAAATTAAAGTTGCTGATAAGGTGATTTTTCCTGGAGTAGGAGAAGCAAGTAGTGCAATGAGTAAATTAAAAGCATCAGGGTTGGATACTTTAATTCCCCAATTAAAACAACCCGTTTTAGGAATTTGTTTAGGGATGCAATTAATGTGTAATCATACAGAAGAAGGAGATACGAAGGGATTAGGTATATTCGATGTAGATGTAGTTCGTTTTAACCTTGGAGTAAAAGTACCTCAGATTGGTTGGAATCAGATAGAAACTCTCAATTCGCCTTTATTTGATGGGATCAATGAGAAGGAATACATTTATCTGGTACATAGTTATTATGCGCCTGTTACCAATGATACAGTGGCACAAACCAATTATGGTATAAGTTATACCACAGCGCTACAGAAAAATAATTTTTACGGAACCCAGTTTCATCCAGAAAAAAGTAGTGTAACTGGAGAAAAAATTCTAAAGAACTTCATTAATTTATAAAAACGAAATTAGAAATCTATAATTATGGAAGATATGAAATTGAGAACAAAGCGTTTTGCTATTGATTGTTGGAGATTATGTTCTCAATTACCTAAAGATAGAGAGTATAATAATTTAGTATTTCAATTGTTAAAAAGTTCTAGTTCAGTGGGGGCTAATTGGAGGGCTTCTCAGAGACCAAAGTCAAATGCAGATTTTATTAATAAGCTAAAAATAGTAGAAGAAGAAACGGATGAATCTAGTTTTTGGCTAGAAATTCTAATTGAAATTATGGATGGAGATAAAACAGAGGTAAAACGCCTTTGGAAAGAATCCGATGAATTGTTGAGAATTGTCGTATCATCCATTAAAACTGCAAAAAATAAAACGAATTAAAATATTTCGTATTTCAACTTTCTAAATTTCTAATTTGAAACAATGAGAATAATACCAGCAATAGATATCATAGATGGAAAATGTGTAAGACTTTCTAAAGGAGATTATGATACTAAGAAAATATATAACGAGCATCCATTAGAGGTAGCCAAAGAATTTGAAGCACATGGAATTCAGTATTTACATTTAGTAGATCTGGATGGAGCAAAATCGAAACATATCGTTAATCATAAGGTTTTAGAGCAAATAGCATCTAAAACAAGTTTAAAAATTGACTTTGGTGGAGGGTTAAAAACAGACGAAGATCTGAAAATTGCTTTTGATAGTGGTGCGAATCAGATAACTGGAGGAAGTATCGCGGTTAAAGATGAGGCAACGTTTAAGTCCTGGATAACTAAATTCGGAAATGAAAAAATAATTCTTGGTGCCGATGCACATAACGAAAAAATTGCTGTTAGCGGATGGTTAGAAGAAAGTGATAAAGCGCTTATTCCATTTATACAAGAATATCAAAAAGAAGGAATTGTATATGTAATCTGTACAGATATCAGTAAAGATGGAATGTTAGAAGGGCCATCATTTGAGTTGTATAAAAGAATTTTGTCAGAAACAGATAATCTAAAACTCATAGCATCTGGTGGTATTTCTACATTTGATGAACTACCTAAATTAGCAGAAATAGGTTGCGAAGGTACTATTATCGGAAAAGCAATTTACGAAAACCGAATTAGCCTAAAACAGTTAGAAGATTATATTTTAAACTCGTAAACAGTAGATTCTGACAGGTTTTTAAAATTAGTTAGACTTTAAGAATAAAAAGATATGACCGAAGAAATAGCCCAGGAATTTAAAGAGCAAATTATCTATAGGTTAGATGAAAGTACCAGAATGATTGGTTTAAGTTTCGATCAACTCACAGAAGAAGATATCTGGAAACGGTTTAATGAATCATCGAATAGTATCGGTAATCTGATACTGCATTTATGTGGTAATATAACTCAATATGCAATTTCTTCATTAGGAAATAAAGAAGATGATAGGGATCGTGATGCAGAATTTGATACACAAGATGGTTTTTCTAAAGATGATTTACTTAAAAAACTTATAGGTGCTGTCCATAGGGCTAAGAAAACTATCAGAAATTGTTCAGTTTCCGAATTAATGAAAAAAAGAGAAGTTCAGGGGTTTACATTCTCGGGAATAGGTGTTGCCATTCATGTGACTGAGCATTACTCATATCACACAGGACAAATTGCATTTTGGACAAAACAATTAAAAAATAAAAGTTTAGGTTTTTATGACGGAATGGATCTAAACATTAAAAACAAGACGTAATGCTAACAAAGAGAATTATACCGTGTCTGGATATTAAGAATGGACGTACGGTAAAAGGAGTTAATTTTGTGGATCTGCGTGATGCCGGAGATCCTGTAGAATTGGCTCAGATTTATTCAGAAACTGGAGCAGATGAATTAGTGTTTCTTGATATTTCTGCAACAGAAGAAAGACGAAAAACCTTAGCGAATTTAGTATTACGCGTTGCAGAAAAGGTAAATATCCCGTTTACGGTAGGAGGGGGGATATCCTCTATTGAAGATGTGGATATATTGTTACAAAATGGTGCAGATAAGGTGTCTATAAATTCATCTGCGGTAAAGAATCCTCAATTAATAAATGATCTGTCAGGTAAATTCGGGAGTCAATGTATTACAGTTGCAATCGATGCTAAACAGATTGATGGCAAATGGATTGTGCATTTAGTAGGAGGAAAAGTGCCTACAGAGTTAAATTTATTTGACTGGGCAAAGGAAGTTGAACAAAGAGGAGCTGGGGAGATATTGTTTACTTCTATGGATAATGATGGTACGAAAGATGGATTTGCTAATGAAGCCTTATCTCGATTATCCACAGAATTGAATATACCAATTATAGCATCTGGAGGAGCAGGAAATATGCAGCATTTTGTAGATACTTTTACAAAAGGAAAGGCGGATGCAGCATTGGCAGCTAGTGTATTTCATTTTAAGGAAATACAGATAAAAGATTTAAAACAAGAATTAAGAGATAATGAAATTCCGGTTAGATTATAATCTACATTTCATCATATAAAAAAAATAAGGATTTAATTAAAAATATCCAGTCAATACAGGAAACAATTATGGAAATAAACTTTAACAAAAATAACGATGGACTTGTTCCAGCTATAATTCAGGACGCTTTTACTAAAAATATTTTGATGTTAGGGTATATGAATGAAGAGGCTTATAATCAAACGGTTAAAACGAAAGAAGTCACTTTTTATAGCCGATCAAAAAAAAGATTATGGAAAAAAGGCGAAGAAAGCGGTAACATTTTGCAACTTCATGACATTAATATAGACTGTGACCAAGATACTTTGTTAATTATGGCAAATCCGGTAGGACCAACTTGTCATAAAGGAACAGATACTTGTTGGGGTAAAAGTAATGAACAATCATATGGATTTTTATCAGAATTAGAGGATGTAATTGAAGATAGAAAGAATAATTCAGAAAATGAAAAGTCGTATGTAGCTTCATTATTTAGAAATGGAATTAATAAAGTAGCACAGAAAGTAGGTGAGGAGGCAGTAGAAGTAGTAATAGAAGCAAAAGATGATAATGAAGAGTTGTTTTTGAACGAAAGCGCAGATTTACTTTTTCATTATTTGATATTGCTTCAGGCAAAAGGATATAAGCTGAATGATATTGTAAATGTATTAAAATTGAGAGGCTAGTATTTTTTTAAGTAAGGTAAAACTACCTAAAAAAGGTGGGGTAGTGTTAACTCGAATTATCTATTTTTGCCAAATTGCCCTACCTGCCTAACCTATTTTATAATAGGTGTTTTATAAGAAACTATTGTGAGATCATGTTTTATGGTCTAACGTTTTTATTATATTAAATATAACCATATTTTGAACTATATTAGAAAATTACTTTTATTAGTATTTATTGGAACTTCACTATCTAGTACATTGAACGCTCAGTGTAATCAGATACAAACTGTTGCTGTATGTGATATACAGAATATTGATTTTGATACAGACGGTACCCCAGATGGAATAATTAATTTATATACAGAAACGGGAACTACCCTAGCGGATGGTGTTTGGTCTACAGCGGTTAATAATGCTATTGCATTGGATCAGGCTACTGGTAATTTGTCAACTTGGGAATTGCGTAATGCCTCTTTAGAAAACGATGATTATGTTTTTACACTTACTAATGATACTGCGTGTGGTACAGGACCTATATTAAGCGTGAACTTAGTTGTAGGAGCTTATTCTGGAGTTGCATTACCTCCAGATGATGACGATATTAATTATTACATATGTGATTCAGATTCATTGGATCTTAATACGGTATTGATATCCAATGCAGTAATTCCTATAGCTCATATTAACGGTGTTTGGAGCTTAGTAAGTAATCCGGGAGGAGGAGCTTTGATGGGAAGTACGTTCTCTGGAGAAGTAGATTATCAACCAGGATTGCCAAGAGTAGATCAGAATGTATACGAATTGGTGTATACTGTTTCAGGAAACTCCCTTTGTACTCCTATTTCAGAAACGACGGTTAAGATATCTGTGGTACGTCAAGTTTTTTCAGGTACCCCATCCATTGTAGGGATATGTGAAGGATCAATATGGAATGGAGATTATGATGATGATATTGATGTTAGGGATGATGAATATTTAGTAGATGAAGATATCGAGGGATATTGGAATGAAGAATTAGATGGAGATGTTAGTAACCTTACGATAAATATTAAAGAGCTATATGATGAATTAACTGATAATGGAAATAACCCTAGGTTCGGTTGCGAATCTTATAATTTTACATATACTGTAGAAAAACGTTCTGTAGTATGCGTAGATATGTCTTCAACAGTTGTTTTTACAATTTATGAAGAGCTTCGACCTTTTCAGCAATTTGATTTTCCAGAATTATGTCCAGGTAAAATAGAAGAGCCACCTGTAATAGTTAAATTGTATGATCTCATAGAATTTACAGAAGGTTTTGAATACAAGGATTCTACTTATACGCATTGGGAGTTTATTTCGGGTCCTAGTGATTTAAATTTAGTTGTTAAGCACCAAGTAGACCCTTTAAACCCTATAGATTTAACGTGTTCACCGGATCCAGCACTGACGATTCCGGATGTAGGTCCACCATATTATGATCCAGAAGCACCAGTTAATATTTCTGGAGCGAGACCAGGGGAATATCGCTTTAAATATATAGTCTGCCCTGGAATCAATGGTTGTGGTGGTTTTTGTCCTCGATTAGAAACAGAAGTTCTACTTGTGATACTTCCAGAGGATCACGCAGGAGAAGATACAGATGGTTTAAATTTTTGTGAAACGGATGATCCAATTGATCTTAGAAGTTTACTTAATACGAATGGTATAGATACTGTAGTAACTACTGGGGTTTGGACAGATGAGGATGGAAATGAGGTTGAGAATACTTTTGTAATCCCAGAAATAGAAGAAACACAGGTATTTACGTTTACCTATGCTACCGAACATCCAGTTTCTGGGTGTTTAGATGATGCGACTTTGACTTTTACATTGTATAAGGAGGCTAATGCAGGAGCAGGAACTGGAACAGCAACTAGAGTATGCTCCGATAATTTAACCGTTACACTTTTTGATTTATTAGAAGATAACCCTGATACAACTGGTATTTGGACTGGACCTTTTGGATATATGTCTCCCGATCATTTAGGAGTTTTTGATGCTAGTGATGATACTCTGCCTATCCTTGGTCCTGGTGATTACATATATACGGTTTTAGGTAACGCTGGTTGTACAAGTCAGGATCAGGCCATCGTGACTATTGACATATCTGAGCCTATAGAAATAGGTAATGATAGAAATGAAACCTTTTGTAAACTAGATGGTAGAGTGAATTTATATTCATTATTGGATAGCGATACTGTTAGAACAGGAGTTTTTGAAGATACCGATAATACAGAGGCATTGTCATCCGATGGAGTATTAGAATTTGAAACTTTGACTAACGGGATTTATAATTTTAGATATGTGGTAGCGAATACCTTACCATGTGATGAATCTACATTGAATGTTGCCGTACAAATTGTTGATCTTCCAGAGCCTAATGTGCCAAATCAGGAATTTTGTATTCTGGATGCGAAACACTTAGATGATATAGAAGTAGATGTGTTAAACTATAATTGGTACTCTACTTTAGAAAGTGATATGCCAATTATTGATAACCCTATACTTTTTGATAATCAAATTTATTATATAGCAACAGTAGATGCTGATAATTGTGAATCAGAAAGGGTGCAAGTTTCGATAGATATCCTAAATATGGGAGAACGGTTTTCTAATGGAGAGTTGTGTACTTTGGATTTTCAGGATGGTGTCTCACCAGATGGAAATAATCTAAATGATACTTTTGATCTATTTATTGAGAATGAATTTAATATACCGGTAGCATTTCCTGATTTTGAATTAAAAATCTTCAATAGATATGGAACAGAAGTATATAATGGAAATGTTAATACGGAAGAATTTAGAGGAGAGAGTAATGTCTCTTTGCGATTAGGGGATGATCTTCCTTCTGGGACATACTTCTACATTTTTACACCTAATTTCGAAAACAATCAACCAATTCAGGGAAGCTTTTATTTAAGCAGGTAAGCACATGAGATTAAAATTTATATTTAGCATAGCAATAATATGTTGCTACATGAGTTATGCGCAGCAAGAACCTCAGTATTCGCAATATATGTACAACATGAGTACGGTAAATCCGGCTTATGTTGTTAATCAAAGTGGATTGATTTCTACTGGTTTGTTATATAGAAAACAATGGACTGGATTAGATGGTTCACCACAAACAGCCAATGTATTTGGAAACATACCCATTAGTGAAAAAATAGAATTGAGTGTTAATTATGTGAATGATAGAATTGGAGATGCAATTAGTACCAATAATAATTTTTTTAATATTGATTTTGCATATGTTACACGTATCTCAGATCGTTTTAGGTTATCCTATGGGTTAAAGACAGGAATAAATAGTTTTAAATTGGATGCTTCTGGCTCTAATGTGGCCAATGACCCCGCATTTGCAGATAATAACGCTAAATTACAATTCAATGTAGGAGCAGGGTTGTTTCTTTTTTCTCATAACTTTTATGCAGGAATATCATCACCAAACCTTTTACCTAATGATGTTAACTTAGGAGAGTTCGGAGTTTCTGAAACCAAAACGCATATTTATGGGGTTTCAGGGTTTATATTTGATTTGGTAGATGAAGTAAAATTGAAGCCTTCTATGGTTATTAAACAGGTAATAGATTCTCCATTAACATTTGATGTCTCTCTTAACTCTTTGATTTATGATAAATTCGAATTAGGGGTGTCGTATCGTTATGAAGATGCGTTTATAGCCCTGGCAGGATTTAATATTACAAAATCTCTTAAAGTAGCGTACTCATATGATTTTAGCACCAGTGAATTAAGCGGGTATAATAACGGAAGTCACGAAATTATTTTACTATATAATTTCGACTTACTTAATCTTAGTAACAAATATACATCTCCAAGATTTTATTAATATATGAAGACTAAAATAATACTAATTATAGTAGTACTGATTACACAAGTAACATTCTCACAAAATAAGAGTAGAGCTGATCGCTTTTTCGAAAAAGGAGATTATATCAATGCAGCAATACAATACGAGGAAGAATTAAATCAAGAAGGATATTCTAAACCTATTTTAGAAAATATTTCGATAGCATATTACAATACATTTCAGTTTAAGCAGGCATACCGATATCTTAAGGTTTTGATTTCTGGTAAATTTTACCAAGCAGATAAATCGTATGATAACTCGTATAATTATTTAATGTATCAAGTTCTTTCATCTCTTGGTAAGTATGAGAAATCAATTGATTACCTAGCATTATATAAGAAAAATGAAGGGGATACATGGTTCAATAAGTTAGATGCGATCGCTACAATAGAAGCTTTTAAGCTAAAAGATGATGATTATGCAATTAAATCTCTGGAAATTAACTCTGATGCCTCAGAGTTTGGAGCGGTAAAGTTAGATAGTACTATTTATTTTACTACTGATAGAACTACTAATGGGATATTGGACAAAAAATATAAATGGACACACAGATCTTTTTTGGATTTATATAAGGTAAAAGTAGATACTACAAATAAACCAATTTCTGAAATAGAAAAAATAAGTGGTGAGATTAATTCAAAACTTCATGAAGGTAATTTTTGTTTTACAGCCGATGGGAATACTATATATTTTTCCAGAAGTAATTCAGATAAAGGAAAAAAGAAATATGACAGCCTTAGAAATAATGTAGTCCACTTATATAAATCTATCAAAAAAGAAGATATATGGAGTAAACCAGAGAGGTTATCATTTAGTGATATACCGTACTCTTTAGAGCACCCTTCTTTAAGTAAAGATGGGAAAAAAATGTATTTTTCATCAAATATGCCCGGTGGATATGGGGATTTTGATCTATATGTTGTTTCTGTCAATCAAGATGGTACATACGGTAAGCCTACAAATTTGGGAAGTATTGTAAATACAGAAAATAGAGAACAATTTCCTTTTATTTCAGAAAAAGATAATTTATTCTTTTCATCAAATGGACATCTAGGATTGGGTATGATGGATATTTTCGTTTCAGAGAAGAAAAATGAAAAGTTCACAGAACCTATAAATCTTGGAGCACCAATTAACTCTGGACATGATGATTTTTCGATATCATACTACAATGAAACGGATGGATTTTTTGCCTCTAATCGAAAAAATAAAACAGATGATGATATGTATTCTTTTTCGCAAATAGGAGAAATATTCCCAAAAGAATACCAAGCACGTTTTGAGGTAAAAGATTTTGCAACAGATAACTATATTCCTAATGCTAGTGTTGCGTTGTATAATGGAGATAAAAAAGTTATTTACGAAAATAAATTAGATTCAATAGGAGCTTTTGTTATTAGTGTTTTTCCAGGGAAATATGATTTTAAAGCTTCTGCTTCTGCTTCAGGTTATGAAGAAAAAATCAAACCAGTTTTGGTTAAGGAGAAAGAAGAAGAAACATATATTATTTATTTGGATAAGAAGAAAGAGGTTGTTTCCGAAGAGAATGAAGAGAGCGATAAAGTAAATGATATAGCAGCGTCTAAAGAGGATATAGAAAGAAAAAATAAGGAGCTGTCAGCAGAAGAGCTAAGAAAGAGACTATTAGCTGATAAAGTGGGACCTCAGGTAATAGAAAAAAATGGCAAACTGTATTTTGATTTGCCTCCAATCTACTTTGATTATGACAAGTGGAATATACGAGCAGACTCTAAGAAGGTGTTAGATGAATTTGCTTTAAAACTAGAAAAATATAAAACCGTGTATATAAAAATCGATTCTCATACAGATAGTAGAGGAACAGATTCATATAATCAGGTATTGTCAGAGAAAAGAGCAGAATCTACTCGAAACTATTTGGCACTTGTAGGGTATGTAAATGCCAGGCGAATGAAGTTTCAAGGATTTGGAGAATCTCAACCATTAATTGATTGTGATGCTAAAACGTGTTCCGAAGATGAGCATCAGACCAATAGGAGAAGTGAGTTTGAGATTGTGAAGTATTAGTTCGAATTTTAGAATAAGTTAGTCTTTGAGAAGTTATTTTGTACGTTAACGATAAAATTGAATTCAAAAAAAACATAATTGTAAGTAGGTAAAACCAATTTCCTCTATGTGGTTAATTATTTATACCAAAACTCACAGACTAAAATACTCAGTAAATCAACTTCTTAATAATTGTTTTCTAATAAATTAAATTGTAATTTTGCACTCCTTTTTAGCGAGTAAGAGAATAAAAAGGATACTTATAAATATAATCTAACGCTTCTGTATACGTTTTCGTTTTGATTCTCAAACACATACAGAATACAAATTTAATCTTCAATGTCTGAAGAAACAAAAAACACAGACGTTCAGGAAGTAGAAGCTCCAAAAGCAGCTCCTGCCATATCTCCACAACAGGAAAATCCTGAGCAATTTTTAAAAGAATTTAACTGGCACAATTACGAAGAAGGTATTGATCCAATCGCGGATTCAAAACTAGAAGAGTTTGAAAAGCTAGTAGCAGAAAATTTTGTTGACACCTTAAATGACGAAGTAGTAGACGGAACGGTAATTAATATTACAGATCGTGATGCTATTATTGATATCAATGCTAAGAGTGAAGGTGTTATTTCATTAAATGAATTTCGTTACAACCCAGATCTTAAAGTAGGAGATAAGGTAGAAGTATTAATTGATGTACGTGAAGATGCTACAGGACAGTTGATATTATCTCACCGTAAAGCTCGTGTAATTAAGGCTTGGGATAGAGTAAATAATGCTCATGATACTGGCGAGATCGTAAATGGTTTCGTAAAATGTAGAACTAAAGGTGGTATGATTGTAGATGTTTTCGGAATCGAAGCATTCTTACCAGGTTCTCAGATAGATGTGAAGCCTATCCGTGATTATGATGCATATGTAGGTAAAACAATGGAATTTAAAGTGGTTAAGATCAACCATGAATTCAAGAACGTTGTAGTATCTCACAAAGCGCTTATCGAAGCAGATATCGAAGAGCAGAAGAAAGAAATTATCGGTCAATTAGAAAAAGGTCAGGTATTAGAAGGTACTGTTAAGAATGTTACTTCTTACGGTGTATTCGTTGATCTTGGTGGAGTTGATGGACTTATCCATATTACAGATCTTTCTTGGTCTAGAATCAATCACCCGAATGAGATTGTAGAATTAGATCAGAAATTAAATGTTGTAATCTTAGACTTTGATGAGGCTAAGACACGTATCCAATTAGGTCTTAAGCAATTAAAAGCACATCCTTGGGAAGCTCTTAATAGCGAACTTAAAGTTGGTGATAAAGTAAAAGGTAAGGTAGTTGTAATCGCAGATTACGGTGCATTTATCGAAGTAGAAGAAGGTGTAGAAGGATTGATACACGTATCAGAAATGTCTTGGTCTACTCACTTACGTTCTGCTCAGGATTTTGTAAAAGTTGGGGATGAAGTAGAAGCAGTGATTCTTACTCTTGATAGAGAAGAACGTAAAATGTCTCTTGGTGTTAAGCAATTAACTCCAGATCCTTGGACTGATATTACTACGAAGTATCCTGTAGGATCTAGACATAATGGTATCGTTCGTAACTTTACTAACTTTGGTGTATTTGTAGAATTAGAAGAAGGAATTGATGGATTAATTTACATCTCTGATCTTTCTTGGACTAAGAAAATTAAGCACCCATCAGATTTTACAAATGTAGGAGATAAGCTTGATGTAGTTGTATTGGAGCTAGATGTCGAAGGACGTAAATTAAGTTTAGGACATAAGCAAACTGAAGAAAATCCTTGGGATAAGTATGAGGTTGACTTTGCTGTAGGAACTAAGCATACTAATACCATTACTGATATTGTGGATAAAGGTGCTACGATAGAATTTAATGAAGATATCGTTGCTTTTGTACCTTCACGTCATCTAGAAAAAGAAGATGGTAAGAAATTAGCAAAAGGAGAAGAAGCTGAATTCCAAATCATTGAATTTAATAAAGAATTCAAAAGAGTGGTAGCTTCTCATACAGCTTTATTTAAAGAAGAAGAAGCTAAGATAGTTAAGCAGGCTGCTAAAAAAGCTGCAGCAAGTAATTCCGAGAAAACAACTCTTGGAGATATTGATGCATTAGCAGATCTTAAAGCTAAAATGGAAAAAGGAGGAAACTAAAATTTTTAGATTTTTTCTAAGTATAAGTAAGGCCGCTCATTGAGCGGCCTTTTTTTTATTTTATTTTTTATCGAAATGGTGTATATGGTAAGGAATTGTAAATGCTAAAAAAAATAAAAAAAAATTGTAACATTTTGGGTTGTCAAGACATAAATATATAAAGGGTATACTCTAATTAGAGGGGGTAAATCTCATAAAAGCTAATTTTTTGCCGAAAAAATACTAACCTTAAATATATATTTATGATTTTAAGAATACTTCAGTTTTTAATTGCTATAACGATTGCAATGATTCCTTTTTGTGGATATTCTATGAGTGCTCCTCCTGAAAATGATTTCTGTGTTAATGCAATAACTTTAACTTTAGCCAATAGTAGTGATTTTCCGGATGAAAATAGAATTACAGCGAATACAGATGGAGGAGGAGGTTCTCCTAATCTTGATGATTGTTCAATTATACGTGCTGATATTTGGTATAAAATAACAGTTCCTGATTCGGGTAGTTTTGGTTTTAGCACAAAAAGTATAGATGACCCACAAGCGGTCACAGAATTGGCAATATATTCGGGAGGTTGTGATAATTTATCCTTGGTAAGTTGCGGGGAGTATATAACGGCGAATAGCTATTCTTATAAGAAAATTTCTGGACAGCATCCAGGAGAGACCTTGTATATACGTGTTACGAAGAAGAATCTTATAGAGTTTAATGAAGAGCCTTTTTATGTTTTCGCTTTTAAGATAACCCCTCCGGAGAATGATGTTTGTGTTAATGCTACTTCTTTAGAATTAGGAGATTTTCCTTTTACAGAAGGAGAACTGACTACTAGTAAAGATGCTACTACTTCTGGGGTTGAAGCTCCAGAATGCGGTGATTATAAAGGAAATGATGTGTGGTTCTCTGCTGTGGTTCCTGCTTCTGGAAATATTGGTTTTGCAACAAAAGCACACGTATTTAGTTATGTTATTAGTTTGGAGTTAACAGCGTACGAAGGTAGTTGTGATAATCTTACACAAATAAAATGTGGTTATGAGGATGGTAGAGTATCAAGTTTTGGTTCCGTTCGTTTATCGAATCGTACTCCAGGAGAAACTATTTATGTAAGGGCGTGGATTCCTGGTAATAGCGGTATTGGAGGTGTATATGGAGATGAATTTCTTATTTCTGCTTATCATCTAAACCCTTCAGTAAATAACTATTGTAGTTCACCTATCAATCTGCAGGTTGGTAAAACATTTGATGATAACAGTATTACAACTATGGTCGCAGATAATATAGACTCCCAATCTTTGGCACCTAGTTTTTGTAAGGAAGAAAGATCAGGAATGGATCATTGGTATACTGTTACTATACCAGATACTGGATCGGTAATAGTAAAATGGTCTGGTGCGGTAAATAATAATCATGATACTACTATGTTTGTTTATAGTGGTGATGGATGTGGTAATCTTATTTCGGAATATTGTGAAGCCTATATCCCTGGTAGTTCAATAGATAATGAAAGAAGCATTAGTATTAAAAATAAAACCCCAGGAGAACAGTTCTTTGTTCGTTTGATACATTATGATATCTATAGTATATCAAGTGTTACTGTTTCGGCATATGATATAACTCCGGATAATGACTTTTGCGTAGATGCTGTTGTTTTAAATGTAGGAGGGGAATTTGATGATGATTTTATAATAGGTAGTCTTAATATTTTTACAAATGATACAGATGGTGATAGACAAAATTGTACTAATAGTAGTCAATCAGATTATGAAGTTTGGTATAAGGTCGTAGTGCCAGATTCGGGAGATATGACTTTTGAAATAAGAGGTAGATTTAGTGATGCTGAATTTATGAACAAAAAGGGTATTCTTGTATATTCTGGAGATTGCGAAAACTTATCAAGAGTAGCATGTTTATATGCTTCGGCTACTAATAATTTTGAAAATAAGCTAGAAGTTACAGGAATGATACCTGGTGAAACATTATATGTAAGTGTTTATCGGTTTTATGAATATGATCCAGAAGAATCTTTTAGGCTTTCTGTTTATGATAGTAATATTTTGGGTATCGAAGACTTACAGCAAGACAATGTAAAAATTTCGTTATTTTCTAATCCTTTTAATGACGAAATTTCTTTAAAAAGTGATACTACCTTTAAAGAAATTAGTATCTATAATGTTTTAGGAGAAATGGTAGAGACTAATTCTTATGAAGGAAAAGAATATACACTAGATATTTCGAGTTTTTCTTCTGGACTATATATTATTCAGGTAAATTTCGAAAATATTACTACATCAAAAGTTTTTAAGTTTTTAAAAGTTTAAAAAAGGAATTGATATTCAATATGATTGTAAGTTTGTGATGCTATCAATTTATTGAGTATTGAGTAATACCATTTATCTAATAAAGCTGATATAATTTTTTATAAATCAATTTTATAAAAAAGCAATACGTTACTAATCACTGTTTAGTAACGTATTGCTTTTTTATGAACTATACTTAAATTAAACTTTAGTATAGGATCTATTCATTGGAAGCCTTTTTTTTGTAAACTAATACATTTTGAACTGCTATTAAAATTATAAAAATTGATTACTTTTGTAATTAAGATATCCATTTGGAGATTATGAGTCAAAAATTATTAATTAGTGCGAAAGAAATTGATATTATTCTACGTCGTTTGGCTTGTCAATTAATAGAAAATCATACCCATTTTAGAGACACAGTTCTTATTGGAATTCAACCCAGAGGAGTCTTTTTGGCAGATCGTATTAAAAGGATTTTGTTGGAAGACTATCAGGTATCAGATGTTAAATTAGGATACTTAGATATCACATTTTACAGGGATGATTTCAGGAGAGGAGAAAAAACCTTAGAAGCTAATAAAACGCAAATTGATTTTGTGGTTGAAGATAAGAGAGTAGTGTTTATTGATGATGTATTGTACACGGGTAGAAGTATTAGAGCTGGTCTAACAGCGATACAATCTTTTGGGAGACCAGAGGAAATAGAATTATTGACATTAATAGATCGACGTTTTAGCAGACATTTGCCTATACAACCTAATTATAGAGGAAGACAGGTAGATGCTATAAATAGAGAAAAAGTAAAAGTGCATTGGTCTGAAAACGAAGGCGAAGATGCAATATATTTGATTAGTAGCTAGTCTTTTCTGGCTAGTAATAATATTATAATAATACATAGATAGTCAGGGCTTTTATAGTGCATATGATAAGTTCTTACATCTTAATTAAGAATTTAAGGAATGAGCGAATTAAGTGTAAACCACTTACTGGGAATAAAATACTTAAACAAAGGGGATATCGATCTCATATTTGAGACCGCAGATCATTTTAAAGAAGTGATTAATCGTCCGATAAAAAAAGTTCCTTCGCTTCGTGATATTACTATAGCAAACTTATTTTTTGAAAACAGTACAAGAACTAGACTTTCTTTTGAGTTAGCAGAAAAAAGGCTTTCTGCTGATGTGATTAATTTTTCGGCAGCGTCTTCTTCGGTTAAAAAAGGAGAAACACTTATAGATACTGTTAATAATATCCTTTCAATGAAAGTTGATATGGTAGTTATGAGACATCCTAATCCTGGAGCTGGTGTTTTTCTGTCTAAGCATATTAATGCGAGTATAGTAAATGCTGGAGATGGAGCACATGAACATCCTACACAAGCTTTACTGGATTCTTATTCTATTAGAGAAAAGTTAGGAGAAGTGGGGGGGAAAAAAATAGTGATTGTTGGGGATGTACTACATTCTAGAGTCGCGTTATCTAATATTTTTGCACTTAAGTTGCAAGGGGCGGATGTAAAAGTTTGTGGCCCAAAAACACTAATCCCTAAGTATATTGAAAAATTAGGTGTTACTGTAGAAACTGACCTTAAAAAAGCCTTAGAATGGTGTGATGTGGCTAATATGTTACGAGTGCAGAATGAAAGGATGGAGATTAGTTATTTTCCATCTACAAGGGAATACACACAACAATTTGGGGTAAACAAAAAATTATTGAATACTCTTAATAAGGAGATTGTTATAATGCATCCAGGACCTATAAATCGTGGTGTAGAAATCACGAGTGATGTTGCTGATTCTAATCAGGCAATAATATTAGATCAGGTGCAAAACGGGGTAGCCGTGAGAATGGCGGTGATATATCTGTTAGCATCAAAAATAAAACAATAAGCATATGATATTTAATAAAGAAGGTTCTACAACCATAATTACACAAGAAAAAGCTACGATTGTAGAGTTTGTTCATGGGTTAGAGAATAAATATGAATCTATAAAGAACGATAATATTGTTGTTAATTTATTTTCGCTGAAAAATATTTCTCTCGACGATATAAATGAATTTTTAAGAATTTCTAATAACCATAAAGCTGCCAAACGCTCATTTGTTATAGTTACTAATGAAATTTCTTATGAACAGGCTCCTGATGAAATAACAATTGTACCTACGTTGATAGAGGCTTTAGATCTTATAGAGATGGAAGAAATAGAAAGAGATTTGGGTATTTAATATCCACTCTTTGTAATTAATTGATTTTTTTCTCGTCTTATTCTCTATGAATAAATTAGCTCCAATTATTCTTGTGATTTTTTCTATATCTTTAATTAATAAGATACATGCTCAAGACTGGAAATATGATTTTGAGGAAGCTCAAAAAATTGCAAAAGAAAAAGACCAAAATATAATTTTGCTTTTTACAGGATCGGACTGGTGTGTCCCTTGTATAAAATTAGAAAGAAAAATACTTTCCAATCCGGAGTTTAAAGAATTTGTGAATGAGAAATTCGTAATGGTAAAAGCGGATTTTCCAAAAAGGAAAAAGAATAAACTTCCGGAATATCAAGAAAAAAAGAATATTGCTCTCGCCAAACGTTATAATAGAAGAAAGGTGTTTCCTGTTATTTTGGTAATAAATAAAGATGGCCTTGTGTTAGGAGCAACTGGTTATAGAAAAATGTCAGTAGAAAGATATATAAAGTTGCTTAGTACCTTTGATTCTTTTGGTCAATGAAATTGATTAATAGTAAACATTAGAATATCTTTACCTACTTTTTAATACGATATAAAAATTTTGAAGCTTACAATTTTAGGTTGCTACTCTGCAACTCCTCGAACATTTACAAATCCAACCTCACAGGTTCTGGAAATCAATAATCATGTTTTTTTAATAGATTGTGGAGAGGGAACCCAAGTCGAACTCCGTCGAAATAAGGTGAAATTCTCTAGAATTAATCATGTTTTTATTTCACATCTTCACGGAGATCATTTTTTTGGATTAGTAGGGTTGGTTTCTACTTTTAGGATGCTGAATAGAGAGAACCCATTACATATATATGGCCCCAAAGGAATAAAAGAAGCAATTACACTGCAGCTAAAATTATCTAACTCTTGGACAGATTATCCTTTGCATTTTCATGAGTTGATAAATAAGGAATCCGAGATCATTTTTGAAGATGAAAAAGTTTGTGTAAGCACAGTTCCGCTTCAACATAGGGTGTATTGCAATGGATTCTTATTTAAAGAGAAACTTGGTGATAGAAAACTACTTATGAATAAGGTATATGACTATGATATTGATGTGTCATATTATAGGTCTATTAAAAAGGGAAAAGATGTAGTTTTAGATGACGGAACTGTTATTGCTAATGATGATATTACAGATGAGCCTAATCCAATAAAAAGTTATGCTTTCTGTAGTGATACTAGGTATGATGAAAATAAAATTCCTTTAATTAAGGGAGTTACCGCTTTGTATCATGAGTCCACGTTTTTGGAAAGCCATAAGAGTTTATGTTCTAAAACAGGTCACAGTACGGCTATAGAAGCGGCAACAATTGCTAGTAAGGCAGCAGTAGGGACTTTAATTTTAGGACATTATTCTACGCGATATGGAGATATAGAACTATTTAGAAAAGAGGCTCAAACCGTGTTTCAAAATGTTGAAATTGGTGATGATGGTAAAGTTTTTGAATTCTAATTTAGAAAGTAACTGATTATTGTTATATTCACTCCATTAAAAGACATTCAATTTTATATATTTAAATGAATAGAGATCTTACAGACTACAGGAAGTCATATGATAAAATGAATCTAGAGGAAAAAAATGCTCCTGAAATTCCGTTTTTATTATTTTCTGATTGGTTTAAAGAAGTGGAAGAAGCTGGTGGAGTAGAAGAAGCCAATGCAATGACCTTATCTACTATTGGGTTGGATGGATATCCTAAAAGTAGAATTGTTTTACTGAAACATTATGATCACAAAGGGTTCGTATTTTATTCTAATTATGGGTCTGAGAAGGCAAAAGCGCTTCAGGATAACAAAAATGTTTGTATTTCATTTTTTTGGCCTAATTTAGAAAGACAGGTTATTATTAAGGGGTATGCCGAAAAAGTATCCGAAGCTATCAGTACCGCATATTTTCAATCTCGCCCTATAGGTAGTCAATTAGGGGCTTGGGCATCTAATCAAAGTGATGTGATTAATACCAGAGATGTATTAGAGGAAAGGTTGAAGTCATTAGAATTAGAATATGCAGATAAGGAAATACCTAAACCACCATTTTGGGGAGGATATGTTATTAAACCCGTAGAATTTGAATTTTGGCAAGGACGCCCTAATAGATTACATGATCGAATACGCTACTCATTTTCTGTCGATGAAAAAAAATGGACTTTAGAAAGGTTATCTCCTTGATATTTTAAGAATTATCTATCCAAGTATTTTTTTTAACTGAAAGATACGCGAAAGCTGTTTTTTTATCTTTAGAAGTGGTGAAATTCTTGAATAACTACAGCTACAGAAGAAGTTTCTTGTAATAAAAAACAATGGAGAATAAACCAGTGTTTTTTGGTTATTATAGATAGATTTTCTTGTGTAATTTTTTACATAATTACAAAGCTGGATCTTCTGTTTATACGGTATTCATCTTCAGAACAATCTTTTCCATCTTCACATTCATTGATAGGTTTGCTCTCACCAAAACCGATATAAGATAGTATTCTATTTTTAGAGATGTTTTTGCTGATCAAATATTTGTAAATAGATTCAGCTCTTTTTTGTGATAATGTAAGATTATAGTCGATGTTTCCTCTACTATCAGAATGGGTTTCTATTTTGATGACCATATTTGGATAGTCGTCTACCATTAGATTTACAACCTTATCTAATTCTACAATAGCTTTTTCTGTTATATCCCATTTATCAAATTCAAAATAAATTTCATTTAGTTTAATAAGATCATTTAAGGTTTTTGTTTTTTCTATTTCAGATTTCGATTTAGAAACAAGTTTATTGTTGTTAGGATTAAGATTGCTAGGGTTTAGACCTGTATTTTCTGTATTATCTGATTTATTAGATGTGTTTACATTTATTAAATTGGCATCTACATCCTTTTTAGAGGCTGTAAGATTTGTAGGCCAATTTGGACAATTTAATCCAGAGATATCAACTGATAATTTAAATTGATAATAATCCGGTAGATCACACTTATTAATATGGTTATATCCTTTGGTGTATTTCTTAGTTTCATTTAATGAACCATTAAACTCTGCAGTAACTGGTTGATCTATAATAGTGATTTCTCCAGTTTCTGATATTAAATCACAAGAAGCATTAGCCTTTACGGTATAATGAATTTGAAATTGATCACTATCAGTTTTTACCAATTTATTAGGTATGCTAAAACTAAGAGTTCTGGAAAGCTCATTATAATGAACTTTGATTCTTTTGGTTGGTAATACAATAGATTCTGTAGAAAATATTACATTTTCGGGTAACTGATCTTTAATAACAGTATTTTTTGCATTATCATTTCCATCATTATGGATGGTAAGACTGTATGTGATATCCTGATTAGGAGCAATAATATCATTTGGATAAACAAAGCTATTATCGTTACTATATCTTGATCTTTTTACAATATGAATTGCGGGTTCATAAATTTCTACACTAAAAGCTACCGCCATTACAGAATATCCATCGTTATCCGTTAGTAATCTAAAACTAGATTTTGTTTGGTTATTACCTATAATAGTATTTCTAGGGTTTTTAATATCAAATAAATCAGCATCGTAACCAAGAGTATTTTGACTTGCAGGTACTCTATTCGTTATATTTTTTCCATTTTCGGTAATATTCGCATTAAAAAAATTGTTCATTGGATTGTTGTTGTCCGTAATGCTTTTGTATTTATTCGTTTCGTTGGAAAGTACCTGAAAACGATCCCCTCTGATGCCTTTATCCCCTTCATATGATATAACTCCTATTTTACCATGTACAGCACCTTCTGGGATTGTTTGAAAATTATCAAAAGAAAACTCTACAGGTTTAGCTTTAGAATTTATATTAACGAAACCATCATATACATAAAAGCGTTTTCTTTGCTTAGAATTATCTTCATAAATAACGACCATTGTCCATCCTCCGGCCAAACCATTACCAAGTTTTTGATCATCATTAATTTCTGATGTTGTCGCAGGGATATTGGCAACTGTATAAGTTCCTGTTGGATTCTCTAGGCTTAGTACCTCGTCGGTAATATCTTTATAACAAGAATATTGTTTGAACAGAGATTTTGAGTCATTATAATAATCATGAATAATTTGCGCATTGGTAATAGTAGAATACTGTCTATTACCAGGGTATTTTATTTTTATAGAAGTAATGTCTTGTTTTCTTATCTGATCAGCATAAGAAGCTGTCCAATAGAGTCCTACATGTTTTATTTTAGCACAACTAGAAGTTATAGTAAGGTCTGCACTACTAGAGTTAAACGTTAAAGGATCATCATCAATATCTATAAAACCCATTCTAAACTGATTATTCAATCCTCCATTATTATAATCGTTATTAGGATTAAAAATACCAGTTCCATCGTCATTACTTACTTTTCCTAAAATAGTATTTGAAACAAACTTAAAGTCACCCTTAATAGTAAACTCTGTTCTTTTGGATAGAGGAACTTCTACTTGACCATAAGACACGCCAACAGCAAGACATATTGTCGTAAGTATATAATTCCGAATTCTTTTTTGATAGTAAAATTTTTCCACTTATTCCTTTTTTATCCCTAATACATAGTTAGTATTATATAGTAGTAAAACACTGCCTAAATAATACTGGGGTATACATCTTCATTTTATGGGGAAACCGTTTGTAAATTTAAATTTTAACATTTACTTATGTAAGTAAAAAATGATCTTTTCGATATAGAAATGATTTTTATCGATAAAGTGTAAGTCGCTACCTGCTTCATTTTCATTAATTTAGCGGAATTTATCTAATAAATCAAATCAATTTATCTATATTAGATAACGTTTGTTTTTGGTAAATATTTTTTAAAAGGTTTTTAATATTGATTATGTTTTTAAAATTATAATAGTTAGAATTGTAGTTATTAATTCTTAAATAGGTGTATAGAATTTAATTGTACATAAATCTTCTTAAAATAGAATGAAAACATTATATATAATTAGACATGCTAAGTCTTCTTGGGAGTTTGATGTTGTGGACCATCAGAGACCACTAAACGATAGAGGACTTGTGGATGCTAAATTAATTGGTGAAAAGCTAAAAACACTTGTCGAATCAATTGATTTGGTCTTATGTAGTGATGCTGAAAGAGCGAAAATGACTGCTCATATTATTTTAGAAAACTTAGACGTGCCAGATAATATAAGTAGGTTAGAACCGGATTTATATGACTTTAATGGACATCAAGTAGTTGAAACTATAAAGAATTGTGATGATAAAATAAGTACACTTATGATTTTTGGGCATAATCACGCTTTAACTTCTATAGCAAATTTATATGGAAGTATATCGATAGATAATTTGCCTACAGCAGGGGTAGTAGCAATTCAATTTGATATAAATAGTTGGAAAGAATTAAATGTAGGAAAAACCTTATTAACAATATTCCCAAAAGAGCTCCGGTAAATGGTAGAAACTCAGAAAAATCAATATATTAATAGAGAATTAAGTTGGTTACAGTTTAATGCAAGGGTATTACAAGAGGCATCTGATGATAGTGTACCTCTATTAGAAAGGCTACGATTTATTGGAATTTTTTCGAATAATTTGGATGAATTCTTCAAAGTTAGGTATGCTGCAATCAAGAGAATTGATCTAGCTGGAAAAGATGGTAAAAATGTACTTAAAGGTAAAACTGCGAGTGAATTACTAGAGGAAATTACAAGAATTGTAATTAAACAACAATCCGAAAGCTTAAAGATTATTGAAACCATCAGTGAGAAGTTACAAGATCTCGGAATTTATATTATAAACGAAAATCAAGTAACGCCAGAGCAAGATAGTTTTATACGTAAGTATTTTATAAATAAAGTAAGTCCAGCATTAGTTACCTATATTCTAAATGATCTCGATAAACTCCCGCATCTCAAAGATAGTGTTGCTTATTTAGCGGTAAAACTTGTTTTGAAAGAAACAGTACCAAAAGATGGAGCATTGTCTAAGATTTTACAGCAAAAAACGAATGAAAAAATCTATGCCCTTATAGAAATTCCGAAGAGTAATGATCGTTTTGTTGTATTACCAGAAAAGGATGGGAAACAGTACATTATTATGTTAGATGACCTGATTCGATATTGTATGCAAATTAACTTTAGTATTTTTGATTATTCCAGTGCTTCAGCACATATGATTAAAATTACCAGAGATGCACAGTTGGATTTTGACAATGATTTTAGTAAAAGTTTTATTCAGAAAATTTCCAGTAGTGTAAAATCAAGAAGAGATGGTGAACCCGTTCGTTTCGTATATGATAAAACAATAGACAAAGACACCCTAAAGTTTTTAATGGATAAAATGGGAGTGGATAATTCTGATAGTATTATTCCTGGAGGGAGATATCATAACAGAAGGGATTACATGAATTTTCCGGATTTAGATAAAAAAGAATTAGTCTACCAACCATTATTACCTCTTAGAATTCCTGGGTTAAGCCTACAAGGAAGCCTACTGGATAAAATAGCGAAGAAGGACTTTTTACAATACACACCATATCATACATTTTCTTATACCGTCAAGTTTTTAAGAGAAGCAGCTATTGACCCGAAAGTAAAAACCATTAAAATTACAATATATAGATTAGCGAATATATCACATATAGCTAGTTCTCTTATAAATGCAGCAAAAAATGGTAAGAATGTAATAGTTCAAATAGAACTTCAGGCCAGATTTGACGAAGAGGCAAATATCCATTATGCAGAGCAAATGCAGCAAGAAGGAATAGATCTTATTTTTGGAATTAAAGGTTTAAAAGTACATTGTAAGGCTTGTATAATTGAAAGAGAAGAAAAAGGTAAGCTGAAACGATACGGTTTTATAAGTACAGGTAACTTTAATGAGTCTACAGCAAAATTATATACTGATTATACATTATTTACTACGAATGAAGCTATTCTTAAGGAAACGAATAAAGTTTTTAAGTTTTTTGATATAAACTATAAAGTAAGTAGGTATAAGCATTTATTAGTTTCTCCACATTATACCCGAGGCTCTATTGTAAAGCTTATAGATAAAGAAATACGAAATAGTAAAGAAGGAAAGCCAGCAGGTATAAAGGTGAAATTGAATAGTTTGAGTGATTATGAAATGATTGATAAGCTTTATGAAGCTAGTAGAGCCGGAGTTAAAATTGATTTGATTATAAGAGGAATATGTTGTTTGATACCTGGTATTCCGGGAATGAGCGAGAATATAAATGTTATAAGTGTAATTGATAAATTTTTGGAACATCCTAGACTTTATATATTTCAAAATGCCGGAGATCCAAAAGTATATATATCCTCGGCGGATTGGATGACAAGGAATTTGGATAGAAGAGTAGAAATTTCATGTCCAATATACGATGATGACATAAAAGAAGAGTTGATCGATACATTCGAGATTTGCTGGAGTGATAATGTAAAAGGAAGAAAGCTTTCAAAAGATCATACTAATGAGTATATTAGGAATGATAAAGTTAAAGTTAGGTCACAGATAGCGACATATGATTATTATTTAAGAAAATTAGGAAATTAGATATTTTGTTGACAATAGAAAAATATGGAGCTATAGATATTGGTTCTAATGCGATACGATTATTAATAAGTAGTGTTCATGAAGAAGATGGTAAGGTAACAAGGTTTAAAAAAACGAGTTTGGTGAGAGTTCCGATTCGATTGGGAGCAGATGTTTTCCGAACGAAAGAGGTATCAGAAGATAACATTATTAGGATGTTAGATACCATGCAGGCATATCAGCTTTTAATGAAAACTCATAAAGTCGTAAGATATAAAGCTTGTGCAACATCTGCAATGCGAGAAGCAGAGAATGGTAAGAAAGTAGTGCAACTAATACGAGAGAAAACTGGTATTCAGATAGACATTATTGATGGAGCAGAAGAAGCAGCTATAATTGCGATGACTGATCTTAATGAACTGATCAATACAGATGCAACCTATTTATATGTAGATGTAGGTGGAGGAAGCACAGAATTTACATTATATAATAATGGAAAAATTGTGATATCGAGATCGTTTAAGTTAGGTACCGTTAGGTTGCTTAATAACTTGGTATCCGATGAGATTTGGAAGGAAGTAGAAGAGTGGATTTTCGAAAACACAAAGAACTATACCAGAATATCTTTAATAGGTACTGGAGGTAATATTAATAATATTTTCAAGAATAGTAAAAAAGAAGTAGGTAAACCTCTTTCGTTTTTATATTTAAGCTCATACTATGAATTATTAAACTCTTTATCTTATGAAGAAAGAATATGGAAACTTAATTTAAACCAAGATAGAGCCGATGTTATTGTACCAGCGGTCAAAATATATTTATCAGCTATGAAATGGAGTGGTGCAAGAAAAATTCACGTACCAAAAATAGGTCTGTCAGATGGGATTATTAAGTTTTTATATAGTAAAAAACAATTTTAAATATGTGATATAATTCATTTATTTTTTCTTAATTTTAAGTGTAAAATTCCCCATTATATAGAAAATTTTAAGAAAAACCATTTTTTTATATTAAATTGTAATTTTAACCAATACTACTATCGATTATGAAAAAAGCATTACTTTTAGTTATAGCATTGATATCAGGAGTCTTTATTTCTGAAGCACAAGAGTCAAGATATGGAATCAGAGTCGGAGCAAACTTAAGCTCGATAAGCTCAGACGATATCCCTGAAAATTTAGAAGACGGAAGAGTAGGGGTTGTTGTAGGTTTTCTTGCTGATTTTGCTATAAATTCAAAATTAAGAATTCAACCAGAATTACAATATTCTGGTCAAGGAAATAAAGATAAAGATTTAAGAGTGAATTATATACAATTACCTGTAATCCTGAAATATAATTTTACAAATGTTTTTAATGTTCAATTAGGCCCTCAGGCAGGTATAAAAATATGGGAATGGGAAGATAATCAAAATGGTAATACTGACTTTGGTACATTCGATTTTGCAGCAGTTGCAGGAATTGGTGTTAATATAACGGATAACTTCTTTGTAGATTTAAGATATGCATTTGGATTATCAAATGTTTTTGATGATAAAGATTTGATTATTGACTTAGATGGGAAAAGTAGAAATATCCAATTATCAGTAGGCTATAGGCTTTAATTGATTTAGATAATAAAAGAGAAAAAGACCATGCAAAACATGGTCTTTTTCTTTTATTATTATACTTGTTCTATTGGCTATATTATTACTCCAGTTGTATAGTATTTCTGCAATAATCAAAGAACCCTTTTTTTAGCGTGATATTTCTTTTTCTATAATCTATTAATGCTTTACTCTTTAATTCATTAATAAAATTATTTGTTGTCACTCTTGATGTTCTTGTGTATGTGGCTAATTCATCCTGATTAAAAGGAGAGTTAATTATTGTACTGTCCGAAGAACTAGAGGGTTGTTCGAACTTATGCTTAAGCTCCATTAAAACACTTATCAATCTGTGTTTTGCAGATCTGATTTGTAATGTTTTTATTCTTTTTTCAATTTCAGCATATTCATCTTTTAAAAGAGGTAATAAGATTTTATAAGAATTCTTGGTACCATTAGTAATTTGATATATATCTTTTAAATCAAATTCATAAATGACTGTAGTGTTGCAAATTGACATATACGAAAAATTGGAGTAAAAATTTCCATATATAAAATCCAATCCGAAAACTTGATTTTTAGTCAATAGCATAGGGATTGTTTCTTCCCCTTCTTCAGATAAATATGTGATTTTAATAGATCCATTCTTAACTAAATAAAACTTTTCTTCAAAGCGTTTATTTTGGAATATAATCTCATTTTTCTTATAGGTTGTTTTCCTGTAGTTTTTGATCTGCATTAATGCAGTTAATAAATCTTTTTCCATTTGAGTTTGTGTGTGTAAATTATTTTTAGTTGTTAATAAAACTTGAATAAACATAAAATATTGTTAATTGTATAATTAATAATCATTATTATTACGTAATGATTTTACGTTTTAAGAGTAATTTTATCAGTTTCATAATTAAAATAAAGCATATTTTGTGTTAGCTATTTTACATAATTAATTACTTGACTATTCTAATTTAGTGGTCAAATATTAAAATATAAACCTTTTAATTAACACAAATTATGTTTATCAAATTAGAATTTAGAGGCCGCTCTACTTTATGCGCGGTTTCTTCCCTCCAGTTATTCTCTAATCATAAATATGCATTACAGATTACATTAAAATAGATGTCTAGTATGGAGACAATAGTTTCTCGTGATAATATTTCTGAAGCAGAAGTACGCGAAACTCATGGATTTTCTACAATCATCCAGGGAGACACTTTTAATAAGGAAGCAATTGCTAACCTTACCTCATCAGATCAATATCTTTTTCGGAGATTTGGTCAGGGACCAATTACCAAGATTCCTTATAGATGTATTCATCATGCTTTTGAAGCACAGGTAAAGGCTAATCCAAATGAAATTGCTGCCTATCATTTAGCAAAATCTTTAACATATAAAGAATTAGATGATCAAGCTACATTGCTAGCATCAGAGCTTATTGCGAATGGAGTAAAAAGAGGGGATAACGTAGGGCTTTTTGTACAACGTTCTATCCCAATGTTAGTAGGTATTATTGGTATATTAAAAGCAGGTGCTGCTTATGTTCCACAACATATAGGGTTAGCACCAGAGAAGCATTTAAAGTATGTAACTAAAGAAGCCGCTTTAAAAGTGGTACTGACCATATCTGAATTTAAGGAATTAGTGCCTATTTCTTCGGATTATGTTACCATAGTGATTGACGAATTTATAAAGAATAATGAGTCAACAAAAACTCCGAAGCTTCCTAAAATCGATACCTCAGAAAATGATACTTGTTATATAATTTTCACATCAGGAACTACCGGAATGCCTAATGGGGTACAGGTTACCCATGGAAATTTATGTAATATGCTCCTTAGTAGTCCTGGGAATTTAGGGATGCGACCTGGATTAAAAGTTGGACAGATATTAAGTATTGCATTTGATATGTGTGTTTGGGAAATTCTCGGAGCATTGTCAAATGGATCAACTTTAGTAATTAGGGGTAAGAATATTCAGGAAACAGTAAGTAAAGTCGATGTAGTTATCTCTACACCTACGATTTTAAGTTCTTTGGATATAAAGCTTTGTAAAAATGTAAAAACAGCAGCTGTTGCTGGTGAGCCATGTCCTAGAGTTTTAGCAGAAAAATGGTCAGAGTTCTGTGCTTTTTACAATTCTTGTGGACCAACAGAGGTGACTATAGTAAATACTGCTCAACGATTTCATGCTACTGATCCTGTATTGACCATAGGTACTCCAATGCCCAATACTACAGTATATATTTTGGATGAAAATTTAGAACCATGTAAAATTGGTGAGCCTGGAGAAATGTGGGCGGGAGGACTTTGTGTATCAAAAGGATATATTAATAATTCCGTACTTACAAACGAAAGGTATGTTGATGATCCATTTCTTAAAGGAGGTAGAAAAATGTTTAGGACACGTGATTTGGGAAAATGGACAATGGATGGTGAATTAGAACATTTAGGAAGGACAGATGATCAGGTAAAAATATGCGGATTTAGAGTTGAACTCGATTCAGTTTCATCTATTATCGAAAAAATGCCACAATCTAAAAGAGCAGTTACGGTAAAGGTGGATAATAGAACATTGGCAACATTTGTGAGTCCAGTTGGTATCGATAAAGAAACGGTAAAAAATGCTGTTGCAGCAGAACTACCGTACTATTGTGTGCCTAGTATAGTAATTTCTATGGCAGAGCTACCGATGACTAGTAGAGGAAAAATTGATAAAAGAAAACTATTAGGATTAATAGATGATCATGAAATGCAATCTAAAACAGAGGATAAACCGATTCAGCAATTGAATAATGTTGTCCCTGCTAATTTGGTTAAAAAACCTGATAATGGAGAAGAGATTCCAGATCTGGAGTTAGTACAATTACCAAAACAGAAAAAACCCTTTAGTAGAATATGGAAAGGAGAGACATTGATGCATTACTATCGTTTATTTGCTATAATGTTGATAGTAAATATAGGATTGATGATTTATGGAGCAACTAGTGGAAATTGGTGGCTAGAGTCTTCTGTAAGATTAGATATAATAGCCAAAATCTCATTGATTAATTTTACAATAGGAATACTGATTAGACAACAATATATTATTAATTTTTTATTTTGGTTGGCTACTAGTATACCAACAAGTTGGCCTTTATCTATACGTAGGAGAGCTGGTAAAGTGTATCATTTTGGCGGGATTCATATAGGAGGAACTGTCAGTGGGACTCTGTGGTTCTTACTTTTTATGGGAACTTTATTTTATGAATTTTTTAATGAATTAAGTTCTAATTATGGTAGCCTTTCTTTATTGTGGATAACATCTGTTCTTTCTGGAGTTCTGGTGTATATGATCATCATGGCTCTTCCGAAAATGAGAGCTAAATATCATAATAATTTCGAAAAAACACATCGATTTGGAGGTTGGTCCGCTTTAGCGCTATTCTGGTTACAGACAATAATTATTGTAAAAAATCAAAATGTAGAAATAAGTTTCGGATCAGCATTATTGAACTCCTTTAGTTTTTGGATGTTAGTATTAATAACATTTAGTATTCTTTTACCTTGGTTACGACTAAAGAAAGTAAAGGTTGATATTACAAGACCATCAAACCACGTTATTCTGGCAAGGTTTAATCATGGCGAAACACCATTTGCCGGATCTTCAACAACGATTAGCCGAGATCCGTTGATGGAATGGCATTCTTTTGCTAATGTTCCAGAGCCTGGTAAAGACGGATTTAGACTTACTATTTCCAGGGCAGGTGATTGGACAGGAGAATTAATAGATGATATGCCAGAACACGTATGGGTCAAAGGTATTACCACAGCCGGAGTTGGGAATATTGATAAACTTTTTAAGAAAGTTATTTGGGTTGCTACAGGAAGTGGTATAGGACCTTGTTTACCACATCTTTTATCACAAGAAATACCATCTCGATTAGTTTGGGCAACTAGGAATCCTAGAAAAACATATGGAGACGAACTTGTGGATGAAATTTTAGATGTACAACCAGAAGCCATCATTTGGGATACTGATGCTAATGGTAAACCAGATATGGTGAAGTTGGCATATAAAGTTTATAAAGACTTCGATGCGGAAGCAATTATATGTATATCAAATAAAAAACTTACCTGGAAAGTAGTGTATGGAATGGAGAGTAGAGGAATTCCGGCTTACGGAGCTATTTGGGATTCTTAACTCTTACTTAAACTAGACATCAATTCTTTATTTGTCACTAAAAAATTGATATACATATATCACATTGACAAATCTAACAATGTAATTTTCAATACCATTTATAATAGTATTAAAAGGTAATTATTTCGAATGTGCGAAATAGTTAGTAAGAAAGTTATGATCATAAAATTAAAACAAATGAATGTAAAAATAGAACAAAAAGGCAGGGTAGTGATAATCACCCTTAATCGTCCTAAGGCATTAAATGCATTAAATACTGAATTGATGCAAGAGATGGTTGATGCCATGAAAACGCTAGATAAAGACCCTAGTGTAGGTTGTTTTTTGATCACAGGATCAGAAAAAGCATTTGCAGCAGGAGCTGATATAAAGGAAATGGAAAACAAATCCTTTATTGATATGTATAATGAAGATTATTTTTCTGGGTGGGAAGCATTTACTGCATTGCGTACACCAAAGATAGCAGCTGTTTCTGGCTATGCCTTAGGTGGTGGCTGTGAGTTGGCAATGATGTGTGATATCTTATATGCTTCGGATACAGCAAAGTTTGGGCAACCAGAAATTAAACTTGGTGTTATTCCGGGAATTGGAGGTACACAGAGGTTAACAAAAACAATTGGCAAGACCAAAGCAATGGATCTCATCCTGACTGGACGTCTTATAGATGCAGAAGAAGCCGAAAAAATTGGTTTAGTAGCCAGAGTTTTCCCAGCAAAAGAACTATTAGATAAATCAATAGAAATAGCTCAGACCATAGCTTCATATAGTAAGATTGCTGCTATGACAGCTAGAGAAGCTGTCGATAGGGCTATGGAATTAGGAACGCGAGAAGGAATACTATTCGAACGTAGGGTATTCCATGCATTGTTTGACACTCTTGACCAAAGAGAAGGAATGAAGGCATTTATAGAGAAACGACAACCTAATTTTAATAAAAAAGAAGAAGTAAAACATCATAATATATAACCTTTCTAATTTAATTAACACACTATTTATTTTAAAAATTTAATCATGAAAAAAATCATCATATTATTAATTGCGGTAAGCTTTCAATATTCAACCTTACAAGCACAAGAAGAAAAAAAGAAAAAAGCAAATTTAGCAGTAAAAGTAATCCAAAATAGTCAAGCAGGTTTTTCTCCTTTATTTGTAGGAAGTTTTGAAACTAATAAAAACTTTGATATAACATTCTATAGCATGTTCTGGACAAATACTGCATTTGGTAATGTACAGTCTGGTAGTGATCAATTATTAGAAACAGGTATTGGATTGGGATTTAAATTAATGGGTGGAAATTTATTCTTAAATCCAGGAGTAGGGTTTGGTCACGGAAAATTCTTTTCGGATGTTGGTGGAACTTTAATTGGTGAAGCTGTGATACCCAATACTTTTGTGGCTTATCATGATGCTATTTTTGATATAGAGGCTTATATAGCTTACTATAAGTCATTAAGAGATCGAGATGATATCTCCACAAGAGATTTATTTCTTTTCTGGGCAGCACCTGGAATTAACGTAAGTGACCGTGTTGTATTAGGTGGATTCTTTGAAGAATTAGCATTTATGAATCTAGAAGACGATAACGGCACAGATGAAAATATACAAGTATATCGATTTTTAGGCGGATCTGTAAAACTAAAACTAGATAATGGCTTGGCATTTAGATTTTCTGCCGGAGCTAATTTAGTTTCTGATGTTGGTGCATCTGATGAGTTTTATAAAGTGTCTGCATTTATACCCCTATAGTGCACTAAATAACACCAAAACAACTATAATCATACAAAAGAGGTGTTAATTATATCAGAGTAATGTTAATTTTAACATTATGAGGTATATATTAGACGAGGTTGCTTATTTAGGCAGCCTCGTTTTTTTTACTTTTTGAAGTATATAAATATTGATATTTATCCATGTATGGATTCCTTAGTACCTAGAGATTTCATGATTTCGGCCTCATAAATCAACAAGTCACTCCATTTTTTATCAACTTCTTCACGGTTTCCGTATTGACGTGCAAAACTTAGAAACATAGTATAATGATTAGCTTCACTGACCATTAAATCTTTATAAAACTTGGCTAACTCTTGGTCTTCTAATTCTTCCGATAATAATTTAAAACGTTCACAACTACGAGCTTCAATTAATGCTGCATATAATAATCGATGTACCAGTTGTGTTGTTCTACTTCCTCCTTTAGGAAAAAAAGTAACTAATTTGATTACATATTCATCTTTACGATCTCTTCCTAAAATCCATCCTCGTTCTAGAATCTTATCATGAACCATTTTAAAATGACTAATTTCTTCTTTCACTAATTTGGTCATTTCCTGTACGAGTTCTGTATACTCAGGGAAACTTACAATTAGTGATATAGCAGTAGAAGTAGCTTTCTGTTCGCAATATGCATGATCTGTAAGAATCTCTTCAATGTTTTTTTCTGCAATACGAACCCATCTGGGATCTGTTGGAAGTTTAAGACCTAGCATATATCTAACTTTTTAATATTCTCAAGAGGTTTATACAATGCAAAGATATTATAAAATGTAGGTACTTCGAATTATTCTCTGGAAAGTTAGAGTTTGGTTTGAGGTTTGAGTAAGCTAAACGCTAATAGCTGATAACAAAATAACCTTCAATGAGAGAGAGGTTAAATATCTAAATCAAAAGAAGAACGAAGCTTATCAATCAAAGGATTTTTTTCTTTTAATTTTTCGTACTTATCTTGTGGGGTAAAAGCATATTTTTTTGAAGCTTCCTCGTTTACAGTAATATGCAAAGTGACACTATAGTTATCTAGTTTTTTATAGATAAATTGAAGCAATCCAGATTGTGCACTTTCTAAATCAATCTTCATAGATTCATTTGGAAGTTCAAGGCAAATTTTCGTTCCATCTAATCTAGGGATATTCATAGCAAACATAGAACCAATAATACGTTCTCCTTTTTTATCCTGACTCTTACCATATTCAATCCAGGCAGCTTTCATTTGCTCTTCGGTAAAAGAAGATGTAGGTAAGTTTGCTGGATCGACTACTTTTTCTACTTTGCTTTCTTCGTGCTCTTTTTTCTTACGGATACTATTTAACGATAATCCCGATGTTTTTCTTTCTCTTCGTTGTAATAAAGATTTTTTTTCTTCTGGTTTCTTATTTTCTATAGTTTTTTCCTCTATAGGTACTTCATTTGAGCCAGGTTGTAATTGGTTTTTAACTTCTGCAGGATTAGAAGTAGTTTGTTGTTTTTCAGACACATTGGTAACTTGTTCATTCTTCTTTTCTTTAGTAGAATCAGTTAATATTGTCTGTTGATTTTTAAAATAATCAGGCGGGATTATATATGGCTGTCCTTTTTTTTTTCTCCGTCTTCAGTAAGTACAGAGGCAAGTTGCATAAGACATAACTCCACCAATAATCGTTGATTACGACTAGTCTTATATTTTAGGTCACAATCGTTTGCTAATTCAATCCCTTGTAGTAAGAATTGATAAGGTGATTTTTGGGATTGTTCTAGATATTTGGTTTTCGTTTGCTCTCCAACTTCAAGCAAAGCAATGGTTGCTTGGTTTTTGCAAACCATTAAATCTCTAAAATGAGAAGCTAATCCGGCTATAAAATGATGACCATCAAAACCTTGAGCTAATATCTCATTAAATTCGATTAATAATTGCGGAATATTATTTTGTAATATGAAATCAGTTGTCTTAAAGTAGGTTTCATAATCCAGCACATTAAGATTTTCTGTAACAGCCTGACGAGTAAGGTTTTTTCCACTAAAGCTAACTACTCTGTCAAAAATTGATAAAGCATCACGCATAGCACCATCTGCCTTTTGTGCAATTATTTGCAATGCATCTTCATCTGCAGTAATACCCTCACTTTTCGCAACTTCCATTAAATGAAGTTTAGCATCAGTTACTGTGATTCGTTTAAAATCAAAAATCTGACAACGAGATAAGATAGTAGGTATGATTTTATGCTTTTCTGTGGTTGCAAGAATAAAAATAGCATGTTTAGGAGGCTCCTCGAGTGTTTTAAGAAAAGCATTAAATGCTGCTTGAGACAGCATATGAACCTCATCTATGATATATACTTTATATTTGCCTACCTGTGGAGGAATACGAACCTGATCAATCAGGTTTCTAATATCATCTACAGAATTATTAGAAGCAGCATCTAATTCGAAAATATTAAATGCAAAATCCTCATCAGAGTTTTCATGTCCCTCTTGATTGATTGTTTTTGCTAAAATCCGAGCACAAGATGTTTTTCCAACACCTCTAGGACCTGTAAATAATAATGCCTGAGCCAGATGATTATTTTCTATAGCATTAAGAAGCGTATTAGTAATCGCTTGCTGCCCCACAACATCTTTAAACGTTTGGGGTCTATACTTCCGTGCAGATACTATAAAATGCTCCATTGATGCAAAGTTAAAAATTGCTTAGAAAAAAAGAATTTTAGGCTTCAATTTTTATGTAGAGTTATTAACAGTAAAAATAATTTAGGATTATGAACTAAAAATTATGAATTATGATACTTTTGCAAAAGCAGATCACCTTATCGCTGTTTCGATATATCGAGAGAGAGGAAAGTCCGGACACCGCAGCACAGTATAGCGGGTAACACCCGTCCATCGTGAGATGAGGACAAGTGCAACAGAAAGAATGTACAGGTAAGGCTGTAGTGAAATCAGGTAAACTCTATACGGTGCAACGTCATGTAAACCAACTTTTGAGGGTTGTGCGCCTAATGTTGGAGGGTAGACGGTTTGATTTTGATAGTAATATCAAAACTAGATAAATGATAAGGAACCATTTTAATGGTTACAGAATCCGGCTTATGATCTGCTTTTTTTTAATTATGTATTAAGGCATATAATTTGATAGATTTTATTCAAAACTTTTAATATATGCAGATCAAAAATATACTTTTCTTTATTTTCCTTATAAGTAACACTTTTTTATTTTCTCAAAACTCAATTCTATTACAAGAAGATTTGTATGGAAAGTGGGTTGTGAAAAATGATTTAAGGGATCCGTCACGAGTGTATCTTATTAAATTAAGTTCAATACGAAATTATGAAGGAGGTGGACTGAATTTCTTGGTTGGAAAATATACGGGAAAGCTAAAAATACACTTGTTTAACAATAAAATACCAAAACGGAGAATAATCAAATGTGGAACGGGAATCAAAAGCCCTGTACACTCATATAATATGCCTCATAAATTTTCAGAAACTACCTGGAAATACGATACAGAAAATAAAATACTACATGTAGAAGATCCTAGGTTTTTGGAAGGAAGACAATTTAGGGTGGAAAAAGAATCTATAAATAAAATAGTTTTAGTTAAAATTTAATAATAAGAACTTTCAAAAGCTTAATTTAGTATTTAATTTTTTAGGCTTTTAGAATGTAGGGGAAAGATATAAAAGTCTTGTTTCTGATGTTTTGATGACTTAAGCTCGAGATTGCTCGCTACGTTTTTTACCACTTATTTAACTATACTCAATACTTTTTTTCTTGTACATTGCAATCAAAAGAAAATCATATTTTATGAATATTGCGATTGTTTGTTACCCTACTTTTGGAGGTAGTGGAGTAGTGGCTACCGAATTAGGAATAGCCTTAGCTAAACTGAATCATCAAGTACATTTTATTACCTATAAACAACCTGTTAGACTAGGATTGTTAAATCCTAATATTCATTTTCACGAAGTTACTGTACCAGAATATCCTCTTTTTCATTACCAACCGTATGAATTAGCATTATCCAGTAAATTAGTAAATACAATCAAAAAGTACAAAATAGAATTGCTTCATGTGCATTATGCCATTCCTCATGCATATGCGGGTTATATGGCCAAGGAAATGTTGGCAGAAGAAGGAATTCATATTCCTATGGTAACAACATTGCATGGAACAGATATCACATTAGTAGGAAGTCATCCTTTTTATAAACCCGCAGTTACTTTTAGTATCAATAAGAGTGATATTGTCACTTCTGTTTCTCAAAGCCTGAAAGATGATACATTACGGCTTTTTGATATAAATAAGAATATAGAGGTAGTGCCAAATTTTATTGATGCCAATCAAAGAAGTACTATTTTTACAGATTGTCAGAGAGAATTAATGGCAATGCCAGAAGAGAAAATTGTAACACACATTAGTAATTTTAGGCCTGTAAAAAGAATTATGGATGTCGTAGATATTTTTTACAATATCCAGAAAGAAATCCCAGCTAAACTATTAATGGTAGGAGATGGACCAGAATGTAATCCTGCTGAGCAAAGATGTAAAGATTTAGGTATTAAAGACAAAGTTATTTTTCTTGGTAATAGTAACGAAATTGATAAAATCTTATGTTTTTCTGATTTGTTTTTATTGCCTTCAGAAAGAGAAAGCTTTGGTTTAGCTGCTCTAGAAGCTATGATAAATAAAGTACCGGTAATATCCAGTAATACAGGAGGGATTCCGGAAGTTAATACTCAGGGAGTTTCGGGGTATCTTTGTGATGTAGGCGATGTATCCGGAATGTCTGAAAAGGCTATAAGTGTTTTAAGAGATGATACAGTTTTAAATACTTTTAAAGAAAATGCTTTTAGGGAGGCGATGAAATTCGATACAGCGAACATTGTTCCGTTATATGTAGAACTTTATGAAAATGCTTTGCAAGGGATAACAAATACTAAATATTAGTTATTCATTAGAACTAGATAATAGCTTGTTTCTTTTTGCTTCATGCTTTCAAAATTCACTTAATAAATCACACATAGTTATCATTGAATTTTCTTTTTCGCTTGAACCTAAAAAATTACAATTGTCTAAAGGAGGTTTTAACGTCAAACTTTAATAAGAATTGGGTTTAAATATTTTTCACTAAAACAGAAGTATATCTATCTAGATTTTTTAGTACCATTTCACTTCCTTTTACTACTACTTGTAGAGGTTTATCTCCTTGGTATACTGGTAATTCTGTGAATTTAGAAAACCTTTCATCCAGACCTCTTAATAAGGAGCCTCCTCCGGTTAAGAAAATTCCATTAGTATAGATGTCGGCAGAAATCTCTGGTGGTATATCCGATAAAGTTTCCAGTACCGCATTTTCTATTTGTATAATAGACTTATCTAAGCTTTTGGCTATTTCCTGATAAGATACGTGAATCTGTTTAGGTTTACCAGTTAGCATATCTCTACCCTGAACTTCTACTTTTTTAGGAGGAGAAGGTAGTTTTTCTACAGCCGAACCAATTTTGATTTTAATATTTTCAGCGGTACTCTCACCGATATGAAGATTATGTACTTCTCTTATATATTGGATAATATTTTCATTAAATACATTTCCTGCAACCTTTAATGATTGACCAGATATGATTCCACCGAGGGTGATTACAGCAATTTCCGTAGTTCCACCACCAATATCCACTATCATATTTCCTTTTGGTTGTAATACATCAATGCCCGCTCCAATAGCTGCAGCCATAGGTTCTTGTATCAGATAGACATTTTTAGCGTTAAGTCTTCTGGCTGATTCCTTAACTGCTCTCATTTCTACTTTGGTAATTCCGCAAGGAATTGCAATAATCATTTTATAGGATGTAGTAAATGCAGAAGATAGTCTCTTAATTAATATCTTAAGCATTTTTTCCGATAAATCGAAATTTGCAATCACACCATTTCTAAGAGGATAAAGAGTTTTGATATTCTTATGTATTTTTCCTCTCATATAACTCGCTTCTTTCCCTACAGCAATAATTTTACCACTTAATTTATTTATTGCAATAATAGAAGGGCTATTGATAGCGATCTTACCTTTATATGTTATTAGGGTATTTGTTGTACCTAAATCTATTGCTATTTTTTCTGTTAATAAGTCAAAAAAGCCCATAGTTATCTGTTGAGTTTGTGATGATTTGTGTTATGGTGATTGTATTGTCCGTGATTTTGATGATAATACAATTCCCAAAGCTTGATAACTCTATTAGAGGGTATTTTATTGTGTGGTTTTGTTTAACTTACTGGTAATTAGCTTGTTGTGGTGTTTTTTATAGCCTTTTGTTAATCAAATGATGATATAATATATTCATATATATCTGTGTGGATAGGTAAGTTTTGAGGTTTCATTCACAGGAATTAAAATTTTTATGGTGAACTATCGTTTTCAAAATAGTTTCTTTTATTTTTGCTTCAATGATGCGTAACTATTTATTTTTTGCCGTACTATTTTTTACGACAGTAAGCTATTCTCAGATCGGGGGTAGATATACCTACCAGTTTTTAAATTTAGTTTCTTCACCGAGACAAGCGGCACTAGGAGGAAAGTATGTTACCGGTTATAATGCAGATCCAACCTCTGCGATGCTTAATCCAGCATCAATAAATATCGAGATGGACAATCAACTCGCATTAAATTATGTCAATTATATTGCGGATGTTAGTTATGGTTCAGTATCATATGCTAAATCATTAGGTAAAAAAGATAGAGTCTTCCACGCAGGGGTTACCTATATAAACTATGGTTCGTTTGATGGTTTCGATGAATTTGAAAACCCAACCGGAGATTTTAGTGCAAGTGAAGTTGCAGTTTCTGTTGGATATGCATACATGATTCCTAATTCCAAATTTCATGTAGGTGCTAATGCTAAATTCATATCTTCTAAACTAGAAGAGTATACATCCATTGGAGGAGCTTTGGATCTAGGTTTAATATATCATGATCCTGATACAAAATTTGATTTTGGTTTAGCGATTAGAAATTTAGGAAGCCAGTTCACTACGTATGATGAAGTAAGAGAAGATTTACCGTTATCTATAGATGCAGGAATTGCTCAGACATTAAAAAATGTGCCTATTCGTTGGAATTTTACATTAGAGAATCTTCAGGTATGGGATGTAGCTTTTAGAAATCCATCAAGAGATATAACAGATTTAGAAGGAAATGTAGAAGCGGATGATCCGAGTTTTATAAATAATGCTTTACGACATGTGGTATTAGGAGTGGAGTTTTTTCCAGAAAGTGGTTTTAACCTCCGTTTGGGATACAATTTCAGGAGATCCGAAGAATTACGAATTGAAGGACAGCGATCATTCGCAGGACTTAGTGGAGGGTTTTCTTTAAAATTAGGTAAATTCAGGTTCGCATATTCCTATGCGCGCTATAATTCTGCAGCTTCTTCAAATACTTTTGGACTAAATCTAAATCTTCAATAGTGACTAAAAAAATTATAATTGCAATAGATGGATATTCTTCTACAGGAAAAAGTACTGTTGCAAGACAATTAGCAAAAGCCTTAGGTTATATTTATGTGGATACAGGTGCCATGTATCGCGCAGTAACATTATATGCTATGGAGCAGGGATTTGTAGGTCCATCACACTTTGACCAAGAAGCTTTAGAAAATTGCCTTTCTCTAATAAATATAAGGTTCGAAGTTAGTAAAGAAACTGGTTTTGCAGAGGTAGTACTTAATAATACCAATGTAGAGAAGAAAATACGAACATTAGAGGTTTCTCGATTGGTAAGTCCTGTTGCGGCAGTTTCTAAAGTACGAAGGAAATTGGTAGAACAGCAACAATTAATGGGTAAGGATAGAGGGATTGTAATGGATGGTAGAGATATAGGCACAGTAGTATTCCCTAATGCCGAGCTTAAATTGTTTATGACAGCAACGGCAAAAGATAGAGCAGAGAGAAGGTATAAAGAATTATTGGATAGAGGAGAAGATGTGACGTATGAGGATGTGCTAAAAAATGTAGTGAACCGAGATCATATTGATAGTACAAGAAAAGATTCGCCACTCAGAAAAGCAGAAGATGCAGTAATGATCGATAATTCTAATCTCACATTAGTAGAGCAGTTTGATCAAATTTTGGAAATTGCAAAAGGCGCTATTAATAAGGCGTAAGGTTTAAAGTATTACGCTACCTGTACTTAGTTATGTAGAAATGTTTCCAGTAAGTATACAGTGTATTAAGTATTCTTCGACAACACATTTATTTTTAACTTTTGGGCACTAATGACACCCAGTACAAATTATTTATTACGGTGCTAAAATACAATTGCTATAAATCAGTTATCTACTTTGATTATCGCATTGCATGGTATTTTGATGATGTATAAAGAGTAATGCGTTAAAATATTTTGTTATCTTTTCCAAACATATTTTAAACCAACTAATTCTACTATGGAAATATTCTCATCATATAATGTGATTATAGGAATTTCTTTTACCATTATTCTTTCATTCATTTTTAATGGTATATCAAAAAAAACAAATATTCCAGCTGTATTGATGCTTATTATATTGGGGATTATTTTTCAATATGGTATAAAAGCATTTGGAGGCGTTACTGTAGATTTTTTTCCTATGCTAGAGGTGTTAGGGATTGTAGGTTTAATCATGATTGTATTAGAGGCAGCTTTAGAGCTAAAGTTAAAACGAGAAAAACTCGTCCCTATTCTTAAGTCATTAGCAATTGCGCTGATTGGTTTAGTAGCCTCTGCATATGTTGCAGCTATTATCCTAAAAGCATTAATAGAAGGAATGACTATGCAATCAGCTTTGATATATGCGACACCATTGTCTATATTATCAAGTGCAATTATAATTCCTAGTGTTAGCGGTTTGTCTGATGCTAAAAAAGAGTTTCATGTATATGAAAGCACCTTTTCGGATATTTTGGGAATAATGATGTTTTACTTCTTATTAGGTAAAGTTAACCCTGCCGAAGATACTGGTGTAACTGGCTTTTTATTTGGCCTAATTCTTACCGTTGTTATTTCTTTAGTGGCGAGTTATGGGATCATTCTGATTTTTCAAAAAATTAAAAGTCAGGTAAAACTATTTCTTTTAATAGCTGTACTACTATTGTTATATGGTTTGGGAAAAAAGATGCATTTATCGTCTTTGATAATTATCTTAATATTCGGTCTTGTAATTGCTAATATGAAATTGTTTTTTAAAGGGAAGCTAGAAAAATTATTAGATTTTGAAAAAGCAAAGGCAATATATCACGAGTTACATGTGATTACTGCAGAAACAGCTTTTGTAGTAAGAACACTATTCTTTGTTATTTTTGGAATAACAATAACCCTATCTTCATTATTCGATCTTAAAGTCACCTTAATTAGTATTTTGATAATTATTTCCATATATATCATCAGATACGGTTTACTACGTTTGTTTATAGGAAAAGATATTTCACCACAGTTATTTATTGCTCCCAGGGGCTTAATTACAGTACTCTTATTTTATGCAATACCGGCAGATGCTTCTGTTCCAGGATTTGAACCAGGGATTTTATTGTTTGTTATCATAGGTACCAGTTTAATAATGACAGGGGGGATGATACATCATAAAAAGAAAATTAATAAAGAGATGACTCCCGAAGAAATTGAAGCATCCGCACAGGAAGAAGTTACATTTATTATGGATACCACTACAGATCTAAGTGATATCGAAACATCAATGGATGATGAATCAGAAAACCCTTTATAAGTAGTTAGCTATCTAGGGATAAGCTCACAAGGTGCATCCGAAACCATCATTTTGATTCCCAGACAAGCCTGGTGAAATTGGTACCTCATTAAAGGTTAGCATTATAAATTAAAAAGAGTGGTTATGGATAAGAGATTGTAACGTCTAAATAGTAGTATACAAAGATTCATAACTATTCAGAAGTCTTGATAATGATCATTTTTTTAAATCAATATGTTAACAATCAATTTATAAGACGTGATTTTTGAGAATTTATCTTTTAAAGCATTCCAAGATGTAATTCAATAAGTTTTGTAAATTGAAAAAATAATGCACTGATATTCATTTGGTCTTGGTTCTTGATTCTAGTAGCGGAGCGATCTTGGTTCAAAATTTTAGGATGCTATTGATAAAGATTATATTTTTCTAGAGATATGAAGTTACTATTACAGGAAATATCAAAATGTACAGTATGTTCCGAATATCTGGATTTAGGACCCAGACCTATCGTATCCGGTGGCTTAGGAAGTAAAATTATAATTATAGGTCAAGCCCCAGGCACAGTAGTGCACAGAACAGGAATTCCTTGGGATGATAAAAGTGGAGAAAACCTAAGAAATTGGATGGGAATTGATACTTCGGTTTTTTATGATGCCGATACGATAGGGTTGATCCCAATGGGATTTTGCTATCCGGGAAAAGGAAAATCAGGAGATTTACCACCAAGAAAAGAATGTGCCCCACTATGGCATGATCGACTACTGGAAAATATGAAACAGGTAAAGCTTACGATTCTCGTAGGTAAGTATGCTCAGGATTATTATTTAAGAGATCAGTCGAAACGAACACTAACAGAAACAGTAAAAAACTTTGAGGAATATTTACCAAATTACTTTGTATTGCCACACCCTTCTCCCAGAAATAATATTTGGCAAGCAAAAAATGAATGGTTTGCAGCAGAAGTATTGCCTAGGCTAAAGAAAGAGATACATAAATTAGTAAAATAATGTAAGTGGGTTCTATTGTGTTGTAAATGAGTTGTATGTGAAGTTTTTATGCGTAAATCGTATTATTACCTATCACAATTATCCGAAAGTTTTGATATTTATCTTTTTGTCAAAGTTAACATGTTGGAAAATATTTTGTTAAAAATATGCAATTAGTCATTGATCTTTTCAAATCAATGACACGATATAGTTCAATAAGTTTTATAAGTTGAAAACAAAATATATCGATATTCATTTAGTCTATCATCTAACAAATCAGTTAAATTGAGTTCATAATTCCGAAAACGAAGTGGCAGAGGAAGGATTTAGTCTTGGTTCCTGTAGCGCAGCGATCTTGTTTCTAGCATTAAACTTTTCTTTTTCTGTACCAAAATCCAATAAAAAGTAAAAGCAGTACGATACCAATTCCTACACTCCAATATAAGATCGAAGCATTGTTAAAATGCATTGGAGCAGGATCTCCAACCAGATAAAATGCTCCCCAATAAAAAGGGTCTAATCGATTTGTATTTGCCGTAGATAAATACTGTAATTTTGCTTGTTGCAGGGCTTTACCTTTATTCATTCCTGCTTTTAGATTAGCATAAAAATACTTCATCAACTCAGGAGTTGTTGTATCAGAAACCTCCCAACTGGTTAGTAATAGACTTTTGGTTCCTGCATATTGAAAAGCAGTTCCCAAACTCATAATCCCTTCCCCTTTGGCTATTTTACCTGTTCCTGTATTACACGCACTAAGCACCGTTAATTCAGCGGGAATATCCAGCGCAAATAGCTCATGACTGTATAGTAAATTATCTTCTATGGTATCCTTACTTTTTGTAAAAAACAGCTTTGAATTTTCCGGACGTTCATTATCTACCTCTCCATGTAATGCTAAGTGAAGAATGTTGTATTGACCTACATTTTTCTTGAAATTTGCCTCTATAGCCTGTGAACCATAATAATACTGTCCATCAACAATATCAGAAATCTTTCTGATTTCTTCTCTTGTCCCCGGTAAATCCATTTTTGAATTTCTAAAAGTTGATAAGCTAATTGCACGCGTATCTGTAGTTTGTGTACTATCCGAAAACGAAAATGCAAGGCATTCTTGTCGTATTTCGGATGTAACATTATTTTTTACAGGGCTAAACAAAAGATTGGTTGAATTGGCATAGGTTATAGCATACTCTTTTAATAGATAAGGGAAAAGTGAAGGATTATTAGAACCATTATTTTGAGTTAACAACAATTCAAAATTAAGATGCCATAAAGATTCGTCTGGGATAATAATCAATTGATCCCCGACTAATTTTTTAGAAATTGGAGCTATTAATTGACGATATAAAGTATGACTTTGCGTTTTAAAGGCTTCTGTATCTTTAGCGATAATACTTTTTCGAAATGTTTCTACTTGCTTCGTAAGTTTTGGAGTAGATAATTCCTGTACAGTAATATCATTTTTAGAAATAGTAAAAGCATAGGTAGTACTATCTGATGTAAAAAACTCTAATATAGTAGTTCTATCATCTAATTGTTCTTGGATTTTTGAAACCGTTACAATATCATTTTTGTAGGTAAGTTGATAGTATTTAGGATATTCTTTTTCTAGAATATCAGTTAAAGAATCTTGTCGTCTATTAATCCTAAATAATTCATTTTCATAATACGTTATCTTTGAGCTGTCAATTTGTTTTTTAGATTGTTCTTCTATTATTTTCGATTGATAAAAAGAATCATAAGTTCTTAATTCTTTTTCTAAAGCTACTATGCTTTCTGGTAAGCCAGCAAAGCTTTTTGCATTAGAATTCGTAAGAAATTCTTTTAAGGTATTCGATTTACTTTTTTCTGCATAATAGAAGGCTTCTTCTAAGGCTTTTGAATGTTTTTGATGCTTATATGCTAGTAATTGAGCAGTGATTGCTCCTAGATATATATTTTTTGCCGTTTTAGAAAAAGCAATTTTATCTTTATAATTCGTATGAGTTTTTCGAAGGTGATTGATTAGAGTATCGGCTTGTTGGTATAAAACAATAGCATTCGTAAGATCCTTAATACTTTTACCTTGTTTATATAAAGCCATATATGTTTTGGCTTTACCATTTGTGATATTCAGTAATTGATTTATATTTAGAGAATTACTAATTAAACTATTGACATTAAGTGTATCTATAGCGTTTTTTGTATTTGCTTTTTCTGCTTTTTTAAAAGTAAGTAATGCTTTTTGATATGCTTTGGTTTCATTATATAATTGCCCAATTTGTTCATAAGATGCGGCAATAAATTGATTAGGCTCTGAATATATATATTTATTAATGTCTAATGCTTCATTAAAATAAAGCATCGCTGTATCAAACTTTTTTATTTTTTTATTTAATTCTCCTAACCTTTCAAATGAATATGCTACGTCATTATGATCATTACCAAAAATAGATTGTTGTATAGCTAAGGCTTTTAAATAATAATCAGAAGCCTTTGTATACTGTTTTTTAGCTAGATAAACATTTCCAAAACCCATATAATCTAATGCAATATTTGGGTTCCTTTCTCCTAAATTGTTTATCTCGATCGATAAAGATGTCTGTAGTAATTCTAATGCTTTTTCATAGTTTTCTTGCTCTCTATATATATTTGCCATATTACAGGTACCAATAGATACTTGAAAATGGTCTTTTCCAAATTTTTCTACTACTAGATCTCTCGACTTTTTATAAAATTGGAATGCTTTTTCGTACTCTCCTGTAAGTTCCAAAGTAGCCCCTATCTCATTATAAATAATACCAAGATTGGGGTTTTTTTTCGATTTGGCTAAACATATTTTTAATGCCTTATATTGGTAATACAAAGCTTTATCGTTAAATCCCATAATCCTATATAACTTCCCTAAACCAAAATAAATACCAGCAACATTAATATTCTCTTCACCAAATAGTTCGATTAGTAATGTTAACGATTTTTTGTAATAATTAACAGATATATCATGTTTTCCTGTAGTTTGATACAATGTTCCAAAGGTGTTATATAAAATTCCAAGGGCTTTACGGTCGTTTACATTACTATTGCTTCTAATTTCTAATGCTTTTTTTAAAAGACTTTCTGATTTTTCATATTCCGATAGCGACATATATACATCTGCAAGTTCTCTATAAAGAGTAGCTATCGAAATATGGTTTTCTCCATATTTTTGTATACGTATCTTTAATTCTTTATTATAATATAATATTGCTTTTTTATACTTACCTTGAAATCTAAATATATTAGCTAACCCTTTATAAGAAGCTGCTATAGCAATATGATCTTTATCAAATATTTTCTTTCGTATAGCTAAACTCTTTTTGTAATTTTCTAAAGTCTTAGAAACCTCCCCCTTTTTTTTAAAGAACAACAAGCCTAGTTTATCATATGACAATGCAATATCTTCATGGTTCTCAGGAAATATTTTCTTACGGATTTCAAACGCTTTATTAAAATATTCGGATGCCTTTTTATAGTCTGATGTGCTTAACTCATAATAATGACCTATATTATCATATGCACGAGCTTCATGTCTATTATTCTTATTTAGATATTGCTGACTAATCTCTAGAGCATTATTAGCACTTTCTAGAGAATTTTTAAGATCAGGTATATATTTATGATTGGTAGATATTTTATTATAACAATGGGCCACTTTTTCCCATACTTTCTCCTTTTTATAGATAGATAATGCTTTACTAAAAAACTCAGTAGAACTTTTATATTTCTGTTCTATAAACAAAGAGTCTGCTTTTTTTAAATATTGAGATGCAACAATCGTATCGTTTACGGATTGTGCATGTATTGTATAAATCGAGGTTACAAAAAAAGAAATACTAAAAAGAAAGGTGGTAAAATAACACTTCAATAGTTTCATGAAAAACAGCTTTGTTAAAAAAATCATAACAAATAAAGGAAAAAATGAGTTCGTTTTCTAAATAATCGACCCTTAAAAAAGTATTGTGGATGTATTTTTATCAATTGGGACGCACATTTGTTGTATTGCCTAACTAATTTGAATAATGTATTAATTTTAAATAGAAGTCAATACTTTATTAAAGAACCAAGACCACTTTGCAGTTTTAGTAATGAGAGGTGAGACCGCTTCGCTTTTAGAAGTGAGTACGTTCACGCTTTTAGTAATGAGGTGTGGACTGTTGTACTTCGAGAGGCTCAGTAACCCTGGTATTAGAGGAAAGAATCAAGATGCTAAAGAATCAAGATATTTCTATTTTTTTGTTTCTCTTTTAACCTTTTACTGAAGTTGCTACATTTGTTTGGATAGTTAGGTTAAGTTTAAAAATTATAACTTAATGATCAATGAAAACAGAAAGAAGATATTACGAGAAGTCGTTTAAAATAATGGGTCAGGGAATAGTACTGTAATTGATGATTTTCTTAACGTAAGATGACATCATGACATTGTAGATACTCATTTTTTGAATGTAAGACGACATCATGGCAGTGTAGATGGACATCATGGCGTTGTAGATGCTCATTTTTTGAATGTAAGACGACATCATGGCACTGTAGATGGATGTCATGGTACTGTAAGATGACATCATGGCAGTGTAGATAGGCATTTTTTTAATGTGAGTGCAGAATACATTCTCAACGAGAATTAGAAGAACGAAGTGTTTTATTGAATATATCAAAATATATCATAAACCTAAGTAAAGCACAAACCCAATACTTAGTACTTAATACTTCATACTTAATACTAAAATAAGTACATTTACTAGCACAACATTTTTCTTTATAAAAACCTAATCAACTTCATTCCTATGCTTGAAGAAAAAAGAATACAAAAATTCGATACCAAAGGATATAGTAGAGAACTACTACAATCATTATATCTAAAAATGTTAAAACCCCGACTTATAGAAGAAAAGATGTTGGTGTTATTGCGGCAAGGTAAAATCTCTAAATGGTTTAGCGGTATTGGGCAAGAAGCAATCTCAGTAGGAGTAACAGCAGCATTAGACCAAGATGAATATATACTACCGATGCATCGTAACCTAGGAGTTTTTACTACACGAGAGATATCGTTGTACAGGCTGTTTGGTCAGTGGCAGGGAAAAGCAAGTGGGTTTACTAAAGGAAGAGATCGTTCTTTCCATTTTGGGACTCAGGAACATCATATTATTGGTATGATTTCGCATTTAGGACCACAAATGGGAGTTGCCTGTGGGATTGCTTTGGGAAATGTATTGCAAAAAAAAGCAAAGGTAACTACAGTATTTACAGGAGAAGGAGGAACTAGCGAAGGAGATTTTCATGAAGCATTAAATATTGCCTCAGTATGGAGTTTACCAGTACTATTCTGTATAGAAAATAATGGATATGGATTATCTACTCCAACCACAGAACAATATAACTGTAAGGATCTGGCGGATAGAGGAGCTGGATATGGTATGGAATCACATATTGTAGATGGAAATAATATAGTAGAAGTGTATCATTTCATATCAGAGCTTTCCAAGAGTATACGAAACAACCCTAGACCGGTTTTAGTAGAGTTTAAAACTTTTAGAATGCGCGGTCATGAAGAAGCGAGTGGTACGAAATATGTACCGCAAGAACTAATGAAGCATTGGAGTACTAAAGATCCAATTGATACATACAAAAACTATTTATTTGAAAACAATTTATTTTCAGAAGAAGAAGAGAAATTGCAACAAGAACGTATTAAGAATGAAATAGAAAAGCATTGGCAACAAGCAAATAATGAAGAGAGCATAAAAGTCGATCTAGCTACAGAATTACAAGATGTATATCAGCGTTTTAATTTTAATGAAATAAAAGCAAGTTTCGAATTACAAGAACTTAGATTTATTGACGCAATTTCTGATGGTTTAAAAGAAGGAATGCATCGATATGATGATTTAGTGATTATGGGGCAGGATGTTGCAGATTATGGAGGTGTATTTAAAATAACAGAAGGTTTTATCGATCTTTTTGGAAAAGAAAGAGTTCGTAATACGCCGATATGTGAATCTGGTATCATTGCTACGGCATATGGATTATCGGTGAATGGTAGTAAGGCAATTGTAGAAATGCAATTTGCGGATTTTGTATCTTCTGGATTTAATCCTATCGTAAATTTACTAGCAAAATCTCAATATAGATGGGGGCAACAAGCAGATGTGGTGATCCGTATGCCTTGTGGAGGTGGAGTAGGAGCAGGACCATTTCATAGTCAAACCAATGAAGCATGGTTTACAAAAACTCCAGGGCTAAAAGTAGTATACCCTGCTTTTCCAATGGATGCCAAAGGTCTATTACTAACAGCAATAGAAGACCCTAATCCAGTATTGTTTTTTGAACATAAAGCTTTATATAGAAGTATACGCCAACAAGTCCCGGAAGGATATTATACCACTCCATTAGGTAAGGCTTCTTTACTAAAAGAAGGAAATGATGTCACAATAATAAGTTATGGAGCAGGGGTACACTGGGCATTGGAGATATTGGAAAAAAAGACTGAAATCAATGCAGATCTTATTGATCTACGAACCTTACAACCTTTGGATATTGATACAATATATGCATCCGTTAAAAAAACGGGTAAGGTTATTATTTTGCAAGAAGATTCTATGTTTGGAGGGATTGCATCCGATATATCTGCATTAATTATGGAGAACTGTTTTGAATTTCTGGATGCCCCGGTAAAAAGAGTAGCCAGTCTGGAAACTCCCATTCCTTTTGAACCAAATTTAGAAATCCAATATTTGGCAAAAAGCAGATTTGAGGAAGAGTTAGTTTTGTTGTATCGGTATTGAGTGGTTAGTATTGAGTAGTTAGTATTGAGTAGTTAGTATTGAGTACAAAGTATTAAGTATTAAGTATTAAGTATTAAGTATTAAGTATTAAGTAGAAAGTAGAAAGTAGAAAGTAGAAAAGCGAAATTAGAATGTTAATCTGAAGTTTCTTAGCCAGCTTTCTCACTTTCTAAAAGCATAAGCGTACTCATCACTAACAGCGCAGCGATCTCACTTTCTAAAAGCATAAGCGTACTCATTAACTAACAGCGAAACGATCTCACTTTCTAAAAGCATAAGTGTACTCATTACTAACAGCGCAGCGATCTCACTTTCTAAAAGCGTAAGCGCACTTACTCACTACTAACAGCAAAGCGATCTATATAACTTATCCCGAAACCGTTTTTGTTAATAAAAATAAGTAAAGATATAAATAGCTGACTTATAGTTTATTAATTTATTTTTATCGATAAAGAGTATTTTTTACAGACAACGGTACGACCTAAATTTTTACCAGGGTTAAAATCCCCTATATTAATGTTGTAAGTTCACTTTGTATATATTAATTTCGCGCTGTCTATGTGTAAAATATAGCTAGGGGATTAAAAATCAAGGGGTAATACAAAATTCATGAACACTAAACAATTAGAACAATTACGTGCGGCCAAAATATTAGTTACAGGTGCAGCAGGTTTTATAGGATCTAACCTATGTGAAACTTTATTAGAAAAAGGAAGCACAGTAGTAGGATTAGATAATTTTGCAACAGGGCATAAGAAAAACCTGCTAGCAATACAGAACAATCCTAAATTTACATTTATTGAAGGTGATATTCGTAATCTAAGTGATTGTCATAAGGCTTGTGAAGGTGTTGATTTTATATTGCATCAGGCAGCATTGGGATCAGTACCGCGATCTATAAATGATCCTATAACAAGTAATGATGTGAATGTGGGAGGTTTTCTTAATATGTTGGTAGCAGCTAGAGATGCAGGAGCTAAGAGATTTATCTATGCAGCAAGTTCATCAACATATGGAGATTCTAAATCCTTGCCCAAGGTTGAAGAAAATATAGGAAAACCATTATCACCGTATGCAATAACAAAGTATGTCAATGAACTGTATGCGGATAATTTTAAAAAGACCTATGATCTGGATACCGTAGGATTACGGTACTTTAATGTTTTTGGTCGTAAGCAAGATCCCAATGGAGCATATGCTGCGGTAATCCCTAAGTTTGTAATGCAATTTATGAAGTATGAATCTCCGGTGATTAATGGAGATGGTACTTTTTCCAGAGATTTTACATATATCGATAATGTAATCCAGATGAATTTATTGGCTATTGTTTCTGATAAGCAGGATGCATTAAATAATGTATATAATACAGCATATGGAGAGCGTACTACATTAAATGAATTGGTTACTTTATTAAAAGAGAATCTAACGGAATTTGATGCTAAAATTGCTAATGTTGATGTTAGTAAAGGACCAGAGCGCAAAGGAGATGTACCACATTCATTAGCATCCGTGGATAAAGCGAAAGAATTGTTAGGGTATAATCCAGAGTTTGATATAAAAACAGGATTAAAAGAGGCTGTTAAGTGGTATTGGGAAAATTTAAAGTAAATTTACTTTAGCTAACTTATTATATGAAACTAAACAACCAAGCATGCAAGAAATTAAAGTAGCCGTAATAGGGCTAGGATACGTAGGATTACCATTAGCTAGATTATTTGCCACAAAATTCCCAGTAATAGGTTTTGATATCAATCAAGATAGAATTAATGAATTGCAATCAGGAAAGGATGCTACATTAGAGATAGAAGATGAAGTGTTGCAGTCCGTTCTACAACAATCATCAAACATAGATCAAGGTTTGTATTGTTCTGCGAATCTGGATGATATTAAAGACTGTAATTATTATGTGGTTACCGTTCCTACTCCTGTAGATAAAAATAATAGACCGGATTTAACTCCTTTGTATAAATCCAGTGAAACTGTAGGTAAAGTTTTAAAAAAAGGAGATATCGTTATTTACGAATCTACGGTATATCCAGGAGTAACGGAGGAAGAATGTATCCCGGTACTTGAAAAAGTAAGCGGTTTAAAGTTTAATGAAGACTTCTATGCAGGATATTCTCCAGAACGTATTAACCCTGGAGATAAATTACATACAGTAGATAAAATATTAAAGGTAACTGCTGGATCAACTCCAGAGATAGGAAAAAAAGTAGATGCCTTATATAAATCAGTTATTACAGCGGGTACGCATTTGGCTCCAACCATTAAAGTAGCAGAAGCAGCTAAAGTTATAGAGAACTCACAACGAGATATTAATATCGCTTTTGTAAATGAATTGGCAAAGATTTTTAATCTGATGGATATTGATACCAATGAGGTACTAAAAGCAGCCGGAACCAAATGGAACTTTCTTCCGTTTAAACCAGGTTTAGTAGGAGGTCATTGTATTGGTGTAGATCCATATTATTTGGCACAGCGTGCTCAGGAATTTGGATACCATCCGGAAATTATTCTCGCAGGAAGAAGATTAAATGACAGCATGGGGCAGTATGTAGCTTCCGAAGTTATTAAATTGATGGTGCAGCATGATATAAGAATAAAAAGAGCTAACGTATTAGTATTAGGGATCACTTTTAAAGAAAATTGCCCTGATGTAAGAAATACACGAGCAGTAGATGTGATAAACCATCTTCAGGATTTTGGAACAGAGATTACAATTTATGATCCTTGGGCAAACCCTGATGAGGTAAAGCACGAATATAATTTAGAAACAGTGACTGAATTACCAAATGCTACTTTTGATGCAGTTGTACTAGCAGTTGCACATAAGGAATATCTCGATATTGACCTTAAGTCATTGTTGATGCCTAATGGTGTTTTGTATGATGTTAAAGGAATCATAGAAGAAGGAGTACACGGGAAATTGTAGTAATTTATATTAATAAAACATACATAAAGACAATTGAGCCAGTTAAAAAAAGGAGCACTCTTAAACTATCTATCTATTTTTTTGAATAATTTGGTGGGCTTGGCTTTGACTCCTTTTATTTTAAAAAGTTTAGGAAAAGACCAATACGGTATTTATTTAACAATAGGAGCGTTGATAGGGACAATGTCCTTATTTGATTTTGGACTAAACAATACTATTATACGTTTTGTTGCCAAATACAGAGCAGAAAAAAATAGAAAAGAAGAAGAAAATTTTCTAGCGACAGTAATGTTGATCTATGGAGTAATTTCTATTTTGGTTGTTGTTACTGGTTTGATATTTTATGATTATTTTGATTTATATTTTACAAAAATGAATCAAGAACAAATTAAAATAGCAAAAGCAATGTTTGCGATTTTAATTTTTAATCTTGCAATAAAACTACCGGGAGATGCTTTTACAGGGATATGTATAGCTTATGAACAGTTTGTATTTCCAAAATCAATAAATATATTTCGATATATATTGAGATCTACTACGGTCGTTTGTGTTCTTTTAATGGGGGGTGATGCGATATCCATAGTAGTTGTGGATACTATCTTTAATATAGTCGTTATTTCCGTGACAATATTTTTTGTTTTTAAGAAGTTAAAAATAAAGTTCAAATTGCATTTTTTACAAAAAAGTTTTATCAAAGAGATTCTTAAATATTCTATTTGGGTTTTTGTGTTTTCTTTAGTGGGAATTTTTCAATGGAAAGCAGGACATTGGGTATTAGGTAGGACTTCAACTCCTGATGTTTTAACAATTTACGGAATAGGAATTACGTTAGGGACGTATTATGGTGCTTTTTCTACAGCCATTTCTGGTGTGTTTTTGCCTAAGGCTACACAAATGTCTGTTGGAAATGCTAGTGGAGAAGAACTTACTGATATGATGATTAAAATAGGAAGACTTTCATTTATAGTTTTAATGTATATATTGATAGCTTTTGGATTATATGGACAACAATTTGTTTCTTTGTGGGTTGGTAAAACATTAGGAATAGATGGTAGTTATGATGCGTGGTTAATAGCTCTTATAATTATGATTGTATATACATTACCATTGGTTCAAAATTTTGGAAATTCTATTCTTGAAGCAAAAAATAAACTTTCCTTTAAGGCTATTTTATATCTTTCTTTTATGCTTTTGGGGACTATTTATGGAGCTTTTTTAGCAAAATCCTATGGAGCAATAGGAATGATTTTAGGCTCTATTATTGGGTGGTTTATTGTTCAAAATGTTATGAATTTTTATTATCACAGAGTTATCAAACTTAATATCCTTAGGTTTTTCAAGGAACTATTTCATAAAACTATATTGGGTATTTTAGTTATAGCTGTTTTAGGTTATATTATCAATTATATTCCTGGAGAGGGTTGGTTTAATTTTGTAATAAAAGGAAGTATTTTTACAGTATCATTTATATTGATAATGTATCATGTAGGGCTTTTAGATTATGAAAAAAAGTTGTTTTTAAAACCAATTATATCCTTAATTAATCGAAAATAAGGTTTATGGACAAATTATTGCTTAATAAAATTACTTATACAGATGAAGGTCATAAAATTTTATATGATTATAGTATTGGTGATTCAATCCAAAAGTTTTTTGAAAAAAAACATCCATTTTATGTAAAATATTTGTCGGATGTTAGTACTATACCAAATAGTATAGCCGTAATTCCTTTTTTGTCAAATATACTGCCTATAGCTTGGTTTGCTGGTTTTGATGTTGAAATAGATGAAGTAGATGAAGATTTTTTTTATGCACAAGAGGCATTGAAAAAAGAATTCGGGAAAAGAAAAAATCTTAAACAAAGTTTGACAGGAAACCTTATTGTTAAGCAGAGGGTAAAAAATAATTTAAGAGGTAACAAAACGGCAATGCTTTTTAGTGGAGGAGTAGATGCATATGCTACGTATATAAGAATATACGATAAGAAACCCGATTTGATTACTCTTTTAGGGGCAGATATTGAAATTTCTGATAATAAGCAATGGGAAGAGTTTACCAATTTTATTGAAAATGAAACATTGCTAAATGAAAATCGAAAAGAATATATAGAAACTAATTTAAGGGATTTTTATACTTATCAAGTAGAGTTGTTGTTAACTGATATAGGATGGTGGGGTAAAGTTCAACATGGATTAGCATTAATAGGTTCTTTAGCTCCTTTATCCTATAAACATGGGTATGAGGCTATTTATATAGCATCTTCGTATACAGATAATATAGATATTGATTGGGGCTCAACCCCTGAAATGGATGAAAAAATTACTTGGTCAGATGGAGTAAAAGTCTACCATGATGGATATGAACTTAAACGTCAGGATAAAGTTGATCTAATTGCTGATTTCTCAGAAAAAACAAGTACAAAATTTAGGCTTAGGGTATGTTATTCTGAAAATAGAACTGAATTTAATTGTAGTGCTTGTGAAAAGTGTTTTCGAACTATTCTAGGACTTATCTTGAATGGTAAAGATCCTAATAATTTTGGATTTAAAGTAGATGGAGGTGTTTATAATAAGTTTTACGAGGTTTTAAATATTGGGGAAGCAAGTAAAGGAGTACGTTACTTTTGGTGGGAGCTTATGGAAAAAGCCAAAGCGACCAGTGATTTCTATATATTTGAAAATCAAGAAGAAGAGTTAGAGCAAATCAACTTTATTAGACAGGGAAAAATAGATAATCTACTAGAGTATAAAATGAGCAATTCTAATAAAGGAATAAAAAAGCTTAAATTTATTTTTAGGAATAAATTCCCAGGATTAATAAAGTTATATAGAAAATTACGGTAGAATTGTTTTAGATAAATTGCTTACATATAATCACAAAAAGACTTGTAAATGAAATACGGATTACTTAAATATGATGAAAATAAACGCTTTTTTAATGTTGGAGATAATATTCAAAGTCTGGCTGCAAAGCAATTTCTGCCAAAAGTTGATTTATATCTCAATAGGGAAAAGCTGGCAGAATATGAAGGCGACCCAATGACTCTTATTATGAATGGTTGGTTTACGCATAATACTCACAATTGGGTTCCTAACGAAAAAATAAAACCGGTTTTTGTTTCTTTTCACATGAATAATACTGCTGCTCCAGCAATGTTAAGTGAAAAGGGGATTGCCTACTTAAAGAAACATCAACCAATAGGTTGTAGAGATCAATTTACTGCAGATACACTAAAAGCAAAAGGTATTGATGCTTATTTTACAGGATGTTTAACACTTACATTGGATTCATATAAAGTTAATGATTCTGAGAGGGAAGATAAGATTTATATAGTCGATCCTTTGTATAGTTACCCAAGACCAGAAAAAATATTCTATAATGCCAAAGCTACTATAAGAAATATTTTGAATGGTTCTGCTTTTAAACTTAAGAAAAAAAGTAATCACCTTCAGAAATTTATAAGTAAAGAGGTGCTGGAAACGGCCGAATTTATTAATCAAGAGCCTCCATCAAATACATATTCAGATTCTCAGAAATTTGAGATGGCAGAAGAGTTACTGAATAAGTATGCAAGAGCAAAATTAGTAATTACATCTAGGATTCATTGTGCGTTGCCTTGTTTGGCATTGGGTACACCTGTAATATTTGTGAATGGATTTGATAGTTTTGTAGATTCTTGTCGCTTCGATGGAATTCTTGAGCTTTTTAATCGTATTGATGTGAATAGTCAAACAGGTGCTTATACAGCTAATTTCGAACTTTCTGGAAAAATTAAATTAGACACGAAAGTAATGAATTTAGAAAAACATCATGATCTTGCAAATGCTCTTAAAAAAGCAGTAAAAAAGAATTTGTAAATAGACAAATTTTATGATTCGATGTTTTTGTAGAAATTGTCAATTTTTAATAAAGATTAATATCTAGAGATGAGCATGTAAGTACCTACCAAAAGCCTATCTGTGTTGGCTATATGGTAGTTTACTACGGAGTAAGTGAAACGACTTCTGGTTTTTTGATTCATAAGAATGCTTTGAATAAGGTCTGTTTTTAGACTTCTTTTTCTCTTTTTACAGGATTTTTCATTTTAATTACGTTATTTCATCTTTTTTAAGTCATTTTTTTATTTTTTTTATGCTTTTTCGGGATTTTTTGACCCGAAAGGACGCACGCCCCCTTCGATTATCTTTTACTTAACAAGTAATCAGCTCTAAAAACATTGTATAGTATGCAATTGAAATCAAATCGCAATGCATTTCTTTCCAAAGTTTTGGTAACTGCTTTGCGATAACTCAATTTCTCTTTGATATAAGCAAAGGGATGTTCTACCCGGCAACGTATTTTTGATTTCTTCTTATTGTTTTTCTTTTGAGTTTTGGAGAGCTTTCTCCTTTTAGTACCCTTATCAAGGACTCCATAATACACTCCACCCTTTATTGCTTTTTGTTTATCTGTCTTGTTACTATAAGCACTATCGCCGAATATTGCTTTTTCATCTCCACTGAGTAACTTGTCCTTTAGTCTGGAATCGTGTGGTTGAGCAGAAGTAAATGCGCGTTTTCTAATAATGTTACTCCCGATATCAGTACCGATATGACCTTTATATCCAAAATACTTCTTACCTCGCTTTGTTGTGGAATGTGCAGTAGTCGTACTTACTGTAAAATTCATAACAGAAGCTTCATGTCTTTTGCTCAGACAGCAGTAGTTAGAGGTTTAAAGAGTTTTAAAAAACTTGTACTTTCTAAAAGCCTAAGCTTATAGAAGGTACAAGTTAAATATAATTGTTTAAAAATAATATTATAAACAAGTATTTTCCGATTCCAAAATTGCACTACTAGATGCGTCAGAATCATTATTGATACAAACAAATCTTGAAGCTCCTGTAGGTTCAGAGATATTATTTTTTGTAATAAAAATATTATTATTAGTATCGTAAAGACGAATTCCATCACTTTCGTCTGGAGTAAAACTGTTTTCAGTTACTATAATATTTGAAGAATTTCCTATTTCTAATGCTCCGTCAACATTATTGTTGCTAAGATGTACCCCTTTGGCTCTTGAAATAACGATTTTCTTTGTATCAAAAAAGGTATTATTTTTTACATTCAAAATGTATTCTTGTTCTTCATTTTTATTATTAAATTCCACTAAATATAGGTGAAAACCACCAGATCGAATTTCATTATTACTTATTTCGGTATTACTTGCAAAAGTATTGGTGCTACTAATTCCTCTTTCGGAAACATTGATTTTATTATTAATTACCCTTGCATCATATGATTCAGATAATTGAATACCATTTTTACCGTTTTTAATAGTATTGTCGTGTATATAAGCTCCAATAGAACCTACAACGATTCCAACACTATATCCATCAATTGAATTTTCACTTATTTCATTATTAAAAACGGTTTCACCAAAACCTGAGGCAAATATGGCAAAATGTTCCGATGACTTTTCCGAAGCGACAAAATTATTATTAATTATTTTAGAGTCAGAGGCAAATGAATATGCAATTCTAGTGTCAATTTTATTGTTTTGAACGGTAATATCTTGGCCTATTGTGATAGTTAAAAAACCACTTCTACTATTAATTTCAGTATTATCACTAATTAATACATCAAATACTTTTTGATATTCCCTTAATTCTCCATTATCCTCTCTTTTTCTTACAGGTTCAATATTGATAGCAAAACCAACTTCCCCGCCATCCGAATGAGTAGAAGCCTGTGCCGTATCTAAAAAAGTATTATTTTCTATTGTTATATCTCTACCATCAGTCAAAGCAATTGCCATTCTTCTGGAATTTTTAAAATGACAATTCATTACGGTTACATTAGATGTGGGTTTATAATTCTCCGGTTCGAAAGGAAAACCTTTAGAATAAATATGTATCGAGCCTTTTGAGCCATTCAAAAAATTAACACCATCAATAATAACATTTTTAGAAGAATAAACATATAATAAATGTTCTCCTTCTAGTCCTTCATCAGTTGGTGAATATTGCCTATCATCTCTATCCCCACAAAGACTTCCTCCAGTAATTTTTACATTTATTGCATCTTCAACAGAAATAATAGCACCATTTTCGATACCCATTGCACCGGGAAAAATCCTTAAAAAAGAGTTTTGAGACATTTTTAAATGAAAATTTGAAGGAATATTTATGGCTTCTTTACTAGGGTAGAAAAAATTATTAGTTGTCGGAGGTGTAACTTTCGTAACCTCAAAATAGGCATCGAACTTATCTATGGTAAAAGTATCTGCTCCTAAAGATTTAGTTAAATAGATAAGCTTTTCAATTTCAGAAGTATTTTTTAGTGCTATTTCTGATGTAGTTTGACCCTCAACAATATTCTCCCATCTAGAGGGAATAAATTCAAAATTAGAATCTTTTAGTTGGACGTCACCTTTTACGGTCATTTTGGAACTTAACAACCTACCATCTATTGTTCCTTGATTAAAATTTAAAGTTCCATCTCCAATAATGTCTCCACCGTCAAATTCAATTTTAACATTTGTAGGTAAATTAATGGTTTCTCCTTTTAAGTCTAGTATACAATCTATAACTACAGTGCTATTGGCAGAAATATCTTTCAAATCAAAATCACAGGGAATGTCAGATACATATTCATCAGTTTCTGAATCGGAATCAGTGTCTTGGTCGGAAATTTCATCAGTAACAATAATTTCCTCAAAACTTTCATTACTACAAGAGTAATAGGAGTATATTACTAAAAACAAAAGTAGATTAAAAAGCATTTTTTTCATATTAGGGAGGTTTTAGGTTTATATCTTATATAGATTTTAATATCTAACGGTGATTAATCGATGATATTGTGTTTTAAACCGATGAAATGTATATTTTTCGGGAAAATTGGTTATTGTTACCTTGTTTTAATTGAGTCAAATATCGGAAAATTCGGTTAAAAAGCGACCAATGAACTCAATATTTTTAGAATTACAAATAAATACATCTTGGTATTATTTTATCATTTTAACAAGTAAATTTAAAATTATAAATTTTTTAATGAAATTCGATTTACATCACTCTAAAACTCCCTTCAAAGTTAGATGAGAAACCAAACGCCCATCATTGAAGCAATAGGAAAATGCTTTAAGGTTAATATGATTTCTTACAATAGTAATAAGGCAGCTTGCGGTTTATGTTATTTGAAAAAGAATTCAATAATGAAGTATTTGAGAAAACCTTAGAGTAGATGATAAAATACAGCAGGCAAAAAGTATTTTTTATAACGGATAATATCTCTATTTTATAAAAAAAGTGGAGCAATGGCTAAACCTGTTTTAAGCATTAGAAGGTCTATTACAATTTTCCAAATGCTTCAAAAACTAGTGCTTTGTTTAACCAGGACTCAAAGACATTGTTTCACTGTAACATAAAGTTTCTAACTTTAAGGAGCAGGAGCAAAGCCTAAAATGCATATTAGAATCGATCGATTTTATTTTGATATATAACAGGAAAATACTGTATACATCCCTCTAAATCTCTTCCAAAGGGAGACTTTAAACTCCTTCCTTTGAAGGCGACATAGTGATAGCTATGGGCGAGTAGGTGCGCTGGTATAAGGATGGGTGTTTTAGATAAAAAAGTAGTATTAAATCAATACATAAAAGAATGAAAAAGATTGGAATGTTAAGTGTTTAATTGCTAGTTTCTTAGAGTAGGTTTAGATAGAGTTATGCAATAGTTTTTGATGAGTAGGCTCATATTTCGAGTATATATAACAAGGTTATATGATAGTTTTTGATAAGCAGGCTTATATTTCATGAAGTATAACCATATTTACTTGTACTTTGAAAGCGGTAATATGATAAAAAATACTAGGTTTTATTTCACTTGAGAGTCTCATCATGAAGTTCTGCGCATAAGCAGGTTAAAATTTCATAAATACAAGATAGAAGTATTTTTTGTTATTCCTTATTCTCCGGAAATCAATCCCGAAAAAAAAATGATAATAAAGGTTTTAAAAACAATCTGATAGAAAAGAATTGTGTTGTCAATAAATACCAACTCAAAAGAAATTTTAAAGGTTTATTGGGAAAATAAAAATGGTGTACGACAAATTTCCTTTAAGCCGCATTTTGACATAATTGTTTGATTCTGTGTTCTTGTTTGCTTTTGTATACTACTCTTAGCTGCGCCATTTGTTGGAATCCTTTTCATTGTCCATCGCTGCCCAGATAATTTTAATCGTTGTTGCAGTACATCTTTATGCGCAGATTCTATAGCGCCAGAACCTATCAGGAGTCCTTCTTTAAGGTATTTATGATACTGCATCCTATCTTTGTTTTGTTTGTAATAATTGATTAACCTTTTTCTTTTTACTGTTGTCTTTTGTTGCTTGGGGGAGTTTTTCAAGGGCTTCAATAATGGGGTCAATGCCTTTATCTAACATTGTTTGGGAAAGTCTATCGATCCACTTATACCTTTTGTTTTGGTCTTTGATAATATAATTTGGCAAATTCACATAAATGTTCTTTGCTATGGTAATAATCCAAGATCTGTAGGCTATCAGGATAGTGTTGTTTTATCCACTTCCAAATCCATCTGGCACCATCGGCTATAAATACAATGTTGTTCAGGTTCTCTAAATGATAGTCCATTTTGGAAATGAACTCTTTATAGTCTCCCAGATGGGTGACATAGGTAGATTTGGTTAATTCTGTTCGTTTTGGACTTACTTCAACAATATCCTTGAGTTGATATGTCCGTCCCAACTTACTCTCCTTCCAGCTTTCTTCCCTTGTTAAGTACATCGCTCCGTCCACACTTACATAATGAAGTTCATTAGCCTTCTGCGGGTCATATTCTTTGTAAATAGCTTTAGAAATAATACGATTATCTTCTTCCTCGATCCATTGCCCATATTGGTGGCAAACACGCTCGATTTGCTTAGAATTGATATTGGCTCCTGTTAAATTATTGAGCACTTCTTCTGCATCACGAAAAACCAAATGCTGACCGATATAACACATCGTTTCTTGGGTTAGACTACTAATATTCATAGAGCCAACCGTTTTGGATAAAATATGATTCTTACATAAGGTTATTTTTCCAAATCGAGTTTGGAGTTTTTTTTTTTTTTTGAGTTTTGCTCTTGGAAACATTGCCAACGGACAATTGTAAGAGTTCCTTCTCAAATTTTTTCATCATTACTGCATATGACAACTCGTAATCATAACCGCTACGCATACGTATTGGGTCTGATTCCCATTCTTCTAAATGTTTTGAAAGAAATTCGGTAGCGCGAGATTTAAAATCCATTGTTTCTAATAAAGATACAAATTCCTAACAAATGGGAAATTTGTCGTACACCCATAAAAATAGATAAACAATAATTAAAAAAATATTTTCACCAAAACCATTTCAGATGTGGTGGCTAAGGTTTTTTATGAACTAATTACCCTAATAATTAATAGTCGGATTAAATGACATTAAACGTTTTTCTTAATCAATAATTTTACTAATTTTGAGTGCTTTAATTGGGATGAATGTCTAGAAATTATAATTAATTATTTTTTTAACTAAACCCTCTTAAAAACAATTTAATATAATATAAAGCGAATTGTAATAATTTATATTGAGGTTTTTAGAAATGAATTAATAGCGCTTCTAGATTCACAATGTAAGATTACAAGAAGAAGAATACGTTTAATTTTTAATTAAGGAAAAATATTCAAATATCTTATAGGTATAAATTCTTATTAATTAATTTTTTATAAGTTTTTTGTTTTCTTTGGGAGGGGTAAAAATATTTTGGCTTTACTATAGATGATTATGATGTTTTTGGTTGCTTAATATTATCTAACTAATAGAATTCAATTTGATAAAATGATACTTGTTTATATTGTAAATCGTATAGATGGTCCGGGGGGGTTAGAAAGAGTTCTATCCATAAAAGCCACCATGTTGGCTGATGAATTTGATTATAAAATACATATAATAACTCTTAATCAAGATAATGAAAATCTCTTTTATGATTTTAGCTCCAAGATAACTTATCACAATATTGAAGCGATAGGAAATCCAATATCAAAAATGTTTGCCTATATCTCAGGTCTTAATGAGATTATAAAAAAAATTAGCCCACATGTGATTGCTGTATGCGATGATGGCCTGAAAGGTTTTTTTGTTCCAATAATAGTAAAAAAGCCATGCCCGATGATATATGAAAGACATGTGTCAAAAAATGTGGTAATAAGAAAAGATGCTCCTTCAATTTTCAATAAGATTAATACGAAGATTAAATTTAGTCTTATGAATTTTGGAGGTCGATTTTATGATCGTTTTGTTGTACTTACCAATGGGAATCTTAAAGAATGGAATTTTAAGAATATTGTGGTTATTCCTAATCCTTTATCTTTTTGTCCAGAGAAACAGAGTAAGCTTGTCAATAAAAATGTTTTGGCAGTTGGAAAACAAAGTTATCAAAAAGGATATGATCGTTTATTAAAAAGTTGGAAAATAGTAACAGATACTTATCCGGAATGGACTTTAAATATATATGGAACAATCAATGAATCGGAAGGGTTAGTAGAACAAGCAGGCGCGTTAAAAATTGGTAGTAAAGTGAATTTCTATCAACCAGTAAAAAATATTGCAGAAAAATATCAAGAAGCTTCAATTTATGTTATGTCGTCAAGGTATGAGGGGTTTGGAATGGTGTTAACAGAGGCAATGGCTTACGGAGTACCATGCGTTTCGTTCGATTGTCCATTTGGTCCTTCTGATATTATTACCAATAAAGAAAACGGAATTTTGATAAAAAATGGTGATACTGAAGGTTTGGCGAATGCTATAAAACTTTTGATAGATAACGATGAAATGAGAAAATCTATGGGCAAAAATGCAAGAATAAGTGTAAATAGATATATGCCTAAAAAAATTGGATCGGAATGGAATGATTTGTTTACTAGTTTAATTTCGAATTAGCATGAAGATAGTCTTTGTTATTGATCAGGTACATACCCATGGCGGAATCGAAAGAGTACTTTCTATCAAAGCGAATCATTTAGTTCTCAATCCAGAAAATGAGGTGTTTATTATTACCTCTGAGCAAAAGGGGATACCTTCTTGTTATGAGTTTAATAACAAGATTACTTTCATAGATTTAGGTGTAAATTACCAACGAGATATATCATACTTTCATCCAAAAAACCTAAGAAAGCTACCAAAGCATATTTTTGCAATACGTTCTCAGATTAAAAACATAAAACCCGATGTCTTAGTCGTATGTAGTCATAGTACAGATACATATTTTATGCCTTTTGTCTGTAAAAAAGTGCCTAAAATAAAGGAGTTTCATTACTCAAAGCACATTGAGGTGGCAGCCAGAACAAAACCGAAGAATAAATATAAAAAATACTTTTTCAAGTTTGCGGACTATGTAGAAAGTAAATATGACAAGCTGGTAGTACTAAATAAGGATGAAAAAGCATATTATAAATCGGATAATACGATTGTGATTGGTAATCCACTTACTTTTTATCCCGATACCACAGCACCTTTAGATAGCAAAGTTGCTATCGCAGTTGGTAGAATTGCTCCTGTAAAAGGATATGATACTTTGATTGATATTTGGAACCTTTTTCAGGCTAAAAAGAACAATTGGAAACTTCATATATATGGAACAGGTGATATAGGATATATGAAGATGTTACAAGATAAGATTGATGGATATGGGCTTCAGGAGTCATTGGTTTTAAAAGGATCGAGCAATACCATACAAGACGAAATGCTACATGCTGCCGTTTTTCTTATGACCTCACATAATGAGTGTTTTCCGTTAGTATTGCTGGAGGCGCAAGCATGTGGATTGCCTATTGTATCTTTTGACTGCCCTAATGGCCCAAGAAATATCATCAATGATAAAAAAGATGGTTCTTTGATTCCCTTGTATGACAATGAAGAATTTGCAAATCATCTTAATGAGTTATTAGCTAATACCGAGTACTTAAAAACAATGGGAGTATATGCTCGGAAGAATGCTGTAAAATATGAAGTAAACACCATAATGAATCAATGGATGGATATGTTTAGAAATGTAATCCAGGTAAAAGATAGAAAATGAGACAATTAATTGATTATATTTACTACTTTTTTCTAATACCTCATATACTTGTATATAAAACAAGTAAGAATAAGGAGAGTATAGATAAAGATATCGTAAGATGGAAGGAAAAGAGAGGATTACAAGGCGGAAATATCAAATTGTTATTATCTTTTCTTACAAATTCGCCAGATTTCAGAACAATTTTTTATTTTAGATGTCGGGGATTTATTACACATATTCTTAATCTATATTGTAGAAAAGAAAAATATTTTATTATTGATATTAATACCAAGCTAGGTGGTGGTATTCTTACGGGACATCCGTATAGTACCATTCTAAATGCGAATTCTATTGGAGAATGCTTTTATGTAAACCATTTGGTAACCGTTGGAGAGGTTGACGGGAAACGACCTACCATAGGTGATAATGTATCGGTGTATACCGGAGCGATTATAATTGGTGATATTACTATAGGTAATAATAGCGTAATTGGAGCAGGATCTGTTGTAGTAAAAGACGTTCCTGATAATTGCGTAGTAGTTGGTAATCCGGCAAGGATTGTAAAAAAAGACGGAAAAAGGGTTATATAGTTGTTACACAACATATATAATCATTACATTAATGTAGTACTGTGATGTATCTTTTATGTTATACCAGTTATTGTTTGAATTTACTAGAAAATAAAATAAAGATTTTTTTGTTTCAATGAAGAATAAAAATCAAGCATAGCTAGGCTACGATTTATTTTTATTCTGAAATTGAGGCACAAAAAAGAACATTTTATTATGGTAAATTCAAATGATAAATGGTATTAGCATCCGGTAGTATACATGATGTGCTAGACAACAAGAATGTATTGGGATGAATTTACTCGTAGAAATACAAAAATCTATAGAGGAGCATAGAGACATGAATGCTTTTTATATAGAGGGTACATATCATACCTATAAAGATTTTGCTCAGGTAATTTCTGATATTAGGAATGTTATAAGGAATACTGTTGCAAATGATGAAGCAGTAGTAGGGCTTATAACGAATAATGATATACATACCTACGCATCTATTATTGCTTTATGGATGGAGGGAAAAGGTTATGTGCCTATACATCCTGATTTTCCAGTTTCCAGAAATGAAGTAATTATTAGAGAAGCAGAGGTTAACGCCATTCTAGATTCTTCAACCGATCAGGTTTTTAAGACGCATAATACTATTTCCACCAGAATATTAGATACTGTACAAATTGATTTGATACCTGTATCAGTAAAAGCAGAAGATTTAGGGTACATATTTTTTACTTCTGGTACTACTGGTACTCCAAAGGGAGTTCCTATTACGTTTGGTAATTTGGAAGGTTTTATAGAGGCTTTTTGGGCATTGGATTATACTCTAGACAGTACCGATAGATGTTTGCAAATGTTCGAATTGACCTTTGATTTATCAGTATTCTCATATTTGGCACCCATTCTTAAAGGAGCTTGTATCTATACGATACCAAAAGAAGAGATAAAATACAGTTATATTTTCGAATTAATGGAGGATCATAAGCTTACTTTTATGTTAATGGTTCCTTCCATATTGCATTATCTAAGACCATATTTCGATGAAATTGATTGTACGTCAGTACGATATAGTCTATTTTGTGGAGAGGCGTTGCCACTAGATGTAACAGAAGAATGGAGTAGCTGTATACCTAATGCTACCATTGATAATGTATATGGCCCTACCGAGTGTACCATATTTTGTACCGATTATACATATCGTAGAAATGATAGCAATAAAACCCATAATGGTGTATTGACTATTGGTAAAAGCATGAAAAATACCATTACATTAATTGTAGATGAGGATGAAAATGAGGTAGCGAATGGAGAGAGTGGAGAATTATGTTTAAGTGGTGCGCAATTAACACAGGGATATTGGAAAAACGAAGAGAAGAATAAAGAAGTATTTTTTAATAAGGAATATAAAGGAAAACAAACCAGGTTTTATAGAACTGGAGATTTGTGCTCAATGGATGATGAAGGGGATATTTTATATTTAGGGAGAATAGATTTTCAGGCTAAAATCCAGGGATTTAGGGTTGAAATATCAGAAATCGAGTTCGAAACTAAAGCAATATTAAGTAAAACCAATGCTGTAGCAATCGCATTTAAGAATGCGATACATCATACCGAAATAGGATTGGCAATCGAATCATTGGTATTCGATACCAAAGAATTGATTGAATCTTTAAAAACAAAATTACCACCATACATGATACCCACCCAGGTAAAGTTTGTTGATAAATTTCCTTTGAATACCAATGGAAAGACGGATAGAAAGAAATTAAAAGAATTATTTTAAGGATAATTAGTACTAATAAACCAATGGAATTACATACAATTAAAAACAAAGTAAAGGATGTTCTTACATCCATACTGGAGCATAATAACTTCGAGATTCATGATGAATTAACGGCCAAGGATGTAGACGGATGGAATTCCCTATCACATATGATGATTATCACGAAGATAGAGGAAGAGTTTAATATCAAATTTAAGCTAAGAGAGTTAAACAAATTAAAGAATATGGGAGCTTTAGTTACTCTTATTCAGAATAAAGCATAAAACTGTTTTGGTTTTTAATTCATTAGATTTTTTGGCCTTTATACTACCTGTACTATTATTATATTGGTTGTTGTTTAAAAGAACCAGTACATTGCAAAATGTCTTTTTATTAACCGCAAGTTTATTTTTCTATGCTTGGGCTGATTGGAGATTTCTTGCTCTGTTGATAGCGAGTATCCTGGTCAATTATTATTTAGGAATTAAGATCCATAATGAGGAGGATGAAAAAAAAAGAAGCTTGTTTTTATACATAGGATCTATATTTAATATAGGTCTATTGTTATATTTTAAGTACGTTAATTTTTTCTATGAAGGTTTTTATGAAATTTTAAATATCTTTGGATTAGAATCAGGAAACACTTCATTTCAGATTTTATTACCATTGGGAATTAGTTTCTTTACATTTCAGACATTAGGGTACCTCATGGATGTGTACAATGATGAAATAGAACCCACCAGAAATCTATTAGACTTTTCCTTATTTGTAGCATTTTTTCCGAAAATATTATCTGGACCTATAGAAAGAGCAGCCAATCTAATTCCACAATTAGAGGAAAAAAGAGTGTTAGAGTATCATGCTTTTGTAGATGGTTTGCGACAGATTTTATGGGGGTTATTTGCCAAAATAGTAATCGCAGAAAATTGTGCCGCTATTGCAAACCCCATTTTTGCTAATTATGAGCAGCAACCAGGAAGTACATTACTATTGGGGATATTCTTTTATGCTATACAATTGTATGCAGATTTCTCCGGATATTCCAATATGGCAATTGGGGTATCAAAATTATTCGGGATCCAGCTGATGCGTAATTTTTCCACTCCGTTTTTTTCTACGAACATAGGTGACTTTTGGAGAAATTGGCATATTTCATTGACCACTTGGATGATGGACTACGTGTTTACACCACTTTCTTTTATGCTGAGAAGACATCATAAGAAAGGGCTTATGATTTCTATTATAACCACTTTTGTTTTTGTAGGTTTTTGGCATGGGGCTAATTGGACATTTGTTTTATATGGATTACTCCATGGAATCTATTTTATCCCTTTGGTATATTCTGGAAAAATGAATACTTCACAGGTAGTTGCAAAAGGGAAATTACTACCATCGTTAAAAGAAGTTTTTAGAATGCTATCATTGTTTATACTAATTATGTTTACGGATGTATTTTTCAGAGCCGATACTATAGTAGATGCTTTTAGCTATTTAGGTAAAACTTTCTCAGGTAGTATGCTACAAAGACCAACAGGAATCGTGAACAGTTTGGTATTCATTACATTTGCTTTGATTGGATTGTATATGTTTGTAGAATGGATTCATAGAGAAAGAAAACATGATTTTGAAATAAGTTCGTATAATGTGTATCTTCGATGGGGTTCTTATATACTACTATTTATACTGATATTATTTTTTGGTAGGAGTTCAGAAACTTTTATATACTTTCAATTTTAACAGCTATGAGGGTTTTGATATTAAAATTAAGTCTTTTTTTAGGAATTTGTCTGGCAATTGTGACCTTTGTATTGAAGAATTATGGAGGAAATGTAGATTATTTCTATGAAAAATTTACAACTCCTAAAACGAAATCTATGATTATAGGAGATTCCAGAGCTTTTCAGGGAATTCAACCAGCGGTTATGAATTCATATTTTCAGGGAAAAGGATATGATACTCCTGTACTTAATTATAGTTTTACAATTGCTCAGGCGATGATAGGACCACTGTACAACGAAAGTATTTTTAAGAAACTAGACACATCTGGGGACAACGGTATTTTTGTAATATCTGTTACTCCAGAGATGCTAACATCACATCGGGATTATAATGATGAGATAGGGCAGTTTAGAGAAGAAGGACAGCCACCACATAATATGGAGTTTGTAACTATGAATCCTAACTACGAATACCTTATTAAAAATTTATCATTCTTCCATTTTAAAGCACTGTTTAGAGGGAACTCTAAAGTTCATAAAGATGGATGGTTAGAAGAAGCTAACTTGCCAACAGACGAAAAAATGTTTCTGGAATGGAAAAAACATCAAATAGATCTTTTCTTGTCCGATACCAAAGGAGCCAAATTATCTAAAATCAGAATTCAGAGTTTAGGAGAGCTTATAGAAAGGTTAGATACGCATGGAACGGTATTTTTGGTACGAATGCCGATAGGAGAGGAATTTTTGGACTATGAAAATACGAATTTTCCAAATTTTAATAGTATTATTGATTCGATTGCCGAAATAAAACATATTTCATATTTTGATTTTAATCGATATAAAAAAAAATATAAGACCTATGATGGGCATCATATAGATAAATTTGCGGGAGCAGAATTTACAAAAGTGCTATGTGATTCTATATATAGTAATTTACAGAAGTAAAAATGAATTGTAAGGATAGTAATACTTTAATGAATATTAGCCTATGATGGATATGGTGCCTGTTATGTCGTATTACCCTATTTATATCAATTTGTGTTTCTTTTTGGTATTGTTTACACTATTACATACTAGGATACTGGAAATAAACGATGATAAGAATCTTGTATTCGTTAATGTTTCGGGATATATTTTATTAGTAGCTCTTATCATTTATATAGGACAAAGGCCTATACATGGTGTGTTTGGTGATATGGTAAATTACATTGTTACATTTAGAAATTATCAATTGGGAGGAGAAATTCCAGAAGTAAATGATTATGGCTGGCATATATTTATGCGTACACTCGCACAGGTTGTTACTCCATATACCTTTTTTACCATTTGTGCCTTTATATATATATATCCGTTGTATAAAATTTCTAAAACACTTTTTAGGCAATATTGGTATTATGCTTTCGTGTTGTTTATTGTATCCTTTTCCTTTTGGACCTACGGCGTTAATGGTGTGAGGAATGGGGCTGCAACATCTATTTTTTTATGGGGGTTATGTTATCATAAAAATAAATTCGTATTAACCTTGTTTTTCCTTTGGGCGATATTATTTCATAAAACTTTATTCTTGCCCATCTTTGCATTCATTGTAACTTGTTTTTATAATAACCCTAAAGTATATTTTAAGGGTTGGTTGGCATGCATCCCTATATCATTAGTGCTAGGTAGTGTTTTTATATCTATTTTCAGTAATCTTGGGTTTGGAAGTGATGAACGACTATCTGGTTACTTGACTTCGCAAGCGGAAGCCGGTACATTTGCAAGTACAGGATTTCGATGGGACTTTTTGTTCTATAGTTCGTTTCCTATTTTTGCAGGCTGGTATTTTATCTTTAAAAGAGGTTTTAAAGACTCTTTTTACTATCAATTATTTAATACTTATCTTATTTGTAATGGATTCTGGGTATTGGTTATTAGAGCAAATTTTTCTAACAGGTTTGCATATTTATCTTGGTTTATGATGGCATTATTGATCATCTATCCATTTTTGAAACAAAAATTTTTTAAGGATCATCATTTTATGATAGGTAAAGTGATGGTCGCATATTTTGGATTTACATATTTTATGTACTATTTATATTGGGGATAACTATAAACAAAACTAACCACACAATGAAAACCTTAACGGTCTTTACGCCAACATATAATCGGGCTTATATCTTACACAAATGTTATCAAAGTCTTATAGAACAATCCAATCAGGATTTCTTATGGTTGATTATCGATGATGGATCTATGGATAATACCAAAGAACTCGTAGCCTCCTGGATAGAAGAAAAAAAAATTGATATTGTTTATCATTATCAGGATAATCAAGGCATGCATGGAGGTCATAATGCCGCGTATCGATTGACCGAAACGACCCTGAACGTGTGTATTGATAGTGATGATTGTATGGCGAGAGAAGGTGTACAAAAAATTCTGGATGCCTGGGAAACTATCAAAGACAAGCCAGAATATGCTGGGATTGTCGGGTTGGATGCCGATACCAAGGGAAACTTAATTGGTACCAAGATACCAGAGCATCTAACAGAAACTACGCTTTATGATATCTATAATAAACATGGAGTAACTGGGGATAAAAAATTGGTATATCGCACAGAAGTAGTAAAGAAATATCCGACTTACCCTATTTTCGAAGGAGAACGTTTCGTACCATTGGGATATCTATACCAATTGATTGATCAGGATTTTAAATTATTACCTGTGAATGAAGTGTTTTGCGAAGTAGAATATATGGAAGATGGCTCCAGTCTTAACATCCTGAAACAGTATAGAAGACACCCTAAAGGGTTTGCATTTTCCAGAAAGAGTAGAATGAAATTAGCAAAGAATTTTAAGGATCGATTTAAGAATGCAATTCATTATGTTTCTAGTGCAATATTTACCAAAAACACTGGGTTTATAAGTGAATCACCAAAAAAACTTACCACGATACTGGCTATTCCCTTCGGAGTTGCACTAAACATATATATCCGTATAAAAACAAAGGGAAAATTATAATGGGAGTGATTAGAGTTTTACAAGTGTTTACTATCATGAATCGAGGAGGAGCAGAATCCATGATTATGAACTATTATCGGAAGATTGATACCAAGAAAATTCAGTTTGATTTTTTAGTCCATAGAAAAGAAGAAGGAGCTTTTGATCAGGAAATAAAAGAGTTGGGAGGTAAGATATATACATTCGATCCTATTAATCCCTTAGTTCCCGGAACATATTACGCTGCCTTACGAAATTTTTTTGCGGAGCATACAGAATATCAGATCGTACATTCCCATCTCAATACCTTTAGTCCTTTTCCGCTTAAGATCGCCCAAGAGTTTAATATTCCTTGTAGAATTGCACATGCACATATTGCGATCGAAAAGATAACACTCAGTGATTTAGTTCCTAATAAAGAAAACCTAAAGGAAACTTTTAAGAAGTTAGTTAAGTTTCAGCTAAAAAATAAAATCCATAAACATACCACGCATTATTTTTCATGCGGAGATAAAGCAGGTAAATGGTTGTTCGGTAAAGACACAAAATTCCGAACCATGAACAATGCCATTGATACCGAAAAATTTATATATAACCCAGCCGTATCTAATGCCTATAAAACGGAATTTGGTATTAATAATACGTTAGTATTAGGACATGTAGGACGATTTAATACTCAGAAAAACCATTCTTTCTTACTAAAGATATTTACAGAAGTTGTAAAACAGCATGCGAATAGCATTTTGATATTGATAGGGGATGGTGGACTACGAGCAAAAATCGAATCAGAAGCCAAAAGCCTGGGTGTTTTTGGTAAAGTAAAAATACTTGGAGTACGTTCTGATATACCTGAGTTGTTACAGATGTTGGATGTTTTTGTATTCCCATCTTTTTATGAAGGATTACCCGTTACATTGATAGAAGCACAGGCAGCAGGTCTTAAGATTGTAGCTTCAGATACCATTACTACAGAGGTGAGCCTAACAGGTGATATACAGTTTCTGTCTATCAATACCCCGGAAAAAGTATGGGCAGATAATATCGTAGCATTACATCCGTATACAAAACAATCTAATAGAGATCAGATTGTACATGGTGACTATGATATTGTTTCGAATACAAAAAAAATAGAAAACTTTTATTTACAACAGATTACCAACTAATTATGGGGAAGATACAAGAAAAAATATACCAGAAACTTCCATATCCGTTTAAGTTTTTGTTATTAAACATAAAAGCATATCAAAACAGTAAACAGCGGTATACTACAGCTTTTGACCAATACTTACAAGAGTACATTGAATTGTGGAATACTGATATCGATACCTTACGTATCTATCAAAAGAAAAAACTACAGTTATTATTAACTGAGGCATATGAATCTTCAGATTGGTATGCTGCTAAGTATAAAGCACTGGGAATTAATAAAGAGGATATTGCTACGGATCCTTATCTGGTATTGCGAAAAATGCCTATTCTCACCAAGTCCGAACGAAAAACGGAGTATGATGCTATCGTAAATAAAAATAGGCCTACAGATGGGGTGGGTTATACCAGTGGTACCTCTGGTGCCCCTACAATCAATTATCTAGACAAAGAGTCAATTAATCGATCTTTTGCATTATGGAGACGTTTTCATAAAGCAATTGGACTAGAAACCAAAAGAGTGCGACAAGTACGTTTATCCGGACGTTTAATCGTAGAACCAACTACCAAAAAACCTCCATTTTGGGTGTATAATTATTTCGAGAATCAACTATTGATGTCTACTTATCATCTAACAGAAGATAATTTACCACATTATATTAAGAGGCTAAACACCTTTAAACCAGAATTGTTAGATGGCTACCCTTCTGCGATCTATATCATTAGTAAGTATATTAATGAAAACAATATTCCACTTAAATGGATACCTAAAGCAATCGCTGTAACTGCCGAAACCTTATATGATTACCAACGAATAGAAATGGAGAAGGCTTTTGGGTGCAATGTATACAATCAATATGCATCCAGTGAAGGAAGTCCCTTTATTACAGAATGTACAGAAGGGAATTTACACCTTAATATAGATTCTGGAGTTTTTGAATTCATAAATACCAAAGGAGCAATTGCAAAACCGGGAGAAGTTGCGCAATTGGTAGTCACTAGTTTTACCAATCTAAAAACTCCTCTGATACGCTATAATATAGAAGATACTGTCTTACTTTCTGAACAGAATAGTACCTGTACTTGCGGATGCGTAATGCCTACTATAGAAAAGTTAACAGGTAGAGAGGACGATATCCTTTGGACCGAAGAAAAGGGATATGTAGGTCGAATGGATACCGCGTATAAAGGATTAAAAGGCATTGTAAAAAGTCAGATTATCCAAGATGATCCCAAAAGTATCACCGTGAATGCTATTGTAGATAAAGAATTTGATACTACGATGCAAGAAAAGCTGTTAAGTAACCTAAAAGATAGACTAGGGCAGAACCTAAACTATACGGTACATATTGTAGATACCATTCCACTGGGAGCAAATGGAAAGTTTAATGCCGTAAAACGAAAGTTTAAGATTGAGATATAGGTTTTTTATACCAGTAGTGATTACTTATTTTTGTTGCTGATACACCTAACTTAACGAATGATATTAATAATCTGGGTTAAATGAATGGATTTTAATTCAGGGATTCATTTATACTTTTGAGAACCTTTTCGGAGCTTTCTATTCGTGAAATGATAGAATTAAAAAACCTTACTCATGCATTTATGTTTAAACGCGCTGCCAAGAAATATAGCCCATACAACTGAGTGATTTGTTTATTGAAACTAAAAATAAACTGGAAACCACATTACTAAATCATAATTAGTTGAATATGGTGAGAGTGTATCTTTCTTTTATTCTTCTGTGTATAATGTTCTTTATCCATTAAAAATTTCTTTTATCGAAGTTTCTCAACTTTTCTCAAAGCATTTCTCTAAAGATTACATAAGTTAATCAGACTTTTAGGATACATTATGTAAGAAATAGTGTGATAAGTTTACTAATTTAAAAACTTAGAATAATGAAAAAATTGTTGATTCCTTTGGTATTACTTTCTATTGCAACGGTTTCATTAAGTGTAACTACACGTATAGATACTAAGAATAAACTGAATTTAGAAAATAATGATTTTCCAAAGAAAAACTTATATGAGTCAGAAACGAGTATACAGTATGATTCTATTAATATGTCAGTTGATTTGGTGAAATTTGATACCAAAATTGAGTTATTATAGCCATCAGTGAGTTTAATCTTCATAGATTTATGAGGGGATAAATTTGATCCAATTTTCTTTCGTTTTGGCTTATGAGGTTTCCATTTAATTAATAATTTATGAATCTTCGGATTCTTTGCTAGCCCAAAAAAGTACGTTGCTAAGAGTAGATTGGATAAGAGGTAGTAAACTTTTGAGATTTTTTAAAAATTTACGTCATCCATCAAAATAGTAAAGAAAGAATAATTGATTTTCTATGAAATATTGACATTCCGTATATATTTGCATAGGAAAATGGTATAGTGCCAAGAAATAAGTTTTTAGAAATACAAACATGCTTTTTAACTCATTTGACTTCTTAATTTTTTTAGTGGTTGTATTTCTAATCTATTGGTATATAGTTCCCAAAAGCCGAAAACTTCAGAATATCCTTTTGTTAGTGGCTAGTTATGTGTTTTATGGTTGGTGGGATTGGCGTTTTTTATCATTAATTGCCGTGAGTACCATTGTAGATTATACCGTAGGGCTTAGAATATATAAATCGGATACAAAAATCATAAGAAAAAGGTGGCTCTATCTTAGCGTTTTATTTAATCTAGGGTTACTAGGATTCTTTAAATATTTTAACTTTTTTATGGACTCTTGGATAGATCTCCTCGCATCCGTAGGGTACAATTCTCAGAGCACCTGGGCATTACAAGTAATACTACCGGTAGGTATATCATTTTATACATTTCAAACCTTGTCATATTCTATTGATATTTATAGAAAAAAATTAATACCTACTTCAGATTTTATAGCTTTTGGGGCATTTGTTTCCTTTTTCCCACAATTGGTAGCAGGTCCGATAGAGAGAGCAACCAATTTAATTCCTCAATTCTTACATGAAAGAAAGTTTCAAAAATTGTGTATAACCTCTGGTTGTAAGATGATGATTTGGGGTTTCTTTTTAAAGTTGGTGGTTGCCGATAGAGCAGCGATTTATGTAAATGCGGTATATAATAATATCGAAAATCACGAGGGTTTAACTTTTATTGCGGCTACCGTATTATTTGCTTTTCAGATCTATGGAGATTTTGCAGGATATTCATTAATTGCAATCGGTACTGCAAAGCTTTTTGGGTTTGATCTGATGACTAATTTTAGGCGGCCTTACTTTGCCGCGTCTGTCAGCGAATTTTGGTCCAGATGGCATATTTCGTTATCCACTTGGTTTAGAGACTATCTGTACATTCCCTTAGGAGGTAATAGAGTAGCAAAACCTAGATGGTTTTTTAACTTGTTTATTACTTTTTTGATTAGTGGTTTATGGCATGGTGCCAATTGGACATTTGTTGTTTGGGGAGGATTAAATGGTATCTATCTAATACTGGAAATCTTACTTTTCAAAAAAGAAAGAAAAGGACTATTCAATATTCTTAGTACATTTATCCTCATCAATTTTGCATGGATATTCTTTAGAGCAGCGAGTATCGAACAAGCACTATATATTGTAAAAACCATTTTTATGACGCCCGGAAGCCTATTTATAGGCAGTGGTGATGATGTTACGGCTTCCTTATATGCTACATTGGCCATTTTTATATTGGTATTGGTAGAACTAAAAAAAGAATATTTTGCTACCTTATTTTCTATTTCGAAGCATAAATTAGAATTCGTTAGAATGGCGGGATATGCAATAGTCGTATGTATGATATTATATTTCGGAGTTTTTGGGAAAGGTCAGTTTATATACTTTCAATTTTAGGGAATGATAGGAAAAAAGCACATAGAGACACTGAGGAAAGGAATAAAATTTATTCTGATTCTTTTAGTGATTGATTTTTCTTTAGGATACATTACCAAACAGTTTTTCTATAGTCAGGAAACGGGAAAGTATGCCAGATCTACTCAAGCGATTAAAGAGACGGAAGCAGAGATTTTAATTTTGGGAAGTTCGCATGCACATCGACATTATGTACCTGAGGTTATTGAAAAAGAGTTAGGTAAAAGCTGTTATAATGCAGGTGCCGAAGGACAACAGTTAGTATATCATTTAGCGCTTTTGGACATGATTCTAAAAAGATATACGCCAAAAACGATTATTCTAAATATTGATGAGGATTTTTTGTTAGAGTTTGAAGAGGCGTATAGTCGTCTTAGTGATTTACATCCGTATTATGACGAGTATAGCAAAGAGTTAAAACCCGTTTTAGGATTACGATCAAATTTTGTAGATGTGAAGCTGTTTTTTCATCTGTATCAGATGAATTCTACTATTATGCATATCATTCGATATGGTGCATCTCCACAGGTTGATTATAAAGGATATCGCCCTTTGTTTGGAACTATAAAAAAGAGCAATGATCAAAGACATAAAGAAGATAATAATAGAGAAAATAGGGGAGATGTAATAGATCAAAATTTTGTTAATACGTTAAAAAACATCATTATTACCGTAAAGAAGAAGAATATAAATCTGGTATTTGTAACCTCTCCATCGTATAATGAAGTGGATCATTCGAAGAATATATCATTTTCTAAAATAAAAGAGATTATAAGAGCCGAAAATGTTTCTTTTATAGATTTCATAAATAATCCAGATTTTATACATAAGAATGAGCTATTCCATGATCCATCGCATCTAAACGATAGTGGCTCAAAGCTATTCTCTAAGCAAGTAGCCCAAAGAATTAGAAGAATACATAGTGGTGAATAAAAAACACATTTTGTTTATAAAATATAAGGTTAAAATGTATAAAAAGAGGAAAACAACTTATAAATTGCTGCGATTCTGTACATAATTGAATACAGGAAACTAAATACATCATTTTATACAGTCAGAAAACATATACGATGCGCTACCAAACTATACCTAATTCCCTTTTTATAAAGAATAGAAAAAACTTTATTGCTAAAACCAAAAAAAATACGATTACCATTCTTACTTCTAATGATGTAAAACATAACAATGCAGATGATGTAATGGGTTTTACACAGAATAATGATTTGTTTTATTTATCCGGAATCGATCAGGAAGAAACGATTTTGGTATTATATCCGGATGCTTATAAGCCTGAGAATAGAGAAATTTTGTTTGTAAAAGAAACAAATGAGCATATAAAAATATGGGATGGTGACAAACTTACCAAAGAACAGGCGAGTGAAATCTCAGGTATCAAACGTGTAGAATGGTTACATGATTTCGAAAAAATACTACAATTGATTGCTTTTGAGGCAGATGGTTTTTATTTGGGACATAATGAGCATATTAAGAGAGTAACCAACAATCAGCAAACACAGCAAGATCGAATGATCGATTGGTGTAAAGATAAATACCCGTTACATAAATTGCATAGAGCTGCTAAAATTACCAGAGAGTTACGTATCGTAAAATCAGAAATAGAAGTTGCACTAATACAAAAGGCAGCGGATATTAGTGTGGAAGGTTTTCATCGGGTATTACAAAACGTGCAACCAGACTGTAAAGAATATGAATTAGAGGCGGAGTTGACCTATACACTTGTTAAACGTGGAGGAACAAGACATGCATTTAAGCCTATTGTAGCTTCCGGGAAGAACGCCTGTGCATTACATTATAATGTGAATGATGACACCTGTGAAGATGGAGAAATGATTTTAATGGATTTTGGAGTATGTTATGGGAATTATAATAGCGATACTACACGCTGTATACCTTCAAATGGTAAGTTTTCAGAGCGACAAAAGGAAGTGTATTCGGCAGTACTTCATTGCTTAAAGGAAGGAAGTAAACTATTAAAGCCAGGTATCCTATCTGCGGATTATGAAAAAAAAATGGCGAGTTTGGTAGAAGAACAGCTAATTAAATTAGGGCTGTTAGATGCCTCTGAAGTTGCTGCTCAGAACCCAGATAAGCCATTGTATAAAAAGTACTTTATGCATGGAACTGCACATCATTTAGGACTAGATGTACATGATGTAGGTCTGTATTCTAGAGTTTTTGAAGCAGGAATGGTATTAACTTGCGAACCTGGTATTTATATTCCGGAAGAGGGGATAGGTTGTCGTCTGGAAAATGACTATGTACTTACTGAAACAGGAAATATTAACCTCACGGCGGCTATGCCTATTGAGATAGAAGAGATAGAGGAGTTGATAAATAAGAAAAATTTAGTAAAGTAGCATATTGAATAGATGGAAATATTAATAATTACAGGATCTCCGTATTCAGGAAAAGGAACACAATGCGAAATTTTACAGAAATTCTTAGTGTTTGAACATATTTCAACAGGAGATAGATGTCGACTTGAAAAGGAACATGGTACAAGCATAGGGAAAATAATGTCAGAATATGAAGAAAAAGGTGATTTAGTACCTGATTCGATTATGAAAGATCTTTTTAGTCAGATTTTAGAAGAAAATAAAGAGAGTAAAGGGATTATATTGGATGGTTACCCTAGAACAAGACCACAAGTAGATGATTTAATAGCGCTTGTGACCTCAAAAAAGTTGGAAATAGGGAAGGTGTTGAATATTGAAGTTCCGAAAGAAGAGTTGTTAAAAAGAGCTAAAAAAAGAGCAGAAACATCTGATAGAAAAGATGATATAGATCCTAATATCCATATGAAGAGGATTCAGGTTTTTGAAGATGCTACAAGACCAGCTATTGAATATATGAAATCAAAAGTAAAAGTACATACGTATGATGGACTTGGAACTATTGAAGAAATTACACAACGAATTAAAGAAAGCCTGTAATAAAAGGTTATAAAAATTATACTACAAAATAAATAGAATATATATGAGTACATTAGGAGTAGGTGGTTCTACCATCGAACAAGAATTAAATGCGATAGAACCCAAAGCACATCTTGCAAAACCTATACAAAAAGAAGAATTTCAGGCTAGAATTGATAAGGCTTGTGATTTAATGAAAAACCAAGGTATTCCGGCTACATATTTGCATGCGGGTACGAATCTATTTTATTTTACAGGAACTCGCTGGAACTCTAGTGAGCGAATGGTAGGAGCGATATTATTTCCTGATGGAGAAGTACATTATATAGGCCCCAGATTCGAGGAAGGTACCATTCTGGATTTTATGATGATCGAAGGTCCTGTACATTGCTGGGAAGAGCATGAAAGTCCATATACCTTATTTGTGGATATCCTGAAAAGAAAAGGGGTAACTAATGGGAATATTGCTATGGATGAAGCAACTCCTTTTTTTGTTATTGATGGAATTCTAAATGTACAATCAGACTATACACTGATAAATGCAAAGCCTGTAACAGCTGGTTGCAGAATGATAAAATCCAAAGCTGAAATTGAAATAATGAAAGTAGCTATGGACATCACTATGGAAGTTCAGAAAGCTGCTGCAAGGATATTACGACCTGGAATTAGTTCTAAAGAAGTAACCGACTTTATCCACGAAGCCCATATTCGATATGGTATCCCTTCTGGATCTTATTTCTGTATTGTATTGTTTGGAGTAGATTCTTCGTTTCCACATGGTGTAAAAAACCCAAAAGACCTGGAAGAAAACGAAATCGTATTGATAGATACCGGATGTGTGTTACACAACTATATATCAGATATTACACGAACTTATGTATATGGAGAAATTAATGACTTACAACGTAAGATCTGGAATCTGGAAAAGAAAACCCAACTTGCAGCCTTTGCTGCAGCTCAGTTAGGACAACCGTGTTCTGTAATAGATGATGCCTCTAGAAAGACATTGGAAGCTAATGGACTGGGACCAGATTATAAATTACCAGGACTACCACATCGTACCGGTCATGGAATTGGATTAGATATCCACGAATGGCCATATATTGCTAGGCATGAAGAAGCAATTCTAACTCCTGGAATGTGTTTTAGTGATGAACCTATGATATGTGTACCAGATGAATTTGGGATTCGATTAGAAGATCATATCTATATGACAGAAGATGGTCCTAAATGGTTTACACAACCAGCACATACGATAGAGGATCCTTTTGGATTGTCTTTAGAGAAATAAGAATGTCATTTAATCTATGAGTTATACCATTTCTTATGTGAAATTACCAGAATCTGAATTGAACTGTTTTTTTTGAAGCCATATTAAAAAGAAACAATTTACCAGGTAATTTCACTTGAGAAATGGTATTATATAATCCCTTTGACATGATAAAGAGTATAAAAACTTGTATACTTTTACTTAGTATATGTTCTATGGTTTCTTGCAGTACAGTAAGAATGAAGCATAACTATGTAAAAACGGAATTGTATTTTGGGCTATCAGACAGCGGTAAGGAAATAACAGAAGGAGAATGGAATCTATTTAAAAATAACTATATCGACAAAGTTTTTTCTGGTTATACCGAAATTAATAGTAAAGGTTTTTGGACCAATAAGAATAGCATAACAACTTCAGAAAAAAGTAAAGTTATTATTTACCTAAACAAAGGGACTAGCAAGGATAGCTTGGATATAACTCGGATAATAAATGCATATAAAGAGAAATTTAATCAAGAATCTGTTTTAAAGATTGAGACAAAAGTCAATGCTCTTTTCTAGATTTAATCTGATATTTATCTAATATATTTTGGGGAAATTTCATTTTTTTTGATTGAAATTTTCACATTAAAGACATAATCCTACCATTCACCGAAGCTAAATTGTATTTCGACGATAGTTGTTGTGTAACTATCTGATTTTTAGCCATATTTGTAGTGTAATAAAACATTATAGATATTATGAAATCAAAAAATACTCTTACAAGCCTGATATTCTTAATAGTTGGATGTATATCACTTAATGCACAGGATTTTTTAACTACAGGTACGGCACATCTGAAAAAAGGGATCTACAAAAATTTTGAAGAATTCAAAAACAATGCTCCTTCTATAGAACTTGATTATGATGTATTGAGAATATATAAAGATACTGGCGGAATATTGGATGATGCGGAAACAGCATTTTTTAAATTAGATATTACCAAAGCACAAGGTAAAAGTATAGGAAGAGTATATGGATTCTGTGATGGTAAAAACATCTATATCAATGAGTATAAACCTAAGCTAAAGCCTAAAGCACTTTTTATGAAGGTAGGTTTTATTGGAACATACTGTGTTTTTGAATACCAACCTATTAAAAATATAGATTCAATGTTTAGAATGAATAGATCTATAGATATGAATACCGGTAGAATTGTTGGGTTATCCAAAAAAGCATTAAAAAAACTAATTGAACAAGAAAATAACTTAATCTCATATACAAAGTATTATCCAGGAACCGAAAGAGAAATGGTTTTAGGAAATGAAATGAAATAAATAATTGCTATAAAATTGAAAGATTAATTTTTAAGTTGTTACTAGTTCGATGTATAGTTGCCTCTTATTCAAAAATTTTGAGTAAGAGGTTTTGTTTGTAATAGTTTTAACCACGGGATTCCACTATTATACCATTTGTCATTTGTCATTTGAATTTACCGTAATAAAATGTTCTTTTTTGTGCCTCAATTTCAGCATAAAAATATACCGTAGCCCAGCGTAGTCAACACTATTGATTTGATAGTAAAAACAACCTCCTAACAGAGTTTGTATTGAGTCAAGTCGAAATGTTCGAAGAGGCAAAAATTGTATAAATATACTTTAGCGGCTACTTCAAATAAGTTCAGCATAAGATGCTTGATTTTTCTTCTTTACCGAAACAAAATATTCTAATTTTCTTTTCTGTTAGTTTCGACTGGTATGATATTAATAGTTGCTTTTTTAAGTTTTGATAAAGTAAAAAAAGCTGTAATGATTAAGGAAAGTTTTAGCTTTTTTTTAACAGAAAAAAAACCAAATAACATACAATATTAACCATTCGTCTATACAAAAATGTATTTGAACGACATATTCTTTGTAACTATCTGATTTTTAGCCATATTTGTAGTGTGGTAAAAACGTAAATAATTATGAAATCAAAACAACATACTCTTGCAACCTTATTGCTCCTATTCGTTGGATGTATCCTATTAAATGCTCAAGATATAGCTACTACTGAATCAATAGGCCTAAAGAAAGGTATTTATAAAAACTTTGAAGAATTTAAAAATAATTCACCTTCTATACCTCTGAATTACAAAGTGATAAAAATTGATTATGAAACAGGTGGAATTCTGGAAAGAAAGGAAGCACTATTATATCAATTAAAAATCACAAAAGAAGAAGGAAAAAAGATTGGAAGAGTATACGGTTTTAGTGATGGTAAAAATGTATATATAAATGAATACATGCCGAAACTGAGGCCTGTAGTATTATTTTCGAAAGTAGGGTTCATTGGATCGTATTGTTTATTTGAGTTCACACCATTTAAAAATGTGAATAGCATTTTATCAACCAATAGGCTGATAGATATGAATACTGGAAAGGTGGTTAAATTATCAAAGAAAGTACTTAAAACACTAATTTCAGATGAAAATAACGTTGTTTCATATACAAATTCATATGAAATTTAATCCATATTATGGAGTTTAACTCTCCGAGGCTTGACTCGAAATGTAAAAACTGTTTTTCATCTGGATGCTTCGTGAGCTTGCTCCGAGGTAGCTGACTAATAACAAAGAATAGTAATATAGAGTTAAGTTTTAGTTTTTTGGTAATACAAACAAGCCCCCTTATTCAAAACTATGGAATAAGGGGGGGGTGCTTATATCAATTTATATTCTAATTTTTTAAATAGCAGATTATCAATCAATCTATTATATGTTAAAGCCTGGATTAGTATTAAATGCTGTATTTTGAACACTTCTGGCACGATTCCTAGCCATATTTCTAATCGCACTGGTAGTTCTTGTACCATCTACTGCAAACCACCACAGGTATAGCACTTCATACATATTGGATCCTTGATATGACCAATTGGTATCACAGGATGCCGCTCTGGGACAACCACTACCTCCATTATGGCTTTTTCCTCCATTATGTCTTGCTTCGTGCAAAAGGGTGCCCGCTCTGGTTACCACATCAAAAGAATAAAAATAAGGAATGTATAATTCTACTCTATTTCCATAAGCCCAGCCGGCCCATTGACCAGGAGTAGAACCAGGTTTATAGCATAATGCTTGTAGTCTCCCCGTATTATTGGCAGTATATGGATATGCCCATCTCAATGCATTACCACTATAATCTCCGGTATTGGTAGCATAATCTTCTGCAGAATAAGTCAGAAGGTATAATGCAGCAAATGTTCTTGCTAGTGGTAAATCAAGGTTACAGGCATCATAATAACCAAAACCACTATCCCAATCTTGTTCTCTCATATTAAAAACACTCCACCAATGATCAACTCTGGCTTGATTGCATAAGCCAGAAGCATAAACTGAGCTTCCATCTGTAACATTATTATGCGGCGGAACAGAGCAAGTCTGTTGTGCAAAACTTGGTAATGTAATGATGAATAAGAAAAGAAGACTTGTGAAGAATTTCAGATTTTTATATAAATGTATCGTTTTCATTTTTAGTAAATTTTAGGTGCGTCTTTAGAATCAGTTATTTTTATATCGAATTTCTCAGGCATTTCAGGATGTTCAACTTCCCTTATGTCAGTACTTTTGGTAGTGATATACCAGTATTCGTCTTTAGGAAGTTGGTCACGTAACTCTTTTATTTTTCTTTCGATATTCCCAAAAGGAGATTGTAAATAAGCTCGTACAGCCATTTGACGAACCGATACATCCTTATGATTAGTCAATTTCTTCAATGTTTCCTCCGCAGCCACATTTTTGTTTTTAGCTAATATTCCAATTCCTTCGGTAGCCGTAATTCGTACAATGATTTCATCTAATCGAGTATCAATTTCTGGATTTTCTGGTTCTGTATCACGTGGTATATCTAAGGAAGCAATGTTATATAAGTACTTTAAAGAAGCATCTGATTTCATTTGTTTTAAGGTTTCCACAATCATAGTGCGGTATAAATAAAATTCTGCAGGTAGCTGTTGATATATTTCGAAAAGGGATTCAACTATTTTTGGCTCTTCCCGGAGTATTGATAAAGAATTCTGATATTTTCTTTCTGCATTTTTCCCAAAACCTATTGATGCTCTAACATGTTCTTTAATAAGTTCTCCATAGGAAACCCCAGAAAAAATGTGATCTACTTTACTAATTGAAGATTCATCAAAAGATAATACAGAAGCATATTCTTGTGATTTTTTTATGGATTGATTATCTGTTGTTTCATCGTTAGGTAGTACAGATATGTCTTCATCACAACCTATAATTCCTATAAGTAATAAGAATGGTAGTGGAATGAGTATTGATTTTAAAAAGTGTTTCATGATTTTAAAAATAATTAGTTGAATATGATTTGTAAAAAATACCCTTGAAGAGTATTCCTGATCTATAGTGTAAAAGTACTATGAAAGTCACAACCTAATTAGAGGTAATCCTCTGTAATGATTTGAGTTAAATCTCCCATTTTTTTTAGTTAAAAAACTATAAGGAGGATAGGGGTAATCAGAAATTTATACTGGTTCAGTTATCTATAAATCGTTATCATCATGTTTATCAGAAAACACTAATTTAACTAAATAGTGTACTTAAAGTATTGATAAATAGATTTTAGTACCACTATTGTTAAAGTTATAGTTTAATAAGTGTGAATTATTTCAATAAGGTATGTTTTATTATTTTTGAAGAAAAACCCGAGGGTCATTCGCTCGATAAAAATATAAGTATTAGTCAACTACCTTAATATAAGGAAGAGGAATTATCAAAATAGAAAGAAGCTTTATAAAATAAATTAACCTAATAGAATAGGTATAACATATACTACTATGAACATTGAAATATTAACAAAGGAAAATAAATTACTAGCTAGGGGTATTGAATACTTTTGGAAGTGTTGGGGTAATGAATCAAATTTTATTTTTTATAAAGATTGTATAGAAAATTCTATTGTGACTAAAGATTTATTACCAAATTTCTATCTATTGTTAGAAAGGGATAAGATTATTGGTTCTTATGCCTTATTAACGAATGATATTATTAGCAGACAGGATTTGATGCCTTGGTTTGCTTGTCTATATATAGAGGAATCATTCAGAAATCAGGGTTTTGCAGAAAGACTGTTAAATCATGGGCTCCATGAAGCTAAAAGAATGTGTTTTGATAGATTATTCTTATCTACTGACTTAAATGATTTTTATGAGAAAAAAGGATGGGATTTTTATTCAAAAGGATATGGAGTAGGTGGTGATGAATTTAAGATTTATACTAAATCAGCAAAGTAAACTATTCACTACATATTCTAACAAGTAGTTGTTACAGTAATCATAAGAATAGTATAGTTCTAGAATAACCAATTATCTAAAAATAAACCCATTTTTCATCGGATCATTCGGGTCGATTAGAAAAGTATGCATACCTGTAATATGAGCAGTACCTTCTACCTGAGGGATAACGGCTTTATATGGGCCGTAATCAACTTCAGAAACAATAGAACCTTGGAATACAGAGCCTGTAATACTTTCTATGGACATTGTTTCTCCGTAACTCAGTTCATTTCGTAGTTTATGAATTGCCACTCTACCTGATACACCAGATCCTGTAGGGCAGCGGTCTACTTCACCTTCGGCAAAAATGCATACATTTCTACTATCAATACCATTTGTAAGAGAATCACCTATAAATATAGTACCATATAAGAAACTGAGATCTTCTTCATAAGGGTGTAGTATATGCTTATCTTGTTCCATTACTGCTTGTTTTATGTCCATCCCTTTAGAAATAAGAGTTCTATACGAATTAGGGGTCAAGTCGAAATCAAAGTTGTTTTTATCCATATCAACATAAGCATAAAATGCTCCTCCATAGGCTAAATCATACACAACCTCTCCAATTGTATCGATATAAACTTTTCTATCTAATCCAACAACAAAACTAGGAACACAATGAAAGCGAACTCCTGTTACTTTTCCTTCTTTTATTTGTATATGAGATGTAATTCTACCACAGGGTGCATCAATTTTTATACTAGTTTCTCCATCCTTAGCATCAATCCAATTCATTTCTACAGCTAGTGTAGAAACAGCAATAATAGCGTGTCCACACATTGTACTATAGCCCTCATTATGTAAGAACAGAATACCAAAATCGGCATTATGATCATTAGGAGGAACTAGGATACAGCCGTACATGTCTGCATGGCCACGAGGTTCAAATACCAATGCTGTTCGTAAATGATCATAATGCTTTTTACAATATCTTCTATATGCTAAAACAGAATCTCCTTTAAGTTCAGGAAAACCACTAAGGATAACTCGGAGCGGTTCACCACCTGTATGCATATCAATCGTTTTGATCTGCACCCAATCTTTATTAGGCTTAAAATTCGTATTGCTTATAATATTTTGATATGTACTACGCATTAGTATACTTATTATAAAAATAAGTAGCAGCTGCTAAATCTTCAAGAGCATGTCCTACAGATTTAAAAACAGTTATTTCGGTATCATTGGCTCGTCCTTTACCGATACCCGAACAAAGTTGGAATAGATCAGCTTTGATATCTTCTTCTTTTAGCGTGCCTTCTTTAAGAGGTATAACAATATCTCCACTTTCTTTGAGTCCTCCCTGAAATGTGTCTACATATACAGATCCTCTTCGTATAGTTTCATCATCAGCTTCTCTTGTATCTTTTTTATAAGCTCCAACTAAATCAACATGTTGTCCCGGTCTGAGGTGTTTACCAAAAACTAAAGGAGTTTTGGATAACGTGGCAGAAGAGATAATATCTACTTCAGTAATTTTTTCTTCAATAGTACGAATAGCTTTAATAGTAAACTGTTCATCTTTTAAATCTTCTACTATCTTTTGGGCTTTTTCATGATTCCTCCCCCAGATATATACTTCTTTTATAGGACGAACACTAGCATGTGCTTTAATTAAATTAGAAGAAAGCGCCCCAGTACCAATCATCAGTAGTGAAGATGAGTCCGGTCTTGATAAAAAAGAGGACGCCAGAGCAGAAGCAGAGGCAGTTCGCTTTGTTGTAAGGCTTTTAGCTTCCATAATGGCTTTAATCGAACCTTTTACCGGATCCATATATAGGTATGTACCCTGAATTGAAGGTAAATCAAACTGGCCATTTTCAGGACTTACCGTAACGATCTTCACTCCAGCTTCTTTTCCAGGGTTCCAGGCAGGCATCAATAATAATGTAGAGTCTTCCTGAACAACCGGATTTGGAAAATCATGGTGATGCCGCATCGGTACGAGTATAGAATCAGAAGTAAATCTATTTTTTAATTCTTCTATTAGTGAATTGAAATCAGTATTGTTTTCAATATAATCAGTGGTGATTTGTACAATTGTATCCATAGGAGCTAAATTTAAACAAATCCGTTTTCATAACTACATCTAGACTATAATATAATCAAAATGATATTATTCTTCGTTAATATAGTATTTCCGAAAGATTTTGTCTTAAATCGTGTTAAACTAAAACTCCCTTTTGTATCATTATTTACAGGTAAATAATAGTTAAAACATTTCACTGAAAACGGGGTAGTACATTAGGTATTTCGATTCTAATTTTACTTTTGGGATATACTTAATGGGAAATAAAAGTGAACAGAAGAAATGATTTTTCTTAATCACTTTTCCAATTCTTAATAGGTTAAATACTCCCTTCATCAAATCAATTATTCGTTTTAAAACTAAAATTATGAAAAAAACAAGTATCAAAGCAATCACATTTCTAATGTTATGTGTATTTATTAGCAGTTGTGAGAAAGATGACGGTATCTATGAATCAGAAACCAAAGAATCCAATTTTCTTCTAGAAGAATCCATAGTTAGTGATGATTCTGATAAAATTGCAAAATCTAGTAATTGTCAAAGTTGGAGTATTCTATCTTATGAAGGTGAATTTACTTGGATCAGTGGAGAAGATATACCACATGTAGGAACCTATATCAATGCAGAAGCAAATCGTGATAACGGAGTCTGGGCAGTTAGCGGAAGTTTCAAAATTATTGGTGATTCTAACCGTAAGAATGTGCAAGTACAAAGAATAAGTAAAGCGGCTGGATGGCTACAATTCTATTATGTTAGTGAAGGAAGTATATATTATTGTACAAAAAATTATATTGAGATACCTGATTCCATTGCCCCTTGCCCTACATCAGAACATACAGAAATGTCATTCAGTGAAAGAACCAAAATAGTAAAAGCAATTAACTATGATAATGATTTTACATACCAATGGCTGATCCAAACTCATAGAGAAACAAAGTATCGTTATGGAAGTAGTATCACTTTAGGCTCTGAAGATGCGAGTGTAAGGCTTAGTGTATCTAATACAGGTTGTGAGACAAAAGTAAATCAACGTAATTTTTATCCCAATAGATAATTCGTCTAATACGTTTTTCATGTTGTAATTCAGCATTTTTAAGGAGACTGTCTTTTAAGCAGTCTCCTTTTGTTATTCTAGAAGTTATAAGAAGTATAATAAGTATTAGAAAGTTTTCGAAATAGTCGAAAACCCATTGTTATCTCTTGCAAATAAAATAAGTCTTCTTAGAATTTGATTTTTTGTTGACTTGGATACTTTGCCTTTTTAGCTTTTGGGTCGATTTGATTGTACAGGTAGTCTAGGCTTAGCTAAAAACACAAACAAATCCATGTTTTTTCTACGAAATTTCAAAAAAAGCATACTTTTCTTAGTTATAGTTTGCATAATGAGTTGTAGCAGGAGGTAATTTATAGGAGCTACATATATTTGATACTAAACGATATGTCCATCAAGTATTATTTTTAGGTTGATGAAAACTTAAGGTTTTCAAACTTTCCTCTTAACCACCGATGCAAGTATCGGGGAATTCTGTAGGTTAAAAAAAGATGTTTTTTCCTTTTAGGTCACAGACAAAAATTGAAGATAACACTTCATACACTAATTTATGCCTTTTATACATTTATACCTACCATTCATACAATCATGACATAAGGGGTTGCCTATATATTGTAGTTTTAATTAAAATTTTTAAAAATATAATTATGCAAAAAAGTAAAAATGTTTTGCAAGTATGTTTAATACTTGCATTCTTGTTGACTGGGGTAATTAAGGCTCAGAACAATCTTAAATTAGAGCATCTGGTAAAAAACGGAGAGCAAATAGAATTGACTTTGTCCTCTTCTAAGTCCTTTTATATAGGAGCACAAGGATACACCTTATTTATTGATCAAACACCAATTTCTAAGTATCAAACCAGGATCAAAAAAGATACTCAGCAAATATTAATTACTTTTTTTATTTCTACACAGGAATATACAAAGCTTGCCGATAACTCGGCAATGACATTAGTTTATGGAAATTCGTTGCCTGAACCCGTTTCTTCCAAAGCAAAAAAAACTTCTGGTACTATAACCAAGAGTAATGGTCATTGGCAATTGCCACGACTAAATAAAGGTAAGCTAAAGGCTCAAAAAAGGTAAGTTGAATAAATTTAATATAAAAGAGATGATTTTTTTAAATAACACAAAAATATTTAGACTTTTACTTATCCTATTTTGTATAAGTATATTTGGAAATATTAAGGCTCAGACAGATCCAGGTACAAATGGAAGCTTAAGAGTTACTACAGATGAATATGATTTAGGTGATGAGTGGTATCAATTTCCTACAACAGGATTAAATGGCCAGGCTCTTAGATCTGAAGCCAGAGCAAAAATATATTATCCATCAGATCTTCCTTCATCACCAATTCCAGTAATATTTATTGCTCATGGGGTACATGCTATATGCTATGATCCCAATAACACTAACATTTTTCAAGGTTCTACGTGGCCTTGCGCTGAAGGAAATCAAATGATCCCAAATTATAGAGGTTACGATTATTTAGGAGAATATTTTGCTAGTCATGGTTTTATGGTAGTATCGATAAGCCTTAATGGTGTTAATGGTATTGATAGTGAAATAGGTGCGACATCAGGAGCCATAGCCCGTCTATCCATAATAGATCACCACATTAATTTTTGGAATGATTGGAATACTATTGGTGGTGATCCTTTTGGAAATTTATTTACAGGAAAACTAGACATGAATAATATTGGTATAATAGGTCATTCCAGAGGAGGGGAAGGGGCAATTTTGCATAGTGTTGTTGGAGCCAATAGAAATAGGGTAAAAGCACTTTTGTCGATTGCACCTACCAATTTTGCATTAAACTCTGGAGATCTTATCCCTAGGGGTGATATACCATTTTGTAATATTGGAGGATATTGTGATGGTGACGTACCAGAGATTGGAGTAGATTTCTATGATGTAAGACAGAACAATCAAGATGTTACAGAAGCTACACATTCTGTATTGTTGAAAGGAGCGAATCATAATTATTTTAATAAAGTATGGACTGATTTTGTTGCGCAATCTGGAGATGATTGGGTTCTTACAGGTCTTAATATTGTTAATGACTCATTTTGTGGAACCAACTCTAGTAATAGGTTCAGTGCTTCTAAACAGCGTAATTCAACTAAAGCATATGTAGGTGCTTTTATGAGGCGGTATCTAAAAAATGAGACATCCTTTAGTAGTTTGCTCAATGTTGATGATATTAATCCTCCTATATCCTCTGGATTAGGTGTAAATGAAGTGTATGTTTCGTACCAACCTGGAGTAAACGAAAGATTATATATTAATTCCTATAACGAAACATCTAGTGTTACTATGAATACATTGGGTGGAATGGTAAATAAAAATTTAGTAACTAAAAACTCTATCTGTATATTTTCTGATTGTATTGAAGGTGCACAATTTACAAGACAGTTACCGCATGAAACTATCAATAAACTTAATGTTGCTTGGAATGGGCGTTCGAATAGTACATGGCATGAGAATATAATACCATCTGCAAATAAAGATTTTAGTAATTTTACAAATTTAATGTTTAGAGCTGGGGTAAATTATGCAGAATCATCTCCTGATAGACCTGTTCATTTTTACGTTCAGTTGATTGATGGAAGTGGAGATACCGCACAAACTATTACTTTTAATCATACAGGCGCATTATACTATCCTCCGGGTAGTAAGGAAATAGAAATTGAAGGAAATATATCTAGACTTGGTTCGGCCAAAACAATGCTTAATACTATTAAAATTCCTTTGACAAGTTTTTCTGGAGTAGATCTTAGAGATATTACGGCAGTAAGGTTTGTGTTTGATTATACCTCCAATGGTAATATTGTAGTTTCTGATCTTATGCTTGGTAATGATACTGGTACTGGATCCAAATCTGTTTTAGCTATCGAATCTAAGCCTGTAATCACTATGTACCCTAATCCTACATCGGATCAACTATATTTTGATTTAACAGAAGAAAAATCTTCTGGGTCAATGTCATATTCTATGTATGATATGCAGGGTAGAGAAATCATTGCAGAAAAAGCATTAAAGAAGGGACAGCAATCAATTTCATTAGGAGAATATCCTTCTGGAGTATATGTTTTAAAAATTCGAAATAACAACAATATTACGTCTAACGTAATTATTAAAGAGAACTAAATAGTTAATTATATTGTTTTTTTATGCTGGTATTAAAATCCGAATTATACGATTTATGGATAAGAAGTTCGTATAAAGAGTTTGAATTATTTTGTGCTAGATTAAGGCATAAAATTAAAGGATAGCAGTAGCTATTGTTGAATTTTATAACGCAGATATAGTGCAAAAAAAACGAACTATATACGAAAGTTTTATGCGTAAATCGTATTATTGGGTAAAAAAATAATAAAATAAAAAAGAGATAGTTCAAAATACCTTTTGGACTACCTCTTTTTTATTAGATTTCTATTTCTATCTATACAATCATAGATGTTTAATTATTACTCACAGTATTATTTGTACCTTCTATATCATTATCAGAAGGCCCAGCTAGTGTTGTGTTATTGGTAATAACTCCATTATTTCCTCGGAAGAATATAAATGGTCTATCTTCTGTTTGCCCTCGATTATTATCTATAGTTACGCCATCGAATTCTTTTACACTGACACCATTATTAAAACCACGAACTTTAATATCATTATTTCTGATAAGTATATTAGAATCACCTCTAACATCTGTTCCAGAATTTACCAAAATACCATTTCCTTGACCAGCAGTATTGGTGTTCTCAATAGTATTATCTGTAATAGTTATATTGTTTGTCTTTTCACTATTAGATATATGAATAGTGAAAGGCGTATCATTAGTAATGATATTTTTATGAAATAATACTTTTTGTGACACATCAATACGGAAACCATTGTCAAAAGAGTTTTCTATAAAATCAACTCCCGTTGTTCCTCTCATCATTCCGAATTTACCTGTGTTAAAGTCATTGTCCCGGAATATAAATTTATAATCTTGTTCATTATCATTAGCATTTACAACATCAAGGAATATAGATCTTCCGGGTAATGTTACGGTATTATTGTGAATTGTAACATTATCTACATAGTCTAAACTATTAATCCCGAAACTAGTTTCAAGATCTGACGTAATAGTATTATTATAAATTTCTGAATCTTTAAGGGCATTCATCATAATTCCAACACCGCAATTAATGATCTTATTATCAAAAATTTTAATATCTTGATTATAGGCTTTGATACCAATTCCAAAATTCATAATCGTATTACCAGAAATAATAGTTCCTCTATTAAGTTGTCTTCCAACATCAGATTTTATACCAGCATCGATACCACCTTTTCTGATTGTATTGTCCAGAATTTTAACATTCGATGCGATGTTGTATGCCATAGGCCTTTCTAGATCATTATTAACGATAGTAATATCATTACCTCCTGATGCTACAATAGAAGCTCCCGCACCACCTTCTTCGTAACAGTTACGAATAATAACACCATCGATTTTCTGTAGATGATCAGGTTCTATATCGATACCTATTATTGGAGAACTTCCTAATGAATTTGGCATATCAATCCCAGCTCTATATAATTTACAATTATCAATGATTGTATTAACTGCATCTGTTACAGATAGGTTATTTCTTCTATTAGAATCAAAGGTACAGTTCTTAATTACAACATCTCTACTGGGGATATAATTAGCATCCTGAGCAAATTTAGAGCTATTAACAGTTAAACCAGATACTGAGGATAAACTAATATGAACATTATCTACTACTACATTAATACCAGTAGTAATGGTAATGATGGTTCCGGAACTTGGTGGAGGTCCCATATTGATTTCTCTACTACCAATTAATTGACCACCAGAAATAGTTACATTTTTCTCCTCATAGATCCTAAATAACATGGTTGTAAATTTTTTAGTCGTACTTGGATATACTCTCATAGTAGTATTGTCAGACATACTAAAATGAAAATCTGAAGGTAAGAATACTGCAGGTAACCATATGTCATCAGAATCAAAAAAAGCGTCCATTTTCCCAACTTTAAATGTAGAACCTGTCATCCTTTTTATAAGATCTACGGTTTTTTGCAATGTTTCTTTGTTATGCATTGCATCAGCCTTCGATACATCACCTTCTCTAATATCCCATCTTGATGGTTTAAAATTAAAGATAGGTTCTTTTAGAACAGCATCACCTTCTATTCCTAGTTGATAATTTAATAGACGACCGTCTATATACCCACCAGTAAAGTTAAGTGTACCATTAAAAATATCTCCTCCATCAAAGTCAAAATTTACATTGGCTGGGAGATTCACAGTTTTTCCTTCAAGGTCTAAAAGACAATCAATAGTAATTGTAGAATTAGCTGTAATGGCAGAAATATCAAAATCGCAAGGAGTATCAGCTACAATTTCAGTATCCTCCTCTTCTTCTTCTTCAACTTCCTCTTCTTCGATGTCATCAGCAACAATATCTTCGAAGTTTTCGTTACTACAAGAAATAAAGCAACAGATCGTTACTAAAACTAAAAAATAATAGGGTAAGGTTTTCATAACTTGGGCGGTGTTTTGTCGACGCTATTGTGTATTATACCGAAAAAAATGTTAAAATTTATAAATCATAAATATTTAACCAATAAACAGTTAGATACTTGTGGCATAGCCGTAATACTTTTTATTTCCTATTAGATTTTGGTAAGAAAATTCAATGTAATATTTTCATAACATATAATTTTAAAGAAGAATTTAAAGACTTAGAGGAGTGTTGTGTTTTTCGGACGGAGAAGTAAGTGTAGGGTAACTCATTCATTGTGTGGTTGATTTAATTGTTAGTCAATTATTAATACTTATAATACTATGGTATATATACGATATTATAAATTTTTTAGTCTTTATAAAAGTATAAAAATAAGTAAAAATCCAAAACTTTATTCTAGTTTAGATGATTGATACTAGTATTATTGTGAGCATTTCATATCAATTGTTGTTACTATAAGATTTTATTAATTAGATAATAATAAAAAAAGTAAGAGGCTTTTAGAAGTAGATGATGATATATTTATATTTGCACGCAAATATAGTTTAATATATAAGTAAGGGTGGAAAACAAAAAAAAAATTGTTAGGGTAACAACTGTTCCAATTTCATTAGGTAAGCTTTTAAAGGGACAGTTACAATTTATGTCACAATATTATAACGTTTTAGGTATTTCTAGTAATGGAGATGGAGCATTGAATGATGTATCCGAACAGGAAGGTATTAGGGTGTTGCCTGTGGAAATGACTCGAAAAATCACACCAGTTCAAGATTTAAAAGCGGTGTATAAGCTTTATAAAGTATTTAGAAAAGAAAAGCCGGATATTGTACATAGTCACACTCCAAAGGCAGGTACATTAGCTATGATTGCTGCCAAGCTTGCTGGAGTACCACATCGATTGCATACCATTGCGGGATTACCATTATTAGAAGCAACGGGAGCGAAAAGAAAGTTATTAGATACTGTAGAGAAACTGACGTACGCTTGCGCAACTAAGATTTATCCAAACTCGTTTGGGTTGAACGATATTATTATAGAAAATGGGTATACCAAAACCTCTAAATTAAAGGTTTTGGCCAATGGCAGTTCTAATGGTATTGATACTTCTCATTTTGATCCTAAGTTATACGGATCAAGTGATAATACAGCATTACGTAAAGAACTAAAAATTGATGAAAATGATTTCGTTTTCATTTTTGTTGGAAGATTTGTTAAAGATAAAGGTATTAACGAATTGATTACATCCTTTAACAAACTAAATGCAGAAGAGGAAAATGTAAAACTTTTATTAGTAGGGTCTTATGAGAAAGAATTAGATCCATTACTTCCCGAAACTGAAACCGAAATTAATACCAATGATAATATTATATCTGTTGGCTGGCAAACAGATGTAAGGCCTTATTTTTCTATTGGTGATGTGTTGACTTTTCCTAGTTATAGAGAAGGGTTCCCTAATGTAGTTATGCAAGCTGGTTCTATGGGATTGCCTAGTATTGTTACCAATATTAATGGTTGTAATGAGATTGTTACAGAAGGAATAAATGGCACTATAATTCCTGTAAAAAACGATGATGCCTTGTATAGGGCTATGAAGAAATTTATAAGTGATAAACAATATAGTAATCAATTGGCAAAGCAGGCGAGAGAAGTTATATCTCAAAATTATGAAAGAGAACATGTTTGGAATGCTATCTTGGAAGAATATAGGCAACTATAAAATGTCTTTTGTTATGGATATTCAAAACATTTTTATTATTTTAGGATGTAACAAAAAGGGAAAAATAATCAGGTCAATTTTTATTTTATTTGCATAGCTTAAAGTATCTATACCTACTAAGAATATACGGGTTATAACCATGTATGATTGTGATTATTTATCAAAGATTTTGAGTTAAGTAATTACTATGGTAATAAAAGAAAATTTTAGAAGTATAATTTTTTGGTTTGTTGATTATCTAAAAGGAGGAAAGGTAAAAAGTCATTATAAAGATATTAAATGGATCACGGAAAACCCTGAAGATAAAAACTCCTTAAAAAGACAAAAAAAATACCTCAATGCATTATTAGAACATGCGATAACTACTACTGAATATTACAATAATATTTCTACTCTAGATATTATTAATTTCCCTATTATTGATAAAGAAATCATAAAGTCTAATTATCAAAAATTTCAATCTCAGAAATATATAGATAAAAAAAAGATAAGTGTTTCTACTAGTGGATCTACAGGAGCTTCATTTAAAGTATTTCAGGATTATAATAAGAAAGCTAGAAATACTGCCGATATTATATACTTCTCTGAACTTACAGGTTTTAAACTTGGGTATAGGTTATATTATTTACGTTTTTGGAGTATGTTTAAGAAAAAGAATAAAAGACAATCTTTTATTCAGAATATAATTCCAATTGATGTTTTTGATTTGTCTGATGCTACAATAGAGAATCTGATTCATACATTGATTAAAGATACATCAAATAAAGGGATGCTAGGATATGCATCTATATTTGATAAAATATGCAAGTTTTTAGAAACTAAAGGAGTACATAAGGTTGATTGTAATTTACGTTCTGTAATAGGTATGTCAGAACGTCTGGATCCATCTACAAAATTGGCGATTAAAAAATATTTTGATGTTGATATGATCTCACGTTACTCTAATGCAGAAAATGGGATGATAGCACAACAACCAATAGGTAAGGAGTATTTTTCAATAAATAGAGCTAGCTACTATGTCGAAATCCTGAATCTAACAGATGATCAAATGGCAATGCCTGGGCAATTAGGTAGAATTGTTGTTACCGATTTGTTTAACTATAATAGTCCTATTATTCGTTATGATACCGGAGATTTGGGAATTATGGATTGTATTGTGGAAAAAGGAAAGACACAATCAGTATTGATCAAAGTAGAAGGAAGAAAAATGGATATGATCCGAGATACATCCGGAGAAATATTATCTACAAGTATACTATTAGTAATCAACAAGTATAAAGAAGTTAAGCAAAGACAGATTATCCAAAAAACTAAAACTGATTACCTTTTTAAATTAAAAGTGAATGATTCTTTTACAAGAGAAGAAGAGTTTATTGAGGAGTTTAAAACTTATCTAGGAGAAAATGCACAAATTAAACTAGAGTATGTTGATGAAATTCCTTTATTGTCTTCGGGAAAACAACGAGCTATTGTCAATGAGTTCAAGCCCTCAGAATAGTTTTGCTTAAAATAACCTTACTGTGATTAATTTTTAAGACACCATATTAGTTTTGATCAAATTAAGTAAGGTTAAATTTTATTTTTTTTTATCTGCTATTTCATTGATAATAAAAGCACTATACTAACCAGTTAAAATAATAATAAATTATAGTTTCATTTATATATACTTTGTACTTTCGAGTTACGTTGTATATGAGTGAAATAACAAATTGTTGTTTCTTATTTATAAGATTATGAGTTATTTATGGATTTTGTTGGTTTTATTGAATATGATTTGTTAGCGGAAATTTTGGTTTTTTGTTAATTTATAGTCAGGGACATAAAATCAATTTAATTTGAAAACATATTTTTAAGAAACTATCTATTTTCAATCTTATGCTCTAAACTTATAAAATATAGGTCGATTTAATTGCTAAAGATTCCAAAGCTTTATTGAATTTGGATGAATCATTACATCTAAAAAGATGAAACATAAATTACTCTTACTAAAAAAAAGAGCATCTGTTATTGCTAAGGATAAGGATAAAAAAGGGGTGTTCAGAATAATAAAGGAAGTGCTAATTTTCTGGGTTCTAAAAAAAGAGCTACCTTATTTTTATTTTGGAAAATTTTTATACCGTAAAGAAGCGGAAAACTATAAAGATTATTTGAGTAGTAAAGAGGTAGATAGAATAACACTATCCAAGAATCTACATCATTATCAATACGCATCGTTGTTACGAAATAAGCTTGCCTTTTCCTTATATATGGAGAAGAATAACATTCCTGTTCCAAGATTGGTTAGTTACAATTTAGGTAACAAGTTTTTCTTTGAATCAAAAACGAGCGAAATTAAAGACATAGAAGATCTTTATGTGTTTTTTAAAAACCTTTTTAAGCATAGCGGAAAGACATCTGTATTCGTTAAAGCAATTGCAGAAATGGGAGGAACAGGTTGTTACTTGATCACTCAAAAAAAGCTTAAAGAAGACTTAGGTGTTCATGGTACGTATATCCTAAATGGAGATTTTATTCATCAAGAAGTTGTGACTCAACATGAGTTGATTAATAAAGTATATAGAAATAGTGTAAACACCATTCGGTTTGATACTTATGTAGATAAGAAGAACGAAACACATATTTTATCGGCGTTTATGAGATTTGGTAGAGGAGGAAGTGTTGTCGATAATGGATGTGCTGGTGGTTTTTATCTTTCTGTAGATATTGATAGAGGAGTTCTAAAAGGGCACAGTCATCAACTAATGAAATATGGTGGAGAAAGATTAGATGCCCATCCCGATACAGGGGTAGTTTTTGAGGGATATGAGATTCCTTATTTTCATGAATCATGTGAATTGATAAAAAAAGCAGTTTCCTTTATTCCGGACAGGATTATCGGTTGGGATATTGCAATTAGTGATACAGGTCCAGTAATTATAGAAGGAAATGACAATAACTCTTTTATCACACCGGACATTGCATATGGAGGGTATTTAAAACATCCTTTGTTTAATGAAATTTTGGAAGAAGCGTAAATAATGAAGTTTATAGAATTTTTAAGAAATAAGGCTTTTTGGTTTTTAGACTCTTTAAAAGGAGGAGAAAAAAGAGATCATTATAATGAAATAGAATTTATAATCAATAATCCTTTATCGCCTAAGACAGTTGATTTAAAAAAGGAAAAACTAGACAATATTTTAAGACATGCTGTCGGATCTGTAGATTTTTATAAGGAATATACTAATTATAGTTCATTAGAAGAATTCCCTGTAGTTGATAAAAATACTATAAAGAATAATTTCGGGAGTTTTCAATCAAATTTATTTTTAGATAAACCCGGGGTAAAGGTTAGTACAAGTGGCTCTACAGGAACTCCTTTTACAGTGTATCAAGATAAGAATAAAAGAATACGTAATATAGCAGATACTCTATTTTTCTCCCAAAAAACGGGATATAAACTAGGAAATAGGTTAACATATTTTAGAATGTGGAATGCCTTCGAAAAAAAAGGAAAGCTTGCAAGTTTTTTACAAAATATTGTTCCAATTGATGTATTTCAATTAAAAGAGAAAGAGGTTATTAGTACGATACTACAAAAATTATCTAAAAGTAAATCGTCAGAGAGCTGGTTAGGATATGCGTCTGCATATGAAGAAATTTGTAAATTCTTAGATGAAAATCATCTTAATTCGATCCCAAATAACTTACAATCTATTATTGCGATTTCGGAAGGATTAAATGAGTATACCAAGCAAACTATTAAAAAATATTTTGATACCGAGGTGGTTTCCAGATATTCTAATGTAGAGAACGGTATCATAGCCCAACAACCACTTGGGGACAAGGAATATTTTGAGATCAATGAAGCCAGTTACTTTATCGAAGTTTTAGAGATTGATTCAGATATTAGGGTTAAAGATGGAGAGTCTGGTAGAATAGTGATTACAGATTTATATAATTACAATATGCCTTTGATTAGATATGATACTGGTGATATTGGTATTAAAAGTACAATTGATTTTAAACCTGTTTTTATGGAAATTAGAGGTAGAAAAATTGATGTTATTTATAATACTAAAGGAGAGATGATATCTGTAAATTTGGTGTTAATAGTTAATAAATACCCAGAATTAAATCAATGTCAACTTATCCAAAAAAATAAAGGAGAATACCAAATCAAACTAAGTTCAGAGAAAGAATTTTTTAGGGAAAATGAGCTGCTTAACGAGTTTAAAGTGTATTTGGGCGAAGATGCTATAATCACTGTAGAATATGTGGATGAAATTCCGTTACTTGCATCAGGAAAACGGAGGGTTATGGTTAACCAAATGATAAACGTATAGATAGTAATTTTACGCATCGTGTATAAACTTTTTATCAAGAGAAGTCTAGATTTTAGTATCTCACTAATTCTACTGATTTTAATTTCGCCAGTATTTATAGTATTAATTATTTTTTTGGCAATAGCTAATAATGGTAAGCCTTTTTTTGTTCAAAGAAGGCCTGGCAAGAATGAGAAAATTTTTAGTATTATCAAGTTCAAAACTATGAACGATAAAAAAGATGAACATGGAGACTTACTTCCAGATCATGAGAGATTTACACCAGTAGGAACTATAGTCAGAAAAACTTCATTAGACGAAATACCTCAATTGATAAATGTACTAAAAGGTGAAATGTCACTAATAGGGCCTAGGCCATTAATCATAGCATATCTTCCCGTTTATAATGAAACGCAGAAGAAACGTCATAATGTTAGGCCAGGTATAACAGGTTGGGCTCAGGTCAATGGACGAAATTCTATTTCATGGAAAAAGAAATTCGAGTATGATGTGTGGTATGTGGAGAATCTTAATTTTTTATTGGATATTAAGATATTAGGTCTTACGCTACAAAAGGTTTTGAAAAAAGAAGATGTAAATTTGTCCGAAGCACAAACATCTGAATATTTCGATGGTACGAATTAGTTTTATTTAGGGGGAATAAAATGAGTAAAAATTTAGAAGTAATTGGTGTAACTAAGAAGATGCTTAGTGAAGCTATTGATAAAAATACATATTGGAAAAATAATCTGGCACCTTTGCCTAAGAGTAAAGCAATATGGTTAGTTTCTAACTCCAGAATTCAGGATGATGATTATTGTGGAGTTATGGGGTATGAAGACGAAAAGATGATTTCTTTCATTTTTATGTTCCCGGATTTTCTCAATACATCTATTAAAAAAGAAAATAAAATATACTGGATGATATCATGGTGGGTACATCCAACCTATAAAGATACTGTATTAGGAACCTATATCTTTAACGAAGCGTTGAATCTTGCCGATAAACAGATCGTAATCAAATCGTATGCAGAAAACGTAAATGCTTTTTATGAAAAGCAACCATTTACCGTTATTGCTTCAAGGTTGCGACATACTATATTCTTTAGTCTGGATGCGTCAATGCTTATTGGAAGATTCCGATTTTTAAAATCGTTTCGATTTATCTTAAATAAAGTGGATGCTTTTTCTCAAGCGGTTCTTAATAGGATTAATACATCCAGATATAAAAACAGAACTAAAGGGCTTGTTTATGATTTCATAAGTAAAATAGACAATGATACCTGGGAGTTTATAGAGCCTCTTTGTAGTAATGATTTGATATATAAAACAAAAGAGTATATCAATTGGCATATAGATAATAATCAATACCTTCAAACCCCTGTAGTAAAACTGCCTTATAGATCTTTGCAAACGGGTATAAGTGATAATATTCATATCCATAGTGTTAAGATTATAAAAGAGAATACCATTATTGGTTTTTTATCTTATATCATTAATTTTAATGAATTTAATGTGAAATATTTTTTGGTGAAAGATGAAAGTTATTATGATATATGTGTGGATGCTTTAATAGAGAATTTTATTAAGGTTAAGAAAACGTTCATTTTTACAGATGATACTAAACTATCAGAAACAATTGCCAAAAGATATAAAACCATTTTCACACACAAAGTCCTTAAAAAAGGACTTGCTCATAATGAGACTGGACTGGATATAGAAAGTGTAGATATGTTGAATCGAGACGGTCATTTTTATTAAACCTGTTTATTGAGTAATCACAATATGGAATTTGTAAAAAAATTACAAGAATCAATACAAGAGCACGCTGATCATAATGTATTATGTATCAAAGGAACATCGCACACATATACTGATTTTGCCAAAGAAATATCAAAAATCAGAGCTGCAATAGTTAGGGATATTGAGGATTCAGAAAAACTAATAGGTCTGGTTACCAACGATGATATTTATACATATGCGAGTATCATTGCATTATGGTTAGAAGGTAAAGCATATGTGCCTGTAAACCCAGAGGTTCCTGTAGAACGAAATCTCACTGTTTTTGAATTGACCGAGACGAAATACGTTATTGATTCTTCAGAAACTTCAGAGTACAATACATTTCAGATAATTACCTCTAGTTCAATTCCTGAAGCTGAAATAAATTTGATTCCAAAAGAATTTTCTGGAGATCAACTAGCCTATATTTTGTTTACATCAGGTACGACGGGACTTCCTAAAGGAGTACCCATCACATTTGATAATGTACAAGGTTTGGTACATGCAATAGAAGCCGAACCAGAATTTAATTTAGTATCCTCTGATCGATGTTTACAAATGTTCGAGTTAACATTTGATTTTTCTGTTGTAACCTATTTGTTTCCTTTGTTGTCAGGATCTTGTATGTATACAATTCCTAAAGGAGCGATCAAATACTTTTATATTTTTAAACTTATAAAAGAAGAAAAACTTACCGTTTTAACAATGGTACCTTCGATTATAAATTATCTAAGACCATACTTTACAGAAATAAATGCTCCTGATGTTAGATATTGTAGTTTTGGAGGAGGAGCATTGCATAGTGATATAGCAAAAGAATGGAGTGATTGTTTACCGAATTGCAAAATTTTTAACTATTATGGTCCTACAGAATTTACGGTGTATAGTGGTTTTTATCCCTATCATAAAGAAACTCATCATAAGTCACATAATGGTATAATTGCAATAGGTACTCCGCAAAAAGATACCTTGTATTTAGTGGTAAATGAAACCAATGAAGAAGTAGCGATAGGAGAAACAGGAGAATTGTGCCTTGCAGGACCGCAGATTACACAGGGGTATTGGAAAAATAGGGAAAAAAACGCTCAAAGTTTTTTCACAAGAAAAGAAGATGGTGTAGCTATCCGGTATTATAAAACAGGAGATCTTTGTTTAAAAGACGAAGAAGGAGATCATTTATATGTAGGTAGAGCAGATTTTCAGGTGAAAATAAGAGGATATAGAGTAGAATTAGCTGAGATTGAATTTCATGCAAAAGAAAAATCTCATAAAAAAGTTAATATCGTAGCACTGGATATCACCAATGACTTAGGTAATGCAGAATTAGGGTTGGCTATAGAGTCTGAAGAGTTTAATACAGATGAAATATTTCAATATCTTAGGTCAAAGGTTCCCAGTTATATGGTGCCAATGCACGTGAGGTTTATAAAAGAATTTCCTCATAGTATCAATGGTAAAATTGATAGAAAAGAATTAAGAAAACATTTCGATATAACTAAGTAAAACCAAAAAGAATTAATATGGATAAAGCAGAAATTTTATCTAAAGTAAAGGAAGCTTTCGTATCAGTATTAGAGCACGATAATTTTGAATTATCTGATGAAACAACAGCTAATGATGTAGATGGCTGGGAGTCGATTACACATATGATGATTATTAATGAAGTAGAAAAAGTATTTAGTATTAAATTTAAGCTAATGGATTTAATGAATATGGATAATGTTGGAGATTTAATAAAAACAATACAATCAGAACTATAATACCAATAGAATTTTTGAGTTTCCTATGATATGCATAGTTCATTTAACAGAGAGAGTTGAACCATGAAAATTGATTGTTTAAAAAAAAGAAATGGATAATATCCTTGTTATAGGAGCATCGGGTCACGCTAAAGTAGTAATAGAGGCCATAGAATTAGAAAAAAAATATCAAATCTATGGACTAGTAGATTCTTATAAGCCAAAAGGAATCAAGCTGTTTGATTATGAGGTTGTAGGAACTGAGTTTGATATAAAATATTTAACACAAAAAGGTATTACTAAAGGTGTTGTTGCTATTGGAGATAATTGGGATAGGCATTTAGTACAGAAGAAAATTATGGAATTGGTTCCGGATTTTGAATTTATAAAGGTAATTCATCCATCATCAATAATAAGTCCAAGTGCTAAAATTGGAAAAGGAACTGTAGTATTAGCTTCAGTAACAATTAATACGGATACTAAGATAGGGGATTTTTGTATCTTAAACACGGATGCTAATTTTGGGCACGATAGTAGTATGGCTGATTATTCTAGTTTAGCACCGGGTGTTACAATTGGGGGCAATGTAGATATTGGGTATTGTTCTGCAATTTCTTTAGGAGCTAATGTTATTCAGGGTAAAACAATAGGAAAACATAGTGTTATTGGAGCTGGTAGCTTGGTATTAAATGATATAGACGACTTTAAATTAGTCTATGGCGTTCCTGCAAAAGAAATAAGAACTATAGAGAAAGGTGAGAGATATTTAAAATTATAGAGTACGATTGGATTGTATGTTGCAAGAAACTCAACTATTTTAAACTCAAAATTAATTAAATGTATTACCCATATATAAAACGATTATTAGATTTCATCCTATCTTTGACAGGGATATTGGTATTATCACCAGTGATTATACTCATTGTTATTATTTTACTTTTTGTAAATAAAGGTAAACCGTTTTTCTTGCAGTCACGACCAGGGAAAAAAGGAGAGCTTTTTAAAATTATTAAGTTTAAGACCATGTCTGATTTGAAGTCTAATCAAGAAAAAGATGTTCATAATGTTGCTAGAATAACTAAAACAGGGGCATTTATACGAAAATATTCTTTAGACGAAATTCTTCAATTAATTAATGTTTTAAAAGGAGATATGAGCCTTATAGGACCAAGACCTTTATTAATAGAATATCTTCCTTTGTATAATAATATACAGAAAAGAAGACATGATGTAAGGCCTGGTATTACAGGGTGGGCGCAGATCAAAGGAAGAAATGCTATAAGTTGGAATCAAAAATTTGAATATGATGTATGGTATGTTGATAACATTGGATGTATGCTAGATATTAAGATTTTATTTTTGACAATAAAGAAGGTGATTAAGAAAGAAGGAATAAATACAAATCAAAACATTACGATGACTGCTTGGAAAGGGAATAAATAAAAAGTATATTTATTTCCAAGTAGTTAAAAGGGGAAAAACAACTACTCAATAGAGTGATATCTACTTTTGTAAATTTACATGCTTTATAAAATTGGAGTTAGCTTTATTATAAACTTGACATAAAAGAAATGAAGATAACTGAAAAATCTAATAAAATAAGGATTTACGGTGCTGGAGGGCATTCACAAGTTATTCGGGAAGTATTGGAAGAAAATGGTTACGAGGTAACAGAGACATTCGATGATAAACCGTCGGGTCGTCATCATGCATCTAAGAATGTTACTTCTGGAGCAAGAGGAAATCTTAAAGAGTTTCCTCATGAAGGACATCCGGTTATTATAGCTGTCGGAAGAAATGATGAAAGAGCAGAGATAGCAAACTTTCTTAAAAGTGATTTTGAGAAAGCCATCCATCATTCTTCTATTATTGCACATAGTGCCAAAATTGGACAGGGAACTGTTATTTTTGCAGGAGCAATTATTCAACCGAATACTGTAATAGGGGAACATGTTATAATTAACACAGCCGCAAGTATTGATCATGATAATATTATTGGTGATTATGCACATATTTCTCCAAAGGCTGCCCTATGTGGTCATGTAGAAGTAGGTGAGGGATCTCATGTTGGTGTTGGAGCCGTAGTTATTCCAAAAGTTAAAATAGGAAAATGGTGTACCATTGGTGCAGGAGCAGTGGTTCTAAAAGATGTTCCTGATTATGCTACTGTAGTGGGTAATCCAGGTAAAATAATAAAAACTAAAAACTCTAAAGTTATTTCTAATAATTCAGTATCACCATCAGATGTTACTTTTGTAGGTTCAGGAATCTCATCGTCATTTACAATTCTTAATTTTCTTAACCAAATTGAAAACAATAAGGATAAAAAGAAAATTAATATTACCATTATTGATAAATATAAAGAGTTTCATACCGGAATCCCTTATGGATCCAGATCCGGTTTTTCTGTTCATTTAATTACATCATTAAAAAACTTTTTACCAGAACCGGAAAGAAGCAAATTTATAACATGGTTAAACAATAATAAGAACTGGCTGTTAGATGAATTAAAAAATGATGGAGGAGTTTTATCCGAAAATTGGATTTCTAATAAAGTAGATAAAATAAAAAATAATGAATGGGAAGATCTTTTTATCCCACGTCGTTTTTTTGGATGGTATATAAATGAAAAGGTCAAAAATAGAGTAGAAGAAGTTAGAGTACGTGGATTGATAGATGTTACATATATAAACTCTGAAGTTCTTGATGTGGATAAATCAGAAGGGATATATACATTATCACTTGCTAATAATCAGGTTTTATTATCAGAAAAAGTAATACTATCTGTTGGATCTTTACCGGTAAATACCTTATGGAGAAAAGAGAGTTTAATAGAGAAAAATAATCTCCTATTTATCAATGACCCATATAAACCAGAACTAAAAAAGGTTTTAGAGAATATAGATCACTTTATTCATAAAACCTCTAAGGAGAAAGTAAATGTTCTTATTGTAGGAGCAAATGCTAGTGGTCTGGAAATGATGTATAAGCTTAATGATATTGCCGAAATAGAATCGCGTATTGGTAAACTTATATTTTTATCTACTCAAGGATTATTGCCGGATGCTGTCATTGATGAGAAAAGAAAAAAGGAATATGTACCTTTTAATTTACAAGCGTTATCAGAAAGAAAGAATCTGACAGCAAAAGAAATAGCAGAGGCTACTTTTAAAGACCTAGATTATGCAGATCAAATTGATCTGGGTGCCGCATCGACTGTAGATATTATATCCAAAGCTTTTGGTAATCTCTTAAATAAGTTAAATCCTAAGGAATTAGAAAATTTCGCTTGTCATTACGGTAATGAAATAGGTAGAAGACAACGATGTGCTGGATTCCATTATTCCAAAACCATTCTTAAGTTAAAAGAAGAAAACCGTTTTGATCATATTTCTGGTAGGTTTACGAATATAAAAAAGAATGAGGTAGATGAATATGTCTTAGAATATTTAGACACAGCTTCTTCTGAAAACAAAACTTATGAAGAACCGGTTCATATCGTTATTAATTGTGTAGGAAGTACAAACTTTAGTAAAGATGGTGTTCCTAAACTACTTAAGAATGTGATTGATAAAGGATATGGTAAACCCAATGAATCCAAAATTGGTTTTCGTGTAAATGAATCTTTAGAAGCCTCAGATAATTTACACATTATGGGGCCATTACTTGCAGGAAATACCTTTGAAGGTAAGGCGGTATGGCACGTAGAGCATTGTGGTAGGATAATATGGCTATCTCAAATATTATCTGAGAAAATAAATGATTATTTCTTTAAAAATCAGGAACTAAAAAGTAAAGCGTGAGATAGATAATAGAACAATGAGAGAATATACATAACTAAAAAAACAGCTGATATTGAAAAAAAACTACCAAATATTTACAAAAAATCTTACGAACAAATCAGATGTATTAGCATACAAAACATTACTTCAGAAGGAATGGAATAATAATGTTTATTATTCCATAGAACATTTGTCACATTTCGAAAAGGAATCTGATAAATTAAAATATTTTTTATTCGAAAAAGATAATGTTCCAATTGTTTTAATGCCGTTTGTTTTTAGAGAGATTAAAATAGGTGAAAAAGACTATCCCTATTTTGATGTAATAAGTCCTTATGGTTATAGTGGACCATTATTCAATGACACCCTTTCAGAAGAAGATATTATTGCTTTTTGGCAATATGCAGACCAGTGGTATCGTGATAATAATGTTGTAACAGAGTTTGTACGATTTAGTTTAAATGAAAATCATGTATCTTATTCAGGGTCTCTTATCAAAACATTATCGAATGTAAGAGGTAATCTGTTGGATAATTTTGATGATCAATGGACATCATTCCATTCTAAAGTTAGAAATAATTATAGGAAAGCTTTAAACTATGATTTAAATTTTAGAATTTATACGAATGATGAAGTCACAAAAGATATTATTAAAATCTTTAATGATATTTATGTAGCTACGATGCATCGCAATAACGCCGACAGTTTATACTTTTTTTCCGAAACGTACTTCGAAAACTTAATAGTATCTAACTCAGATAATTTCTCAATTGCTATTGCATATTATAAAGATATTCCTATTTCTATTGAACTTATAATTGATCTAGGAAATACAATATATGCATTTTTGGGAGGTACCAATGCAGAGTACTTTAGCTATAGACCTAATGATTTCTTAAGAGTTAAAATTATAGAATGGGCGATTGATAATGGAAAACAGCACTATGTTTTAGGAGGAGGAATGAAAGATGGAGATGGATTATATAAAAATAAAAAGTCCCTATTCCCTAAAGATGAGGATGCGATCTTTTATACAGGCAGAAAAGTTGTAAATAAAGAAATATATGATCAATTATGCCTATCATCCAGTTGTGAGTATAATACCATTCAGAAAGAAGATTTAAACAAATTTTTCTTTCCATATTATCGATCAAATAATCGATAAAATATCAATTTTTTAAAACATAAAGCACTAGTGAAAAAAAAATACATTGATTATTTTTTTGAATTCTTTGAGAAAAACTCTATTCCTAAATTATTTTCAGGAATACATTCTTCCGATAATAAACGGATTGAAAATGATACCTATGATAAGGATTTGGTAGATAATCCTAATACGATTTATTCTGTTTTTTTTATACCGGATTATTTAACACCCATATTTGATAGTAAAAATTTGGTGGTTAAAAAGGTTAGCCAGTTTTTTAAAGGCTATGCAATTTTTCTAGATGGTTTTACAAGTGCTGATGCATATATAAAACATCGTTTTAGAAGTAATGCCAAAGGAATACGAAGAAGAATAAAACGATTAGAATCATGTTTCGACATTTCCTATAAAACATATTATGGAGCTATTAAAGAAGAGGAATATGAGTTTTTAATGAATTCTTTAGAAAAGATGTTGATCAGACGTTTTGAGGAAAGAAATGATACGAGCCAAAGTCTATTACGGTGGGAACATTATAAAAAGATGTATTTTTCCTTGATTAATGAAAAAAAGGCATCGTTATTTGTTGTTTTAGCAAAGGGTGAACCTATAGTGGTTTCATTAAATCATCTTTTTGAAGGAAGGTTGTTTAGTTCAATATCGTCATATGATATAGATTATTCTAAATTTAGTTTAGGAAGTGTAGAGATCTATAAAAAATTAGATTGGTTAATAGAAAATAACTATGCCTCTTATGAAATGGGTATGGGAGATCTCAGTTATAAAAGGGAATGGTGTAATCACATTTATAATTTCGAACATCAAATTATATATCCAAAAAAATCTTTGATAGGATTCATAAAGGGAAATTTAGAGTATTTAAAAGTAAAAAGTAAGGAATATATTTTTAAAAAAGCGTATCTACCTTATAAAAAATATAAAGCAAAAAAGAAAGAAAAGAATATTATAAATACTCAGGAATACAAAGCTTTATCGATAGAGGAGTTAAAATATACAGCAGAGTATCCATCTGTTGATTATAGAACTAAAGAGTTTTTGTTTTTAAGGAGAATGGTTTTCGATTTTTTGTATACTAGTATAGATCATATTGATAATGTTAGTGTGGTAAGAAATTCAGAAAATAATGAAGAATATCTTATCCTTGGAAAAGCCAAAATGCAAAAGGTTATTTTATCTAAGTAGAAATATTGCTATTAGAATATTTTCTTTTAATTTATATTTGATTTTATATAATAATCAATCACTTTGGATAATCAAGTTTTATTTTTCTTTTGCTCCTTAGGAGTGTTCAATGGTTTTTTGTTAAGTATCTATTTTTTATTTTTTCATAAACTAAAAAGAGTTCAAAACTTTTTTTTGGGAATGTTACTGTTAATGTTAAGTATACGAATAGGGAAATCTGTTTACTCAATTTTTACACCAAGAGAAGATCGTAACTTTTTTATTTTACAAATCGGTTTATCTGCCTGTTTTTTAATAGGGATATCGCTATACTACTATATAAAGTCTTCTATTGATAATAGAAAAAGTATTCCCAACGCCTGGAAAATACATTTTTTAATATTATTTCTTATTGTATCTAGTGTAGGAATTGTTTTTCCTTATGAAACGAATGGCATTTTTTGGAATTTATATTTTATAAAATTTATTTACCTGATATGGGGTATATATATTGTTCTAACCGGAGTTTTGCTAAAGCACATTTTCATAAAGTTATGTACAAAGAGAATAAAATGTTCGATATCCGAGCTGTGGATTGTAGCTATTTTTACTGGAAATTTGTTAATATATAGTGCCTACATAATAGGGTATTTTTATTTGTATTTAATAGGAACCCTCACATTCTCGTTTGTTTTTTATGGAATATTAGTTTTTCTATTGATCAAAAAAAATAGAGAAATAATCTTTCAGGATATTCCCGAAAAATATGCAGCAAAAAAAATAGAAACTTCAGAGGCAGATGATTTACTTATAAGATTACAGGAGCTAATGAAAAACCAAGAGTTATATAAAAAACCGAATATAAAGCTAAAAGATATAGCTAAAGAATTACATATCATACCCCATAAATTATCGCAATTATTAAATGATAATTGTAAAAAAAGCTTTTCACAATTTATAAACGAGTATAAAATAGAAGAAGCGAAACGTTTACTTATAGAAAATGATCAATATACGTTAGAATCAATTGGGTACGAATCTGGATTCTCTTCTAAATCAAGTTTTTATGCTACTTTTAAGAAGGTTGTAGGAAAGACACCATCCGCATATAAAAAGCAATTCTTAGAGTAGTATACAGTCCGGAATTATAATTTTGGACGCCTATTTTATAATTCAAAATCATATTCATAACTCATTTGTTCAGTTTTGATGAAAATTTAAAACTGTTAAAAATGAAAACAAAAATTTTAGTAAGCCTTGCCTTTTTGGTAATTCAATTATCGTATGCCCAATCCGATATTATACGAGTTACAGAAACAATTCAAAATTATATTGATGGGAGTTCTTATAATACATTAGATCTATTAGAAAATGCATTTGCAGAAAATGCGACATTGTATTTAACCATTAGAGATACATTTAGAACAATTACTCCCAAAGAATACATGTCTTTTTTTAATGGAAAAGAAGGAGAGTTCAATGGAAGGCATGGAAAAATATTAGCTATTGATATATATGAAGATATCGCTACTGCTAAAGCCGAAATTCTAATACCTGAACGAAATTGGCTATTTATAGATTTATTTCTTCTGAAAAAGACGGAAAAAGGGTGGAAGATTATAAGTAAGACCGCGACTCGCACCGTAACGAATACTAAGGGAGAATAATATGAAAGTATATTTTTTAGTAGTGTTTTGTCTACTAGTTGTGTTTCAATGCTTATCTCAATCTCCGAACATTCCTTTTATAAAATCAGAAATAAAGGTAGATGGTGCTTTTGATGAAGCAGTTTGGGATGGGCTTCCAAATTATACAGGTTTTTACAATTACCTGCCAACCGATATAGGGTTGGCTAAAAATCAAACAGTGGTTAGATTATTTCATAATGGCGAGTACTTATTTATAAGTGCAGTTTATAATGATACGACTTCAAAAACGCAGGTGAGTACTTTAAAAAGAGATGTATCTATTGCATTAAGTGATGCTTTTGTAATGGTTTTGGATACACAAAACCAACAACAAAATGCGTATTTTTTTGCTGTAAACTCCCTGGGGAATCAATCTGATGGGCTTGTTGGTAGGAGTAATGACGGGTATAACTTAAACTTCAGTTGGAATACTGTTTGGAAATCTGCTACTTTAATTAACGGAGTAAAAAAGCAATATGAAGTAGCAATTCCTTTGAAAGCTTTTAATTTCAACAAGAATTCCACAGTTTTTGGAATCCAGTTTTATAGTAGGGATATAAAAAATAACTCTTGGACTATCTTAAAAAATGTAAAACGAAACTATCCTACATTTGACCTCCGTTTTACCGAAAAATTTACTGTTGAAGCATTACCAGATAAATCAGTGTCTCGATTTTCAGTGACACCTTCTTTTACCATAAATCATCAAAACGACTTAAAAAATAAAGTTAATGAAACGGATTATAAACCTAGCTTAGATGTGCAATATAATGTCACTTCATCTTTAAAATTGGATGCTACTATTAATCCTGATTTTTCACAAGTAGATGTAGATCAACAAGTAACTAATTTGACTAGGTTTTCGATATTTTTCCCAGAAAGGCGTAATTTCTTTCTCGAAAACTCCGATTTATTTTCCAATTTAGGAGTGGATGGCGTTAATCCATTTTACTCCAGGCGTATAGGGTCAGAAAGCTCTATATTATTTGGATTAAAACTATCAGGAAATGTGTCCTCAAAAGCGAGAGTAGGATTTCTCAATTTGCAAACAGAAGAAAAAGATGGAGTCGATTCTGAGAATTTTGGAACTATTGTCCTTGAACAACAATTTTCAAAAAACATTACTGCAACTGGTTTTTTGGTAAATAGGCAAGCAACCGAAAAGTTTAATTTTATTAATGATTACAATCGAGTAACAGGTATCAATCTAAATTATAAATCCAATGACAAAAAATGGATAGGGTTAGGGAATGTTGGTAAAAGCTTCAATAATAAAGTTTCAGATGATACTAATTTTTACCATGTTGGAGTTTGGTTTAATAAAAGAAAATTCCGTTGGAATACATCTGTAAAACACGTCGAAAAAAATTATATAACAGATGTAGGGTTTACCCCAAGGTTATTAAACTATGATGCGGTGAATGAAATTACTGTTAGAGAAGGATATACACATGCTTCTTTAGGCTTTCAATATCGAAATTTTTACGAAAAATCTAAAACTCTAAACTCTATCCGCTATTTAAATTATAGCAATAATACTTATTTTGATACGAAAGGTAAACTAAATCAAGCAACACATTTCATTAATTCTGCAATCTTTTTTAGGGATATGTCAGATATTTATTATGTGTATATGCAGGAATACGTTAATTTAAAATATGGATTTGATCCCTTAGGAAATGGTAATGCTTTGATACCAGGAGAATATAATTTTGGAGTTTTAAAAGTGGGATACGAATCTGCAAATTATAAAAAGGTCAGGTATCAATTTAATGCTCAGAAAGGTGGATATTATGGAGGAAAGAGAATCGCAGCAAACACGTCTATAAATTATCAATTACTACCATTCGCGAATCTGGAAGCCTCTTATGATATCAATAAAATAGACTTAGGTCAATTAGGAAAGAAGACATTTCATCTAGCGAAGTTTACAGGAGAAGTCTTCTTTTCTAATAGCTTAAATTGGACTACTTATGTGCAGTATAATACACAATGGGATAACTTTAATATTAATAGTCGTATACAGTGGGAGTACAAACCTTTATCCTATTTGTTTATCGTAATCTCCGATAATTATAATCAGCACATCTCAAGAAAAAATTGGGGAATTGCTTTTAAAATGAACTATCGATTGGATTTATAGATACTTGTTGATGTATTGATATTATGTTTTAAAATTTCAATACATCAACAGGTTTTACACCCTTTTATAATGGGGTGCTCTCCCCATAGGAAAGCAAACGGAAGTACTATTTTAACAAACTAATTATTAGATTAAAACGTTATTGTATTATTTAATGGATGATAGGTGTAACAAGGTTTTAAAATAGAATTAGGTTAACATATTTCATAAATTCGGAAGCACTATTTTAGGTTAATACAATACTTTTCGAAGTAGAAATACGTAAGGAAATGTATTATTTTGTAAATTAACACCTTATAAGATTTCCCCAACTGTTTATTACTTTAAAATGTAGTTTATTGAGTTATTCAGAAACATTTTTGGGAGGCATTTCTGTTGTGATTCCTGAAATTTCGGAAACGGAAATCAAAAAATTCGATACGAATGGGTTATCTATATTGGATTATTATTTGGAGTATACCAATTATAGTACATTACATAATCCATTTAGAAAGTTTCCTTATTATACAGCGTGTAATATAAAAGGAGATCTTTTTAAAGATATAAAAAGAGATACACTATTTTCTGGAAAAGGAGATACGTGGTCAAAAGATGATAGAATACCCTTAGATGAGCAATTTGGTAGCGAGTTATATGGAGCGGATAAAAGTGATTTTGATAAAGGACATCTTACGAAGCGAGAGGACGTGCAATGGGGAGAAAGTGAGAAAGTAGCGCAGAAGGCTGCAGAGTCAACATTTTTTTTTACCAATGCAATACCTCAAGTAGATAGATTAAATAGAGGAGTATGGCGCAGTATTGAAAATTATATTTTACATCAGGAAGTTGTAAAAAAGAATGTATCCATAACCATGTTTACAGGTCCTGTTTTTCTGGAAAATGATCCCGATTTTGTTACCGAGGTACAGGAGAAGGTTGTTAAACTTCCATATTTATTTTGGAAGGTAATATATTATTTAAGAGAAGAGAAGTTACATAGGACCGGTTTTTTAGTGAGCCAAAAGCGACTTCTCGAGAAGCGTAGAATCGTACAACCAGATATGCGGGGAGATGAAGAAATGATGGAATCTCTTTTTATGAGCTTTAAAGAGGCCGAAACATATCAGGTACGCGTAGATTTTATTGAAAGTATAGGGTGCTTAAAATTTCAGGAAGCTTTAGAGGTATTTATTGATAATACTGCAGAGCAACTCATTTTATCCGGTATTGATATACGATCTGATGCTCTTAATGATTGGACTACCTAGTAAATTTGGGACTATTTTTTAAGCCACATTATTTATTTGTTTCATTTTAATTTTTAGTTCCATTTCTGCTGGAGTTAAATAACCCAAACTAGAGTGCAATCTTTGATAATTATACCAATGAATATATGTGTCAACACAGCTGTGAACTTCTATATAATTGTTAAACTTATATCTGTTAAGACATT
>CANMKK010000010.1 GCA_947498455.1 uncultured Aquimarina sp.
CTAAAATCATATAGTCAAAAGTTTACACTCAATACATCTTTACTTTTACATTTTAAACTTATCATTTTACGGTTTTATATTTCTTAAATACTAAATTTTAAATCTAAAATCATATAGTCAAAAGTTTACACTCAATACATCTTTACTTTTACATTTTAAACTTATCATTTTACGGTTTTACATTTTATTTAGTTGTTGTTGTTTTTACACTGCTAGTAAAAATTGCAACTAATTCTTTACACTCTTGAATAATCTCATTAAATTCATCTAAATCACTAATTAATCTAGCTTCTTTTAACACTTGCAAATTAACTTGAGATTCTCTCAACTCTTTAAGACATATTTTCATTTTGTGAATAAAATCCCTCCTTGATTCCGCAGCTTGTGCCTCTCCATAATTTAAAGCTGAAGAAGTTGAAGAACGAATCAATTGTTTTGTCAAATGCTCTGAAGCAAAACCTTTATTCAACCCATTTATATTAAGGATTATACTTGCTGAAAATTTCACAAGTCTTTCTTGCAAATCATATTTTTGACTTGTTCCCATTTCACTTAAACCGCTTCAAAGTTTCTTTAGTAAAATCGCTTAACACTAATCTACCACTAATTACTGCTCTTTCTGCTAATAGGGTATCCCAATGTTCTGTCCCTTCCCAAAAAGCTTTTTTCATATCCTTCATAGCTTCTGGATTATAGGTACATAAATGTTCTGCAAATGCTTTTACTTCTGTATCCAGCGTTTCAGCATCTTCAAAAACTTTGGTGAACAACCCTTTATCTCTTGCCCATTCTGCTTCATAAAATGAGTTAGCATCAATAGCGATTTGAGTCATTGCTGATAATCCAATCTTACGTTCTACCGCAGGTCCCACTACAAATGGCCCTATCCCAACATTTAATTCGCTTAACTTAATAGAAGCAAATTTTGTAGCCATACAGTAATCTGTTGCTGATGCTACCCCAACTCCTCCTCCGACAGTTTTACCTTGCACTCTTCCTATAATGAATTTTGGGCATTTGCGCATTGCATTAATCACATTGGCAAAACCTGAGAAAAACACTTTACCAGTTTCGGCATCATTGATATTGATTAATTCTTTAAAGCTTGCTCCGGCACAAAAAGTTCTGGCGCCTCCACTTTTTAGAACAATTACTTTTATAGCTGAATTATTACCTGCATCAGTAATTGTCTGAGCTAATTTGGCAAGTATATCTCCTGGTAAAGAATTATGCGCAGGGTGAAAAAACTCTATGGTTCCTACTTTGTTTTCTATCGTTATGTTTACGTAAGGTTGTGTCAACTTAAATATCAAATTTTAAATGTCAAACTCAAAAGTTAAAAGTAAATCAAAACCTCTTAAAACTTTTATATTTAGAATTTTACATTTTTTGGTTTTACATTTCTTAAATACTAAATTTTAAATCTAAAATGATAAAGTCAAAAATTTGAACTCAATATTCCTTCACTTTTACATTTTATATTTCGCATTTTTCAGTTTTATATTTCAATTATTTAGTCTACTAGCCCAAATTGTGAAAAATGATGATTCAGATGTTTTCTTTCTAACAAGTACCATTCATATTTATTCATTTCTCCAAAAACGATATTTTTCAAATTCGCTTCAGGGTTTGCTTCAAAATACGCTTTATATGCTTCTCTAGCTTCATTAAATTTAGCAATCGCTATTTCTAAATCTGCGTGCTTTAAATCTTCTAACTTTCCTTTTTTCAGTAATGGAAAATCTGTGTTTTTAGGAAAAGGATCATAATTGTATAAGCTATTATGAACTTTATCTAAAATCTTTTCGGGTGTTGCAATTTCAAAGTCCTGAATTTCTCCAGAGGCAATTTTATAGGTATACTCCAAATGCTCTATCATATGTTGCGGCGTCATAATTCCCCATTTTGGTTTCGTATCCGCTGTTAACCTATATAAACATTCCTTAATTTTTCCTTCTGTCATTTCTACCAGTGTAGTTTGCTTTTTTTGTACCATGGTTAAAATGGTAGCTATTGCTACTAATTCATCTTCTGTATCAAAAACCTCTACAAACCATTTTACAATTCCGCTAGGGTGCTCTGCGCTTGCTACATCCCGATCTACTTTTTGCTTACAGGTTAACCTAACATATACGGTATCGTTATGATATATCGGTCTCAAGAATCTACATTCTTCTAACCCATAATTTGCAGAAACGGGTCCTTTATTAGGGTAAACAAATAATCCTGCTGCTGCTGCGAGAATAAAATATCCGTGCGCAGTACGTTTTTCAAAAATACTTCCGTCTAGAGAAGTAATATCAGTATGTGCATAGAAATGATCCCAGGTCAGATTAGCAAAATTGATAATATCTGTATCAGTAACAGTACGCTTATGAGTTTTTAAAGACATTCCTGGTTCGATATCTTCCCAGTGATAGGCAAACGGATGCTTTTTTGCTTCTTTATATGCTGCATTTGCCTGATAAATCCCTGTTACTTCTGTAAGAGTTGTTGGGGTTCCTTGTATGGCACATCTTTGCATATAATGTTTAATTCCTCGCATTCCACCCATTTCTTCTCCTCCTCCTGCTCTTCCAGGCCCTCCATGAGTTAGTAAGGGTAGTGGTGATCCATGACCTGTACTTTGTTTTGCGTTTTCTCGATTACCTACTAAAATTCTTCCGTGGTGAGAAGCTGCTCCTACTATATATTCTCTTGCGATTTTGTCATCATACGTAAAAATGGAAGAAACTAACGATCCTTTACCCATCTGAGATAACGTGATCGCATCTTCTAAGGTATCATACGGCATAATGGTAGATACCGGTCCAAAAGCCTCTATGGTATGTGCTTCGGTATTTTTAAACGGATTATCTTCTCTTAATAAAATCGGGCTTACGAAAGCTCCTTTGACAGCATCTGCTCCAATAGTTTCGATTTTATCCAGATCTCCATAAACAATATTGGCTGTTTTAGCTATTTCGGAAACATTATTTCTAAAACTTTCTACCTGTTGCTTACTGGCCAAAGCTCCCATTCGTACTTCTTTGAGTCTTGGGTCACCTATGGTTATTTTATCTAACTGTTGGCCTAATGCTATTTGCACATCTTCAACTAATCCAGATGGTACGATAATCCTACGAATCGCTGTACATTTTTGACCTGATTTTACGGTCATTTCCTTTCGAACTTCTTTAATAAATAAGTCAAACTCAGGAGTGCCGGGAACTGCATCTTCTCCTAATATCGATGCATTCAGAGAATCTGCTTCCATCGTAAATGGTACAGACTCTTCAATTAACCTTGGATGCGCTTTTAGCATTCTTCCTGTACGCGCCGATCCCGTGAATGTTACTACATCCTGAGACTCTACAGTATCCAGAATATTTTTAGTCATACCACTTAGTAATTGTAATGCGCCTCCTGGTAGCATTCCTGAATCTACAATCACTCGCACTACTGCTTCTGTTAAATATGCCGTTTGGGGTGCTGGTAATACTACTGCTGGTACTCCCGCCATCCAATTCACAGCACATTTCTCAAGCATCCCCCATATTGGAAAATTAAAAGCATTAATATGTACAGCTACTCCTCGTTTGGGAACAAGAATGTGGTGCGCCATAAATCTACCTCCTCGAGAAAGATCTATTGGATCTCCTTCTACGTGATAGGATTGATTAGGAAATAATTTACGCAATGATGCATTTGCAAAAAGATTTCCAAAACCTCCTTCGATATCTATCCAGCTATCTATGCGGGTTGCACCGGTGCGATAACTTAAGTCATAGAACTCTTCTTTTCTTTTAGTAAGGTACAATGCTAATTTTTTAAGCATATTACCCCGTTCCTGGAAAGTCATCTTTCTAAGAATTTCTCCTCCTTTGATTCTACCGTATTGCAGTGCTTTAGGAATATCTAATCCCTCTGTAGTTGCTTCTCCAATCACTTCTCCAGTTACGGCATCATGCATAATGATTCCATTTCCTGAACCAGTAGCCCATTTACCGTTGATATAACTTTCTAATATTTTCATTGTAAGAATATTTAGTATTCTTTATAGATTCACATTTTCAATCACCGCAGCGTATCCTTGTCCTACACCAATACACATAGTAATCAATGCATATCGTTTATTTTGTTCTTGTAATTCTAACGCAGCAGAATATGCAATTCTAGCTCCGGTAACTCCAAGTGGATGTCCTATAGCTATGGAACCTCCATTAGGGTTGATTCTAGGGTCATTGTCCTCCAATCCCCATTCTCTAATGCAAGCCAGTGCTTGTGATGCAAAGGCTTCATTTAATTCTATCACATCAACATCATTCATAGTAATCCCTGCTTTTTCTAATGCTTTGTTAGATGCCTGAACCGGGCCTATACCCATGATTCTTGGCTCTACTCCCACTACTGCGGAACTTACAATTCTTGCTAATGGTTTAAGATTATATTTCTTAACTGCATCTTCTGATGCTATAATTGTTGCTGCTGCTCCATCGTTTAACCCTGATGAGTTCCCTGCAGTTACACTTCCATCTTTTTTGAAAGCAGGTCTTAATTTTCCTAATATTTCTTTAGAGGTAGTTGGTTTAATAAACTCATCATTGGAAAACAGAATCGGGTCTTTTTTTCTTTGTGGAATTTCTACGGTTGTTATTTCTTTAGCCAACCTTCCAGATTGTTGTGCCTTGGTAGCTTTCATCTGACTCCAATAAGCAAACGCATCTTGATCTTCTCGAGAAATATTATATTTTTCTACTAAGTTCTCTGCTGTATTACCCATTCCATCAGTTCCATACAACTCGTGCATTTTCTTATTCACAAAACGCCACCCAAAACTAGAATCATACATTTTGGCATCATTACCAAATGCCGAAGATGGTTTAGCTACTACATAAGGGCCACGTGTCATATTTTCTACTCCTCCAGAGATAAACAGATCACCATCTCCTGCTTTTATTGCTCTATTAGCATGTATCATAGCAGATAAACCAGAACTACACAAGCGATTGACAGTTTCTCCAGGTACTGTAAATGGCAATCCTGCTAACAGCAGAGACATTCTGGCTACATTGCGATTGTCTTCTCCTGCCTGATTTGCACATCCCATAATCACATCATCATATGCTTCTTTTGGGATATTTGGATTCTTTTCTACTAATTTTTCTATTACTAAAGCTCCTAAATCATCCGTTCGAACTGCTGATAACGTTCCTTTATAACTTCCGATTGGTGTCCTTATTCCATCTATTATGTATGCTTCTTTCAAAATTTTAAATTTTAAATGTAAAATGATAAAATCTAAAGTACCTAACTCTTTTCTAAACCACTTTTATATTTGTTATTTTACATTTTTCGGTTTTACATTTCTTAAATATCAAATTTAAATCTAAAACTATAAAGCCTAAAGTTTGCACTCAGCATCTCTTCACTTTTACATTTTAAATTCTATATTTTTCGGTTTTACATTTATTAAACATTAAATTTTAAATCTAAAATTATAAAGCCAAAAGTTTGCTCTCAGTACCTCTTCACTTTTACATTTTAAATTCTATATTTTTCGGTTTTACATTTCAATCTTTATTCTTCCCAATCTTTACTAGTTCGATACACTACTCCTTTGAATAATGCTACGATTTGTTCTCCTCGTTTTACCTCGACTATATTAAATCCTATTTTGGTTTTTGTTATATCCGTAACTGCTTCTGCTGTTAAGTAATCTCCTTCTTCTAGGGCTTCGATATGATTTATGGAAGTTTCTATGGAAACTGCATATTTACCATGTGTGTTGGCAGAAAAACCAAAAGCCGTATCCGCCAAACTATACGAAATACCACCGTGCGCCTTGCCCATACTATTCAGCATTTCTTTTCGAACCGTCATCCCCACTTTACATCTTCCTTTCTCTACTTCCAATACTTCAATTCCTAACCATTGACTGAATGGATCGAGAGAGAGCATTTTTTGAGGTATAAGGTGTGAGGTAATAGGTGTGAGGTTTTTCATTTGTTATTCTTTATTCTAGACGAAATTCGGTTTCGTAATGTTGTAATCATTTTAGAAAGTTCTGTTATCATCCTCCTATTTTCTTCATCTTCTTGGAATGTTATATATTTTCTCATTCTAGCTTTTGAACTACACGAAATACATTCATGTGCGCTATGCCATGCATTTCCTAAACAATTGTAAAACTGCGGATCAGTCCCTCCAGATCCTTCTGCGATATTAAGGGCTATAGAATCTGCGGCTCTTTTAAATTGAGAACTAAGTTCAAAACGTTCTTCCTGTGGAAATTTCTTCACTAATTTATTAATGATTTCTCCAAATTCCATAGCGCTGTCATAAACTGTCAAATTTTCAAACTTAAAACTATATTTAGAATTCATTTTATAAGTTATTTCCTTTTAAACTTTATTTCTAAACCAAAGAGAAAAATTTCCTTTTCTCTTTTTTCATTTCTCTCAATAACGGACTACATCTATACCTATCTTCATGATATTGGTCATACAATGCATCTAGTTTATCTACACACCAGTCAATTCCTCTTTCGTCCGCCCAGCTCAATAATCCTTTTGGATAATTTACTCCTTTCGTCATTGCGTTATCTATGTCTTCTGCCGAAGCTATATTCCAAAACAAGGCGTCTGCTGCTTCATTAATTAGCATTACCAATACTCTATCAAAAATATATTGTTCTAGTTCTTCCTGAGATGATTGATCTGTGTTTGCTTTTCGACTACGCTGAGGGCTCGTTACATTCTCAGATATTACTTTACCAGTCTTATCATAGTTATAATATCCTTTTCCGGTTTTTCTCCCTAAATATCCTGCTTCAGACAACCTCTTCTGAGTAAAAGAAGGTCGATATCTCGGATCGTAATAAAATGCCTTAAATACAGTCTCTGTAACTGTATAATTCACATCATTACCAATAAAATCCATCAATTCAAAAGGTCCCATTCTAAAACCTCCTAGCGTTTTTAGACTTGAATCTATAGTAGAGATGTCCGCTACTCCTTCTTCATAAACCCTTAATGATTCTCCATAAAAAGGCCTTGCCACTCTATTTACAATAAAGCCTGGAGTATCTTTTGCCAATGCCACTACTTTTTTCCAGTCCTTAATTGTATTTATTACTTCCTGTGTAACCTCAGTAGATGTTTGTATTGCCGGGATTACCTCAACCAGTTTCATTAAAGGTGCAGGGTTAAAAAAGTGTATCCCAATGCATCTTTCTGGTTTTTGTAAAGCGGATGCTATAGAAGCAATCGATAACGAGGATGTATTGGAAGCTATTATTGTATTTTCTGATACATAGGATTCTAGTTCTGAGAATACTTTTTTCTTAATATCGAGATTTTCTACAATAGCTTCGATTGTTAAATCGGAATCTTTAAGTTCTTTCAGGCTATCTACGTAAGATATATTATTCTGAATCCGGGTTTTCTCTATCTCATCAATTCTTTCTTTTTCGATCAATCGAGAGAGAACTTTATCTAACGCTTGTTTACTTCTATCTAATGCTTCTTGTTTAGTATCAAATACTTTTACCACACAACCAGAAGTAGCTGCCACTTGAGCAATACCACTTCCCATAGTTCCGGATCCTATTATTCCTACCTTTTGAATCATAAATTTTAAATGTAAAATGTAAAATATCTAAGTTTTAATATGTGTACTACTTAACTCTTTTACATTTGATATTTTTCGGGTTTAAATTTTAAGTTTTATTTCCCTTTAAAAACAGGTTTTCTTTTTTCTATAAATGCATTGACTCCTTCTGCATAATCTTCGCTCTCTGCTGATTCTATTTGTAAATCAGATTCTAACGACAACTGTTGCTCCAGATCATTGGTCAAAGATTGATTCAATAACCTTTTGGTCAATCCTAGTGCTTTTGTTGGCATCTGGGCTACTTTTAGAGCTAACTTGTTTACTTCTTCTTCAAAAGTATCAATAGGAAAAACTTTATATAACATCCCTAATTGTTCTGCTTCTGCAGCACTCACTTTATCTCCTAACATCATTAGAGCAGAAGCTTTTTGAAAACCAATCAATCTGGGTAAAAAGAAAGTCCCCGCACTATCCGGAATCAAACCTATTTTACTAAATGCCTGAATAAAACTGGCTACTTCTGTAGCTACTACAATATCACAAGCTAACGCTATATTTGCGCCTGCGCCTGCAGCAACTCCATTTACTGCTGCTATAATTGGTTTTTCTATGGTTCTTATTCTTTGAATTATTGGATTATAATGCTCTTCTAATATTTTCCTAAAACCAGGGTTTAGTTCAGGAGAAGTAACCTCTTTAAGATCTTGCCCAGCACAAAATGCTTTTCCGTTTCCGGTAATAACAATTGTTCTCACCTCATCATTAGTACTGCAATTGTCTAATGTATCTTGAAGTGATAAAGCCATTTTTCTATTAAAACTATTAAAGGCTTCTGGTCGGTTCAATGTAATTTTGGCTACATTATTTTCTATTGATAATTCTATTGAATTCACTTTTTATCACTTTGTTTTTCATCTTCAAGATTAAAATATTGAAGAAACGTTATCTTATTTTAAACATTTAAAATAATCAAAAGGTTCCAAGCAATCTTCACATTGAAATAGCGCTTTACAGGCTGTAGAGCCAAATTGACTTACTAGTTTTGTATTTGTGGAGCCGCATTGCGTACACTTTACTATTTTTTTATTTCCTAGTAAGGCTTCTTTATCTAAGTCCTCTCCTAATGGAGCCGCTATCCCATATTTTTCTAATGCTTTTCTTCCTCGTTCAGTAATCCAATCTGTTGTCCAGGCTGGAGATAATACTAATGAAACTTCTGCTTTCATATTTTGTTTAGCAAAGGCAGATATAATATCTTCTCCCATTACATCCATTGCAGGGCATCCACTATAAGTCGGAGTAATCTTGACCAGAACAATATCATTTACTACTTCTGCAAACCGTACTACTCCCATATCCATAATGGACAATACAGGGATTTCGGGATCGTGAACTTTTTCCAATATTGGAATAAGTGTAGGATCTATATGTTGTTCTAATTCTATTGTCATTTCTTTATAACTAATCTCAGCATAGCGGGGATGACAACTTAGTCATTTATTACCATTTCATATCAGGATAGGTTCTTTGCATATATTGCAAATCTGATAATAGGTATCCCATATGTTCACTATGGATTCCTTCTTTCCCTCCTTTTCTGAACCATTTATGATCCGGAATGTTCAATGTTGCCTCTTCTAATATCGCCTTTATCTTTTCATAATAAGCAGACTTTAACTGCGTAACATCAACTCCTATCCCAGATTTAATAGCTACTTTATCATCCTCGGTAGTATGAAATAACTCATCTGTAAATTTCCATAAATTATCTACTGCTTCTTGTACTTTACTATGACTTACCTCTGTACCATCTCCCAATCTCTTTATCCAATCCGAGGAAAATCGTTGATGATAACTAACTTCTTTAATTCCTTTTTTGGCAATAGCAGCAAGTGTTTCGTCTTTACTATTTTGTAATTCTTGTAATAGTAACAAGTGAAACACATCATAAAAAAACTGTCTTGTAATTACGTATCCAAAATGTGTATTAGGCTGTTCTACCAGCAACACATTTTTATATTGTCTTTCTGTTCTTAAAAAGGCTATATCATCTTCTGTTGTTCCTTCTCCTGAGAGTTGAGCCACATACTGATAATAGCTTCGTGTTTGTCCAAGAAGATCCAAGGCCATATTCGTACCAGCAATATCTGTTTCTAAATTGGGTCCATGCCCGCATAATTCAGAAAGTCGCTGCCCTAGAATCAAAGCATTATCCGCTATTCCGTAGATGTATTGTATAAGATTTTCGTTTTTCATAGTAATTTCTTCCCTTAATTATATATTGTAACTTCTTAAGATCAATTTATCCTAAATGATCTTACTTATATAATTCTTCTCTACATTACATATGTTTTACCTCATCTGGTAAATCATAGAATGTCGGATGCCTATATACCTTATCTTGAGCTGGTTCAAATAATTCTCCATGATGTTCCGGATTGGAAGCTGTAATATGTTTTGATTCTACCACCCAAATACTTACTCCTTCACTTCTACGAGTATAGACATCTCTAGCATTTTCTAATGCCATTTCTTCGTCTGCAGCATGCAAGCTTCCAAAATGACGATGTTCTAAACCGTTTTTACTTCGAACAAATACTTCCCAAAGTGGCCAGTTTCTCATAATTATAAGTTTTGAATTCAGAATTCTGAATTATTAAATTGCTTTTTTTATTTCTTTATCATTTTGTTTCTCTGCATAAGCCATTGCTGCATCACGTACCCAAGCTCCATTTTCCCATGCATCTACTCTTGCAGACATACGTTCCTTATTACAAGGTCCGTGTCCTTTAACCACTTGCCAAAATTCATCCCAATCAATGGATCCAAAATCATAATGCCCTGTTTCTTCATTCCATTTCAGATCTGGATCTGGAACTGTGAGACCTATTAAATCTGCTTGTGGTACTGTTTGATCAATAAATTGCTGACGTAGTTCGTCATTTGTTTTACGTTTCAGTTTCCATTTCATAGATTGTGCAGTATGCACTGACTCTGCGTCTGTTGGTCCCAACATCATCAAGGATGGCCACCACCAACGGTTTAATGCATCCTGAGCTAATTCTTTCTGCTCAGGAGTGCCTTTGGCAAGCGTCATCATGATCTCATAGCCTTGTCTCTGATGAAAACTTTCTTCTTTACAAACACGAACCATCGCTCTAGCATATGGCCCATATGATGTACTACAGAGTGGTACCTGATTAATAATCGCTGCTCCATCTACCAACCAACCTATAGCTCCTATATCTGCCCAAGTAACTGTTGGATAATTAAAGATACTAGAATACTTTGCCTTACCTGTATGTAATTGTTCATATAGCTCTTCTCTTGAAACTCCTAAAGTTTCGCAAGCACTATATAGATATAACCCATGCCCTGCTTCATCCTGTACTTTTGCTAATAAAGCAACTTTTCTACGCATTGAAGGCGCTCTGGTAACCCAATTTCCTTCTGGTAACATACCGACAATTTCGGAATGTGCATGCTGCGAAATTTGCCTTATATGTGTCTTTCGATACTTTTCGGGCATCCAATCTTTTGGTTCAATCTTTTCATCCCGAGCAATTCTTTGCTCAAAGATTTCTTCCATGTTTTTTATTTCTTGTTCACTCATAACATCTGAGTTTTAGTATGAAAATAGATACTGGTCTTCACCAGAATGACAAAAACGTTTTATACGTCAAAATCAACTACTACTTTTTCTGTGGTAGGTACGGCTTGACATGATAACACTAAGCCTTTAGTCACTTCATTTTCTTCTAGTGCATAATTTACTTTCATTTCTACAGAACCTTCGACAACTCTACACTTACAAGTACTACACACTCCTCCTTTACAAGCAAATGGCAAATCTGCTCCAGCAGCTAATGCACCATCCAGTATCGTATCGTAATCATCATCCATAGCGAAATGAAACTCTTTCCCTCCATCAATAATAGTAACTTCTGTTCCTTCAAACTTATGTTCTACAGCCTCACTAGCTCTTTTCTTATCCTCTTCAGTACCTCCTGAAAAGAATAATTCATAATGAATTTTATCTTTTGACAACCCTTCTTTTACCAATTCATCTCTAATCAGAAATATCATCTCTTCGGGGCCACAAACAAAACACTCATCTACATCCGCTATATTAATGATTTTGTCTGTAAGTTCTTGTATTTTTTCTGAAGTAAATCTCCCATTAAGTAATGGAATATCGCGTTGTTCTTTAGTTAGGAAATAAAATATTTCCAAACGCCCAAAATATTTATTCCTAAGCGCCTCAATATCTTCCTTAAAGATAATGGATTTCACTGTACGATTCAAATAAAACAGTTTGAATGTACTGTTAGGCTCTAAAGCAAGATGTGTTTTTATAATTGACAGAATAGGTGTAATTCCACTTCCGGCAGCAAAAACAATGTAATTTTTTGATTTTAAAGGATCAACTTCTGTAAAAAAACTACCTATTGGCGGCATCAATTCAAGAAAATCTCCTGCTTTTAATTCGGAACAAGCATAATTAGAAAATATTCCTCCTTCAATTTTTTTTACAGCCACTTGCCACTTGTCTTCTATTGGACTAGAACACAAGGAATAAGAACGCCTTATATCCTCGCCTTCTATTGTGGCTTTTACAGTAAGATGCTGACCTTGTATATACGAAAACTCTTCTTTTAAATTATCAGGGATATCAAAAGTAAGAGATGTACACTCTTTGGTTTCTTTAGTAACCTCAGAAATTTTTATGTTATAAAAATCACTCATGTATTATTGCGCTACTTTTTATAGCACAACAAAACTAACAATTGTTAGTTTTATACACAAATAATTATTTCTAAATTAACTTTTAATCACCAAAAAACTAGATCACACCCTGTAACAATACAGATATCATATCTCGTTTTAGTATATTGGCATCAATATTTTTTTGTTTAGGATACCACAAATACAGTGTTCTTAGTGTAGAAAGTGTAGAGAATACTATAATTTCGATATTATATGCCTTAATTTCTTGATTGCTCACACCTTTCTTTACAATGTCTCTAAAATTCTCTTCGTAATCATGGCGCATTTTCTCGAAATAAATAAGATTATCTTCTTCCAGATGCATCCAATCGTTATTCAATGACGCCAGACCATCTGCATTGCGCAAAGTAACATCTACATGAAGACTAATTATATTTTCAAGCTTCTGAATGGAGCTATACTCTGAATTAACAATTTGATTCATCCCAAAGGTAAACTCCTCTGCCAGATCAATGATAATGGTAGATAGTATTTCTTGTTTCGACTGAATATGATTATATAAACTTGCCGCTTTGATCCCCATAGCCTTGGCCAAGTCCCTCATTGTTACTGCACTATATCCTTTTTCTTTAAAAAGAATGGCAGCAGCACTTATAATTTCCTGCTTTCTACTTTCTGGTTTCATTAACTGGGTGATTTGCTTTCCTTTTCAAAAATAAATTTTATTTTTTATTCTATAAGACTTAATACCATATAAACCTTAAAACCACATTATATATCTGTACAACATAAGCATACACCTATTTGTTTTTTGCTCATATCAACTGCAACATATTACAAGTAAAAAAGTTCTTTATTGAACAAATCGCATAAAAAAAGGGTTTCGAAACTTATGAAACCCTTTTTTTTATGAAGTTGATACTACTTATCTTCTTATCATAATTTTTTCTTCAAGAACTCTTTCTCCAGATTGATTGATAACTTTTAAAAAATAAACACCTGTATCAAATGATGAAAAATCCAAAATCTCTTCCTTACGAGAAATAGAGCCTTCACTAACTTTTTTACCAGTTATATCATATGCATTATAGGTCAATAAGTCATCTCGTGTATTATTAGTAAGATTGATAATTCCTCCTGTTGGATTGGGATAAAATTCGACCGTATTCTTTTTTTGCCCTTCATCTTCATATTCATCTTCATCTAAACCCAACTCTACAGATATCATATCGAGTTTCGTTTGCCCTGTCTCTTCCGGGTCTAACCAATCAGAAAGTCTTGTGTCGTATGTTGTCCCAAAATCCCAAGAAATATCAAATCTCCCATACCAATCTTCTGTATTATTATCATCAGTTCCATTACAAGCTGCAAGTCCTCCTGCTAATTGACCAACTATCCTACCATTTTCATCAAAAATTGCTGATCCGGAAGAACCTTTTTCTGTAACTCCTAAATCCCAATCTGCAATTCGCCATATTTCTGTAATAGGTTCTCCATTAAAATTGATTGTAGTTTTTGTAGGAGGTTGATTTTCTCTACATATTTTCATAATATCTCCACTTGGATGATGTATCCCTACAACAAAATCTGGAGTCACCCCTGTTCTATCCCATCCTGCCCATTCTAAATTCCAAGAATCGTCTAATCCTCCAGTAACTTCTATAAGCCGCATATCCGTCTTGGTATTATTTGCTAGGACAGTAGCTCCACTAGTTGTTTGAAAATAATTTCCCGAGCTATTATCGATGCTATTCTCTGTGGTTGCACAGACAGTATTAGTACTCACCCAATTAAACCTAAACGACCAATTTGCTTCATTTCCGCTACAATGGTTTGCGGTTAATATATAAGGCGCTTTATTATTACTGGTATTATTAATCAATGTCCCTGTACACCAATCACTTCCACTAGATAAAATCAATGCTACAGACCTTTTCAATCTGTTCTTAATCGGGTCAAAATCTCTCCCCACTTCACAATTTACATCCAGATTGCAAGGGCCAGAATCATTTAATCTTTTTTGATGTGTTTCGAAATTACCAATACTTCTATATCCATGAACTACCGAACCGATATGTAACTCTCCATCATCTTGTGCCTCTGCTGGCACATTATACTCTATTGTTATTTTTTCGCCATCCGCAATCCAAGTACCTAGTGATTTGCTATCATTATTCATCTTACTTGTATATGCTCCAAGCAAAAAACTCTGATCATCATTATACAGATAAACAGAGGCTCCATCAGGCAATACATAGGAATCGAAAATAAAGTTTAAAGTTTTAGCTCCTTTAGAAAGGATACTTATCCTCCAAATCTTATCTCCATTAGGTAGTTTATCCCAAACTCCTGCATTTTTAACACCAAGATCTACTGCAAATTCATACCCAAATCTAAAAGGTTTACCTTTGGAATCATTTATGGCATCTTCTTCCTCAACCTCTTTAAGATCAAAAGTTGGCATGATAATAACAGGAATATCATTTTTCTTCTCCGTCAAAAATGCACTATTAGGTGTCCCTTCATTAGTAACCTGCGCATAGCTCGCAGTATAACACATTAGGGTCATTATCCATAAAATAGTTTTCTTCATATCAACAATTATTTTAGAAGGAAAGGGTCTAAATAAATTCTTTTGTTCTAACATTAATTTACAAAACGTAATATACTACACTTATTATATAATAACATATAATTTGCCAAAAACCCTATTCTTTTTTCCGAAAAATTAACATTTTTTTTACCCTAATGCTTAAAACCACCTTAATAATAATATAATCGCTTACTCATAAATTAATTCTAAAGTAAACTTATTATTTATAAAAATCTAATACAGGTTTACGGTATAGTCAAAAAAAACAGTCATACTAGTTCTTCTTAATATTAAATTTCTATAAAAGTAGATTCTGCCCTTATTACTTTTATTAGTACCTTCACCTCAGAAAATCAGATAATAAAAGTAATGTCATTACCAATAGAGTCAAATCCTTTAATTGATAGACTACCACCTCATTTGAAGCAATTTATAAAGCCTCAAAATTATGAAGAATACACACCTATTAATCAGGCCGTATGGCGGTATGTTATGCGTAAAAATGTTTCTTCATTAAGTAAAGTTGCACATAGCTCTTATCTAAAAGGTTTACAAAAGACCGGTATTTCTATTGACGAAATTCCGAGTATGTATGGGATGAACCGCATTCTTAAAGAAATCGGATGGGCAGCAGTTGCTGTAGATGGTTTTATTCCTCCTAATGCCTTTATGGAGTTTCAGGCGTATAACATTCTAGTCATTGCTTCGGACATTCGACAACTTGAAAATATAGAATATACCCCTGCCCCAGATATTATTCATGAGGCAGCGGGACATGCTCCTATTATTGCAAATCCGGATTATGCAGAATACTTGCGACGTTTTGGGAAAATTGGCTGTAAAGCGATCTCTTCGAAGAAAGATTATGATATGTATGAGGCGGTTAGAACGCTTTCTATTTTAAAAGAAGCCACTGATATAGACGATGCTACTATTGATGCTGCTGAAAAAAGAGTAGAGGAATTACAGAATCAGAAGTCTGATCCTTCTGAAATGGCATTAATCAGAAATTTACATTGGTGGACTGTGGAATATGGCCTCATAGGATCTGTTGATGATCCAAAAATATATGGAGCTGGGTTATTGTCATCAATAGGTGAGAGTGAATGGTGCATGACGGATAATGTAAAAAAACTTCCGTACACTCCTGAAACTGCTTTTCAGGATTTTGATATTACGAAACCTCAGCCTCAATTATTTGTAACTCCTGATTTTGCTTATCTATGTCAAGTCTTAGAGGAGTTTGCAGATACTATGGCACTCCGAAAAGGAGGACATCGAGGACTTGCTAAATTAATAGAATCCCAAAATCTAGGTACTATCGAATTAAGCACCGGTTTACAAATCTCTGGGGTTTTTACCAGAATGCTTAAAAATGAAGACAATGAGGTTATTTATTTTGAAACAAAAGGCCCTACAGCTTTATCACATAGAGAAAAAGAGCTAATCGGGCAAGGTGTAGAAACGCACCCTGATGGGTTTAGATCTCCATTAGGAAAACTAAAAGGTATCAACCTTGCTATAGAGAACATGTCTCCCAGAGATCTGAAAGCTTATAATTTTTATGACGGAGAATATATAGAGTTCGAATTTGAGAGTGGCATTACTGTTGCTGGTATCAATGTTACAGGAATGCGTAATATCAAAGGAGAATTAATTCTTATTCAATTTAATGAGTGTACTATTAAGTATAAAGATGAATATCTTTTTAAACCCGAGTGGGGCACTTTTGATCTGGCAGTAGGTAAAGAAATTGTATCTGCTTTTTCTGGCCCTGCAGATGATTATTCTTTTGATCTGGTTACTCATAATCCAGATATGGATACGATAAAAAGAACTTATTCTGCAAAAGAAGAGGAATTACATTCTTTATATCAGGCTGTAAAAAATGTGCGGGAGGGAGAGAATACAAAATTTTCTTTAGAAGCTGTTTTTGCAATACTTAAAAAAGATCACGAAAATGATTGGCTACTAGCTGTTGAAATTTATGAATTAGTCCATAATAAGGATCCAAAGTTTGCAATGCATATTTTAGAACATTTGGATACCATAAAAACCAAAAAGTCAGAAATAAAACATCTTATTGATAGTGGAATTGAAATTATAAATAATCAAGTTATTAGCGTGTAACACAATTCAATTCTAAACTAGATTATTGTAAACAAAAATTAATAGGCTTGCAAATTTCTGCTTTTAGCAATTTACCTATAGCTAAAAGCGAAATGCATTAAAAACACATAGTTTTAGTTAGTATTAATGTCCATAAAAATAGCTCAGACAAGTTTAGGAAACTCGCCTGAGCTATCTAATCGACAACCTCGGAACAAACTCATAAGGTATGCTTCCGAAAATCATCATTTTCTTTTCAAGGCAAGTCTTGAGGAATTAACCCCTAAATAAGGGATTATATGATTTACGCATAGAACTATCGCATATAGTTCAAAATAATTCAAACTCCCTACACGAATTTCTTATCCATAAATCGTATTAAACTCCACAATGTGGATCAAAATATTATTTTAAACGAATACCAAAGCTTACATTATGTGTCGTATTGGATAATTCATTAAAATTTAATCGATAACTCACAAACCATTTTCCTTTTCTATTATACTGTAAACCAATGCTGATATTATCAAATTGTTGCTGATTTCCTCCTGCCTCGCCAAAAGCATATAATCCACTTCTATATCTGGAAGGATATTCTATTATTTTGGTCGTACTAATCTCGCGAGGAACCTTTAATTTATAGGAAAGATTTGCTTTTAGCAACTCTCCTTTTATTAAACCATAACTATAAATCTCTACATTTTCATTTTGTAAAGTATCTCTATATTCCCTGGCTTCTTGAAACAAATGTTTTTCTTGCTTCATAACCTCTCTCTCTTCTCTCACTATAATTTCCCTTTCTTGGGCATTATCCGCCAATGGAACATATACCGTTTTGAATTTCTCTGTCTGAACTCTAAAAGTATCAACTTTTGTCTGCCAAATCGTATCTCTCACAACTGTTATTTTAGGTTTTCCTACATGCATATCATTTATTCTATTGCATTGTCTTTGGTTCAAAATATAGCCCAATAATATCACGATTAACAGTATTAAAATTTTCTCTTTTGTTAATTTTACATTTTGCATACATATCCCTTATTATCATCTCTTAATACATTTTCCTTTTCTTCTAATAAAACCAACCTTACTGCTGTCTTGAAAATTTATAGTTTTTTTAGCGATAACCTGTCGAGGTGCAATCGCAGGTAATATTTGCAAAAGTCCTCGACAGAGCTTGTCTTAACGAATTTTGACAAGCATATAATATTATAGATCAACATCAATAAGATTGGTTTTATACCTCTAATCATTTAACCCCTTTATACATATAGTTAAGTTAAGCACTTAAATTCATTTTCATGTCCAGTCGAGCGCAGTCGAGACCTGATAATTTGGTTCATAGAATAATCTCTCGACTGCGCTCGAGAAGACAATTAATCATAACTATACGATATGAATAAACCGGGTTTAAGAAATATCTACTACCATATATTCTATCAATACTGTTATTTTACATTTTCCATCAATTGCCTTTGGAGGATTATCAGGTGTGTTTGATGCATATCTTATTTGCAATCCACTATTCACAATTTTAGAGTCAATAGTAACATCATAGTTATTATGTGCATTGGCATTCCTCTTATTTACTAACAATCCGTTATCTTTTAAGTCGAATCCATACAGTACTGTTGCCAACCCTTGAGAAGAGGTTTCTTGGCTTGTAAAATCACATACCAACGACATTCCGAATAAATCATCTATCACATAGCCAGATATTGGTTTTACAAATGTTTTAATGGTATCTACTACTATCATTTTATTTTCTCCTGGGGCCGGGATGATATCTATCACACTAAATGTATCATCGATCGTATTGATCTCTGCGGATAAATCAATGATTATTTTATCGACTTTCTTCTCTGCTGATCCAGAAATACTAAAGATTGTATCCAGCAAATTTTCATAGTGCTGCTGTGTTGGTTTATCTCCAGTTTCGAAATATGATTTTAATTGTTGTTTTGTTTTTATTGACATATTATTATTGTTGTTTTTTAATACTTATTTGTTAAAAATTACTTCTTTAGTTTTCTCTTATTATGAGCACTTTGCATATGGAAAATCATGACATATGAACCCTTGTCATTACCTGCCAGGCATCACATAATCAAAGTGTATAAATTCTGTTATTATAATTTCTAAGAAGAGAAAACCAAAGAAGCGGTTTATACCTGTACTTAATTAAATTTACTCTCTTTATTTCCTTCTATCTTTAGAAAGACTATCCAAGGTATCGGAGAGTGCCCCAATTTTCAGCAAATTCACTAATGCTTTAAAAAGGTCTACTCCATAGATTTTATTAAAATTCTCTAAAATTGATTTTATCTCTGCAATGGCAATAAACCCTGCTATAATCTTAAGAAAAGGAATTTCATCTACAATAAATTTTTCTAATAAGAAAGATGCCAGAATCACCAAATTGTAGATAAAAAACTTGGAGATCGTATTCCCTATACGCAAACTGCTGATGGGAACCTTATTTTTATAGGACGCATATGATCCTGTAATGAAATCTACTAAGATCAGAAAGACCATAGTCATCATTACACCGTTTACCGGCGATAGGATCGTAAACAACCAAAATGTTAAACTCATTACTTTATCCATTCTTTATCATTTTTTTATAATCTAATACTCTATTTTTTGGATATGCTTTTATGCACACCCTATTCCCTTGATTACCTCCTAGAATATATACGTATGCCTTTGTTTCTTTTACAAAGAAGCCTACATGTCCTTTCCAGCTATTCGGACTCTCTCGCCATAGCACTACCACATCACCCAGTTGTGGAGTGTTTGTAGATTCTCCTACATTGAGCCAGCTGCGTGCATTCAGTTTTCCTGAAAATGCATACCCACATTTTTTTACTACCCAGTTTGCAAAAGCACTGCACCAAGCGGTTTCATCATGCAATTTTGCTCCGTTAAATCCCAGTTCATCAAAATATGTAACAATCTGCTGGTTATCTTTGGAACCAGAAACCTCTGTAACGCCATACTGCGATAGCGCCATTTTTAAAATATCCATACTGTAAAATGTTTTGATTAATTTCACAAAAAATGATTGCTATTAGGTTATATAAACTCCTGCAGGAACCTAAAAAGCTTCTCCTTTTTTGTAATAAATACTAGTAAACTGTCATGCACGTATTCTTTTACTCATCGTTAGAAATGATGGTCATTCGTGCATTGAAAAGCGTATACAAAGATACAAATAAACCTATGTTTTATAACGTTTTACAGACTGATCCTACTGCAACTACGGGAGGGAATTATAGTCTTTATACCTCTAAAAAATCAACAAGTTTAGATTCTTAAAATTAGTATGTTTTTAGCAAATCTATTTCTTAGAATCATTTATCATAACACAGCCCGGATATGACTCCAGGCTGTGATCAATTATGCGGCAACTATATTATGAAAATTGCTCTACTTTTTTTAATAAACCGTTTTCGAAATACATTTGGGTAGCACCACCATTAACTGTAACTGTACCTGTATGTCCAGAAATAGAAGTTCCAACCGGTTCATCAAATGTGCCTATTAATTCTAAATCCGAAGGGTTTACTTCTTCTTCTCCTTTTACTCTTTTTATGATATATTTTTTATGCATTTATTTTGTGTTTTTTATATTGAAAAAATAATTCGAATCTATCTTGATTTACTTACTGTTAATTAAAAACCAGATTCTGCTACTCCTGATCTAAGAATTCGTGCTTCGATGATGACCATTTCATTATCTTGGATAAATCTTTCTTCTTCTTCTAATCTATTATAGGCATTAGCCACAAGTTCCTCATCAGATGCCAATCCATTCTCCTCAAGAAATCCTAAATCTACTGTTCGCACCACGGTACCGTGTATTGCGGTTTCTGATACGTGTTCCTCAAAGGTTGTATTATCTACCTTTTCTGATAAGGTTTCTTGCAATTGCTCTATGCGATCCTGAGGTAATAGCTCATCTTTATGCCAATAACTATCCCAGGTATCCCAATATTCTTGCTGCTTTGGCTTATCCCCTGTCTCGAAATATGATTTTATTTGTTCTTTTTTTATTACTCCCATGTTTTGTCTTTTAGTTTTTTTGATTCATAAATAAGGGCATTAATTATCTAATGGCAGCGCTACCACCAGCATAATAATACCTCTGTTCTGTGCTTGTAAAATGTTGTTTTTAACGGCGAAACCGTTATGTCGAAAAGCGTATACAAATATACGAATCAACCAAGCTTTTATAAAAGTTTACAGGCTTCTCTTACTGCAACTACGGGAGGGATTATTATGCCTATTCTCAAATAAATTCTACCTAGAGTATACCATAACATCGGACTTCTATATCTTCACCTCGGTTATCTATATACTCCCTGCGGATTGTTATATGCTCCCTGCGCGCCGCAGATTGCATATTGACTACCGCAGGTCGATACTAATGTACCGCAGATCGGCACTTACTTTTCTAAGGGATGGCGCTCGACTCCCGTCGAGTGATACACATAATCCTAAAAAACCAAGAGCTACATAAGTAACCCTTGGTTTTTTAGTATCATAACTGTGACGGTACCCGACAGGAGTCAGGCACTAGCCTCACTCATTCGAGGACGATCTGGGGGTCGGGCACTAGCAATCATGTTCTCGTGTTATCCGACTATTAAGTAACCTTAATTACTCATTTTCAATTGATAGGTACATCGGTTTATTCTCAGATAGGCATTCCTTACATATAGATATTATTTTATAGAAATCTGCAACTTGTCTACTTATTGGCCTTGTTAAAGAAAGGCATAAAGGATATTCTCTCCCTTTCCATTGAATTACTTCATTTACTGGGCCTCCAGCTTCGGGAATAGGCTCAATATTCGGGAGGTTTTTTTCTAATTCTCTTTCGAAAATATCAAGAACTTGTTTTGTTTGATTATCATTTAACTTCTTGTCTTTAAAGCTATCCCCACGCTGGCGCTCGACTCCTGTCGAGTGATACACATAATACTAAAAAAACCAAGAGCTACATAAGTAACCCTTGGTTTTTTTAGTATCATAACTGTGACGGTACCCGACAGGAGTCGGGCACTAGCAATCGCATTCTTGGACTATCAGAGGAACAAATTACAACTCTTGTTCTTCACTTAATCCTTCCATAAACTCTTTAAAAGAATTTGCTAAAAAATCTGTTTGTCCATCAGAATACATAATATATATTACTATACCCCTTTTCATTTAAAACCATATAAATAACTCCACCTGTGCTATAAGCAAAAGGAATTGATCTCGCAGGAAAAAACTCGGATAATGATTTTATATCAGCTTCAACAGTATGATTACCATATTTAATTGGCCTAAAACCATCTATTGGGTACCTGTCAAAATAAACATCCTTTATAGGGTAACCCCCATTAAATTTTAGCATATGCTCAATATACTCTTTTGGTAATTTCACGTTATATTCTTTTTCGAAAGTTGAAATTTCCTCTAAACTTAAGTCTTGTTTAATATTTTCAAATTTGATCATTTTTATAAATAATTTTCACTGTGACGGTACCCGACAGGAGTCAGGCACTAGCCTCACTAATTCGAGGACGATCTGGGGGTAAATCCGCGCTGTCAGGTTTATAACTTAGTAATTTAATCTATAAAATTCTTTCTGCTTCTTTCCCATCGACATAAATACTATGCGCTATTAAATTACCGTTTTCATCCCATTCTTTATAATATTTATCCAATCTTCCGAAATACTTATAATATTCTTCTTCTAATTGACCATTTTGATGATATTTACGTTGAACTCCTCCAATATGCCCTTCGCTATATTCTGCTTCATCCTCTAAATTACCATTATCATAAAAAGCTTCGATAATCCCAGTAAATGGTTTACCTTGATAATAATAAATAGCTCCACCAGCATTATCAACTCCTCTAAATTCTAAAACTTTATCGACATTTTTATCGTTAATTCTATTTTTATTTTCCATAAAATATTATTTAATAAATGTAATTAAATCTGTTAAATAGAAACAATCTAGGCAGGTATGCATTATTCCTTCTTTTTGCAAATAGCTATTATACCCTAGAATCCTTTCAAAAACTAAATCTGGCAATTCATTTTTACTTATTTGTTTTAACAAATCATCCAATGCCATAAATTCCGCATGAGGAACAATCTCATCAATATCTATACCTTTCCAACCATATTTTAACACATCTGGGTCTTCTAAATTAAAACCTTTAACTCCTGTTTTTTTTCTTTCCAAATGCTCTTTTAGACGTTTTTTAAGATTAGGATGAAGTCCTTTAATAAATTCTACATTCCTTTTATTTCTAATTTCTTTAGTTGTAAAACTAGTAAACAATTTGGACATCTTACCTGTTTCTTTATCAATCATACCTGACACAAGTACCCTTTCCCTTTTCTTATTACCTGTAACTAAAATCTTTCTCCAGTTTTCAACTTCTTTTTCAACAACGGACACTAATTTTTCCCCACGCTGGCGCTCGACTCCTGTCGAGTGATACACATAATACTAAAAAAACCAAGAGCTACATAAGTAACCCTTGGTTTTTTTAGTATCATAACTGTGACGGTACCCGCCAGAAGTCGGGCACTAGCCTCACTCATTCGAGGACGAGCTGGGGTGCTAGCAATCACATTGTTGAACTATCAGGGGGACAAATCCGCGCTATCGGGGCTATCTGGACAATTCATTTACTCTTTAGACTCTCCATACTGACCTCGGATTTCATCCCAAGATTTTGCACTTTCAATTAAAGACTTCACAACTTTCGTAAACTCCCCTTGTTTATACTTGGATATTAAAGGATCACCTTCTTCAACTTGAGTAGGAGTGCAATTATATATCAGAGGATCCTCCTTATTTTCATCCAAATAAAAAAAACCAAATTGTTCACAACCATCCAATTGATCTATCACAAAATATGGCCGTTTAATTTCTTGCCCATATTCTTCCAGTATCTTTTTTGATGTCTCTTGTAACCAATCAAAGCCAAATGCAGTATCTAGTGATATTCCACTTATCTTACCTGCCAAATAAAGATATTCCTTATACGCCTTTGGAAAAGGTTGTCCTCCATTATACTTTTGTTCCAAGTTTTTTATCTCATCAATAGTTAATCCTGTTGTTTTCCAACCTCTAAGATTTTCAATCTGTTTCAGATCGTTCAAATATACTATATCCATTATTTTTTATATTTTAAATATTCTTCTACGTGCCTAACCTCTTCCAATTCATCAATCGAATTTACAATAATTTTGACTTGGTCTCCTAAAAGTTCTTTTAGCATTAAAAGTTCTCTTCTACAAGAAGAACAAGCCGTCATTATATTAGTTGTTTCAATAATGAAATAATCCCCTTTATTCAGATGATTCTTCAAAAAATTATAAATGTATTTGATTTCACTATCATTCTTTCTTGATCTACCATTAATATCAACTACATTTTCAACAAAGTTTTTATCTGTAATTTTTTCAAGAAATCCTTTAACGTTTTTAGCTCCAGAACTAGATCTCTCCTCTATAATTCCCGTTACTTTTCCTTTATTAAATATTTTTGTTTTAAAAATTGCAAAATTTTTACCTTCCAACTCTGGATATTTTTTAAGCATTTTATCATAGAAAATCTTTAAATTTTTAAGCTTTTTGCTTGTAATTCTTTTCCTCCACAACAAATTAAGTTTAGAACTTGTATTGTAAGTGATTTCAAACTTGGAACGAAGTTTTATATAATCTGTAAAGTTCTTATTCTGCAATAACTCATCCAAATACTTAGTCAATTCATCTCCTTTTTTCTTAATAATCTGAGACAATTCTTTTACTAATTCTTTTTCTGTTTCAAAACTACGAATAGTAACTCCATTATACTGAATTTCGTATTTAAGGGTTTTTGAGTTTTTACCAAATTTAACTCCGGCATCAGCTAATCTATCTAAAGTTTTCTTTCCTATTTTACGTAAAATAGTTGCGGATATTGGGTCTAATGAAAATAATCCCTGAAATCTACTAGATACAGCAGCTTCCGCTTTTACCGAAGCTAACACCTCATCCAACCATTTCCCCAAATCATCTAATAACTGAGGGAATTGCTTTAGTTTTTCTTGTATAAGTTTAATAATTGTAATAATTCCGTCGATACTAAACTGAATGGTCTTTTTTGCGGCTTTATAGGTACCTTTTAATAAGGAACTATAAAGCTTTGCTGTTTGCTTTAATGCTTCTGCAATGGTTTTAACACCTCCTGTTAGAATAGCAAAAACAACCTCTTCTACAATAAAACCTATCAGGTACCCAATCCCATACCCCAGTTTATCTAATGAAATAGAAGGTGGTGCTATCAGAAACTTGATAAACAATAGCAGCATAAACTTAAAGAGTGCCTTGATATTCTTTATCGTAAACAGCTTGAAGGTCGTTTCTAATGCATTTTCAAACAATTCTACAAAAAGACTAAACATCGAAGCTGGTGTTTTTGCGGATTGCTCCTGTGCCTTGTTCAATCCTACTACAATCTTACAGAGCAAACCGATGAGATCAAAAATCCCTTTGATGATATCTACCAGACTATTAAGCAATCCTACCAAAAAGGCGTTAAGGAAGATAAAGGTATCTTTGACTAATTCTTTTATTTCTTTGGCTAATGCTCCTAAAAATCCTTTTGCCTCCTGAATGAGACTAAAAAATACTTTTGTTTTACCTCGGACATACTCCCGGATCATATCCATCGGAATCTTTTCTATCCCCAATAATATTGCTACCTCCAGCCCGTCCAATCGCTCATATACTTTATCAAATAACTGGCTGTAATCAGCATCGTCACCTGAAGTATTTTGATTTTCAAACAAATCATAACCTGGTAGCAACGGTGTATAGGTAGCATTTTCTTTTCCGTCCTTATCATAAGCTTTCCAGTAACCATCTCCTATTTTTAGATTATCCTGAATTCCTTTGGCTACTGTGTCCATACCATCCGCTACCTTCTGCAAAGTATAATTGACTGGGATTCTCGTAATGCTCACTCCTTTTACGAATGCATCCCGAATCAAATAAAAAACACTTTCTTTATTGGTTACGTGATCTTCTAAAACCTCTTTGATATCTTTTCTACGGACTCCTATCTCAAAGGTTTTGCTAAGTTTGGCAATATCATTATATGGAATATTGGTATTCTCTGTGATATTGCTCCCGGAATTAACGCGGACTACAGAACCAAAGATATTATAGGCATCGTCTTTTTCAATAAACAATACAATCTCATTGGCTGCTAACTGATCAATTTTCTGATAAGTTCTTTCTAACTTGACTCCATCTTTGGTGATAAAAAGAATGACTGATAATGCCGCTCCCTCTAATTGCTCGCTCAGTATGGTTAGATCAGGAGGGAATTTGGTTCTGCTCCCAGTTCCTTTTGCTGTAATTTCTACCTCATCCAGCACGGTAATCTCTGGGTTAAAGACAAAATAATTACCCTCGAACTGAAAGATTTCCCGCTCCACTGGCAATCCAACAATCTTTCTGGTTTGACCGGTACTGGTAAACTGTCCGAATTTTTGCAGGTATTCTTTTACAAAAATATCTGTATATGTTATTCCGGATGATACTATTCTCGCCAGTAAAGGGCTTACTTCATCCAACGTTACTTGTTTATACACAAATTCTTCTACAAACTGTGTTTTTTCCTGATCCAGTATTTCTATAGAATCATTAAACACTGTAATATTGGGAAATGGCTGGTATTTTTTCTCAAAATTCCGAATGCCATAATCGTATGCATACATAGTTGTTTTTGTTTTTAATTAGTACTTGTTTTTAAAGCATACGAGCCCCTGCCCCTTATTAACAGGGACTCTATATGCGTGAATGGCAAACCTTTTTTCAGGTTTTATCATTCACCAGTTCTTAAACATCTATGAATTTATCTAATGGCTGTAACTCCTACGACATCAAAGTCTACGCCTTCTGGATCAGGATCGGTGCCTCCAATAAGGTCATTGGTTTGCTGAATAGGATTCCGATCGGAGTCGAACTGTGCCCAGTCTGCACATTCATCATCACATGGCAATCCTTCTACGTTTAATCCTATGGATCCTGCCTGAATTACGGTAAGTGATGTAGGAACCCTAGTTTCCCAAGTTTCTTCTACTTCTCCTGTAGGGTTTTGTAATTCCTGTACTATGGATACGAATTCTTCATCATCGATAGTTGGCACTTGTCCACCATTCCAGATTTGACCCGTTGCCAGATACCAATTGACCATTTCTTCGAATCCCGGACGTACGGTAACAATTACACGTGCCATACCACTCTGTAAGAAAGATTTAAATAACGGATCATTATTTTCTATGATATACTTGCTTGCCCAATTTTCTTTATTTGCCCAATAGAACGGATAGAAATTATAACTCATAATATCCCACTCAAAGGCTTGCTCAAAAAACTTAACACGAGCGGCATAGGTATTTAACGCATCATTGGTATGATCGGGTCTGATATTTTTAATATCATTCCTGCCAATCAACATATCAATACCAACTTTATCTTGTCCTAACAAATAGGTGATACAGTTTTTTCGCAATACGGTCTTTTCGATCTGACGATAGAATCCCGGATTTACTTTTAGGGTTTCTTCTTGCAATGCTTTTTGCTCCGCTAGCTTTTCTTCATACTCGGCTAATTTGGTTTCATAGGCGTCGATAATAGCTTCGAAAGCTTTGATTTGCCATGCTTCTTTAGTTGCGGTGGTAAGCTCACATTTTGCCAATAGGTTAAATGCATACACTCCAACATCCCATGAAGTAACTGCAAAGCCTAACGTATTGACTATTTTCTCGTTAGAGAAACTTCCAGATACGGTAATTTTATCTTCCCTGTTAAAAGTATGCCTTTTCCCACCAATTGTGACATTTCCGTGTCTTACTTCTGTTCCATCATGTATTCCTTGTTTAGCTGTAAAGTAACCGCTATAACTTTTTACATAATAACTCTCAGGAATATCTATACTATCATGACCCGCATGTCCAAATCTTCCTGAATTAATAGAATTATCATCTTTACTATATACCTTAGAAATTGTGATTTGTTCTTCTGGCATCGAATCAATATCGGCATTATAAATCCCAGACCAATGTGCCAGTGTACTTGCTGTTATTTTTTTATAATCAGAAAGGTTTAGGATCGTTGCTGTTCTCGGGTCTTGTGGTTTTATTAATACATCATCTCCACCGTTTGCTTTTAATTGTACAGCGAGATCGTGAAAAGCCGCTGGTTCTGGAATCATAAATTCATACATCAGGCGCTTTCCATAGTTTAAAATCTTATTGTTATAGATTTTATCTACCCATCGATATACTCCTGAGATATGCTTATCTCCCTTGCGATTATCAAAGCCATGAGAACTGTTTTCTTCATATTCCTCTACTACTTTGGTGATCCTTTCTTCACGTACTTTTTGCACCACTCGATCCAACGCACGCTCTGTGAGCTCTTTAGCCTGGCTAATTGCCTGTACATTTGATTCTTCTTTACTGGTATTACTGGCAAAACTGGCATTGGCACTTGCACTAAATGGTCCAGCACTATAAGATACTCCTGCAGCAGCGGCAAATGATTGATCTTTAGCGATCAGATCTGCAACTTCTTGATTCATCTCAAAACGACTAGTAGAAGTTGTCTCAGTCAATGTTTCCGTTTCCTGCTCCGTAGAAGTGGTGGTGGTATCTTCTTGTCGTCGTAATCGTCTGGTAGATTTCTCCTTATATTCCCGAGCCATGATATTCTCGATATGCGATACTTCTCCCGGAACATAACAACATACTTCTTGTTCTACTTTTCGATAATCTGCAATCCCCAATCGCTGGATTCCAAAACCTGTAGCAAATTCATTTCCTGTATTACCTCCGCTACCTGACATTCCTAAAACTCCTGTATAACAGTTTCCTCTCTTAAAATCAGGCACATCTACCGTATAGATTGTTCCATTACTAAAGGTAATTTCACACTCCATACTTTTTTCTTTCTTTCCTACCTCTACTCCACTTGAAAACTTAATTACCAGGCTATCATTGATGTATTCTTGCCTAAAAAGTGTATTAGAATTATGGGTTCCATCGGTGTAATTGAGCTGATACTTCATACTAATTACCTCATAAGAAGTATCTGGAACCCCGATGGTCAAAGTAACCACAAACCTTGGTGTATCTGTCCCTTCTGGAGTACATAGACTATAGGTAAACGCGCTTCCGGCATTAGCAGTACGCACAGGAAGAACGGCTCCCATTACACTTACCTGTTTTGTTCCTATCTGAATATTATCACTAATAATAGTGGTATTCTCTTTGATCTTAGTATTTATAATACTTTTAGCCTCCTCAAAAGTATCAACTCCAGATTCTTCTTTTAAGCTTTCTAAGTATAGCTTGGTATCTTCACTTAAAACTCTAAGTGCAACTGGATCTTCTAATTCTGGTACGGTTTCAAAATCATATGTTGGTAATTTGAGATTTTCGAATTCCTGAACAACTACCGTTTTTCCGGTTGCCGGATCTTCAATTACCCTTTCTGTTACAGTTGCTCTATTATATGCTTTTTCAACATTAGTATCATACTCTTTTTGATAAGCATCTTGAGCTTTTTGAGTATTCTTTATTCGCAGGTTTGCTGCTTTCTCTACTTCCTTTAGTATTGCCTCTAACTCTTTATTTTCTTCTGTCGCCAAGGCTACATCCATTTCTTGCTGAAAACCTTTTGCAGATACCTCTCTAGAAAGTTGTTGACTTACCTGAGCTGGCTCCCCCATAAATAGTGATTTATCTATCACCACTCTGGATTGCGCCAATTTTCTGTATGCTTCGTCTGTTTTTTCATAAGCTATTACTCTTGCTACAGGATTTTGATTATCCACTTTTGCCACAAAATACTCTGCCACAATAAAAGATAACAATATATCTCGTAAGTATGATGATCCATTGGTAAGAATACTATAATGTAAATCATTCCAAATTGAAATCATTTGTGCATTAGAAGGTTTAACTCCTTGTAAACCTTCAATCTTTAAATCTGTTTCTTCTACCGTAAGTCTTGTTCTATTAACGATAAGCCATTTTGCAAAATCGTTAAAGCCAGGAAATGCTTTTTTGAGACTTTCTATTGTAGGGTATGTTGGAATATACCGAGAAATAGCTTCGGATTGTTTTTGGAAAACCTCGGCAGTATCATCCGAATTTTTGGCAGCGCTTACAATTGGTGCTTCCTCTATTGATCCGGGATAACTAATAAACCCTGTCTCTTTTTCCTGATCAGAAATCAGCTCAGGAGAACGCATGGTTACAAATCTGTATAATGTACTTTTAATGTTTTGACTCATAGTTAGTCTTTTAGAATATTATAAATTGTTTTTTCCGAAATGAAGAGCTTTTCTATTAGCTCATTCACAATTACTTTCATTTGTTTTTCTGAATTGTTTTCGACATAATCCTGAACAAACCGTTTACGCTTTTCTAATAACAGTCTACTTCGTTGCATAAGTCTTTTTAAATTTTAAATTAGACACAGAAACACCACCCTATTCAAACAAAAGTTTGAATAGTTACCCGTCATAAGTGATTTTAGTACGACGTCTTATACCTTTTCACCTGAAAATGTTGCAATAAAAATAATACAAATGTTTGATTTTTAATTCTTTTTCGTATTTTAGCAACTAATTACAGGACAAATATACAACATTTTACAGATTTCACCAACAAAATACAGATAAATTCTGTAAAATGTTTAAATTTATTTAGCTCCTACATTTTTAACTAAAAGTCTAATGAATATGATAGGAATTGATCAAAAAATAAGGGATATAATAGACGTTTTGGGGTTAAATAATCACTCTTTTGCAAAAAAAGTTGGAGTTACCAGCACAACTATAGATAGCATTACCACAGGAAGACTACAGTCAGATGGCTCCAGAAAACGCACTAAACCCGGGTATGATTTATTGGAACGTGTTATTACAGAATTTGATATCAATCCAGAGTACCTTTTTGGAAAAAGTGACGCTATGATACGGCAAAACACTCCACAATTTCAAACATATGGTGGAATACCACAAGTAGTTGCGGTAAACCAAGAAGGAGATGAAAATGTTATCTATGTACCTACTAAGGCAAGAGCGGGATATTTAGACGGATATGGAGATACCGAGTTTATAGAAACCTTACCTTCTTTTAATATGCCTCATTTAACCAATGGCACATTTCGATGTTTTGAAGTACAGGGAAACTCTATGGTACGAACTTTTTTTGATGGAGATTTGGTATTTGGGAAATATGTAGAAAGCTTAGATGACATTAAGGATGGAAGGGTCTATGTTATCGTTAGCAAAAATGATGGTATCGTATTAAAAAGGGTCATTAACCGAATTAAAGAACGAGGCAAACTTATTCTTAAATCTGACAATAAAGATGGTAATTATCCGACATACACTATTAATACCGAAGAAATTATGGAGGCCTGGTATGTAACCATGTTTGCATCTAAGCAAATGCCAGAGCCTGTAGATGTTTATGATCGCCTACATGATCTAGAAACTAAAGTTGTACTTCTTGAAGAAGAATTAAGAAGAAATAATTGATAACGATGTCCAAAAAAAAGATCGGATAGAATAACATCACTTATTCATATCCGATCTTCAGTAAAAAAACCTCACAATAAAGATTTCTATACATATTACCTATCCTACCTCTTAGTGTTATAAGTTTATAAAAGGTTAACATTAAAATCTTTAATCCCTCATTAAGAGTTTAATCCTCCAAGGCTTCTCTTTAAAACAAAATGATGGTTTCAGAGATACCTACCTAGTAAGACTGCTGAATTGTTGATCTTCTTAACAACAAGTACTCTGAATTAGACATTTTATGAATTTTCTATTTTTAGCTTAAAAATAGTACGATTCAAAAAAAAGATTAGCCCCAAATAAGGTAACCAACTAATTATCAAACACAAACACTACAATCTTAATTTATTATGCATACATAATAAATGATTAAATATCAAACATTTCCCTTATAAATTACTGTGGTTTTACCGTGTTTCTTTTGCGAATTCAAAGCACTTATAACCAGTTCTATACGAAAATATTTTAGTAATTTTCGGCATTAATTTAACTCACATAAACTCATAACTCATGAAAAAACCTATTTTAATTTTACAGGTTATCATCGTTTCACTTTTATTTTTTAATTGTGAAACTGAAAAAGTTACAATCGATGAAGCGGATTCATCACTTCAGGAAACATCTATTGATAAAAAGAAGATGGTTTTTGACCTTATTGATTTAATGAAGGATACACAATTCAGTTCTAAAGTACTCCACACACTTCAGGAAGACACTTCCCCAGGAATTAAATTATCTACTTTATTAGACCAACAACCTCCAAAAGCAATTGATAACTCCGCCTATCAATCTTTAAAGAAAGTCGTTGACGGATTAGACACAAAAATTAAAAATCGAGAATTTCCAGATACCATTGAAATTCCGGAATTATGGCTACAACAACCTGCACATAAGGCATTCGATCACAAAAGCTTATTAATCTCTTTTGCTCCTGATGGTGATGAAAAAAATTGGTCTACTATTGAAGCCTATACCATGGACAAGCAAGTTGTCTATCTAGATCCCATAGACATTCCTGATGTTCCTGTTTTGGTTCTCGAAACCAAAGGGTATGAAACGCTTAAACTAGAAGTGGATTACATGAATCAAGAATTACAAAATTCAAACCTGCAAAATAGTAGGTTTTTATCCAAAAATATGGATCTAACACCTACATCTAAAGCTAATAATGGTTTAGAAACTACAAAATTAGACAAGATTCGTTTAAACAATGATGAGGAGCCTTGGATTAGTGGAGCTGCTGAGGTATACGCCATTACTTCAGGTATCAAAAATGCCGGTAATGATCCTGAAATAAAAATAATCCCTATGTATTATCTAGATAAAGACGGAGTAGATTATTACCCTAATCAAATTATGCTCTTTTGGGAAGATTATCAATATCAGGCTGCCAACATACAATTATTCGAAAAAGATGATAATACGAATTACAAGGACTTTATATCATCAATAATCAATGGTGTTTTTCAGATTATTGGCACTGTTACAACACAACCTTGGGTCAATGTTTTGGGGCAAGTGGCTAGTGCAATCCTTCAGGCGATGCCAGATCAATGGTTTGTTAACAATGATGATTACTTAGACTCTTTCTATACTATCCAGAAAAATAAGACATATGTAAATCATTATGGTGCCGCAGGAAATGCTAGAGTAACACTATCACCTCTATTTATACCTGATAATAATAACTAAAAGCTACGTACCTGACACTACAAAAAGGTCTGAAAAATTATAAAAATCATTCACATACCAAATAGTCTAATTTTTATCTTTTCGGGCCTTTTTTTTAATTACATTAATACCATTTAATATGATTATATGCTTCGCTTAATAAGGTCTTTTTATGCTCTAGTTTTTGCAAAAAAGAAATGTGTTCTTTGCTTTCTGGATTAAAAGGTCGATGCTCCAGTCCCCTTTGAACTTCTTTTACTTTATCCATAGTAGAAACAGCTTGTTCGTTTATCCATGTTTTTACAAAAAACTCCCAGATATAATCTATTGCTAATTCATTAGGATGAATCATATCTCTTTCGTAAAATCTATAATCTCTTAATTCATCCATTACAATCTCATAAGAAGGAAAATATTGACAATGGGTAACGGTAGAGATAACCTGATGAATCGCAGCAATCAAATGCGATTTACTCCTAGTATTCTCTACAAAACCATCTTTTGTATGTCGTACAGGAGATACCGTAAATACAATCTCTACTTTAGGATTTAAACTCCGTATTAAATGAATACTGTTTAACAGACATTGATTTATTTCCTCAATTGATAAAAGCTCCTTTGTAAATTCTTTTTGAGGAACTTTATGGCAATTCGCTACAATCATATCCAGTGATTGTAATCGATATATCCACGCTGTTCCTAAGGTGATAAAAATATGTGTCGAAGATTTAATTTTTTGATAGGTTAGCGCCAACATTTCATTTAATGTTCTAAGCACTATTTCTTTATTAGCATTACTTATCTTAGAGTGTGCATCAAAACAATGCCAACGCCCATTATAATTAAACAGGTCTGTTTCTGTATATGACTCCTTCTGCGTGGACATCCATAGAAATGTCTCTATTGCCTTCGGGTGAAAGAGAATTCCAAAAGGGTTTACCAATGTTTTAAATTTATAATACTCGAACTTATCTCCTATATTTTCGGAAAAACAAGAGCCTAATAATAACAATTCTGAATTATACTCTATTTTAGATTCCTGAGACTGTATGGGGATACTCGTTTGTAGCTTCATTGTATATCTTTTAAAATACTCTAAAGAAGAGGTTTCTTTATAGTTTCTCTATGTACAAGACAGAAAAAACAATACATAACACCAATTCAATTGGTATAAATTCGATTCATAAATTATGATAATTTTACAATCAAAATTAAGCGAGACCTGTCAGGTTTCAAAAACCGGACAGGTCTGTTCTCAATATATTAAAATAACTTTTACTAATTTAAATATTGTTTAGCATTCTGCAATGCCTCATCAATCCCTTCTGGTTTTTTTCCTCCTGCAGTAGCAAAGAATGGTTGTCCTCCTCCACCTCCTTGAATATATTTCCCAAGTTCTCGCACTACCTGACCTGCATTTAACCCTTTTTCTTCGACTAAATTTTTAGAAATATAGCAAGACAATAACGCTTTATCATTATTTTCAGCTCCAAAAAGCACAAACAAGTTTTCCATTTCTCCTCCTAGTTCAAAGGCTAGATCTTTTATCCCAGATGCATCAAGATCTACTTTTTTAGCCAGAAACTGCACTCCATTTACTTCTTCAAACTGAGACTTCAGTTCACCTTTAAGGTTTTTAGCTTTATCCTTTAATAATGCTTCAATCTGTTTCTTTAAACTTGTATTTTCTTCCTGCAGTGTTTCAATTGCTTTTACTGGATCTTTAGCATTTTTTAGCACAGATTTCACCTGTTTAAAAGCTTTTGTCTGATCCGTAAAATACTCTTTTGCTGCATCACTGGTAATTGCTTCAATCCTACGAATTCCTGCAGCCACAGCACTCTCTGAAGTAATCTTAAAATGCCAAATATCACTTGTACTTCGCACATGAATCCCTCCACATAATTCCATAGATTCCCCAAATCGTATTGCTCGAACTGAATCCCCATATTTTTCACCAAATAAAGCTATCGCTCCTTCGGATATTGCTTTATCATATGAAATATTTCGTTGTTCTTCTAAGGGTAAACTCTCTCGGATTCTAGCATTTACAAAATTTTCTACCTGTTGCAACTCATCTGGTGATACCTTAGAGAAATGAGAAAAATCAAATCGCAAATTTCCACTATGCACCATAGATCCTTTTTGTTCTACATGTGTTCCTAAAATGGTACGCAATGCCTGATGCAACAAATGTGTCGCTGAGTGATTCGATGCCGTCCGGGATCGTTGTTTTGCATCCACAACAGCTGTCAAAGTCTCATGTATGTGTTTAGGAAGTGTTTTTGCAAAATGAATGATTAGGTTATTTTCCTTTTTGGTATCTATTATATACACTACATCTCCATTGGCTACTTCCAGATATCCTTTGTCTCCTACTTGCCCTCCTCCTTCTGGGTAAAAAGGTGTCTGATCAAAAACCAATTGATATATTTCTCCATCTTTCTTGCTATCTACTTTGCGATATCTCGAAACTTTTACTGGAGCAGAAAGATGATCATAACCTATAAACTCTTCCTCACAGCTGTCAATTAAGATTTCCCAGTCTCCTGCAGAAACCTGAGATGCTGCTCTCGCCCTATCTTTTTGTTTTTTTAGCTCTGTTTTAAAGACTTCTTTATCATATTCATACCCTTGCTCCGATAGAATCAAAGCAGTAAGATCCTCAGGAAAACCAAATGTATCATATAACTCGAATACTTTTTCTCCAGAAACCATTTCATCTTTGGTATTCTTAATCACATTATCTAACAACACCAACCCTCTATCCAATGTTCTTAGGAATGAATTTTCTTCTTCCTTAATAACATTAGTAATCAAATTTCTCTGAGATTTCAGCTCCGGAAAAGCATCACTCATTTGATTGCTAAGTGTGTCTACCAACTTATATATAAAAGGTTCTTTGGTATTTAAAAAAGTAAATCCATATCGAATCGCCCTTCTAAGGATTCTACGAATTACGTATCCAGCTCCTGTATTACTAGGCAATTGACCATCTGCAATAGAAAAAGATACTGCTCTTACATGATCTGCTATTACACGAATTGCAACACTTACCTTTCCATCATCATTCGTTGGCAAACTATTCTTATCATAGGTAGAGTTAGTAATCGTTTCTATTTCTCTTATTAACGGAGTAAATACATCTGTGTCATAGTTAGATTTTACTCCTTGTAATGTCATACATAAACGCTCAAACCCCATACCTGTATCCACATGTTGTGCTGGTAATTTCTCTAGGGATCTATCCGCCTTACGATTAAATTGCATAAATACCAGATTCCATATTTCTACTACTAATGGATCATCTTGGTTTACTAAATCTTTTCCTGGAATTTTGGCCTTTTCTTCTTCTGACCGAAGATCCACGTGAATTTCAGAGCATGGTCCGCATGGTCCCTGATCTCCCATTTCCCAGAAATTATCCTTTTTGTTCCCCATAATGATTCTATCCTCGGGAACAATAGCTTTCCATAAATCATACGCTTCCTGATCCAGCTCCAGATTTTCATCTTTGGCTCCTTCAAAAACGGATACATATAGCGTATCTTTATCGATACCAAAAACTTCGGTTAGCAACTCCCAAGCCCAATGTATCGCTTCTTTCTTAAAATAATCACCAAAACTCCAGTTCCCTAACATCTCGAACATGGTGTGGTGATAGGTATCCATCCCTACTTCTTCCAAGTCATTATGCTTACCGCTAACTCTCAGGCATTTTTGTGTATCTGCAATACGACTATTCTTTGGGACACCATTTCCTAAAAAATACTCTTTAAATTGATTCATCCCGGCGTTAGTGAACATTAGCGTAGGATCATCCTTTATTACCATTGGAGCAGACTGAACAATACTGTGCTTTTTAGATTCAAAAAACTCTAAAAACTGCTTTCTTATTTCCTGGGATTTCACAAGTATATTTTTTTATAAGATTACTTTATCGATTGTTATATCATCAAATGTATTCAATTTTATATCCATTTTGATTATAAATATTCTATTGATATTTGTCAGTTTTTTCCGGACTTTGTGACATTTTACTATATTTGTTCTAGTCACACGGATTAAAACTTGCCTTTTTCGGCTAATATCCTGCAAAAATAGCATATTTTAGATTATGTCAAAGGTTAAATATTACTACGATAGCGAGACGCTATCTTATCGTAAAATAGAGCATAAAAAAGGGCGCAAGTTTGGTTTTGCCATATTGGGTGTATTTGGCGCACTTTTAGCTGGCTTACTTCTACTTGTTATATATCTGAATATTCCACAATTAGAAACTCCTAGAGAAAAAGCATATAAAAGGGAATTGGAAAACATGAAGCTTCAGTATGAGTTAATGAACCAACAACTGAAACGCGATCATGCTGTACTTGCTGAAGTTGCGGAACGAGATGACAATATTTATAGATTATATTTTGGTGCTCCAGCCATTCCACCAGAAATTAGAAAAGCTGGATTTGGAGGAGTTAATAGGTATAAAGGACTGGAAGGGTATGACAACTCTGAAATCATTATCGAAAGTCAAAAATTAATTGATAAACTTACCAAACAAATTGCTGTACAATCTATTTCTTTAGATGAAATAAAAGAGCTTGCCGAGCAAAAAGAAGAATTATTATCAACTATTCCGGCTATACAACCTATACAAAATTCTGATCTTAAGCGCATGGCTTCTGGATATGGATGGAGAAGTGATCCTTTTACAAAAGCTCGTAAATTTCATTACGGAATGGATTTTTCTGCGCCTACTGGAACACCTATTTATGCTTCTGGAAATGGAGTAGTTACCAGAGCAGACGCCAATTCTTCGGGATATGGTAACCATGTAAGGATTGATCACGGCTTTAATTATGTGAGCCTGTACGCACACCTTAGTAAATATAATGTAAAGAAAGGGCAAAAGGTAAAACGAGGTGATATTATTGGATATGTAGGAAGTACAGGAAGATCTGTCGCTCCTCATTTGCACTATGAAATATTTAAAGATGGAAATCGTATCAACCCTCGTAATTTTTATTATGGAAGTTTGACTTCTGAGGAATTTAATAAAATGCTTGAAGCCTCCATGCAAATAAATGAAACTTTAGACTAAACCTTATGCGTAAAGCATTTTTTTGTATACTTTTTTTCAGTTTTGGGCTTTCTTCCATAAAAGCACAACGACTTTCTAAAGAAACTCTTGATTCCATTACTGTAATTGTGGAAAATACCAAACTGGAATTAGCTAAGCTTAAGATTCCAGAAAGTATTAAAGTCATGGCTGTTGGAGATATTATGATGGGAACTGATTTCCCAAATGAAAGCTACCTTCCTCCGGATGGCAAAGACCCTTTTGATGATGTTAATATAGTCCTGAAACAAGCGGACATCCTTTTTGGGAACTTAGAAGGCACTCTTACCGACACAGGAGAAAATGCCAAACGTTGTTCCGACCCTTCTAAATGTTATTCTTTTCGATCACCAGAGTCTTTTGGGAAATATCTCGAAACAACTGGATTTGATGTTATGAGCATCGCCAATAACCATATTGGTGATTTTGGTCCTATTGGTATCAAGAACACTACTAAAACCTTGAAAAGGCATAATATTGCTTATGCTGGAGTTTTTGCCCAAGAATCTACAATTTTCAAAAAAAATGGTATTACATATGGATTTTGCGCCTTTGCTCCGAACAAAGATTGCGTAAAAATTCATAACTTAACGAATGCTAAAAGGATCGTACAGGAATTAAAAGAAAAGGTTGATATTGTAATTGTATCCTTCCACGGAGGTGCAGAAGGTACGGACCACACGCACGTCACCAGAAAAACAGAGCGCTTTTATGGAGAGGATCGTGGCAATGTCTATTTATTTGCACACACTATGATAGATGCAGGAGCGGATATAATTTTAGGGCATGGTCCACACGTATCGCGAGCCTTTGAGGTATATAACAATAAGTTCATTGCTTATAGTCTGGGTAATTTTTGTACGTATTCCAGATTTAATTTAACAGGGATAAAAGGATATGCTCCTATTGCAGAAATCGAAGTAGATACGGAAGGGAATTTCATAAAAGGGAAACTACATTCTGCAAAGCAAATAGATGAAATATATCCATTTATGGATGCTCAACAAAGAGCACTTAAAGAAATTAAAAAACTTACGTTAGAGGATTTTCCAGAAAGCAGGCTGATTTTTGAAGAAGATGGAAGTTTTATACAAAAAAAGGAGAATTAAAGTATGTACGTTGACTTACCAAAAAAAATGTATTATGGTATTGGTGAAGTAGCGGATGCATTTAACGTAAATGCTTCTCTTATCAGATTCTGGGAAAAAGAATTTGATATTCTTAAACCAAAAAAAAATGCCAAAGGCAATAGGAAATTTACTCCCGAAGATATTAAAAATCTAGAGCTGATCTATCACCTGGTTAAAGAACGTGGTTTCACTCTAGAAGGTGCCAAAATCCATCTCAAAGAACAACAAAAAGAAGCTTTAGACAGCTTTGATATCATCCGAAAACTAGAATCTATCAGAGCTCAATTGATTAAAATCAAAGAGCAATTGTAAGAAATCGATACCGACGATACCAAGAAATATCTTTTTGGTACTAAAGTAAAGTAGAGAATTCTTTAGTTGTAAACACATAAACTACACGAGCAAGTAGTAAACAAACTCATTACATACGTCCTAAAGAATATACTTTATATTTTACTGTTAGTAAGAATTAAAATGAAACACCCTTTAAAACAACATATAGAAGAAATAATTAAGATAACCGATGAAGAGTTTACTTTCATCTTAAGTCATTTTAAAAAAACTAATAAACGCAAACATCAATACTTATTACAGAAAGGAGAAACTGCAGATAAAGAATATTGGGTAGTAAAAGGTTGTCTAAAAAGTTACTTTTTTGATGAAAACGGAAAAGAGCATATTTTACAGTTCGGAATGGAAAATTGGTGGATTACAGATTATGAATCTTTTATAAAACAATCAAAATCTAAAATTAATATCGACTGTATTGAAGATTGCGAACTTCTATACATTACATTTGAAAACAGAGAAAAACTAACAAAAGAAATGCACAAAATGGAACGTTTTTGGGCAAAGAAAAGTAAGTTTGGCAGAATAGCACTTCAAAACAGAATCTTATCATTATTACAAAATTCTTCTAAAGAACGATATGAATTGCTTCTTGAACAATACCCGCAACTATTTCAAAGAGTGCCTAAAAAACTAATCGCTTCCTATTTAGGTGTCAGTAGAGAAACCTTAAGCCGATTAAATTCGTAAAACAAATCCTATAGTAATGTGATATATATCACTATTTTAAAGTGACAATAGTCCTGTGTACTAGGCTGTCATTTTTTGACTTTTGTATCATACTAATCTGAAAAAAGTAAATGATATGAATACTTTAGAGAAATTTCAAAACAAAGAAGCAGGGCTACTATTACAAAGAATAAGTATTGGTATACTTATTCTATTCCATGGAATTGCAAACTTGTCCACCAATTACTCATTTATCAAAAGCCAACTAAATGCTATAGGAATTCCAGAATCTATCGCATATCTGGTTTTTATAGGCGAAATAATTGCACCGATACTTATAATCATAGGCTGGAGAACAAGATTAGCAAGTTTAATTTTAGTTTTTAATATGTTAACGGCTATTTTAATGTCACATTCTGGAGATATTTTCACTTTAAATCAATTTGGTGGTTGGGGAATTGAACTACAAGGTTTATATCTATTTGGTGCTATGGTAATCTTTTTCTTAGGAGCAGGAAAATACTCAATATCAACCACTTCAAAATAGGTTATACCAGTTGTTGTTTGAATTTACTGGAAAACAAAAAAGAGCATTTTATTACGGTAAATTCAAATGACAAATGGTATTAAATGACATCATATAAATGTACAGGAGGATTTTCAGTTATAAACCCAACGTACATTTGAATAATAATTAAGGATCGTTTTTTATCTTATCAATGAAAAGTGCCCTTTTACTACTTTAGTATCTTCATTCTGAACATACTCTAAACTAAACCAATATTCTGAAGATGGCATTTGTTTTCCATTATACGTCCCATCCCATCCATTTCCTACTGAAGCAAGTTGTTTTAGTAGTTTTCCGAACCTATCATATATGTATATTTTAGAACCTTCGTTTAATATACTTAATGGGTCTATAATCTTCCAGGTTTCGTGAAAATCATCTCCATTTGGAGTAAAATATTTTGGGATAATCAATTCTCCATCAGGATCAGGTTCTACAACTACATCTTCTACTTCTGCACTATAAATACATCCATTTATTGTTCTTACATATACCGTATGCTCCCCATTTTCTACGTTCTCAAAACGAGGAATATCCTGATATGGCCCTTGGGCATTATCTAAAGCATACTCATAAATTCCTGTTTGTTCGACATTAATCACTATATCACCTTGGAAAAGCTCTGCAGTAATACTCAACGCTTCTAAATCCGCAAACCCCACCTCGAAAGTGCTAGTCATCGTACAGGACGTTCCCATCAATTCTTTGGTCACTATAAGATTATAAACTCCTATTTCTGTAATACGTAATTCTGGATCCGAAGATATGATATCTCCGGTACCATCAACCCTCCATATATAGGAATCAAAAAAACCAGGCACAACTGTTAATTCTGATGTAATTGAATTCACATCTCCTCCACAAATTGTGTATTGAGGTCTAATATTAGGTGTCAAATTATTATTTAATAACATAAATGATGTCGTTGCAGAACATCCTTTATCCTGCACAGTAATTCTAGCAAAAATCTCTTGTTCTTCTCCTTGAAAAGAATATGAATCTACATTCATAATTTCATTCTCACCATTTTCTGCATCTTCTCTAGAATTATAATACGTTACAATAAGGTTTTCTCCCGTTTGATCGCCGATCACTTCCGAATCTTTTATACTTAAATCATATACTGGTATTTCATTCATTTCTGTACAGATCACATAATCTTCAGGTAAATTTGCTATAGGATCTACACCTTCAATAGTAAATCTTCTACTAATGGTACAGGTTTCTCCTGCTACTATTTTAGTAATTGTTAAACTGTAGTTTCCGATTATATCGATAATAATAGTTGCGTTAGTAGAAATTTCTGTGTTTGTATCTTCATTTGTCCAACTATAAGTATCAAAAACTCCAGGAGTAATCTGAACTTCTTCTGCTAATGGATCTGAACTGTTATTACAGAAAGCATATCCTTCTTCTATGTCTGGATTTATGCGATTTTCGAATAATGTAAATGAGGTTGTATTATAACATCCTTTTTCTTCTACAAAGATTCGTGCAAAAATCTCTTGTTGACCTCCATTAAACGTATAAGTTTCTACATTCGTAAGGGCATTCAGCGCATTATCCGCGTCATTCAATGTAAGATGATAAGACACTAGAAGATTATCTCCTGTCTGACTTCCTATAATTCCATCGGTTCGCGTAGTGAGATCAAAAATCGCCTCATCACTTCCTTCTACACAAAGAACATAATCACTTACAGGGTTTGCTATAGGATCTACTCCTTCTACCGTAAACATTTTGGTTACTGAACACGTTTCTCCTGCAATTGTTCTGGTAACTGTAAGACTATAATTCCCAGCTGAGAAAATGGTAACCTCAGAGCTTGTGGAAAACTCCACACCTGTATCTTCGTTTACCCAACTATACGTATCAAAAATACCGGGTGTTATAAGAATCTGAGTGTCCTCAAGTAATATCAATTGCTTTTGGTTATTTACAGGAGGGGCACCATTATTACATATTGCGTATTGGTCTTCAATATCAGGGTTTATAATATTTTTAAACAATGTAAAAGATGTGGTATCGAAACACTCACTATCCATTACAAAAATCCTTGCAAAAATATCCTGTTCATCTCCAACGAATGTATATGCTGTATCTGGATCAATCGTGTTTATCGAATTATCAGCATCATCCTGAGTGGTATGATATGTCACAACAAGATCATTAATTACCTGACTTCCGATTATCTCAGATGTTCTGGTACTCAAGTCAAAAATAGATTCCTCTTCACTTTCTGCACATAGAACGTAGTCACTTGCTGGATTTGCAATCGGTGCATCAGCAATGGTGATAGTCTCAGCTACTTCTGTTACAACTCCATTTATAGTAATCGTAGCTGTAATCGTATATTCTCCAGCAACCGTAAAAACAAAACTGTCTTCGGGATTCGCAGGAGATGAAAAAACCACTAGATCTGTCGCGTCACTAATTTCCCATAAAACAGCATCAACATCTTCAAGCACTCTAAAAACAGTAGGAGTGTTAAGACACGCTACTTCTACTTCTATTTCCGGGTCTTCTTCACAACAGCCACCAACATTAGAATACAAGTTTATCCTAAGATTCCCATCACCTGCTGTTGGTCTTTCAAAAATAGCTTGGTTAGAGAAATGTTGTTTTACTGTTCTTAATAATGCCAACCAATCATACCTAAAACTAATTGTATTTGCTGAGGTAGAGGGTGCTTTTCCTTTTAGAATATCGAATGCTGCTTCTACAGTGTTCATGATATCCTGCTTCACAGCAACATTATTTGTTTCGAAATGTTTTAAAAGCCCTCCTTTTCCTTGTTGATTGATTGTACCTCCTCTTCCTAAAAAAAAATGTTCTACTGATGGCCAGTCAATTTCATAATCCCACATTGGGATAGAAGCATCTGTTGCTGCTTCATCCGCTCGTTCCACGATAGCTTCAATAACTTCTGTAATATGTCTTCGATAAAAACTATTTCCTTCAGGTAGAAGATCACGTGCTGCGGGGTTATTCATTGTAGCATCATAATTATCTTTATTCATTGTCAGGGCTATTGGATCCGAAGAAAATACTCCCAGATTATACGTAATCGCCATTGCCCCTAACCCATAATAAGGGTCTGCAGGAGCATCAATAACCTTATGCCAGCATAAATCTTTTGCATAACTATACCAGTTATAAATAGTATAAAAATTAGTAATAGAAAGCATATAAGCACTTACTACTGGTCCTTCATCTAATAAAGTTGGATCTGTACCTATATAATCTCCCATGAAATCTATCGGAGCAATTCCCGATGTATTAATATCAAGAGCATTTTCTAATTGTGTTTGATACTCCGGATAAAAAACGGGATATGATATTGCTCTGTCCACTCCTGTGAATAATTCTACTTCGAATGGCCCAAAAGCTCCATCTGTATTTACATGAAAAGGGTCTCCCGCCCAAGGTGTTCCACTAAATGTTTCTTTCGCTCCAAAACCCATCATCCATTGCATATCGACATTCATATATTCCTGCCCCATAGCCATTGTCATCCAATATAAATAGTTTGTATCATTGGCTACAATCTCTGTATCCGTAAGATTTACTCGTATTGGCAATCCATTATATGGAAATAAGATTTGTGTTTCTCCAAGCCAGGTATCTAAAAACCCAGCAGAGTATCTTCCTCCTCTAGACCCTAACCCGTCCAAATAGCGATAATTGGGATTATAAAAATCTGGTGTAAGAATAAGATCAGAAAGCTCCTGAAGTGTTATAGGAGGTTCATCTTCTGGTTTCTCGGATGTATTACACAACTCTTCCTGAGCGTATATTCCTGAAAAAATGAATAAAACAATCAGGGTGTAAAAAAATTTCATAGGGTACACATTATATATGGTAAACTTCACGCACATGAACGAACATCTTACAACTATAGTATGTATTACTTATAATTTATTATATTTTTTTTGCTCTGTCTTTTTTACAAAAAAATAATCATCCGACATTTACAAAATTTTACCCTAAAAAAACAAAGATTTTTCTAATTTTTCAACTCCTATTTACTACAACTTCAAAAAAAAAAAAAAAAAAAACGAATCCTTTTATTTTTTCCTGAAATATACTGCTACTGGCACTCCATGAAAATCAAATTGCTTGCGTAATTGATTTTCTATATAGCGTTTATACGGATCTCTAATATATTGAGGCAAATTGCAAAAAAAAGCAAATTGTGGTTGAGGTGTGGGTAATTGCATACAGTACTTTATTTTTACATATTTCCCTTTATATGCTGGTGGTGGATTATTCTCTATAATTGGCAACATCGTATCGTTCATCACACTAGTCTTTATCTTTTTAGAACGATTTTTATATACTTCTACCGCAGTTTCCATTGCTTTAAAAAGACGTTGTTTTGTTAGGGCAGAAATAAACACAATAGGCACATCTGTAAAAGGCTCAATCTCTTTTCGGATATGTTTTTCGTAATCCTTCAGTGTATTACTTTCTTTATTCTCTACAAGATCCCATTTATTTACCAGAATGACTATTCCTTTTCGATTCCGCTCTGCTAACCAGAATATATTCTGTACTTGCGCATCAAATCCTCTTGTCGCATCTACTAATAACAAACACACATCACTATGCTCTATAGCACGGACCGACCTCATAACGGAATAAAATTCCAAATCTTCTTTTACTTTAGATTTACGTCGTATTCCTGCTGTATCCACTAAATTAAACTCAAATCCGAAACGGTTATATTTTGTATCAATAGCATCTCTTGTAGTTCCTGCGACATCAGTTACAATATACCTATCCTCTCCGATAAGAGCATTGATAAAAGACGATTTTCCTGCATTAGGTCTTCCTACAACCGCAAAGCGCGGCAATTCTGATTCTTCAATCTCCTCAACTTCTGGTAAAGCCTCTATTAAGGCGTCCAAAAGTTCTCCCGTACCACTTCCATTTATACTCGCAATTGTATAATATTCTCCAAGCCCTAAATTATAAAATTCTACAGCATCAGCATCTCTCTTAGAATTATCCACCTTATTAACGGCTACAAAAACAGGTTTATCCACCTTACGGAGCAAATTTGCTACTTCTTCATCCATTCCCGTTACACCTGACTCTACATCTACCATAAAAATGATAGCATCCGCTTCATCAATCGCTAACTCTACTTGTTTATCAATTTCTGCTTCAAAAACATCATCACTTCCTACAACATAACCTCCTGTATCAATAAGAGAAAATTCTCTTCCATTCCAATCACTCTTCCCATAATGGCGATCACGGGTAACTCCACTTACCGCATCTACGATAGCTTCTCTTCTTTTAATCAATCTATTAAAAAAAGTAGATTTTCCAACATTAGGCCGTCCAACAATTGCCACTATATTACTCATGATACTTTATTCTAAATTTTTTGCAAAATTAGGTTTTTTATTCTTGCTAAACTATTGAACCCAAATTATTCAACAGAAAATCTATTCCAGCGTGAAACTTCTTCAAAAATTGACGTTAAGTTCTGCTTTTTTTTACTTAATCACAGCTATGAGATGTCGAACCTCGATTAAAGTATATGAAGGGAGAAATTACTATAGACTCTAAAAAACGAAAAAGCTCAACGGTCAGCGCATTGACCTATTGAACTTTTCCATAATTGATAGTCAGTCAGTGAAATAATTACTTTGTTCAAAGATAATGACTCCCTAGTAAATCGAGATACTGTTAAACAACAAACTTTTTATGGACACTTACTTAATCTCATATATTGATATCGTATTCGATACTTCATTAGTAATAACTACCAAGTCATTACCTGTTGGACTATCTGCTGCTTTTATTGCAATCAATCCCTCAGGGCCTATGTCCGTTTCATCTACCATCCAATCTAAAAATATTGGAGCTACCGGATTTGTGATATCAAACACCATTACTCCACCTGTTCTTTCTAATCCTACAAACAAGAGTGTCTTATCACCAATTTTTAATGTTTCTACTGCTTCTGGTTCCGCCCCTTTATCATCCGATCTACCATCGGTTTCTCCTTCATCATTGTTAAATAATGTAGCATTTAACTCTAAAGTTTTCTTCCCTATTAAGTCTCCACTATCATACACTACATTTCCGGATGTACTCCAGATTGTAAATGATCTAGCACCATATGCGTAAATCTTATCGTAATCTCCATCTCCATCGATATCTCCACTTGCGGTTGTAGTTTTTAATCTTCCTAGATTTTCATCCAATTGTAGAGTCTCTGCATCCGGGAATACTGTTGGATCCAAGGTTAATTTTTTAACCCTTTCCTCTTCAGAAAAACCATCATAGTCTCTGGCGTCACCTTCATTTGCAGAAATAATATACCCAGTTCCATTTATCGTAACATATGTAATTGCATCTGGTTGGAACATTCCAAAAACTGGCCAATTCTTAAAATTACCAGATATACCATCTTTATTACTCACATCTAATTGATTTCCTAAAACCGAATGATCCTTTACCCCTAACCCTATAAGGTTCGTAACAGTTTTACTATTAAGATCTACAACTGCCAATCCATTGTTCTCTTGTAAGGATACATAAGCTGTTTTGGAATCATCAGAAATTGCAATATACTCAGGCTCTATATCTTGAGCTAAGGAGGCATCTTTTCCGAATACTCGAAATTCATTACCAATAGTTTTTCCATTAAATGAAGTGAAACCTGCATTAACAACATTTCCAGAATTAATTGTAATGATAGTCACCGAGCCTTCAGGGTCATTCGTATATTCATCATTTGGTTCTCCTTCATTTGCCGCAACTATATATTTTCCATCTGGACTAAAAGTCACCATATCTGGCAATGGACCTGCATTATACGTTTCTAATAAAACATGTGTATCTGTCTTATACGTAACAATTGTGCCATTCGCCTGCTTACTTACAGAGTTTTCTAATGCCACTGCCAATATTCCATTATGCACTGCTACACTATTCGGAATTCCATTAACAGCTATATCAGTATCGGGAATTGGCTTACTCGGGTCAGACAAATCCAATACCGATATTTCGGTATCATTGGGATTTACTACAAATAACTTATCCGTTAAAGGATCGAAAGCAGAGATTTCTGCAAACCCCTCGCCTACAACACCATTGGTAAAAGAGCCTATTTTATTAAAAGTTAAACTAGAAGTATCTACTGTGTCAACCGTAGTATCGTCATCAGAGTCACAAGACCCCATTACACTTATTATAGCCGTAGCTACAATTATTTTATCAAAAGTTTTCATTAATTAGTGTGTTAATTTTAGCCTCTAAAATTCTACAACCAATATATCTTTAACGTTACGAAAAAAACAAATTAACTACACTAAGAGCTTAGTAAAATTACTATTATGTTATTAACTCAGTAATATCAGGCGATTAAAGTATCATAGCACTCTTTATACTTTTAAAAGCAAAAACCTCACATCCTAAAATACCTTCTAATCCATTCTTAATTAACTATTATACCCAAAACGTTTTAGTTGTCGATCACTACTTCTCCAATTCTTATTTACTTTTACATATAACTCAATATGAATTTGTTTATCAAAGAATTTTTCTAATGTCTTTCGTGACTCTACTCCTACTCTTTTCAGAGCAGATCCTTTATGACCGATTATAATTCCTTTTTGAGAATCTCTTTCTACCATTATAACAGATCTTATTCGAATGATATTTTCATCTTCAAAAAACTCTTCTGTTTCAACCTCTACAGAATATGGAATCTCTTTTTTATAATGTAATAATATTTTTTCTCGTATCGCTTCGTTTACAAAAAAACGTTCCGGCTTATCTGTCAACTGATCTTTCGGATAAAATGCCGGGGATTCTGGTAATAATTCTACAATTCTTCCGAACACTTCTTTAACATTAAAATTCTCTAATGCGGAAATCGGATACAACTCTGCATTAGGTACTTTTTCTGCCCAAAATTGCACTTGCTCTTCTAACTGTTCTTGATTAGATTGATCAATTTTATTCAATAATAAAAAAACTGGAATTGTAGAGTTCTTAATTCTATTAAAGAAAGCCTCATCTTTAAGCTCTTTTTCTCCTATCTCTACCATATAAATCAATATATCCGCATCCTCAAAAGCTGACTTCACGAATCCCATCATAGATTCCTGTAATTCATATGCCGGTTTTATAATCCCAGGTGTATCTGATAAAATTACCTGAAAATCATCTCCATTTACAATTCCCAAAATCCTATGTCTTGTCGTCTGCGCTTTGGAGGTAATAATCGATAATTTTTCTCCAACAAAAGCATTCATCAATGTTGATTTCCCTACATTAGGATTTCCAATAATATTTACAAAACCTGCCTTATGCTTCATTCTAATAATTTTACTACAAAGGTATGCTAATATTCTACAACCTAATCATTTTAAAAAAATACTAATAATTTGCCATATTCTTTAAAAAAAGTACTCGCCATAACAAAAAACTAAAAAGTACTCCACATTTTGTTAATTTTTTGTAAATTTAATTCCAGTACGTTTTCAAAACCCCGTGAAAACCAATACTCATTATCACTAATACTGGCTTCATTTTGAAAAATTTTTATCTTTTCACCTACTCAAAATCAGAAAGATATAGCTACCACTATTTACTTTTCGGTATTTGTTTTGCCATTTTTTCTCAAGCCATTTCTCAGGAGCAAAATAAACAGTTAACAAAAGCTGATGAAAATTTTGAAGCGCTGGCCTATATTAATGCCCGAGATATTTATCTTAATGTCGCACGACAAGGCTATTCATCTGCTGATCTTTATAGAAAATTAGCTGACTCCTTCTATTTTACAGGAGAACCCGAAAAGTCTGTAGAATGGTATGAAAAACTGATCAATAATTATGAAAAAGACATAAAACCTGAATATTTATTTCGTTATGCCCAAAGTCTTAAAAGCCTAGAACGTTATAGTGATTCGGATGCCATAATGGAAAGATTTAATACTATTATGGGTAATGACAAGCGTGCAAAATCTTTTACCGACAAAAGGGATTATCTTAATTTTATAGAAAAACAATCTGGCAGGTATGAAGTATTTACACTAGATATAAATTCAAAATATTCTGACTACGCACCTAGTTTTAATAATAAAGGTCAAATCGTTTTTGCCTCATCACGAAGCAAAAACTCTAAAGTTCATGAATGGAATAGAATGCCTTTTTTAGACTTATTTTCCTCTTCTATAAAAGAAAATAAGATATCAAATGAGAAACCCGAAAAATTAAAAGGTAAAATCAATACCAAATTTCATGAATCTTCTACCAGTTTTAGCAAAGATGGGAAAACTGTTTATTTTACTAGAAATAACTATACCAATAACAAACTAGGAAAGAATAAGAAAGGAGTCGTATTATTAAAACTCTACAAGGGAACTTTTATTAACGGCAAATGGTCAAATATTAAAGAATTATCATTTAACAGTGATAATTACTCTATATCTCATCCTGCACTTAGTCCCGATGGAAAACAATTATATTTTGCTAGTGATATGCCTGGAACTCGTGGAAAATCAGATTTATTTGTTGTTGATATTCTTCCTGGCGGAAAATATGGAACTCCTAAAAATCTAGGTGATGATATTAACACAGAAGGAAGAGAAACTTTTCCTTATATAAGCGATGATCATAGTTTATATTTTGCAAGTGACGGACATGTTGGACTTGGAGGATTAGATGTTTTTGTGGCTATTAAAGAGGATTATGATTCGTATAAGGTTTTTAATGTTGGAAAACCTGTTAACAGTTCTAAAGATGATTTTACGTTTGTACTGGACGAAGAAAATAAGGTAGGTTATTTTGCCAGTAACCGAACAGGTGGAAAAGGGAATGATGACATCTATAGTTTTAGACAAATTGAAGATTTAATAACAGAATGCAGAGAATATATCAAAGGTATAATCACGGATAATGAAACGAAAGAAATCATGCCGGGTGTTGAGGTTACTTTACTGGATTTTAATGGAGTAATTGTTGATCAAGTCACATCAGATAGTAATGGGGCATATAGTTTTGAGGTTGACTGTGATACTCAATATATCATTAGGACTTCTATAGATGGTTATAATCCAAATGATACTGCTTTTAAGTCCAACGACACATACGAAACTACTGCAAATGTCTCGATAGAATTTAAGAAAGAAGAGCTCTTATCTACAGAATCCGAAGCGGTTACATTAGGTGATGATATTGTAAAGCCTTTACAATTAAACACAATTTTCTTTGATCTGGATACTGACGAAATTAGACCTGATGCCGAAGCAGATTTACAAAAAGTGATTGCTGTAATGAACCAAAACCCTAAACTAAAATTAGAAGTCCGGTCTCATACTGATAGTAGATCAAGTTATTGGTATAACAAAAAATTAAGTGTTAAACGAATGAGAGCCACGGTTAGGTATATCATCCGAAAAGGAGGAATCCATTGGAAACGAATACGAGGAAAAGCCTATGGAGAAAGAAAATTGATTAATGAATGTGCTGATGGTGTTCCTTGCTCAGAAGAAAAACATCAAGAAAACAGAAGAAGTGAATTTATTGTTATAAACTAAAAAAACTAAGCTATAAAACTTGAAGCATCCTAAATGACTACCTAATTACGTCTTCTATAGAAGAGTATAGAATAGTCACCCTATATATCCATTAATAAATATATAGGGATGATTATTCATGTGTGCCTATAAATTAGATTTACATTGGATATTATAATCCTTTTTTTAATTCTTCAATAGTTTTGGCTATTACTACTCCAGGTAATTTAATGGGAGCAGCAACTTCCGCTAAGAAAGTACCTTTTACTTCTCCTTTTTTGTATGTAGTAAAACCAATACGATATAACCCCACAGTTAATGCCTTAAGAGGATCACCTATCTCACTTTTATATCTTAATAATGAATTATATTTGTTTCCACTTGGCTGCTTTGGCATTTCGCCACTATCATCATTACGCGCCAAAACACTCCAATTAGCGCTTTTTACTGCTTCTATGCTAATATTATCTTTGCTAATAATATCAGAACGCTCTAAAGTAATATAGGTATCAAAGAAATCACCAGAATTAGCATTTTCATCATATGCTAAGGCTTTTGTAGCTTTTTTTACCTTAGTTTTCCCAACAGGCGACATCATTCTAACACCAAGTTCTGGAGCAACAGCAGGAACCCAAACATAGATATAATAAAACTTCTTTCCATCTTTAACTTCATCTTCGTTATCGGGAGCAGCATACCCAAGATAAGAAACAACATCTGTATAAGGTACTTTTATAGTCTTAGGTCCAATCTTTTTTTCGGTTAAACCTCCAAATTTTTTCAGTTTTTGTGCTTGAGAATCAATAGAAGTTCCTAAAGCAATAATACTTAATAAAAGTAATATTTTTGTTTTCATAAATAATTGATTTGATTTAAGTAATAAAGACACACATATTTTCAACACTATAAATTAGAATTTAAAGTATTTTATCATTTTCAAAACTTTACCTAATAATTGATAAACTCCGATTTTTTATCCTCTATGATTTTGAGGATTTATTATTTATTTTTTTGCACATTTTGTTTTTATATTTTATTGTTATTTCTCTTCTTCAAAGGAATACTCTTATTTTTATCACCTATTATGTTAGATTTTCCAAGATCAATTCTTGACTTAGTTTAAATCTAAGGTTATGAATTTTCAAAACATACTAGATAGAAGCTTTTATAACCGTGCTATTTACATAAGTCTCTTCATCAATTCTTTTTTTTACATTCACGAAGAATTTATCTTAAGTAATGTGCTCTATTTCACAAAAATCCCTAGTAATAAACTCATTACGAAACTTTTGTTATTACTTAACAACCTATTTCAGTCTACTCTATTCTATACTCTATTTGGTATTTATTTTTTTGATAAAAGTAATACTACAAAAAACACTTTTACCCACCCTAAATGGGTGGTTTTTCCATAAATAATTATTAAGATAAGGTGCTACAAAAAAAAAGAGGCTTTTACTAAAAAAACCTCTTTAAAAGTCCAGACTCTATTCAAGTTTGAGTATTTTTTAAACATTATAATAAGCAGTATAACAGTAGTATTGGATTGGATTATATATTAATCGGAGTAGGTTCAACAGCTATTCATAATGGAGCTAAAAGACTATTAACTCTTAGTCATTGGGGAATCATACTTTTGCCAAATCAAAAGATCATTGCTATGCTTATAGCTGAAATACAACAATATTTGCTTGGTCACTAAGAAGAAGGTAAATTATATTCCGGAAGTATATTATATAAATAATACGATTTACGAATAAAAATTTCGCATCTAATCACATTCTTTTTCTACTATATTTTCTTCATAAAATTAAACAATAGCTATGGCTATTCTTTAATTTGATTCATCAATCTAGCGAAAAATCTTTGTAATTATTTTTACGAAATTCTCATCCGTAAATCGTATAATAGAATCTAAAATATTAACGAATACATTGTAATCTCTTAGCAAAATACTTCAATGTATTATCATCCACTAATTATAAAAAACCTTCAATAAAAGATCACTTTCTTCTTATTATTATAGAATATATTATTTTTTTTTAAATCAAACATTGATACTTTTAAAATATGTCTTAGCTCTCTTATTTACTTTTTTAGCAAGTAATAATCCTGAAATCACGGTTGGTATTGCCATTAAAGCGAATGCACTATCAATCAAGTTGATCGCCACTTCTATTTTTACAACTGCGGCTACAACAATCGATATAATATAAATGTAATTATAATACTTTCCATAAGCAGGTTTTGTCAAAAACCCCAAACAAGTAACTCCATAATAAGAATATGAAAATAGTGTGGAAAAGGCAAAAACCAATACCATAACAATTACTACCATACTACCTATTCCGTATGGTAGAACAGAATTAAACGCTTCTAAAGTAAGTGAAATGCCATTACTATCTGTATGTTTCCATACCCCAGTAGATAAAATAGCAAGAGCCGTTAATGTACATACTAATAATGTATCAATTGCAGGACCAATCATTGCAACCAGTCCTTCTCGAATAGGTTCATTGGTTTTTGCATTCCCGTGCATCATCGGAGCTGTACCTACTCCTGCCTCATTAGAAAACGCTGCTCTTTTAATCCCTTGCTTAATGAGGTACCCTAAAGCTCCCCCAGCAACCGCTTCTCCAGAAAAGGCATCAGAAAATATGAGCCGAAACATTTCTGGTATTTTATCAAATTGTATACATAGTATAATCAATACAGTACTAAAGTATAACACTACCATAAAAGGCACCAATTTACCAGCCACCGCACCAATTCTTTTAATCCCTCCTAGAATTACAAAAGAAGCTATAACTGCTAATGTAATTCCAATATATATTTTATAACTATCATCCCAGTATAATACATCAATCAGTGTCTGTGTTAATTGGTTTGCCGTAAAAGCCGGCAATGTCCCAATTAATCCAGCTAAGGCAAAAAACACGGACAATGGCTTCCATCGTTTTCCCAATCCTTCAGTAATCACGTACATCGGACCACTCATTATGGTTCCGTCCTTACTTTCGGATCTATACATTACCGCAAGTGTACAAGTATAAAATTTAGTAGCCATCCCAATCAAAGCACTAATCCACATCCAAAAAATAGCGCCTGGACCTCCTGTAACTAATGCTATTGCCACTCCACTTATGTTTCCCATTCCTACTGTCGCTGCAATAGCAGAAGACAATGCTTGGAAATGACTTAATTGGCCAGGAGCATTCTCGTGGTCATACTTGCCGCGTAATATATCAATGGCATGCCTGAAATATAAAAAGGGCACAAAGCGTGAATAAACTAAAAAAAATAACCCTCCTCCTATCAAAAGAATAAGCAACGGCCAATCCCAAATCCATGATTGAAATGCTGCAATACCAATTTCTATTTTTTCTAACATATCCCAAGTATATCTTATAAATGTAATAACAAAAAATACAAGGCATCTCGATTATCTCTATAATTTATTCTGAAGTTCGAATAAATCTTGGCTTATTTATCCCTCTATCATACATCACAATGCTTCCTGCTACAGCTACATTAACACTAAGCTCTGACTTAAATTTAATTAAAAAATGAGATTTATCAATAGCCATTTTAGACAACCCATGATCTTCTGCCCCCAATAGATATACACATCTTTTAGGATGAGAAAAAGTTTCTAGCGGTTGTGCTGTTTTAGTTAATTCCACACCTACAAGCATAGCACCTTTAGGAAGGTGTTTATAAAAATCTTCGAAGGTATTATAATGAAAATAAGGCATTGCCTTTACGGCATTGTGAGTATCACAAGCTTGCTTCGCATATCTATTTCCAATAGTAAATATATAACTTGCTCCCATATTTTGAGCAGTACGCCAGAGTACCCCTAAATTTTCCGGGGTTTTCCCATTTTGAATTCCTATTCCAAAAAATTCATTTTCAAAATTATCAATCATACTACAAAAATAATAGGCAATTCTTTATACACATTAATAATGCTAGTTTTAAAATAATTTATTAATTTGATCTTTATTAAGATTAGTCAAAAAAAAAATAAAAATAAGACTATCGAGCCCCAATTTTTTAAAAAACCTAGTCCATGAGTAATATCTTTACTCCAAAAAGTACAAAAATTATAGAGAAGTCTAATTTTGCAACTGAAATTAATGGTAAATCCATTCGGCTATATAAATTAAAGAATATAAATGGAGTAGAAATAACTATTACTAATTTTGGTTTAAAACTAGTTTCTCTCTATGTTCCTGACCGAGATGGAAAATTAGATGATATTGTACTTGGTTTCTCTTCTATAAAAGATTACTTACATACAGATGAAATTTATTTTGGAGCCACTATTGGCAGATATGGAAACCGAATTGCAAAAGGAAAATTCTCTATCAATGGCACGGAATATGTTCTAGATAATAATAATGGTAATAACCATCTACACGGAGGAACAAATGGTTTTCATAATCTAATTTGGGATGCAGAAGTTATTTCCGATACTGAAATTCAATTCACTCGAATTTCCAAAGATATGGAAGAAGGGTATCCAGGAAATTTAGATGTACGAGTTCATTATCAATTGACTGACAGTAATGAACTTAAAATTAATTACTATGCCACCACGGATAAAACCACGATTGTGAATATGACCCATCATTCTTATTTCAATTTATCAGGTGAAGGAAATGGCACTATAAATAATCACATTTTAACTATTAATGCAGATCGTTTTACACCTGTTAATTATGACCATATTCCTACTGGTGAATTAGCTCCTGTAGCTCATACTCCATTTGATTTTAGAAACCCAAAGGTAATTGGAACAGATATCAAAAGTGATAATGAACAATTAACAATAAGTAGAGGATATGATCATAACTTTGTATTAAATGATTATAAAAATAAAGATACATTGATAGTGGCTGCTAAAATAACAGATCCAAGTAGCGGGAGAGTCATGGAAGTGTTTACTAATGAGCCGGGATTACAATTCTATGGAGGGAATTTTTTAACCGGTAAAACTATCGGCAAAAGTGATAAACCCTATACCCATAGAAGTGCTTTTTGTTTAGAGACACAACATTTCCCAGATTCACCTAATCAACCCAATTTCCCTTGTACATTATTAAAACCTGAATCCACCTATCGATCAACCTGTATTTACAAGTTTTTCATCGGTTAAATAGACAAGGCTATTCTTCTCTATTAATAAACTACAAAACTATTGACACTTTGTCAAAACCACTCCAAAACCCACTAAACACCTTCATTAACAAGTAATTAAAACAACACTCTTTATCTCTAAAATTACTTAATTCTTTAAAGTTCACTACGATTACACGAATTCTAGTCCATGTAGTACGAATACTAAAAGCGCTACAATTCAACCATTTCTTGTACCTACATTTGAACCAAGTAATCAACCTCAAAGAATACTGCTATGAAAAATGTCATTATTTTTTTTATCATACTAATAGGGTTTCAGTTTATGAAAGCTCAGGGTTTTCAAAAAACAGAGAAGTACATGGCGGTTACTGAGATTAAAGATAACGGAACAGAGTATCCTACTTGTGTAGTAAATCTGGTTCGTTTGGGGGGAATCTCAGAAAACCTATCCACCTTCACAATTAATGACACAGAACTTTTTGAGGAGATCTTTATTACCACCTTAGAGAACCCTGGTATAGAAGGGGTCTCTGAGGTGATTAAGATGGAAGTTGAGTATTTAGCCTGTTGTGCGGAAGTTGAATCTTATTATTATTTGATAACAGATAATGATGAACTTATAACTTTACCACAGCTAACAAATATTTACTGCGAAAATTCCAACACTGATTCTCAATATACTTTTCCTAATCAAGAATATGGTATAGAAGGAAATATTTTGGAAACACAAACATTGTATTCAGAAACTTCCGAAATTAAATATGTGAATTTAAAACAAAGTTATACTTGGAATGATACTAATCTCAACCCTACAAAAAATAATACAGCAATTACTAGTTACTAATAACCTAAATGAACAGAATACGAACCGATTTTTTTATAACATAATTCTATGCTATTGTAGTATTCTATTTTTTTTCACACTAATTATAAGCTTAAAAAGCTTTTCTTAATAGAACCAATGTATACAGCAGGCTTATCCAATTATTTCCAATTGTTTTTCCCAAAAAATTGCCTGCTTGTATACGGTTTTATATTTACTACACTTTTCTTCATATAATTATCTTTCGGGTTTCAGAAACTAAAAAAATCAGTTTGATTATATTTGTTATCAAACCACAACAGTTTTTCATGATCCCATATCGTTTTGCTTACTATATTATTCTAATAATTATATTATCGGGTTCAATACCTACATCTTTTGCCCAAAATAATGGCCTTAGGGCTTACACTCTTGAAGACGGCTTGCCTCAATCACAAGTATTTGACATTATACAAGATGACATTGGTTATTTATGGCTCGGTACTCGTGGTGGTGGGCTTTGCAGGTTTAATGGAAAAGATTTTAATATATGGAATGAAGATGATGGCTTAATATCCAACTATATACACTCTCTGTCCCATAGTAATGATAGTCTCTTTATTGGAACCAGAAGAGGTTTATCAATTAAAGTAAAAGAAAAATTTATAAACATTGAAGGGCTTCAAATTAATAAAATATTTAGACATAATAACAAAACATATCTTGCCACTAATCTTGGAATTCATAGTTATGAGCCTAATTCTGGTCTTAAAAAAATAACGCTAGATCCAAAAATCAATACCAGTATTGTAACTGATATTGTTTATGATGGTAAATTATTTTGGGTAACCACTAATAAGGGATTGTGGAAATTAAATAGAATCCATAAGGATGCAAGTATTGTAGTAAGGCATAGTTCCTATAACTTTACAACAGCTTTTTATTATAAAAATAAAGTTTTTGCGGCTGCATTTAATAAAGGAATCTTGGTTCTCAATACAAATGCAAAAAGCTATGGTAATAAATGGATAAAAAAACCGCTGCGGGTAAATTACATTTCTGAACACAATAATGAACTATGGATCTCCACTGATAATGAAGGAATCTATGTGGTAAATTCACATAATTATTCTTTAAAGAAAAAAATAAATAGAAAGAACGGATTAACCATTTCGCACATACGAAAAACGATAACAGACCGTCAATCCAATATCTGGATCGCAAGTTCAGGAGGTGGTTTTTTTAAGTATTTCCAGAATAGTTTTACACACTACGATAAAAATACAGGGTTAAAAGGTAGTAGAGTATATGCCGTGCATACCTTAAATGATGAAATTTGGGCCTCGAATTCTGAATCTGGGCTCGTAAAAATAAAAAACGATAGTATTATTCGTGTCAAACAAGATCGAAGGCTATCCGATGTAAAAATTAAAACAATAACAAGTGATGAACAAGGTAATATCTGGGCCGGAACAGATGGAAAAGGTATACTTTTCAAAAAAATCACACTACAAGATAGCATTATAGATGGTAAAGATTTGTCTAATGATGATATCATTACCAAAACGGTAACCAAAAATTATATTATTAACAAAAAAAGAGGATTACCTTCTAATTGGATTAGATCTATACATACTTCTAATGATACTATATGGGCAGCCTCTTATTCTACAGGAATAACCAGATTTATTTATGATTATAAAAAACACAAAGTAAGGAAGAAAAGGATATTTAATAAAAGAAGAGGGATTAAGGATCTGGAGATAAAATGCATGACTGCTGATCCTTATGGAAAAATTTGGTATGCTACTCAGAATGGAGATATTGGACATATCAAAAAAAACAAAGTCACACATCTCAGTAATGTAATAGGTCAAGAAACATCCATTAATACACTATTGTTTCACGACGATAAAATATATATTGGCACTGCTGGGCAAGGAATCTGGTGGTCCGATTTCAAAAAAGATATCTCCTTTAAACGCCTAAAAGGAGAAAAAAAACTGTATTCCAATAACATTTATCAAATGATATTTGATGATAACGGTTATTTATGGGTAGGTACGGAAAAAGGAGTTGATAAAATTAAAGTCAATTTACTAAATCAGATTGTTGATGTATTTCATTTTGGCCGAAATGATGGATTTTTAGGTATCGAAACATGCCTAAATGCTATTACTAAAGATCACACCGGAAACCTTTGGTTCGGTGCCATCTATGGATTATCTAAATATGAACCAGGTGAAACTAAAAAAACAATTCTAAAACCAGAGGTTCATTTCGAAAATGTGGAAATCTCTTATCAAAGCCTTGATTCTATCAATCCGGATATTTGGGCAAAAAGTGGTACCATATTACAGCTATCACCAAAACAAACAGAATTATCTTTTGGCTACAAAACCGTTGATTTGGATCATCCTAATGACATTGAATACAGATATCGTCTTAACAATACTGCCTGGAGTCCCTGGTCTTCAGAAAAAAAGCAAAACCTTGCAGGATTAGCCTATGGAGCTCATTCATTTTCTGCACAATCAAGAAATTATCGATGGGAAGAAAGCGATCCTATAACATTCAAATTCTTTATAGACAGTCCGATATACGAGAAAATATGGTTTCAATTAACTATAGTTGGTCTATTACTACTGATACTTACAATAATTACTTTATCATACATAAGAAAGGTTAAGCTTAAAAATAAAGAAGAACGTGAACGATTGCAAATGCAAAACCACTTGTTATCATTAGAGCAAAAAGCATTACGCCTACAAATGAACCCTCATTTTATCTTTAATGTATTGAATGGAATTAAAGCAATGGGCACCAGTAATCCCCTTAAAATGAATACGACCATAAATACATTTGCTACCTTACTTAGAGAGACACTTTATAATTCCAGAAAAGATACCATTACATTGGATCAGGAAATGAAGACACTAAAAAATTATATAGAAGTAGAAAAATTAATGGCTAATAAAACTTTTGAATATACTATTTCTATTGATTCGGATTTAGACCCTGAAGAAGTATTAATTCCCCCAATGCTTATCCAACCTTTTGTAGAGAATGCGATACGACACGGTATTTTAAAAGGGCATAAAGACGGAAAATTAAAAATTCTATTCCATACTACAGAAGAATTCTTACATTGTACAATATTAGACAATGGATTAGGAATATTTCAGTCCCAAAAAGCAAAAACTAAAACTGACCATCAATCTATGGCACTTACAGTAACAAGAGAAAGACTCGAGTCTATTTCGGGTAAAGATGCCTTAGAAATAAAAGAAATTATCGAAGAAGATTCATCCGTAGGTGGAACACAGATTTCATTTAAGATCCCATTAGAAACCGATTACTAAAAAACTATGCTGACAGCTATTATAGTAGAAGACATGCCCGATGCGCTCCAATTACTTAAAAGTGATCTGGAGGCTAATCATTCCGAAATTAAAATCATCGATACAGCTAAAAGTGTTGTAGAGGCCGCCAAATCATTAAGAACTAATGAACCCGATATCTTATTTTTGGATATTATGCTTGGAGATGGTACTGGTTTTGATGTCCTGGAGATATTCCCTGAATTAAAATCTAAAATTATATTTGTTACGGCAAGTGATGAATACGCAATTAGAGCTTTTAAATTTGCCGCTATAGATTATGTTTTAAAACCCTATTCCAATGAAGAATTAGCACAAGCAATTGCTAAGGCAAAAATGCAAATCCAACCAAATAAAGAACGGCTAAATATTCTTAAAGACACCTTATCCGCTCCAGAGCAAAAACCTGATAAAATATCTTTACACACATTAGACAAAATCATTATTGTGAGCCTTGATGATATTGTACGTTGTGAATCAGATAGTAATAATACCATCTTTTATTTACAAGACGGTCAGAAGATTTTTGTAACCAAAACGTTAAAGTACTTTGCAGAAATGCTTAAGAGTTATCAATTTCTTAGGGTACACCAGAGTCATTTGGTAAACCTACAATGTATCAGTGCATTTATAAAAGCTGATGGAGGTTACTTAATGCTTAAAAACGGTGAAAACATTCCTGTTTCGGTTCGTAAAAAAGTAGAAGTTATGGAGATACTCGATCAGCTTCACAGGTAATAGTACGATTTGTTATTTAATTAATTTAGAAAAGAAAATTAACGATAACATTCCTCTAAATCTCCCTTCCTTTGGAAGACGACATAACGGTAGTTATGGGTCAGCTTTGGAACGTTGGAAAAGGATGAATGTTTTTAGTAACTGTAGATTTCAATGTGAAATTTTTAATAAGAGAAATTTGTCATACACCCGAAAATTAGGATTTTTCCGTATATGAAATACCAGTTCTTATATGAAATTACCAGAATCTGAATTGAATTGTTTCTTTTTAGTCGGTAATTTCATTTTAGAATTGGTGTAAAGTATGGCTTTGATTTGATCATTCAGTCGAAAATTACTCAATCCTTAAATTCACAAAAAAACACAGGAAATTGATTATCAGTGCTTTTATTATCTTATAATTGAAAAATTGTATATTTAAGTGATCGTTATGCCAGCTCTTATATGAAAATGGCATTATACCAAATTCACTAAAATTAATACCTCATGTCCAGCAAAATCCACGTCGTTTTTGGCAGTATTTCCAAAACAGAAAATATTGAAAATTATATCCAAGCAAAAATTTGCAAACCAAAATCTGAGAACTATTCTGATATAGAAGAAGAAGTACAAACTCTTGAGGTGCATAAAATGGCACAACAGTTGACAAAGACTCTTACATCCCTCTCTGAACCTGAAATTGCTACGCTAAACAATATTCCAAATGCAATCGATATACAAAAAAAATTACAAGACGATATCGATTGTTTTATCCGTGAAACAGATGCTATACTGCCATTGGCTGCTAATGAAAAGATTCTACCTAATGGAAAAACGGTTTCCTTTTTACTAAAAGATTGGAAAGGATACAAGCAAGGTACTCCTTTTGTAAAACGAGTTACGAATATATCTGTGTTATATTTCTTTCGTCCAGACCTAAAGATGGAAGAAGGACAACTGCTAGACATTTCCCGTCCCGATGCTGAAATGCCATCTCATTTGCTAAACTTTCCTTTACAAACTGGAGCAGGTCTTTCTGCAGATGCAGACTGGACAGCAGGAATAAAAGTACTAGTAGATGGACTGATGGGTATGGCTCCTCCTCCATTCGATCTTCTGGGTGCTGCACTACTAGCAATGGTATGGCCTAATGGAAGTAGTACCAACTGGGAAATTATTTACGAGAGTATTCGTCAAATAATTATTGAAGAACTAGATAAACAAACCCTTACGAATACCTATGCAGAACTAAGAGGAGTATTAGATTATGTTTCCAGTGAATATGTACATCTTGCCGAAGATCCTAAAACGCCAAAAGAGACTTTACAAGAAAAGCTAGAATTTTATAACCATACTTTATATACCAAAATTCTATCTATTTTTCAGGATGATCGATATGCCAATGCATCTTTAGGAAATTTTCTGGTTGCCGCCAGTGCACATTTAGCATTATTTCAGGAACGTGCATTACAAGACCCAAATCACCAAGGGAACCCACTTAATTCTCCATATACCAAAACCCTGATCCAAAAAGCACAAGAATATGCCAACCACGTGGACAAGGTGATCCCTAAAATTGCAGCTGCCCGAGTAACTAAAATATCTGGACTAAAAGTAGATCAAAAATGCACCGCCTCTAGTATTGGAGATTTGATATGTTCGTATAGCTATTATTATACCGATCAAAAAACCGGCAAAAATTCTGAATTGATAGGACGAGAACCGGGCGAAAAAGCATTAGAAAAAAAATGGAAAGCCAAAGCAGATAAACATAGAACGGACTATATAACTAGTGTTAGAAATAGTACAACCGCAGCATTACAAATGACCGCTGGAACGGTTGCAAAAAAATGGAGGGAATTAGCCAATAATCCAATTCCTGTTCTAACATCTTAATTTTGTTGAATTGTTTTAACTATATCTTAGGTTTTAACTTAAAATTTATTTTAAAATAAAGTCTACACAAAACATTCATACCATAGACCTTACGGGTTTTGAAAATCTGTAAGGTCTAATACCATTTACACATAGTAAAATAAATATTGTATCTTTTTTATACCTTCCTACTAAGAAATCTTTTCTTAACATTTTAGCACATAATCGGGTACATTGCCTATTAAAAAAGGGTGGTTTCCCCCATTGATCTATCCTACAACGGCTCGTATATTTGTACCATAAGATTATAAAACAATATATGAATCATTTTTACACACACAATATTATGAATTTACTAGGGATCAACATTAGCGCTATTTTAGAATTTATTAAACAACTTCCTAAAGCATCCAGCCACGCAATACATAGATAAAATATATTACGTTCAATTTAAGCTAGAAATAGGCCTTATCAACTAAGTGCCTATTTTTTTTGTACTAACAACTCAGATTATTCTTTTTCCACCATGCAAGGAATACATTATTAATCATTTTTATCTCTAGTTTATAATAACACTGACATAAGGCATCTCTATATATCTCACTTCCAAATCATCCCATTCCTTTGAAGATGAAACTGTAGTAACTCTGGACGAAAGTCGACGCACTGAAAAGAGATAGATATTTTTAACACTAGTGATTAGTTAAAATAATGCAATCCTCCTTTTGTTAAAAAAATGAAAAATGAAAAAAAAGAGGTAACATTTTCTCTTCTCATGACATTAATAGTATAAAAACACCTACAATATATATTTGAGGCTTTTAGACTAGCTAAAAGCAACAGTAACACACTGAAAACAAATAGAATATTAACAAAAATGCAAAATACAATGAAATTGGGTCACCAACAACGACAGTATTATAAAGAATGGGAAGTCAAAAGAAAACAGAGATGGAAACAGATTATTAAGGAAGGAATCTTTTATTGGGCATTACCATTTTCTTTATTCTTAACCTTATTTGAGCTAAATGATCATCGATTTATAATGTATGAAAAAATAGAACTTGACTTTATACTCTTTTTTATAACATCCTTAATTTTGGGAGTTATAAATGCATTCTTAGAGCATAGAACAACGGATAAAAAGTATCTGGAGTTAAAAGAAAAATCGATTATATAGAAAACTGATCTAGTATTTCTAATAAGTACCCATATAGCTACAGATATTAAATGTTCTTTAAATAGAGATATATTTATGGCAATAATCGATTGATATTAATAAGCAAAGGTTTTAAGAAGTGATAAGGATTACAGATTTAACAGAAGAGAGATTTAGGACTACGTATACAAAGGATGCATATGGCAATAGAATACGAGGAGAAGAAGATTATACTGCAATTAGAAAAGTACGAACGGTTAAATCTGGCCCTAGATTTGGACATTTTTTTATTGATTTAATCTTTTTTCAAATTATAATCATATGTTTTGATTTTGTTTTAGGAATGATCCAATTAGCAATTGGAGAGTTTGCCCCTGTAGGCTTAACTATTGAACTATTTTCTACTCTAAGTGGTATTCTACTTTATCCTTTGATCTATTTTATTTTTGAATATTTATGGCAACAGACTCCTGGTAAATTTTTAACACAGGCAATTGTTATAGATGAATATGGAAATAAACCAAAAGCTAGTCAAATTGCTGTACGCTCTTTGATTAGATTAGTGCCATTTGAGGCATTTTCTTGTTTAGATGACTATAGCAGAGGTTGGCATGATACATGGTCAAACACATTCGTGGTAAAAAAAAGTGAATTGGAAGAAATAAAAAAACTACAAAAAGAACAAGAAAGTCAGAATTGAAATAATAGAAAAATAATATGTTTCAGGCAGAAATTAAGAGTTCGATAGAAGAAGATATATCAATTTTACTAAAACAAGATAACCATCCTTGGAATTATATTTGTGAATGTGGAAATGCAAGTAGTTTGACTGTCAAAGAAATTCGAAATACAAATGCTATATTTATAAGTCATACCCATATTGATCATTTTGTGAATTTTGATACTATAATAAGATATCAAATAGGTATCCAAAGAAAAGTAGTTATTTGTGGTCCAAAAGGAATTGCTAATCAGATTCAGTCTAGGATTAAGAGCTATACTTGGAACCTGATCGACAGAAATGCTATCATTTATGAGATTAGAGAAGTAATATCAGATAGTGAAATAGTGATCTTTGAAATAAGACCACCTGTCTGGGAATTATTAGAAATTAAAGTAATCAAAGGAAATACAATTTTTGAAGAAAAATCTTCTATCGTTACTACAGTATTACTAGATCATAAAATTCCCACATTAGCCTATAAGTTCGAAGAAGCGGATGCTGTAAAAATAGATATTACTTCTAGTACATTTAAAGGAGGCAGCTGGGTTCGAGAACTTAAAGAAGCCTATAAAAATAATGGCAATACCAGATTGATTACTATTGATAAGAAAGAATATCGCGCAGAAAAGTTATTTCATTTACTGCATATTCAGAAAGGAGATTCTATAGGAATCATCATGGATCATATCGCAAATACAGAAAATCATAAAAAAATTAAAAAGCATTTTTTCAATTGTAGAAAGGTGTTTATAGAATGTTTTTATAAAAATGAAGATAAAGAGCTAGCAATTTTGAATTATCATAGCTATGCAAAAATGTCTGCAAAAGTGATGAGAGAAGCAGAAGTGAAAGAAGCTATTGCTGTCCATTTTTCAAGAAAATATGGAGAAAGTGAAATCACAGAATTGGTTAACGAATTTAATCACTCATTAAACTTGTTTGATTAGTAGCGAGAATTAACAACACCTACATAGAAATCCTTACTTTTACCATCAGTAAAGATAAAATTTCACTTCATACTGATGAAACCTAAATACAGCTACCCTTTTACCGCAATACCTGCTCAGGAAGAACTAAAATTATGCTTGATATTAAATCTGATTGATCCGAGTATTGGAGGAGTATTAGCTACTGGAGACAAAGGAACTGCTAAGACTACTGCAGTGCGTGGATTGAGTCAATTAATGGGCAACGATTTTCCGTTTATAAATTTACCCATTGGAGCTACAGAAGATAGGGTCCTAGGAAGTATAAATCTGGAAGCGTTAATCAATCAAAAAATAACGATCATTGACAAAGGCCTGTTAGCACAATCACATCAAGGGTTTTTATATATTGATGAGGTAAACTTGCTGAATGATTATTTGATGGATGTACTGTTAGATGCTTCAGCTTCTGGAGGGTATTATTTAGAGAGAGAAGGTATATCACAGTGGATGGATAGTCGTTTTTGCTTAGTAGGAACGATGAATCCCGAAGAAGGAGCACTACGACCACAATTATTAGATCGTTTTGGTCTAAGCGTACATATACGTACTCCTAAAGACATCAAAATACGTAGTCAGATTGCAATGCAGCGACTCACTTTTGATAGTGACCCAAAATCGTTTTACAATGAATTTCAAGAAGAAGAGAAAGCGGAAAAAGGTCGAATAATTGAGGCCAGAAAAAATTTAAAAAATATTAACATCCCTGAAATAGTGCTGGAATATTGTGCAAGATTAACTTTAGATAATCAGGTAGAAGGAATGCGAGCTGATATTTTATTGCTCAAAACAACAAAGGCATATGCAGCATATTATAATCAAAAAGAGATTACCATAGAAATGGTAGATATTATTGCTCCATTTGTATTGCAGCATAGAGCAAAAGAATATACACCTCCATCTGATAAAAATGAAGAAAATCCATCCGATATGAATACAGAGGGTTCTCAGGAAGAAATGCCGCCTCAAAATGGACAAAGCGATATATTATTCCAACTGCCAAAAGAAGTACAACAAGGGTTAAAATTTTCAGTCCCAAAAGCCACTAAAAAGCAAGAGATTTCTCTGGATATTCAACAAAAAAGAGAGATCGTATCATATCCTGCGGAAAGAATATCCGAAATTTCCGTAGTTCGAACTGTAAAGAAATATTTGAGCACAGGAAAATTCGAAAAAATATACAAACGAGCAACTAAAAAAACTGTAGCAAAAATTGTATTCTTAATAGATACAAGTGCTTCTATGGCAATAGATCACCAAGTAGCATATCTCAAAGGAATCATCGAGAAAACAATTACTTCATATCCTTTGAAAAAAATAGAATATGCAATTGTAGGTTTGCATCATACTACCGCAAAAGTTCTTCAGGAATTCACTTTTGATATTAAAAAAATTTCAGAAATAAATTATCAATTAAAAGTAGGAGGAAAAACAAACTTAGGAGCTGCATTTTTTACAGTGTATGAGCTTATAAGATCTGTACGAATGGAAATGATACAATTATTTGTGTTTACAGATGGAAAGATAAATACCGGAGCCGAAAATTCGTTTGAATATGCAGTGAGAACATACAAGCAGTATCTTTCTCGAATCTCTAAAACTACCATTATTGATACCGAAATAAGTTTTGTGAAATTAGGTAAAGCAAAACAGTTGGCACAACAACTTAAATTAGAGTATTCAATGATATCTGATTTTTGAAACAATTATGATGGAGAATACGTATAACATCCTTTTTGTTTTGAGTTGTATTACTCTCGCAACCAAATTATCTTTGAATGTTTCAAATTCTAAAACATAAAACATAGGAGTTAAACTAAACTATATGTCCAAAACGTTTCTAATTGCAGCTCCGTGGAGCAATTCTGGAAAAACAACACTCACATTAGGAATGTCTCGTTGGTTTTATAATCAAGGGTATAAAGTACAAACGTTTAAATGCGGGCCAGACTATATAGATACCATACATCACGGTACAGCCAGTCAAAAACCGGCTATTAATCTTGATACAGTGATGATGCCAGAAGCACATGTAAAAGCTATTTTTAAGCACTATACTTCATTATCCGATGTAAACATTGTAGAAGGAGTAATGGGATTGTTTGATGGAGCTGTAAAAGATCAAGGAAGTTCTGCGGCAATAGCTAAATTATTAGATATTCCCGTGATTTTGGTAGTCAATGCAAGTGCTATGGCGTATACAATTGCTCCTATCCTACACGGATTAAAAACTTTTGATCCAGAAGTTAGGATTTCGGGAGTCATATTTAATTTTGTAAAAACAGCATCACACTATGCTTTTCTAAAAGAAGCCTGTGATACGGTAGGGATTCAATCTTTAGGATACATACCGCCAAATGATGAGATTGTCATCCCATCTCGTCATCTGGGATTACATATAGACCATATGTTTGAGAATGTGATTGAAAAAGCAGCTTCTCATATTTCGAAATATATCTCGCTCCCAACACTTTTAGAACTAGCAAAACCATATCCCAGAATTGATAAGAAAAAAGCAACGAAGAAAGTTTCGAATAAAAAATATAAGATTGCTATCGCAAAAGATGAAGCATTTACATTCACTTATATCGAAAACCTGAAATGGTTAGAAACAATTGGAAAAATCACCTTTTTTAGCCCAATTCACGATCAAGAGTTACCAGAAGCCGATATCATATATTTAGCAGGAGGATATCCGGAATTATATCTGGAAGCATTATCCAAGAATACAACAATGATAAACCAGCTAAAAGAAGTATCTGATAATGGGACGAAAATAGTGGCAGAATGTGGAGGGATGATGTATTTAGGAAACGTAATTATTGATGAAGACGGTACGGAATATACTATGACAGGTATATTTCCCTTTAAAACCTCTATGAAAGATAAAAAATTATCCTTAGGGTATCGAAAAGTAATATGGAATGATTTGGAAATATGGGGGCATGAATTTCATTATTCTAAAATATATGAAGATGATGGTATACAAACAATAGCAAATGTATTATCTGCAAGAGGAAAAGAAGTATCCACAAAAATATATCAATATAAAAACGTATATGCTAGTTACATTCATTTGTATTGGGCAGCATTAGAAGAATCAGTAGATTTATGCATTTAATAGCAACGATACCAGGAGGATGGAATCCTAATGACGATGGAATTTTTTATATAGAACAGCAACCAGGAGATATTGTATTTCTGAGTGCTGGAGATACCGAAATCCATACGCTTAATGAAGCATATAAAGAAATATATGAGCTTGAAGGCAATGATATACCTAGTCTGCGAATGACCAATCTGGTCTATCTAAAACAAGAATTAACCATAGATACATATATAGAAGAGGTACTAAGCAAAGCCAAAGTAATTATTTGTAGTATGCTGGGCGGTATTAGTTATTATAAATATTTGGTAGAATCTTTAGTAGATCTCCAGAAAGAAGTTAATAATACGATATTGTTTTTACCAGCTCATGAACCTGATTTTGAGTTGATGCAATTATCTTCTGTAGATATTCAAATTGTACATCAATGTAGGCAATATTTACAGGAAGGAGGAAAAGAAAATACTGTGAGTTTAATTAATTACCTTAGAACTCAGTTTTTTGATATTAAGCTTCCTATGGCTCCTGTACAATCTATTGCAGACGTGCTTTTGTATACCACAGAATTAGGAGTAGTTTCTCAAAAAGTACTAGAAAGTAGTATCGATACTTCCAAACCAAATGTAGCTCTATTAGTGTATCGCACCCATTTCTTATCGGATAATCTAGAACCGATACATGAGATGAGTAAAGCATTACAATTACGTGAGATGAATGCTTTTGTAGTCTTTGCAAGTAATTTAAGAGACCCTAAGTTATTAGAGCAAGTAGAGAGATTTACAACAAATAACGGAAATCGAAGTATACATACGATTATTAACACTACTGGATTTACAATCAAACCCATGGATGGATCAGAGTTTATTTTCGAAAAGCTAGGAACCCCTGTATTGCAAGCAATTTTCTCTACTGCGAATAAACAAGTATGGTCAGAAGGTCTTTTCGGATTACCACCTACCGATATTGCGATGAATATCGCTTTGCCAGAGATTGATGGTAGAATTATTGGCCGCGCTGTTTCGTTTAAGAAAGAGATTACCAAAGATTCGCTGACAGATAGTTCTATTCTAAAATATGAAGCACATATCCCTGCCTGCAATTTTATGGCAGAATTAGCGAAACGATGGACAACGTTACAACAGAAGAAAAATGAAGAAAAAAAGGTCGCAGTAATTTTACCAAACTATCCTAATAAAGATAGTCGTTTAGCAAACGGAGTAGGTTTGGATACTCCCGAAAGTTGTATTGTATTGTTAGATAAATTAAAAGAGGAAGGTTATAAAGTAGGGAGTCAATTACCCAAGAGTGGTACCGAGTTGATGCATTGGATAACTCAAGTAACTACCAATGATGTTGCTACTACACTAACAAGACCACACGCTATAGTTTTTGATCAAGCAGATTTTAATAGTTGTTTTTCTGGTTTGTCAAAAGAATTGCAAAATAAAATAAAGGAGCAATGGGGAAAACCAGAGGATGACCCGTATTATACCGGTAGTGGGTTTATAGTATCTGGATTTTTATTGGGAAATATTTTTGTAAGTATTCAACCTTCCAGAGGATATAACCAAGATCCACAAGCGATCTATCATTCTCCCGATTTACCACCCACATATCAGTATTTAGCGTATTACTTTTGGTTACAACAAAAGTATCAGGTAGATGCAGTAATTCATTTGGGAAAGCACGGTAATTTAGAGTGGTTACCAGGGAAAAGTGTATCTCTAGATCCTAAAACCTGTTTTCCGGCTGCTGTATTCGGAGCATTACCGCACTTTTACCCTTTTATCATCAATGATCCAGGAGAAGGAACTCAGGCAAAGAGACGAAATCAAGCAGTCATTATAGATCATTTGATTCCGCCAATGACTCGCGCTGAGAGTTATGGAAGCCTAATGAAGTTGGAGCATTTAGTAGATGAATATTATGAAGCCTCTACATTAGACCCTAAACGATCCAATGTATTAGAAAAAGAAATAGCAGATTTAGTCACGCAGACTAAACTAAATATAGATCTGGGTATTGCATCAAATGATGTAAATGAGTTATTGGTAAAATTAGATGGGTATTTGTGTGAGTTGAAAGAAGCACAAATTAGAGATGGATTGCATATTTTCGGAAAAGCTCCAGTAGGAGAACAATTGATCGATTTATTGGTAGCGTTACATCGTGTGCCAGGATATCAACAACAAGGAATAACTCAAGCGTTGGCGAAGGATATTGGAATAACCTATAATATTTTGGAAACACCATACACTCAGTTGATGGAGTTAACTATTGAAGAAGTGTTTTGCAAAACAGCAGGGCAGGTCATTCAGCAATTAGAAGAGATTGCCAAAAAAGCATTGATAGCATATCTAGAAAAAGATGTTCTAACTGAAGCATACCCTACATTAAATAAAATATTAGAACATATAAAGTCTAAAACATTAGTTGCTGTACAACAAACAACAGATGAAATTGATTATTTACTAAATGGACTTAATGGAAATTATGTTCCTTCGGGTCCTTCTGGTGCACCGACACGTGGTCGATTGGATTTATTACCTACAGGAAGGAATTTTTATTCCGTCGATGTACGCACTATTCCTACTGAAACGGCCTATCGATTAGGAGAAAAAAGTGCACAACTTATTATTGACAGATACATACAAGAAAATGGAGATTATCCAGAAACTATTGGGATTTCTGTATGGGGAACTTCAACTATGCGAACTGGAGGTGATGATATTGCACAAGCATTTGCATTGATGGGAGTGCAGCCATTATGGAAAAATGCCAATCGTAGAGTTACTGATTTTGAAATAATTCCATTAATTAAATTAGCAAGACCTAGAGTAGATGTAACATTAAGGATATCGGGGTTCTTTAGAGATGCTTTTCCGGATGTGATCAATCTCTTTAATGCTGTGGTTACCAAGCTTGCTAATTTAGAGGAACCATTAGAAGATAACCCAATCCGAAAACGTTTTTTAGCTGAGCAATCTCAGTGGAAAGAGCAAGGATTATCTGATGAGGAAGCTTCTTGCAGAGCTTCATATCGCGTATTTGGTTCTAAACCCGGAGCATATGGAGCAGGATTACAAGCGGTGATTGATGAGAAAAACTGGCAAACACAGGAAGATTTAGCCAAAATATATATCAATTGGAGTGGGTATGCATATGGAGATTCTAAAAAAGGAGTATCTGCTCACGAATCTTTTCAGTATCGATTACAAGCGATGCAGATTGTGATGCAAAACCAGGATAATCGAGAGCATGATATTCTGGATAGTGATGATTATTACCAGTTTCAGGGTGGATTGGCAAATGCTGTAAAAACGATAAAAGGAGAAGAAGCCGAAATTTATTTTGGTGATCATTCCAGACCCGAAACTCCTAAGGTAAAAACGCTAAAGGAAGAGTTGCTAAAGGTATATCGCTCTCGAGTAATTAATCCAAAATGGATCAAAGGAGTACAAAGGCATGGATATAAAGGCGCTTTTGAGATGGCGGCAACCTTGGATTACCTATTCGCCTATGATGCTACGACCAATCTTATTGATGATTTTATGTACGAGGGGATTACCGAAAGCTATTTGCTTACTCCAGAAAATAAGGGGTTTATCAAACAAAATAACCCCTGGGCATTAAAAGACATGAGTGAGCGCTTATTAGAGGCAATCCAACGTGGCATGTGGGCAAATCCATCTGACGAAATAAAAGAGCAGTTAGAGGAATTGTATCTGGAAGGTGAAGGTGTCGTGGAGTAATTTTACTATGGAAAATTTATTAGAAAATAGAGTAACAATTAATTGTATAATGATACATATAATCTCGAGATAACAAAAAAGTATATCAGGTGGGTGAAGTAACAAAAATGACTAATATTCCGAAACAATTGACAGCATTAATTCCTGCTCAAAAAATAATGGAAATTGAAGATTGGTGGGAAAAGTTAAGCAAAGAAAACCAATTAGAACTAGAGTCTATCTATAAAGAAAATACACAAAATGAGGGGCAACTTGTTTCTATTCAATTCTGTGGGAAATTTGTTGAGCAAGAAACGGAGCAAAATTTAGATATTTTTTGGATTAACCACTTATATGAATATTTAGTGAATCAGGAGCTTATTATTGACGAGACTATGCCACCACCAGCAATAGCATGTTTCAGAAATGAAAAAGCCGAAAATGCAATTAGAAATGGAATGTTGCTAAAAGAATTTATTTGCCCAGAATCAAATAAGAATTGTCTGATGAAAGAAATCCTTAATATCAAAGGAGGAGAAAAGTCATTACAATTTTATGTAAAGTTTACTCTAGAAAAAAGAACAAAATGAAGATAACAACAAGTAAAGATGTTGAGGAATTAGATCAAAAAATAAAAGATGAACTCGGTATTGATGTTCGGAAATATAAGAATGAAGAAGTAGCAGAGAAATTTGGAGAACTATTGGTTTTTCCTCAATATATAGTGAATTGGACGATAAGACCCGTTCTAGTTTCTATTGTAGTTTTTATTCTTGGTTTTTATGTTATTGATTTAGTTCATGTAGAATATGTATTATATGCATTATTTGGGTTGATTTTATTTTTATTAAACGGTATCCTGCTAGGAGTGCTATTTCTAACATGGAAAATGAAATCAGATATGTGGGGAATAGTAGCATATTCTTTAAATATAATGAAATCGGCAGTGGAGGATTTAAATCAAGTGAATAATCAAATAAGCCCAGAGAATAGAAAGAGTGTATTAACACTACTGTTTAAAGGTATAGTTCATATTGTAACCATTCCGATGTTAGCAAAGATATTATCTGATAAAATACCTATTCTTGGAGGGGTTGTCAAAAGACTTGTAAGTAAAATTCTGGTACTCGTGTCTGATAAAATTAAGTTTGATGAAGAAGGTTTAAAAGAAGAGTTAAAAAAAGAAGGAGAAGAATCAAAACTTTTACAATTATATTCTAACTCTATTTCGTCATCAATTGTAGGGTTAGAAAAAATAATGAATATCACTTTCGGAATTGCTCAATTTCCTTTAAAAATAGCATTTACGATTTCTTTTTTGATATTGATTGTATTCATCTATTTGATACATTGATCTATATTTAACAACTATATAAAACTCATTTAATAATATTTGGAAACACCAGAACTACCAATAAAAATAGCGAAATTATTAGAAAGACAAAATGCGCCAGAAAGACTAAAAAGGCATTTAAGAATTGTCCATATGGTTGCTTTCGATTTATTGAGTAAACTAAAAGAAGTATTTCCTTTAATTCCAATATACGAAAAACTCGTATTGTTTGGTGCTGCAACTCATGATATAGGCAAGATAGTGGTTGAAGAAGAGTTGTATAGAAACGGAAACAAGCATGAAGTTATTGGTATGAAAATGCTTATTAGTTTTGGATTCTCAGAAGCAGAAGCAAGATTTGCAAAAACTCACGGTAATTGGATAGATAAAGATTTGGAAATTGAAGATTTACTTGTCTGTTTGTCTGATAAAATATGGAAAGGAAAAAGAATACTAGAGCTAGAAGAATTGATTTGTAAACGGATATCGATTATATCAAAGCAAAATTATTGGAGTGTTTATGTTGCATTAGATTCAATTATTGAAAGAATCGCCCTTGGAGCTGATCAAAGAATAGCTTGGCAAGGCTATTAACTGATCTACTGCAAAAGTGAAACTCGTAGTAGTTTAATTTGACATAAAAATTCCTTAGCTTTAAAACAAAAAATGAAAGCCGTTACGATTTTGGTTTTATTCGCATCAATTCTAAATCAAGAAACTTGCTTTTCTCAGGATGTTAAAATGACTAAGGAGGTAAAAGAGATTATAAAATTAGGGAAAGATGCTATTATTGAACTAGCATTAGGAATAATTGAAGAAAAAATAAGCTCAGAGAATTTTGCACAAATTAAGGTAGTAACGGATGGCGAAGAAATTTTTGTCTCATTAAGAAATCCAATAAAATACCTTCCGATAGACACTTCGTTTTATTTTGATGTAGGTATACAGCTTTTAGAAAAAATAACTTCATATAGTTCGGTCTCTAATCCTAATACGTTTAATAAAGAAAAGAAAACTCCATTTTACATAGGAACGAAAGAAACCAAAACGAATATTCAATTTGTACTGGAGTCAATTAATAAGAGTACTGAGGTAGGTTCTGTGGATGTAGAAAGTTTTGAAGAAGATATGATAATTCGCGAACATAAAGCATATTATGATGTTAGTGTGGTATCAGAATTTCAGGAGTCTTCTTATAAAGTAGAAAAAGAATCCGGAAATGTCTATGACACAGAACATGCACATTTAGAACCTTCGCCATTTGATAACAAAGATACTATTGTCTTTAAAGAGATTCATTAAAGAACAGGTACTACCTAATTTTCTCTAACATTTTGTCAAAATCCTGTGTCCATTCTGGATGCGTGATCCATTTTAGGTTTTGACCATCTCCTCTTTGTCTAGGAACAATATGAAAATGCGAATGAAATACTTCTTGCTGTGCTTCGGCACCAGAATTGCTAATTATTTGAATATCATGTATTCCAAGTTTTTTCTCGTATAGTTTAGACACTCTTTTAACCAAGATGATCACTTCGGTTAATTCTTTTTCTGGGATGTCAAAAATGTTGATGTAATGTTTTTTAGGAATAACCAGTGTATGATATCTGGTAGCGGGTCGAATATCTAAAAAAGCATAGGCATGTTCGGTTTCATATACTTTCCAGGAAGTAGCTTCGTCTTTTATAATTTTGCAGAATATACAAGAGTTCATAAACTTGTGTTTTATCATATGATAGATTGATGAGGTGTTGTTTTTTTCCAATTGGCTAAAAACTTAAGAGTTTTCAGTCTATAGTGATATTACGAATGATTAAATCCCCAATATTTTTTTAACTTTTTTACCCAATGATTTTTTTACTTCTCCTGGTTTTTCATCTTCTTCAAAAAGAATACCTTTTACATTAAGATGGTGTCCTACTTGTTCTTTTCCATAGTCTTGTTCAAAACCGATTACTTGTTTTCTGTATTTGCAGAGTTGGCAATTCATATATGCCGTTCCTGTTTTGGCTTCTTCTAAGCGTTCATCAAAAGCTTTTAATAATAATTCATCAGTGCCAAAGGGTGCTGTATAGATATATTCCTGATCAGAAACAGCGTTCATATCATCTACCCATCCATAAATACGTTCTAATAATACACCTGTAAAAAAGAAGAAAGGAATAACGATGGTTCGCTTAAAACCTAATTTCTCCACCATTTTTAGCGATTCATCCACTTTGGGATATGCCGTTCCACTATAGGTTGTAGTGGCGAATCCTAATCCCATTCCTTCCCAAAGCATACTGGTTAGCTTAGATACATCGCTATTAGCATCGGGATCTGTAGTCCCCCTACCTACTACGACTAGACAGGTTTCTTTTCGATCAATTTTTGATAGGGTAGCTTCGGTTTCTTCAATTCTTTTTGCGGCAAGGTCTAATAAGAAAGAATTGACTCCTATATGCTTTGCCATCGTTATGGTCAGATCCTTATGATAACTCTGTATGGTATTTAACTCATATGGGATATCATTTTTAGCGTGGGAACCTGCAAATAAAATTACAGGGAGAGCATATATTTTTCGAATTCCATTAAGGTACATGCGTTCTACTGCGGCTTCATAGGTAGGGTGATTAAATTCTAAAAAACCATAATCTACTTCATAATCTTGCTGATAGCGCTCTTTGAGAATAGCTACTAATCGTTTAAAAGAAGTAATTGCCGCTTCTCTACGGCTTCCATGTCCACAAAGTAATATACCTTCTTTCATAATTCTGGTTATTGGTTTTTATTATTTTGTATTAAAATTAAACATAGGGATGACGTACTACATTCTATGAAATTATCTTTTTTATATCCAGTGAGACCTGTGAGGTTTCTAAAACCTGACAGGTCTTGCCATCTAGTATATTGCAAATTGAAACCCGACCTCAATACTAATTTTAATGCATGCTTTTGGATACTAGTGGTATTCGTTTTATATAAATGGCGAGTCCTTTTTGCGTTAGGGATTGTAGTGGCATCCTTTTTTCTATAGGTGTGCCTTGAGCGAAGTCGAAAGGTACCCCTATAGAAAAAAGATATAACGAAAAGCCCGACCTGTAAGGGAACGCCCATATTCTTATTATTGAATGGGATTCGCGCCAACTAATACTACTGCTGGCATCTGCAAATCACTCTGTGTTACCAATTCCTGAATGGTTCCTAAAGTTCCTGTTATTATTGCTTGATCTTCTCGAGATACTCGGGATGCAATGCTTACGGGAATAGTTTTATCCTCACAAACTTCTAAAAGCTTGGGGATAATTCGATGTAGGCTCTTTAGTCCCATATATATAGAGATGGTATTTCCGGCTTTGAGCATATGCGCTATACCGGTAAGTTGTTCGAAGGAGTAATCTGCTGTATGAGCGGTACAAATGAGCATCGCATTGGATTTGTTCCTTTCTGTTACCGGAATATTAAAAATATTAGCAGCTGCTAGTGCTGCAGAAATTCCCGGAATTACTTGAAAAGGGACTTTTTTATCAGTTAGATACCGTGCTTCTTCCGCAGCTCTTCCATAGATATATGGATCTCCCGACTTAAGACGCACTACTTTTTTTCCTTCTTTATGATAGGTGCATAGTAATTCATTAATCCGTTGTTGGCGCTTCATTTGATCAGATACATCTCCGAATTTACGTCCTACATATACTTTTTCTCCAGTCGTATTTATGTCTAAAATAGCATCCGAAACCAGATTGTCGTGAAGGATCACATCGGCTTCTTCTATAAGGCGATGCGCTTTTACGGTTAATAATTCTGGATCTCCTGGACCAGCACCTACAATAGCTACAGCATTCATTTGTTTAAATTAATTTTAAAGGATCAGGGTGAATATAGGAATATTCTAATAGTGTTTTGCTTTTATGGTTAGAGATAATCTTATACGCTACTTTTTCTTGCTCCATAAAAGTGGGAGGAACTAATCCTATTTTTTGTGCAGCAAGTGTATAGTATTCTTTGCGCATTGGGTGTTTATCTGCACAACCGTTGATGACTTCTCCCCATGCATTTTTTTCTATCACAGCATTAATCAGTCCTATACAATCATCTCTATGAATTACATTGATAGGAGCTTCTCCATTCTGCACTTCTTTTTTATTGGCAAGAAATCGACCGGGTAAACGATCGTCTCCGATAAGACCTGACAACCGAATAATGGTAACACGATTACCTAATTGTTCTTGTAATAATTGTTCTACGGCGGCACAAGCTTTTCCCGATTCTTTTTCCGGGGAAAGGGCTAAGGTTTCTGAGACTTCTCCGTTTATATTTTGATAAACAGAGGTAGAGCTTATAAAGAGTATTTTTTGATCTGTAGAAATATACGGTAGTATACTTTTTATCTGCTCCTGATAGATCGCTACAATATTTGATATTCGTCTTGGTGGAAAATTGATAATGACTACTTCACTTTCTGATAAAAAATCAATATATGTTTCCTCGCTGGTGTCTCCAAGTTTGATGAGATAAGGTATGATCCCTTTGGATTTTAATTTCTCTAATTTACTTTCGGTAGTAGTAGAACCTTTTACAATACTTCCTTTGGCAATAGCATCTATTGCTAATGGGAGGCCTAACCAACCGCAACCGAGTATACTTATATGTCTAGACTTCTTCACTAATGCTAATATGATTTGGTGACATTCCCAGATAAATAGTAAGAATGTGCTCCCATGTCGTAGTGTCTTCTTCTTTTATCCATATAGTTATTAAACGTTTACCTTTTTTGTTTCTAAGGCGAATTCCTTTGGTAAAGATAGTTCTTTTTTTAAGCCAGATTACTTGTGCAACACTTACTTTGCGATCTGCTATTTCATCCGAAATGTCTTTTGGAATTCCTGCTATGGCTAGTCTTAATTGTAATTCTTTTCCTGAAATTTGTATTTCATAATCATCCGAATAATCGACAAGATGAGGCGTTTTTATTTCAGTGATAGCTTCCTCGTATAGTTGAACTGCAATGGGTTTTGGTTCCTGAAACAAATATTGAAATAATGGGTATAAATGCTGATCTGATGCAAAAGATCGGGCCACCAAAGCTTCTCCGAGTTCTGGATCTATTTTATCCTTAAACGTAACAGGAGCGATGGTTTTTTCATTGTCTGTAGCTAGTTCAGGCCACCCTTCTTTATATAATAAATATTCCTCTTCTGGCAATCCATTTTCTAGATGAGATGTTAGTATAGAGATTGCCTTTTGAGGTGTAAGGTTTTTATACCAAAAGTTACCAGGTTGCACAATCCAGGTTGGAGCATCTTCGCATCTACCATTACATCTGGTTTTTATGGTATGGGTAGTATCCCAAAGCCCTTTATTACGCAGGTATGCTCTAGCTTCTCGAATCGCAATTTCACTTTTTGCTTTTCGACAGGAACCTCCATCACAAAATTGAAAGGTGGTATGTACATTATTGATTTTCTTTCCCATATACTTTTTTATATAAAAAAGGGAATGGAGGGTAAGAATAGGTTTGCTATGTAACCTATACCATAGCATACTATTCATTACCAACCCTTTACCCGAGAGTTAATAATATATTGATTATGGCAGGTCTCCTGACTTTACACGTTTATGATCGCCTTCCCATAGTGTAGTACTAAAGTGGCATATGGATCATAACTTTTACGATATGTATTACAGTTGCGGGAACAGTTTTGGATTTTCACCAAATTCCCTTTTCATCTTTTATCTCTAAAAGAACCATAAATCGGCAGCGAAGATACTTGTTTTGTTTCAATAAAGGATTGAATAAAATCTACACGTTTTGTTAAAGTTGTATTGGGAATAGTCACAATGGTAAACCCCAGATCTGTATATGTCTTGATAAGATGTTGGTGTAACACTAAGGCTTCCTGAAATGATTGAGGACGTTCAGGATCATTGATATATATGTCTTTCCATGGAGCCGTTAGAAATACGGTAGATGCGTAATATGATGCAAATGGGAAATTCAATAAATAGTTAGGAATAGATTGTAATTTGGCAGTTAAGTATGCAATCAGGTCAGGCAACCCACGATCTACAAATGAGGTGTTCTGAATGGGGTGTTGCAATTCTTTGACTGTTTGTGCATATACTAAATCTACAAAACCAGAAAGATTGCCCCAGGGAGTTTTATTACTCCCAGATTCCCTTTCTTGTATAATTACTTTTCTCGAAATTTCAGAAAAACACGGATATCCATAAGATCGTAAGACATCTATTAATGTTGTTTTTCCGGTTCCCGGAGCTCCCGTAAGGATATATCTTTTGGACATGTGTTTTTTTTAGATGTTAGAATGTAGACCGTTTCACTTATAGAGGTTAGACGATTTTCTAATACACCAAAAAAATAAATCGTTTTTACTCAAATTTATTATATAAATCATTAATCAAGAATATTCCGACTTGTGTATTGTCTATTATAATTCCTCCCCCTACTTCCCAAAAATCATCCAAATCTAAGTCATTTATATAAATCCTACTGTCAATTTTGTAACACATTGGATTTGTAAATAAATTAATAAATTCATAGGCATATTTATTCTGTTGAAGACTATCAAATTCGACCTCTATTTTAGTATAATTTAACTTTGTAGACAAGCCATATTTAATAGAGTTTTTTAATTGATTTACAGTTATTTTCTTAACATCAAACTTATCGTTTTCAACTTTAATATTTTCCGCTTCGAATAATTTGTTTATCAATAACCTTGGCTTATACGGTTTTTCACTATGTGAATATAGATGAAGAATTATTTCACCAGATATTAGATTATGTTCGATTATCTTTTTTCTAAATTCAATAAAATATTTTGATGTTATTTTCTGCATTTATTAAAGTAAGTACGATACAAAAATATAGTAATACGATTTACGCATAAAACTTTCGCATATAGTTCGTTTCTTTTGCACTATATCTGCGTTATAAAATTCAACAATAGCTACGGCTATTCTTTAATTTTATGCCTTAATCTAGCACAAAATAATTCAAACTCTTTATACGAACTTCTTATCCATAAATCGTATAAAACACTGAAAAAATATATGCTACAAATCAATTTGATGAAAACATCTACTAAAACCTGTCTAGTTTATTTTTACTAGTGATACCCTAAAAAATAGTAAACCGCACAGATCAAAGCTACAAATGTAAATGTTACTTTTTGATTAATTCTTGCCACGGTTTTTATTTCATCATCTTTCAGCATGCGATCATTATGTCCTATAAAGGGTTTATCTACTAATTTTCCGTGATAGTAATTGGGCCCTCCGAATTTGCAATCCAGAATAGCCGCTAATGCAGCTTCGGGATATCCGGCATTAGGACTGGAATGTTGTTTGCCATACTGAAGTACGAAAGGAATTTTATGAAGCTGCCCTGTTACTAATAACATTAGAAATGCTGTGATTCTTGCAGGAATGTAATTAACTACATCGTCTAGTTTTGCTGCAAATTTCCCGAAATGGATATACCGTTCATTTTTATACCCAATCATAGAATCTAATGTATTGATCATTTTATATCCCATTGCACCCGATATACCGAACAGCGCATAGTAAAACAAAGGAGCTATGACGCCATCACTAAGGTTCTCTGATAGGGTTTCGAAAACCGCAGTTTTTATTTCTTGTTCATGTAATTGATCCGTTTCTCTCCCTACGATCCATGATAATCGTTTTCTTCCTTGTACTAATCCTTCTTGCAATGCTTCAAAAACTGCTTTACCTTCATCAATTAGACTTTTATTGGCTATGGCGTAGAATACGGTTATAGAAGTGAATAGGTAATATGAAATAATGTGTAATGCACTGATTTTTTGCGCATAATAAAAGAAAACAACTGTAGCACTGAGTAGTATAAGGGTTAATATCATTCCTTTACTAAAAGTGTATGGAGTGGTGTTTAATTTCTTTTCTCCAAATACAATGCTATTCCCAAAAAAGCGGATAGGGTGTGGTAGCCATCGCGGATCTCCTAATATAAGATCTAGTAGATATCCGATTATTAAAGGGATGATTACTGTTGCAGACTCCATTCTTGCAGGGCTTTTACTAGTAGGCTGTTTTTTTCCGGGCTCTGACTGGCTATGCGGATGTAATGATTATCTAATCCTCTAAAATTAGAAGCGTCTCTGATCAATAATTGATGTGAGTGTACTAAATAGTCCTTAAGGCTTGAGGCATCTGGCGTTTTTAGTTGTACAAGGAAATAATTGGTTGTGGATGGAATCACGGTAAACCCATCTATTGCATCAATCTGCTCTTGTAATTGCTGACTATATTTTAGCAGTTTTCCCATAGTAGGAAGTAGTACATCATATGAGCTAAAAATATATTTTCCTGCTTCAATAGCTAATGTATTCACATTCCAAGGGATGGTAGTGTGCTGAAATTTTGAGCCTAACTGTTTACTGCACAAAATATATCCTAGTCTTAATCCCGGAATTGAAAACAATTTGGTAAGGGATTTTACAATGATAAGGTTGTTATATTTCTTTAGAAGATCGATACAGGAGTTGATGCTAAATGTAAAATCAATGTATGCTTCATCTACCACAAATGTAGTGGTTGGGAATTTGGTTACTAATTTTTCTATTTCGGTGATTGTATTGGTATATCCATCCGGATTATTGGGGTTACAGAGAAATACCAGTTCTTCGTCAAAAGAGGTGTCCAGTATTTTGGAACGATCGTAATACCGAATTTTCATAGCAGCTCGCGTACAAGCATCTTCATATTCTGAGAATGTGGGAATACCGATGGCTACCGTTTTTTCTCTAAAAAGCGAAGCAATACTGTAAAATGCCTCTGTTGCTCCATTGGTTATAAGTACCTGAGAGGTGTTTAATTGATGATGATTAGCAGCTTGCTGTGTTAATATATCCGCATTTGGAGTAGGATAATTAGTGATTAGTGGTAGTTGCTTGCTTAGATGTGATAGCAATTGTTCAGAGGTTCCTTCGTGCCAAATGTTGGAACTAAAATTAGCGGTAAATTTTATTGCGTATCGATATCCGTCATCGCCGTGTCCGTATATCATGATATGGTATGCTTTTCTGAAATGATAGCGTCTATATTAATAGTTTCCTCTAGTAAACTCGCTAGTCGATCGTAATTTTCTTCTTTATAAGCGGTATAGTCAAAAGATGTTTTAGTATTGGTAAAATTTTGCAAAAGATCTTCAATTACAATGGTATGATCCAGAATACCATGTATATATGTTCCCCAGCAATTTCCCTGAAAATATCCTTCTGGTTGATTTGATATATAATTAAGAGGTTGTGCATTTTTTGCGGTCGTTTCTCCCATATGGATTTCATAACCGGAAATAGTTTCTGGATACTTTTTAAAAGTAAAACTACATTGCACCGTGGTTTTTTCCGTAGTTAGTTTGGTTGTTATAGGTAATATTCCAAGTCCGGGAAGTGTTTTGATAGTACCTTCTACTCCTAGAGGATCTTCGATCATTTTTCCTAACATTTGGTATCCTCCGCAGATTCCAATTATTGTTTTTTGTAATTCGTTTGCTTCTAGTATCACGTTGGCAATGCCTTTTTCTCGGAGGAACAACAAATCCTGAATTGTGTTTTTACTTCCGGGGAGTATAATAATATCGGCTTCAGAGATGCTTTTAGGATCATCAGCATAAAAAAGATGTGTGCGAGCGTCTTTTTCTAATACATTAAAGTCTGTATAATTAGAAATATAGGGAAGTAACACCACTACGATGTTTACTAATCCATTGACCACGGTGGTATTCTTTTTTTGTAACGCTACGGAATCTTCTTCTTCGATATAGATATCATTGGCATAGGGTACTATTCCTAAAACGGGAATACCTGTTAGCTTTTCTAAGGTTTTTTTTCCTTCTTCGAATAAAGAGACATCTCCTCTGAATTTATTGATGATGACTCCTTTTACTAATTTCTTTTCCCAGGGTTCTAGCAGTGCAATGGAACCATATACACTGGCAAAAACTCCTCCTTTGTCAATATCTGCTATGAGATATACATCTGCTTCTGCGGCTTGCGCCATCCTCATGTTTACTATATCTCTATGTTTTAGATTGAGTTCACTGATACTGCCGGCGCCTTCTAGAACGATAGGATTGTGTTTTTCCTGAAGCCGAAAAAATGCTGCTTTAGCTTCTTCGAAGAGTTGCTGCTTATTATTACCTAAGAAATATTCTTTGATGGTTTGATCTCCAATTGGTTTGCCGTGTAAAACAATCTGTGATGTATTTTTCCCAGAAGGTTTTAGTAGAATTGGGTTCATATCTGTAGAACAATCAATTTTACAAGCTTCTGCTTGCACTGCTTGTGCTCGTCCGATCTCTAAACCATCTGGAGTAGCAAAACTATTTAGGGACATATTCTGAGCCTTAAAGGGAGCAGGTGTATATCCTTTTTGTTGTAATAGCCGACACAAACCTGTGACCAACATGCTTTTACCTACATCAGAACCGGTTCCCACAAACATAATAGGACGTACTTTTTTCATTACTTATGTTGTCAAAAAAATAAGAGTCAAAAGTAATTAAATATTCTGGGTTTGTTCTTGATAATTTATAAGGGCATTGCGAAGATAAGTGGTGAATGGTTTTTCGTTTGGAGTGAATTCTTAAATATTTTAACACCTATTTGATTTTATAATTATCTAAAAAAGAAGCAGACTATCTTAAAAAAGAAATCTGCTCCATACAACCTTATAAAATCTAATCTTACCTTAAAACACATACCCCTGTTGGATACCAAGGCCTTTCTTTTACACAAGCATATTCGTTACTCCATCCTGGACCATTACTTGGGTTACAATCTCTATCAGTAGAACAGCTTTGATTTCCGGAAGAAGAACCTCCTTTTATATTACTTTGTTTAGCCTTTGATAACTTTTCAGCTCCTTTTAAGTTTAAAATGTTTTTTTTCATGATTTGTTTATTAGAATCTTAGATTTATTAATTTACTAGCCTAAAATAAACAATACCGTGATAAAAAAACTTTTATTACAAGTGAAAATTTCCCTAAAATATACTTTTTAACATAATCAAACCCACAACAATAGAAATAACTCCTATTACTCCATTCATCCATTTAAATATGGACACATTACGTTCTATAAAACGGCTCATGGTAAAAATCAATACATAACTATATACCGCCATAGAAAAAATAACTCCAATAGATTCTATGATTAATATCAGAATAGCGTCAGAGATAGTATCTGCACTTATAATAAGTGCTGAGGTTAATGCTCCTCCGGTTCCCGCTAATCCGTGTAACATACCAATCCAAAAAGATCTATTAATCGGATTCATAGCTATTTCTTCTCCCGTTTTTCCATGTAAATGAATAGGATTATTAGCCGTATGTTCGTGTGCTTCTATTTTTTTGTGATCGGCCATCATAGCATTGATCTTATGATTTCTTCGGATAGCTACTACACCTAACCAAATCATAATAGGGCCAATAGACAACTCTGCCCAAAAAGAAATACTTTCTACAAAAGTCAATAAAGCTGCTCTGAATACTAAGGCGATGCCTCCAAACATTAATAGGGTTACTGAATGCCCTAAAGCCCATTGAGACGCTGTAAAGACCGTCTTAAAAGACACTCTTTTTTTCTGGATCGCATTTTCTGCTGCTAATACGGATACGGCAGACATATGATCTGGTTCAAAGGAATGTAAAACCCCTGCAATTAGAGGGCGAGCAAGGTTCATAAAATTCATGTCGTATAAGATATATAGTTTCCATCATTATTGATCAGGTACATAGTTAAAGATACTTTGGGTGCTATTTTCTGACAATGATAATGGCATTGTTCTATTAATTTTTGATAAAATTTTTCTTGGCTGGTAAAAGTAAATATTTCTCTGAGACGTCCTGCCATATTTAATGCTAAAACTTTGCTTGCTGTTGATTCCGAATAGCCCGACTCTAGAGCTAACCTATAGATAAATTCTTTATCCCAAGTTGTTTTTCCACTATGTGTATTTGTTTGCCCTTGCGCTAGTTTTGCTGCTTTTCCTAACATAATACCCATCGATACTTGTACAATTTGGGGAGATTGGCCAATTTTCTGAAAGGTTTCCTGTATCCAGTTTCCGTAATGTATGCAGGAAGTTTCTGAAATATCTGGAAATATCTCCTTTAGCATTTTTTCACTTCTCGCTCCAGAGTTTATTAATAGCTCAGTCTTACCATTGGCAACGGCTACATCAATTCCTTGTCGAATACTAGCGATGTACGAGGAAGCCGAAAAAGGGGTGACAATTCCTGTTGTTCCTAATATTGAAATTCCATATAATATTCCTAATCGACTATTTAGCGTTCTTTTAGCTAATTGTTCTCCATCTTTTACAGATACCGTAATGGTTACTCCTTTTTTCTCAAGTCGAAAATCAGAAAGTATTTTTTTGCAAACTGTTCTCATCATTTTTCTAGGAACAGGATTAATAGCTGGTTCTCCTACTGGAATTTCTAATCCTGGTAACGTAACCAGGCCTACTCCTTCTCCCCTTTTGAAAATAATCATTCCTGTATTGTTAAAAGATATAGTTGTCCTTATTTCTGCCTTATGTGTTACATCTGGATCATCTCCTGCATCTTTTATCGTAGCGTATGTCACCTGATTTTCTGTTATTTCAACAACTTGGACTTGGAATGTTACTGTTTCTCCAATAGGCAATTGAATTTGAGTATCGGTAACCTTATTTCCTGTTACCAGATTCCATAGTGCCGCTTTTACACAAGCAGTGGCGCAAGCTCCTGTAGTATATCCTTTTCTTAATGGTTTATCTGGTATGTTTTGTAATTCGCCGATGATTATTTATTATTCCCCAAAACTATTATTTTTAAATAACAGGCTTTATCTTTTCCTGTAATGCTTCCTTGGTACTAACACAAAGATATCGATTTGAAATTTCTGGTTTTTCGAGTATCACTATTGGAATATTTGTAGCAAGAGCTGCTGCAATCTTTTCGTTTAATTTACCATTACTTCCACTTTCTTTCGTAAAAATTACATCGGGTGATAATGTATTAAATAGTTCCATTTCTTTATTCTGGGATTGTGGATATCCAAATAACAAATTCTCTTGCGGAAAATTAGCTTTCGCAGCAATCATTCTGGAACTATCACGATCCAAAATACGAAACCAGGTTTGATTCTTTTTCCAAAATGATTGTAATTTAGAGATCGTCTGAACTCCTGACAATGCAACTAATGAATTGTATTTCTTTTTTTCAAAATATTGTAATGCATCTTCGAAACTACTGGCATAATAGACTAATGAATGTTCTATTCTCGCTGTAAATTCTCTTTGAAATTTTATTAATGGTACATCTATCGAAATGTCTGCAATTGTCTTATGTAATTCTATGGCAAATGGATGTGAAGCATTGATTATTTGTGTAATCCCATACTTATTACAAAAATTCTCTATTCCTGAAATAGTTAAAATTCCATGTATAGAAGTTCCATTTCCTGTAAACTCTATATTGGCTTTTGTAGAGTAGTAATAAGGTACTTCTAATTCATCTAATATTTCGGCTACTTGCTTACCTTCTGTTGTACCTCCAAAAACTAGTATCATCAAGATTGAATTATTTTTCCTTTTTTTCTAAAGATATGATGCCATTGATCATTGTATAACCAAGATCTATTTTTACGTGCTCCAACTGCCTCTCCTACAATTATTAGAACAGTTCTTGTTAATTTATTTTTTTTAATAATCGTTGTTAATTCAGATAACTTTCCTGTCCACACTTCTTCATCCTCCCAACTTACTCTATACAATACTGCTAATGGTGTATCTTCTGGGTAATGCTCTAACAATTGTGTTTGTATTTTTTTAGCAATACCTACACTTAGAAAAATACACATCGTAGCACGCAATTTTGCCATATCAGCAATTTTTTCGTGCTCTGGCATTGGTGTATTTCCTTCTCCTCTGGTTAGAATAATGGTTTGAGCTACTTCTGGAATGGTAAACTCTGATTTAAGATATGCAGCGGCAGCCTGAAAAGAGGATATTCCTGGTACGATATAATACTCATATCCTTTTTCATCAAAAATAGTCATCTGTTCTTGAATTGCACCATATATAGAAGGGTCTCCAGAGTGCAACCGGACAATAGATTTTCCCTGTGTATAATAGGCGTCAATAATTGTCATTTGCTCTTCTAAGGTCATTGGCGCAGAGTTTCGCACTAAAGCTCCTTCCTTTGCCATATGAGTTAGAGCTTCTGGCACTAAACTTCCGGCATATAATATACAATCTGCGTTTTCTAGAATGGATTGTCCTTTTAGTGTTAATAATTCTGGATCTCCGGATCCTGCTCCCACAATTGCAATACTAGCCTTTCGTTCGTATATTGATGATATGCTTAGGGCATAGGTAAACTTTTTGCCTGATGATGTGAGTGTTTTTGTCTTTTCTATCAACCATTTTGATTGACCTGCCAACAATGCGGATGCAGCCTCAGAAACTCCATACACACCTACTTTTTTCTTAACCGTCTCAGACGGATTGGCTACTGAGATGGTATTAAGTTCTTCTCCGGTATACGTAATAAAAGGAATGTCATAATATTCCGAAAAATCTAAATAGGCTTGTTCGTTATTTTTTATTGTGGCAGAGGCAATTCCGTAGACACTTTCTATAGCAATTCCTTGCTTTTTTAGCTCGGATGTTAATCCACTCATAAATAAATTAGGGTCTATATCTTTGGCACAACCACTACCTATAGCTATACAAGGTGGGTAAAATGATATACTTGGCGTATCCGTGGTTATCAACTCATACCCTACATAAATTATTAATTCATATTTATTATGCTCGAATGCTCCCTGATCATAATATATATCTACAAAATCCGGACAGGTTTTCTCGAGATATTGAACTCCTTTGTTTCTTACTTTTAAAATTAAGGCTGTAGGCTTTCTATTTACAAATAAAGAGATAGCTGTATTCAGGGGAGTTAAACTTCTTGTTTTCCAACCATAGGTTTTTGCCAATGTATCTAATGCCCATAGGTTCTGCAAATCGCTAGATGTAGAAATTACGGGTTGAGCTTTTAATATCCTACTGATTTGCGTAGTGAGCTCATTTGCCTTACCAACATGTCCACTTAAAACTGCTTGCGCAAATTTACCTTGATCGTCTATATTAATAACTGCAGGGTCTGTTGTTTTATCTTTAATATATGCGGCAATACTCCGAACACAAATTCCCAAAGCTCCTACAAAAATCCAAGCGTCATAATTATGAAATGAAGCTTCTATTAGTTCATTTACGGATTTTATTCGCTTCACATCTTTATTCGTTTCTATCACTCTGGTTGTAAATATTTTAGAGCGATAAAATTCTTTTTGTAATGTTAGACCAATAGATACTCCTTGATCCGTGAAACAGACGATTGCTATTTTAATGGTATGTTCTGACATGCGACGGTTTTAATGTATTTTTGGTATGCTTAGCTGGGCGTTTAGGTCTCGGATATTCTCTTTAACAATTATTATCATATTGTTTTTTCCTATTTTTTATTATAGCCTAACCTCAGCATTTGTGACAAAGATACCGCAAGTTATTATGAAATAATGCTAGTATCTATCCTTTTTGCTTTTAGCAAAGTTATCGGATTGTGATCATCTAATGAGACTAGATATTCTTCTAAAATTGCATATCCTATTTTCTTACATTCTTTCTTAAATGTTTTTATCGAATCTTCTCTAACTGCATTGATTACTATAGTTGTATCTGATAATAAGAAAGGTTCTATTTTATGAAAAAGTTCTGGTAATTGCCCTCCATGACCTCCTACAAAGACTGTATTCGGCTTAGGAAATTGGGTAAGGTTCTGTGTTATGAAATCTCCCATTACAGTTTTGATCCCGGGAATTCCAAAACGTTTTTGATTTTCTTCTATAATGGTTTTGCATTCTTCTCTTTTTTCAAAAGCTATGACATCCAAATCAGGGTTTCTTAATTTTGCTTCTATACTTACTGATCCTGTACAAAAACCTATATCCCAAAACGTACCTGAATTGACAATATCCAGAAGGTGTAAGGTTGTTAAGCGAATGGGCATTTTGGTAATCATCTTGGGTCTGTTCGGTAATCCTATAAAATCTTTATCTTTTATTCCAAAACTTATCTGACGATGAGATATTTTTTTTAGTATCAAACAATTCAATGGATGAAACTTCATTTTTACTGCTTCCTGCAATGACATCTTATGAAATTTCTCTTCTTCTCCTTCTATATCTTCGGCTATATAAAGACTATAATTGTCATATCCATATTCTAATAATCTAGTAGCTATGGTTGCTGGTGTTTTTTTGGTATCGGTTAAGATTCCTATATATTCTTTTTGTTGAATTATCACAGTATCTAATGCTTCCCAGCTTCTCCCGTGTACACTTACTGTTTGTAGATGACTATTATTTATATTAAAAGTATTGGTTAGTAATTGAATAGCACTAAAGTATGGTTCTGTTATGATGTTGGCATCGGGATATTTATTTTTTAAGGTATTAGAGAATCCGTAAAAAAGTGGATTTCCTGAAGCAAATACTACGATCTTTTCTGCGGCTTTTTCATATTCCTTAAACACCGCAGACATGGGAGATTGGATATATATCCATCGATGGTTTTTTGGGAGGTATTCTTTAACTAATTTGTAATGCCGCTTTCCTCCACTGAATGTTTTGGTGTCGAGAATATTTTGTTGTTGTTGATCTGTAAGGTTTGGTTTTTTATTTCCTATACCTATTACATGGAAGGTCATACTGCTATTATTTGTGTGAGGGATAGTAATGAAAACCCCACAGCCTGACGTAGGAAGTGCGAGGAGTTGCAATGTATAGCCCGACCCGAAGGGGCACACCCTAAAAAACTAATAAAATATCATTAAGCATATACTTAATAAACAAAAGTGCAATGTTATTATTAATACCTTTCTTCTATTATAACTTCTTTCTGTAACTTTTTACGATCCCACTTTCGTAATTCTAATTCTGGCTGATTATAAAACATATCCGTGTATCCAAAACATAGATATCCTATAAGTTGGTTTTCTTCTGGGGCTTTAAGCACTTTTTTTACTTTTTCAGGATCTAAAATGCTTACCCATCCCATGCCTATATTTAGAGATCTTGCCATCAACCACATATTTTGTATTGCGCATACGACACTATATTTTCCCATATTAGGCATACTGGTTTGTCCTAACACAGGGCCTTCTTTGGGTTTATAGAATACGGCTATATTAAGAGGTGATTCCATGATCCCTTCTAACTTAAGCTTGATATACTCTCTTTGTTTTTCATCGGCAAACTGTAGGGCTGCTTTTTCTGTTTCTTCGGAAAAAGTTTCTTTTACTGCTTGTTTGGTTTTTTGATCTCGTACCAATACAAATTCCCATGGTTGGGAAAATCCTACTGATGGTGCTGCTAAGGCTGCTTGTATAATTCTATCTATTGCCTCCTGAGGTATTGGGGTATTCATAAAATGATTGCCTCTAACATCTCTTCGATGGATTAAGATCTCTTCGAGTAATTGTTGTTCCTCATTATCAAATAGGCGTTGTGGGTGCTCTTCCATAATTTTATTAAAATTTAGGCTTCTTGGAGTGTAAATGCTGCATTGACAATAGCTGCTGCAAAATTACTCCCTCCTCGTTTATCAGTAATTAACGCATAGGGTATATGTGTTATCGTTTTTAATCTTTCTTTGGATTCAATTACATTTATAAAACCTACCGGAGCTCCAATAACTCCAGTTGGGGTTATTGTTCCTTCCTGAATCTGATCCGTTATTTCTATTAAGGCCGTTGGCGCATTACCTATAACGAATAATGCATTAGGATATTTCTCTGCTGCAATCCTAATCCCTGCTTGAGTTCTTGTTAATCCTTCTTTTTCTGCGAGTAACAGCGTTTCTTTATCATTCAGCAAACAAATTACTTCATTCTTATATTTAGAAATATAAGCTTTGGTAATTCCTGCTGCTACCATAGTAACATCTGTAACAATAGTTCCTCCATTTTTTAGATACTCATTCCATCTGGAAATTGCATCTTCTGATGTTCTTAGATAGTTTAAATATTCAAAATCTCCTGAGGTATGTATACATCTTATGGCTGCCCACAAGGCATCTTTTGGCAATTCGTTTTCTGGAATATTATTTCTAATCTCCACAAAACTAGCTTGCTGAATCTGCGCCCCTGTTTCTGGCTTGCGATCCAGATACCCTCTTGGAGTTATCAAATGTTCTTTATATCTAAAAGTTTGACTGTTTCCTATTAATACGACACAAAACATATCTACCTCATCAACATTAAGATCCACTAAGGTAGTAATTTTAATCTCTTCTTCTTCTCTTCCTAATTGCTTACATATTGCAACTGGTGTGTCCGAAGAACGATATTCTAAATATATATTTTTCAAGGTCTGAAGTTGCCAATATCTCTTTTTGCTCTTAGGGTTATATAGCCCTGTTACAAAATCTCCCATTGCTGCAGCATGAATACGTTTTTCGATAGTAGCCCAAGGGGTCATTAGATCTGATAAAGAGATACAACAGAAATCATGTCCTAAAACGGCTCCTAATTTACTTCCTGCAGTAATAAAAGCGGAAATCCCCGGTACTGTTTCTATAGGAATCTCCAATTTCTGTTCGGCGACTTTTTGGTACACAATAGATGCCATAGCATATATACTGGCATCACCAGAACCTATAACTACAACTTGCTCTCCTTCTAAAGCGTGCTGAATTGCTATTTCTGCTCTCTTTTCTTCTTCACTCAGTTCTTTCCCTATACATAAAGCATCTTCCTTGATTATATGTTGAATAAATTGGAAATAATAATGGTATCCTATTACTACTGTAGCTTCTGAAATTGCCTGAGTAGCCATAGGTATAATATAATCTGAATGTCCAGGGCCTAACCCTACAACTTTGATCATTTTGAGCTAACTATTTTATTGTTTAGGAGTTAGATTAACTTTTAAATATTAATCTAACTCTTTACTATTGATTTATGTTTTATATATCGTTTTAATACTAGAACGATGCATCCTACATGTACTATAGATATTATAATCATTCTGATTTTTTAATAATCAATAACGAGAAATATGGAATTTCTCTATTTGTCAGATTATTTATATCTGTTGTCACATATTCTTCATTAGTTCCTAAGCGTTCACAATAATAACAATTCCAATCTTTCCGTAGTAATTCTGAGTGAAAATTATTCCATCCAGAACGAATTTTCATAAGTATTACAGTATCAAATTTCTGAAAATATTCTGCAATCTCTTGAATATCATTCGCTCGGGGAATTATTGCTACTTTTTCATTTAGTAAACTTATCGGAATTTGATGTTGTGATGCTCCTAAAGAAAAAGAATTTATCCCCGGAATTAGAGATATAGAAACTTTTAATTCTTGAAGCTCTGCTAATATATATGAAAAAGATGCATATAAACTAATATCTCCCTCACATACTATCGCAATTTTTTTTCCGGAACGATATTCTTTTTCAATATTCCTTGCAGTCTTCACATATGTTTGCGATGCTTCTGAACGATCATAGGACATCTTTAGAAAAAAACCTTTGAGCTCTTTTTTTTCTAATCCGTGATATTGCAAAATTGGATATACAAAACTTTTTTTTCGATCTTTAGTAATCGATCCCGGATAATAAATAAGATCGACTTCTTTTAAAATTCTTAATGACTTTACTGTTATAAGTTCAGGATCTCCCGGCCCCAATGCTATTCCGTGTATGGTATGCAAAATTGTTATGTTTTTTTCTTTTTCCTTTTATAAAGGAATAATTGCCACTTTTCTTCTGCAACACCGGCTTTATCCATTTCTGCTCTTGCCATGGTAAAAAACAAATCTGACAACCTATTTACATAGGCTATTACATACTCTTCTACAGATTCGGGATCTTCGTGCATTAGTGTAACCAATCTTCGTTCTCCTCTTCTGATTTGTGTTCTACATACATGACATAGTGCTGAAATTTCATTTCCTCCTGGTAGTAAAAAGTAATCGGATGGAGAACTTATATTCGCCTCCATCTCATCCATCCACTGTTCACAAAATTCTGCACCGTCTTTAGGTCTAGGATTAGGGTTTTCTTTTTTAGAATCTGATGGCCTTGCCAAATGCGACATCATATCCATCAAATCTTTTTGGATCTTATGAAGATTCGGTTGCCATTCATGGTCGTTTGCCAATTTAGCCCTCAATAATCCTATTGTAGAATTGGCTTCATCTAATGCTCCATTACATTCTATCCGTGCTGAGTCTTTATATTCTCTTTTCCCTCCGAAAACACCTGTTTTTCCGGTATCTCCTTTTCTGGTATATATCTTCATATATTACGCCTCGATTTTAACCATTAATTTTTCTTCTAATGCTTTCTGTAATGTTGGTTCTTCTAATTTCTCTCCAATAATTACTAATCGGGTTGCCTTAATTTCCCCTTCTATCCATTTTCTATCAAAATAGTTTTCGAATCGATCTGCAACTCCCTGAACAATCATTCGCATTGGTTTTCCTGGGACATGGATGATCCCTTTAATTCGATATATGTGATGCTCTTTTACCAAAGATTTTAGAGCATTAATCAATTCTTGTGGTGTATGAGGAGTTTTTACCTCCATTACAATAGAGTTTATAGTATCATCGTGTTCGTGATCATGATGGTGATCATCCCCATGCTCATGGTGATGGTGGTCTTCGTGGTGGGAATGTTTACTATCCACGTGATCTTCTGCTTTTGCTCCTATACCTAATAGTACATCTACAGGAATATCTCCTTTTACTGCAGAAATTAACTTAATCTTTGATCCCACACGGTTCTGAATAATATCAATAACTTCTTTATATGTTGATTCGTTGATCAAATCTGATTTTGTCATCACTATTAGATCTGCACACGACAATTGATCTTCGAATAATTCTTCGATAGAAGATTCATGATCCAGATTTTCATCATCTAATCGCTGTGACTGTACTTTATCACGATCACATATTTCTCCTGTTGCTTGTCCCACACAATCTACTACAGTGATTACAGCATCAACTGTTATTTGCGGTTTTAAATCCGGCCAGTTAAAAGCTTTTAACAATGGTTTTGGTAATGCTAACCCTGAAGTTTCTATAATAATATGATCTATATCTTCCTTACGTTCCATCAACTGGAGCATCGTCGGCAAAAATTCTTCTTGTACTGTACAACAAAGACACCCATTACTTAATTCTAATATATTTTCTTCTTCACAGCCACAATCATTCCCTTTTAGGATCTCTCCATCCATTCCTAACTCTCCAAACTCATTAACAATGATTGCTAACCGTCTACCATTTGCTTTCTTGGCAATTTGATGTATTAGAGTTGTTTTCCCTGATCCCAGAAACCCGGTAATTATTGTCACAGGTATTTTTTGAATATTTATAGCCATATTTTCTTATCTAAATGATTGCTAACAAAACTATTTATTATTACCTAAAGGGGAAAACAATTCATCACATCTTTATGTTATTTAACGAACATTTGATAAACTTTTAGTATTAAAACACATTCATTATAACTGATAAGTCCTCCCCGGAGTCAATGAGCTTTTTCACAACAATTAATTAGTACTTCACTGGAGTCAACAACTCTTTCACTATACTAGATGAGCACTTCACCGAAGTCAACAACCTGTTCACAACACTTAATGAGTACTTCACCGGAGTCAATGACCTGCTCACAAAATTTAATGAGTACTTCACTGGAGTCAATGACCTGCTCACAACACTTAATGAGTACTTCACCGGAGCTGTGGAGAGCATTGTTATTGCAGTGAGGCTTAGATATGGGTAAACTTCCTACGATAAAAGATACAAAGCAATGAATATACTATGTTTTCGATCTCGCTACTATAAAATCAAAATTAATTAGTAACGAACTATTAATTGATCTGAACAAAATTTTTATTTACCATACACCAGTATACTTTTTCCCGTAATACAATAATAATATGCTTGCCTATTGATCGAAATTCGGGAATAACGTATGAAATTCGGGAATACACAATATCAATTGTTGTCATAACCTTTCCAACCTATTAGGTTTGTTCTTGTTCAAACATCTATAGTGTTTTTAACCATTAAGATAGTTTAAAAAAGGGGTCATAAATACTGTAGATGTGAATACATCAAAAAACGAACTTTAATAATCAAAGTAAAAATTGAGATTCTTAAGAATTAAACATAAAATTTTAAATCCAAGTTTACACTTAACTTATAGAATAGTAAAATCAATTAATCAATCATAGTATGAGTACTTCCACTGAAACACAAATTAATACAGACTTAAGTAGCTGGTATTATTTCCCAGAGATTTTTTCCGGTGAAGAAATAGACAAAATTCATCAATTAGCAGAGAGCATAGAATTTCAGGAAGCAAAACTCGAATCAGGTTCTAACACGCAAAATAATTATAGAAAGAGTGATATTAAGTGGTTAACACCTGAAATGAAGAATATTGATTGGCTTTATAAAAAAATAATTAAACTCTCTAGTCAAGCCAATAATTCTCAATGGCAGTTTGATATTGATGATAATTTAGAGAATCTTCAATATGGTGTTTATAAAGGTGATGGAGGTCACTATGGTTGGCACATGGATGTAGGTGCTGGGCTAACAACACGTCGTAAAATTAGTATTGTAATACAACTTTCTTCTCCAGAGGAATATGAAGGGGGGGAGTTAGAATTATTTACAAGTAAGGATATTTCAAGAATCCCAAAGAAGAAAGGGTTTACCATTTTATTTCCATCTTATTTTATGCATCGAGTAACTCCCGTTACAAAAGGAGAACGTAAATCATTAGTACTTTGGGTTACTGGGCCGCCAGTAAAGTAATGATATTTCTTAGGTTAATATTCGTAAATGACCATTGATATCCCAAAAACCTGATTTCAAACGAAATACCAGAATACATCCTTTAAATTATCCCTTGAATATCATTGAAATACCAGCTTTCATCTCGTTAAGTAAAAAACAAACCAATCTATCAGTTACAAAACAAAATCTCAAAAATAAAAGCATGGCAAAATATTTATTGTTTTTTTTTATTCCTTGCTTAGGATATTCTCAGTTAGAATTATCAGGAACTGTAAAAGATTCAATACATCCTATTGAATTTGCCAATGTAGCGATTACTAACCAGAATAATGAAATTGTTGCAGGAACAACTACAAAAGAGGATGGTAGTTTCATTCTTCAAATAAGAAAAGGTGATTACAAATTAACAATTAGCTTTTTGGGCTACGAAAGTTGGAATAAAACTATACAAATTCAAGAAACTAAAAGTTTAGGAAACATATTTCTAAAAAAAGATCAAACTCATTTAGCAGAAGTCATTGTAACGGGGAAGAAAAAATTAATAGAACGCAAAATAGACAGACTTGTATTTAATACAGAAAGTTTTGGAGGTATTCAGGGTGGAGATGGATTAGAACTATTGAATGTTACTCCAGGAATTTTAGTCACCAATGACCAAATACAGATGATCGGAAAAAGTGGTATGTCATTAATGGTAGACGGAAGAATTGTAAGAATCCCATCGGATCAAATTACTACCTATTTAAAAAGTATTCGATCTGAGGATATTAAAAGTGTAGAAGTCATTACCAATCCATCTGCAAAATATGATGCCGAAGGAAATAGTGGAATAGTTAACCTTGTGCTAAAAAAAGGAAAAAACAATTCCTGGAATTCTACCATTCATTCTAATTATAGACAAGGTGAATATGCACAGGGAGCTATTGGAGGTAGTTTTAACTACAACAAAAACAAACTCTCTTTTTATCTAAGCAATAACTATTACACAGGAAATTATGGAGGTGAGGAAAACGGAATCATCACATACCCTATTGTAGAATGGTCACAAAAGGATGATCTAAAATTCACCACCGATTTCTTTTCTAATAGGTTAGGACTAGACTACAATATCAATAAAAAGTGGTCGGTAGGACTACAATTTAATGGTAATTATAGTAAACCCAAAAGTAAAAATGCGAGTGTGACCAATATAACTGAGAATACGCTAGATAGAGGAACAATAAATGCCATTAGTACTAACAAAACTTCTTCGGAGTTAAATTCTTTCAATGTTCATTCTACAATAGTACCGGATACCTTAGGTAGAAAAATAAACATAGATTTTGATATACTTTCTTATAAAACCCTAGATGATAGAATATCCTCATCTATAACGAGTAATTCTGATATTATAGATATTCCAAACCAACAGTCTAAAAACAATAATCTTGTAGATCGGGATATTATTAATTACTCGGGGCAAATAGATATCGAACATCCTTTTAAAAAAACAGAATTTAATTACGGAGCAAAACTCACAAAAACAAAAACTGAAAATGACATCAAAGATTATGACATTCTTGGAGTCTCTCCTATTCTAAATATGAATGCTACAGATTTATATGTTTTTAACGAACAGAATATTGCTTTTTATGTCTCGTCTTTTAAGGAAATAAGTAAAAAGTGGCAAGCTAAATTAGGCCTAAGATTGGAACATACAATTACCAAAGGCACATCTATAACTCTAAATGAAATAAATAAAAACTCTTATACTGAATTATTTCCCACTTTTTATCTAAAATATCAGTCAAATGAAAAACATCAATTTCTCTTTGATTACGGAAGGCGTATTTATAGACCCAGTTTTAGGGAATTAAATCCTTTTCGTTATTATACCAACTCTCTTACATACTATTCTGGAAACCCCAACTTACTCCCTACACTGACTTCTAATGCTGAGCTTAGTTATGTATATAAAGATTTTTTGCAATCAACAATATATGCATCTATAGATGATAATAACTCTGGTCAGCTAACTACTTTAGACAATAACACTTTTGAACAAGCTATTACACGACAAAATTATTTTGATAGTTATAATATCGGGATAAAACAAGTATATGTTTATAACAAGTTAAATTGGTTATTTAGTCTTATTTCGGCTAGTGTATTTTATAACTATTCCCAGTCTAAGGTTTTTCCTATTACACCTAAAAACAATTCCAGTATTGGAGCTTTTATTAATACTTCTAATACCATCTATTTCAATTCTGATAAAACAACATCTAGTGGGTTCAATTTGTCATATAGAGTCCCTTATAAATCTAATGATTTGGTAGATAATAGAAAACAACTTTATATGAGCACGTTTTTAAAAACTCTTTGCTATGATAAAAGACTGCAAATCACTTTAACCGCTAATAACATTTTTCGTGAATATAGTTTCAATAACTCAGGAGTACGAGACGGAAACAATACTTCTTATAATGGATATTATGACACACAATATATTCGATTAGCTCTATCGTATAGTTTTGGAAAAAAGAACCTGAATGTCAAGCAACAAAAATTGAGCAATGAAGACGAAAAAAACAGAATATAAAAGAAAACCATTTCTTTTTAACCTTTTATAATGGCCATTATGAAAGAAAAAGGGGAAATGGTCTGGTTGCAACCGAAGCCCTGATAAGGCTTAAAAATATCGCAATAAATTAATGTATAATTCTTAAAATCTAAAAAATGAAAAACAGATTAGATCTTACTAAATTTGAAGCTCTTGAGGCTTCAGGTGAAGTATTAAAAGGAGGGTTTTCTTCTACTTTCACAGGATTAAGCTCCACTGGTGGTAATGAGAGTGGTAACACAAATGTTCTTGCTGGTTGCGGTACTACAACAAATACTAATTGCGCAGGAGCAAACTGTGTAGCTGGTTGTGGATCACCTGGAAATGGTGGCGGCGCAGAGCCTGGGCGACCATAAAAAAGGAATCCTTATTAGAAATAGCAGGGGTCGGCTGACCCTTGCTGTATCTAAAGAAAGTATTTGTATTTAAATATTATATTAAATCTTTCTACATCATAAAATACATTAGTAATGATTCCTTTATTGAGAGAAAAATTTCATTGGAATATATTAACACGATTGGACATACAATTAAAACCATAAACAACATGAATACTGTAAAATATAGTCAATTTAATTCTATCATCCCATACGATGATAAATATGCTTTATATAATTCTTTTGAAAACAAAGCCATTTTTTTGGAACACGATCTAAAAGAATTATTACTTGCTGGTAAGAATGAAAATATTAATGAGCTTAAGACTATTCACCCTTCATTTTTTTCTTATTTAGTAGAAAACAGTTTTTTGATTGATACACAAGTAGATGAGGTAGAGAAAGTAAAAAAAATATCTCAAAAAATTGATGAAGGAAAGGCTTTTTTTCGCCTAACCATTAACCCTACCATGAACTGTAATTTTAAATGTTGGTATTGTTATGAAACGCATATAAAAAACTCAAGACTGGAAAACGATTATATAATGAGAATAAACAAGTTGGTGGCTAAAAAACTATCAGACAAAGAACTTCACCACTTTACCCTATCCTTTTTCGGAGGGGAACCTTTGTTATATTTTGAAAAAAATGTAATTCCTGTTATGGATCATTTACTTCTGGCAAATAAAGAATATAAAAAAGGATTCGACATCGATTTTACTACGAATGGCTATTTAATAAACGAAGCATTCATTAAATATTTCCAAAGAAATAATATCAGTTGTCATCTTCAGATCACTTTAGATGGATATAGAGAAGAGCACGATAAAGTGCGCTATGTAAACAAAACGAAAGGTTCTTATTTTGAGATTATTAATAACATTAAACTATTATTAAACAATCATTTCCAAGTCAGATTACGTATTAATTATACAGATCAAAACTTAGAGAAAACTCATAAAATTGTTGATGACTTAAGCGACTTAACTGCTGATATACGAAATAAATATTTAGTTATTGATTACCATCGAGTATGGCAAAATGATAAAATCGATGACTTACATATCATTTTAGACAAAAATATTAAACACATGAGAAATAAGGGGTTTACTGTGCAAAATGGTGTCGCTCCAAATAACGTAATTAATTCGTGTTATGCAGACAAACGGAATAGTGTAGTCGTTAATTACAACGGAGACATATACAAATGCACTGCCAGAGATTTTACTCGTAAAAATAGAGCTGGATATATTGATGAGCAAGGGGTGCTGCAATGGGAAGATGGATATCTGGAAAAAAGAATGAATTCTAAATTTAAGAACAAACCTTGCCTCTCATGTAGATTATTAGCGATTTGTAATGGGGGATGTTCACAGCATGCCTTAGAGTTTATGGAACAAGAAGATGACTATTGTGTATATGCATTTGATGAAGGAAAAAAAGATACTGCTGTAAAAGAAAAAATCGATGAGATTCTACAAACTGTTTAATTCTAAAAACAAAATAACATTTTATCATCAACTCACTACCACTGATTGCGGAGCTGCTTGTCTATGTATGATATTAAGTTATTATAATAGATTGTACTCTTTACAACAAATCAAAAAACTATTTGAGTTTACAAGGGTAGGCGTATCTATGCAAGATATTATTGATAATGCTGGTAAGTTAGGTTTTCAGGCAAAAGCAGTAAAACTTACTTATGAGGAACTAGTCTCCATAGACATCCCAGTTATATTATATTGGAAACAAGATCATTTTTTGGTATACGAAAAAGCGTCCCTAAAATCTCAATCCAGTTATATTCATTTAAATGACCCGGCTTATGGCAAAGTAAAATTAGAAGAAGAGGATTTTTGTCACCAGTGGAAAGGAGGAAATACTAAAGGCGTAGCTATCATACTACAACCTATAGATGAGGAAATGATTACGCTACCAGACATTCCCAAAACACATTTTTTTAAATCCAAATTGTTTAAAGAATTTAGCACCTTCTTTAGTAAGAATAAATTAAAATATATACTTGCCATATTTTTGGTATTAGTTGGTCTTGCAGCTAATTGGGCTATCCCTTTAATTTTTGAAAAAATCATTGATGAAGGTATTGGTTCTAAACAATGGGAAATCGTTATTTATTTTCTTTTAGCCCAACTGGTTCTTTTTGTATCTTCTGTTGCTTCAGATTTTTCCAGTAGATTGATTCTAACAAAATTTAATTTCATTCTGAATATAGGGATTAAAAAAAGTTTATTGAATAAACTTTTAAAATTACCCATTAACTTCTATGACACAAGACTAAATACTGAAACGCTACAGCGATTTTCGGATCAAAATAAGATTCAGGATTTTTTAACCTGGAAAGGAATGGAATTAATTCTAAGTGTTCTTAATATCATTGTTTTTTTATCGATATTATTTAGTTATAGCCTTAGTATCGCTTCGGTATACATTTCATTAACGATTATATCTGTTGTATGGGTGCTATTTTTTTTAAAGAAACGATCTGTTCTAGAATATGCTATGTTCTTACGACAATCAGAAAATAGCAATAAAACCTATGAGATGATTATGAATATGCCAGAAATAAAGATCAATAATGCTCAAAAGAACATTATCGAAAAGATTACTTTTCTGCAAGATAAAATCAATAAACTAGAACTAAAATCTCTATTTTTAAACAACTATCAAATACTTGGAGTTAATTTCTTATCTAAACTAAAAGAAATTATCGCTATTGGGCTCTGTGCTTATTTCATTATCCAATTAGAAATGACTTTGGGTGTTTTGCTAAGTATTTCTTACGTATTAGGACAACTTATATACCCTGTTAATAGTTTGGTTAGTTTTATAAGAGATACACAGGATGCACAGATGGCTGATCAGCGATTAGGTGAAATCTATAATACAGAAGATGAAAATAGTACTAAAAGTATACACCTATGCGACAAAAAAGTAGGTACTATTACAGTAAACAATATATCATTTAAATACCCGGGGAAAAACAGTCCTTATGTTTTAAATAATGTAAGTTTAGCTCTTCCGAAAAATTCAGTTACAGCAGTTGTAGGAACTAGTGGAAGCGGTAAGACTACATTACTAAAATTATTATTAGCATACTATCCCATAGTACAAGGAACTATCGAAATCGATAACTATGATATGGATGAGGTATTTCCTGATGAATGGAGAGATCAGTGTGGTGTTGTACTACAGGATGGAAAAATATTTAGTGGAACTATTGCAGAGAATATTGCATTTTCTGACAAGGAAATTGATTTTGATCAATTAGTAACCTCTTGTAAAATTGCAGAAATACATTCTTTTATTGAGTCCTTACCTATGCATTATCATACCAAAATAGGAAATGTGGGAATAGAATTAAGCGGTGGTCAAAAACAACGAATCCTTATTGCCCGTGCAATCTATAAAAATCCTCAGTTTTTATTTTTGGATGAAGCCACAAGTGCACTGGATGCCGAAAATGAAAAAAGAATTCACGAAAACCTAAAAGAGTATTTCAAAGGTCGTACGGTTCTAATCATAGCACATAGATTAAGTACCGTCAGAAACGCAGATCAAGTTATTGTCCTTAAGAATGGTAAAATAGTAGAGCAAGGTAGTCATATTGAATTAGTAGAAAATCAAGCCGATTATTTTAATTTAGTTAAAAACCAACTAGAGTTAGGTACTTAATTTTCGAGTCAAATTCCGATTGACATAAATAATATCATTTCTTAAGTGAAACAGGATATATCAGTTTTAGCAATAATTTTTGATCTGTAACTATAGATTACTTCATATTAACATGTAGTTTCTTTATTCTAATGCTAGCCCTGTAATCCGGATTACAAATGATTTACATTTTCCTTTGGTAACAAGTGTTACTCGATGTATAAAATAAGATGGAAACAAAATAACTATATTCTATTTCTATAACAAGGAAATATGAAATGAATAAAAAGATTGATTCTGTAACGGTTGTATCAAATTAAAAACATAGAGACTGTCTAAAAAGTATTAAAAATTATAATCTATAAGCCTGAGTTTGTCGAAGACAATTTGAAAACCAAAAGGTTTAAAACTTCGACAAACTCAGTTTGACAACAATATATATTACTTTTTAGACAGTCTCTAAAAACATTACCATCGTTAAAACCTACCAAATAATTCTAATTTATGGAGCATCACCTTGTCCTCCTCCATTTCCAGGAGAACCCCCTCTATCTCCTGGAGAACCAGTTCCACCATCGGTACCACAAGTTCCCGGAGCACCTTTACCACCAACAGACTGTGATACATCCATATTACTAGTGCCTCCAAATATTATACGCGGATTATTTAATTTAGAAATTTCAAACTTTTTCAAGTTTAATTTTTTCACTGATACTGATTGTTTTCTCATTTAAAATTGTTTTTTAATATTTCAATTTCAAATCTATAGAATCGAAAATTTCTTTTAAATACATTCTGCCTTCATTTACTCGAAATTCCAGAATTTCGGTTTTTTTTATTCAATAAAACGCCCACAACTAATTGATTTTTAGTAAAAAATACATTTTATAAAATCAATATATACTTGTGTAATTATAAAAAACATATAATTGAGAGATGTAAAATAACTAAGATCCTCAGACAAAACACGGATATCCCTTTCGAAATGAACATCTCGCTTTCATAACAGATATTAAAAAACAGTAATGTCTGATAAGGATTCAAGATCGCTGTCCCTTCACGGAACAAGAGCCAAGACCAAATTTAAAATAATAAATTTCAGCACTTTAAAACAATTTCTATTAAAAACATGGTGTGTATTAAACAGAAAAAACAACATCCTTTAACAAAAAATATCGTAAAAACATTACTACAAGATACTTAAAGAAATTTTGACTTATTTTAATCGGAAAACAATGATTAAAATTAAATCGCTAACAAGAAGTTTAAACTTAATACTAATCATAAACTATAGGTCGACTCTAATTTATTTAAGTTTTTAATAAAATAAGATGGTTTAATACCTAATTGTTTATAAAATGCATTGGAAAAAGTTTCTGAACTTTTATAACCCATTTCTAATGCAATCGCTTTAATCGTATACTTTCTTAAAATAGTATTGCTTTTTAATTCTTCTACAGCATACTGAACCCTTAATTCATTTAGGTAATGATTAAAGGTTTTGTTTTTATGATAATTAATAACTCTTGATAAGTACTTTACATTCGTTTCCATATCATCAGCCAGAGATTGAGCACTAATTCCTGAAGTCAGGAATTCCTTGTTTTTTTCGAATACTTCTAATTTCTCTAAGATATAAATAACATGCTTTTCGGGAACTTTTAACACTTTTTCTGGTTGCTCTTTTACATCAATAATCACATCTATATCAACCTGTTGTGTTTTTACCCCGATATCTTTTTCCAGCACTTGAGCCTCCATTAACTTTTCGAAGCGCGACCTATAGACACGACGTTTTATATATTGATATACAAACAAACTTCCTAAAATCAATAAAAATAAAGTCAAAAGCAAGATACTATATATATACGTATCTGAACTTTTATTCAATTTTTTAATTAACTCTTCCTGCTCTTCTAACAAAACCGGGACATCATAATTTTCTCTTATTTTTTTTCCTATAAAGATCTTATCATTCGCATAATGATCTAGAAATGAATTTAACTTATCTAAGTATTTAATTTGATTCTGTAAGTCTCCTTTTTCTTTATAATATACTTTTAAAACCTCATACGTCTTAAGATGCTCATATCTCGGAGGAGCATTTAGTGTTTCTAGAATAGAATCCGTTTTTTTAAAGTAATAAATAGACTTTTCTGTATCCCTTAAAGCGTAATAAGATTTTCCTAAATAAAAATACCCCTCAACTATATTTAACTTATCATTGATTGACAATATTTTAGGTAAAGCTTTATGAATACTATCTATGGCTACTGAATATTTTTTTCTTTCATGTGCATTAATACCTTCACTAATTGTAAAATACGCAAGTGTCCCTATAATTTTAGGATCGGAACTTTTTAGCGCTTTAGTATATCCTAAACGGTTATAATAGGTAGCTGAATCATACTTTTTTAGATATATATAAATTTCTGATATAGCGTGTAGCGTATGTAAATACCTGAATTCATGATCTTCTTCTATACATTTAGAAAAAAAGTTGGCGCATTTTTTATAAATTTTTAGTGCTCTTTCTTTTTCTCCTAAATGTTCACTTCTGACCACTGCTATAAAATAGTCAATACGATATAATAAAATTTCATTATCCTTACTCTTAGCATACTTACGAGCTAAATCTAAATTATGTAATGTTTTTTTTACATTTCGCTTTTCTACAAAAAAGAACTTTGCTTTTTTTAGATATGCATATGCTGGGTATTCTCTAGTACTATTAAATTTTGTTAAACTAATAATGCTATCTAAGTAGGTTTGTTGATGTTTTTTATATATCAAATAATGATATCTGTAAGCATTAGCAATTTGTAATGTATCCTTATGTTTTTTAGCTTTTTTTAAAAGAAGAGTAATTACGTTAATCTCATCTTCAGAATATTCATGTGAGTATTTTTCAGGATATGTATTAGATAGTTCTACGATTTCTTTATAACTCATATTCTGTAAAGAATCTTGAGTATTTTGAGCTCTTGATAATAATGCCAGAAGACACAGGTGTAAGATTATGGTAACTTTCTTTGTCATGTATAGAGGTAAAGTAAAATTGAATTAGATACTATCTATGTTAAAAAACAAATTATTTGATTGCATTTTTAAAACATAAAAGACTATTCTTTTACACATTTCTTTTTGTCTATTTTGGCCGAAAGGTATCAAAATTCATTTGTTAACCCAATTATTGAAACAATTAAAGGGAATTTTTACAACATAATAAGCCTAATCATTTGATAAAATGTTTCTAAAATTTGGTATCTATTTATGATTTCTAATTAACCTTATTAACATCTAATTAAGTAATTTAACAAAACAAGCCGGATCAGTATTTTACTGATCCGGCTTGTTTTGTTACCCTCATTCTTTAAAAAATCAGGAGACAACAAGTACAGGTTTTTTTTGCACCTTTTTTTTATACTTTCTTCCATACCACAATAAAACCCCACTAACAGGAAGTGAAGCACAAATAAGACTTACTAAAAAGGCAATTATTTTTCCTACTATCCCTCCAATCGCTCCCACATGAATATCGTAGTTCATTCGGATTACTTTATCGGCAAATTTGGCGTCTTTATATTTTCCATAGATGCTAGGACTTTCAATTTCTTCTAGGGTTTTTTGATCGAAAAAAAGATAATCCATATTATAATACAATCCGCCAGAATTACTAACCTCTACAAGTATTGAAGTAGAATCATTTTCTGGATAATGTAGTTCAAAACTAGATGCTTTTGTATATTTTTTAGATAATATAGGTATCAATTGGTCATAAGCAATATTATTTTCTGAGTTACTCATGCTCTCACTTATATTATTTGGCACTATAAATTGAGGTGTTTTATCACCTCCCGTAGCTTTATATGCTATAAAATAAAACCAGTTAAATGCCATTACACATCCTGTAAAGGCAAGTATCAATCCAAACGAAGATATATAAAATCCTGTAACTGTATGTAGGTCAAAATTCTTACGCTTCCATCTTGTTTTGGCATTCCAGTCAAACTTTAATCGCTGCCGCCAGTTTTTCTTATTCCGTGGCCACCATAGAAATAAACCACTAATTAATATTATCAAAAATAATAATATGGAATAGGACACAATCCTAGATCCAATTGCCTCTGGAAGCCATAACCGTATGTGTCCTTTTAGAATAAAACTAAAAAAACCTGTATTATGATCTATTCTTTTTAAAACATCTCCCGAATATGGGTTTACAAAAAGGCTCTGATAAAAGAGTACAGGTTCTGCTTCATAAAATACGACCTCTATAGCTTCTCTTTTTTTTCCATAAATGACTCCGTGGATTGTTCTTTCTGGTATTTCCTTCTCTGCTATAGTTTTTACCACAGAAGGCAAAATAAAATCTTCTTCTTGTGATGTTACATATTTATAATCATCATAAAAGCTTTCAATTTCACTTTTAAAAACCCATAAACAACCTGTTATCGAAACAATAAAAAGCACTACACCTGTTACCAATCCTAATACTTTATGTATTTGTAAGATTGTTTTTCGTCTATTGTTATTTTTCTTAGGAGCCATACGTTTAATTTCAATACATTATAAAACTTCTCCAAGCTTTTAACTTGAGAACACTATATTCTTGAACCCATTTTTTGCATTAAAAAATTTATTACATCTTTGACCTATGCATAAATTAGATTAACATATAGAGCTAGTTACTTACTTTAAATATTCCTTTGAGTGCTAACCCTTGCACTTTAGCTCCTTTGGTTGCTGTTGCACTTTCTGGATCTACAATGTATACATGTGTTTCTGTACCTGCAAAACTGCTTATATAAGCCTTGCCATCCTCTACATACATCGGAGAAGTATATCGACTGGCATGAAGAGGCATTCCCTCTACATTTGTGATAGTTTTCTTTTCTAAATCAATAACTACCAATCTAAAAAAGCTTCCTGTTTCCTTAAATACTCCCCAAGGCCCTACAGTATCATCTACAATAATTCTGGCTATTGCTTTTCCTTTTCCTAAATAATCCATCCAAAACAACTTTCCTCCGTTTGGAGCTTCTTCTACATTGAAAAAATATTCCGAATCAAATTCTGTCGTCCCTTTTTTGATTCTCAAAATCCCTGAAGGCTTTGTAGCTGTAGTAAATCCTGCACTCAATGCAGAAGTAGAAAAAGAATAAATATCTCCGTCTTCTGTTTGCTCTATTCCGGTACTATGCCCATTTACACCAATTGGGCTTGTTCTAGGATCTTCTATTATTTTTTCTAGTTTGAATTCGGGATAATCAAAAACAGCCACATATGCTCTATCTACATCTGGTGTTATATAAGAACCATCGGCCATCCACTTATGATAAGAAACAAATAATTTTCCATCTCTTAATACCATCCCAGTTACCCAAGGAATCATCCCTGGCTCTCTGCTTGTACCATCTCCTTTATCAATATCAATGGGGTGTTCTACTATTTTCTCTAACTTTCCGGTTTCTGCATTAATAATATGAAAACGTTTATCAGACAATCCACTATAGGTAAGTTCTACAGCCAATAGTGTATTATCATCTATTGCTGCATAATTATCCAATGTAGATTGAAACGCAAAATTTGCTTTTTCGACTAATTCCCCTTCATCATCCAAGCTATAAGCAATACATGTATCATCATCAGAATATCCTGCGGTAAATACAGTATTTTTTACACTATGAAAAAATCTCCATCCTTTTAAAGGGGTTCCTTTCCCTTCTACAGATATTTCACCAGTAGTAAGCGATTCTAAAGAAGGTAATTCTAAAATATAGTCTACTGGTGCAGCATCTCCTACTGGGAGTGCTTGGAAACCCACAACGTATTTAGAAACAGATGTTGGATCTGGATTATCAACTATATTTTCGTCATCGCTATTGCAAGATATGACAACCATAGAAATTGCCAAAAGCAATACTATTTTATGTAACCAATTTATTGTTTTCATTATGATATGATTTATAATTATTAAAAATTTTAGTTTGATACGTAGTATCTAAATTTTATATAAAAAGCCCTTCCCGGCTGTTGTATTTCGAAATTGTCATATACTTTTTCATCAGTAAAATTTCTAACCTGCGCAGACACGTTATATGTCCCATTCTTGAAGGAATATCCTAATTGTATCGAATGTGAAAATTGTTTTGGAATGATATCCCTTTCCTCAGGGCTACCCTCTACAAAAGAGGTTAGTGGATATTCATGAACATAATAGGAATTCCAGGATAATGTTAATTGATCTTTTGAAGAAAAGATGTCTTTTAAATTACCTCCTATTCTAACATTACCAAATAGATACGGAATGTTGGCTATTCGTTGATTTTTAAGAAAATCTATTTGAGAATTTTGCCCTACATTGCGATCTATAATATTCTGATACGTCGCATTAATATCCAGAAATATTACATCTTTATATACTGTCTTGATTTCTCCTTCTATTCCTGTACTTCTTGCCGCTGCAGTATTATAATATTTTGAAAAAATGCCTTCAGACCGGATGGCTATAAAGTTTTCAGATTCTCTAAGAAAAATATTTGAATCCAATCGTAATTGGAACTTATTTATTCTTGTGTTAAAAAGAAATCCAAGATTTCCATTATAACTTTTCTCTGGTAATAATCCCGGATTTGACTTTAACAAAAATCCATCTCCAAACACCTCGTATCCTTCCGGAATTCTATATGTTCTTTCGAAAGAACCTTTTAACTGAATATCATCTGTAAATTTATAAGTAGATGCAAACCCATATCCCAATTCTTCGAATCTATTCTCAAATTTTGTGAATCGTCCTTCTTCGGCGTTTGCAAATAAATCTTCGATAATGCCTTTAGAATTTAGGACATATCCCTTGGCAAATATCGTAGTATCCCAGGAAGCATCAAATAAGCTTACATCATAGGATACTCCAAAAATATTTTTATTTACAATGTGGGGATCATTAAAGGGTATTCTGCTTGTCCTTGCCGGGTCTTCCCCTCTTCTTTTGATATAATTTTTGGTATAATTAATATTTATTGCACTTACATCATTAATTCTATATGTTCCAAAAACATTGATAAGATGTGTATTATCTTTAAATTCGAATAAAGTTTTACTAAATTCAAGTTCTCCCAGATTTTGATCTCCTCTTTCTATAAAACCTCCAAACCAATCGTACTTTCTAGCGGAAGTATCTACCACTTTTTCATTATTCTGACCAAAGGATGCATATAGTTTTACCTTTAATCTTTCTTTCAATAGGTTTGCTTTTTCATAGATTATGGAAGCGTTTATAGCATCATTTTCTGTAAAAACTTCTCCAAACGGATTTTGTGGATCAATAGGATGTTGAATTTCATTCTTACTTGCAGAAGCTACTAAACCTACTAGTAGTCGATCTGCAAATGGCTTGTTTATCCAACCTGCACTAAAATTAACCATCTGAGATTCATATGCATCATGAAATCGCCGTATATTATCTCTTCTTATACCTGTATCGTTTCCTAATTCATCTCTTACCTCAATACCATCTATCTTGTAATCATTATCTGAGTAATTGTAAAAAGATGATAATTTAAAAACGAATCCTTTATCCAAGACATACTGTCCATTAACTGTAACTCTATGTGTATTAAAGGATCCAACATCATATGAGAGATCTAGAAAATCTACGGAACGACTATTCGTAATGATATCTATAGCACCTCCTAATGCATCTGCTCCTAAATGTATGGGTACAACTCCCTTAAATACCTCCACCCTTTCTACCAAAGTGGCCGGAAAATTATTAAGAGATAATGCATTTCCAGTATTTTCTAATGGAATTCCATCCATGAAAAATTTTATCTGCCTTCCGGATAAACCATTTAATGAAAAATTGAAATTGGAACCCAAGCCTCCACTTTGTCTTATATTGACACCTGGTATAGTGGTTAAAACTGAATGAATATCAGCGCTCTGATTTTTTAATTCTTTCGTTTCAATAACCTCTACTTCAAAAGCTTTTTCTCTCACCTTCTGAGTTTTGGATTTACTCCTTATAGTAACATCACTTAACTGATTGACTTCTTCCTGTAAAACAATCTCTAAAAAAAGAAGTTTCGAACTACTTATTTCTACAGTTTCTGAGTACTTCCTATAACCAATATAGCTTACCTCAATTGTATAAAACCCTTTAGGTAAATCAATACTAAACTCTCCATTAAAATTACTTACTGTCCCTCTGTTATTAAGTTCTATAACCTGTATGGATGCTTGAGAAATAGGATTAGAATTTTGATCTAAAACTACTCCTGTTATTACGCTTTGAGCGTTACAAAATATAGTACACAAAAACAGAAAAAAAACACAACTATTTTTTCCTAAAATAAACACTAATGACAACAATTTTTTAATAACAATTTAGATAGACATTATAATTATTATTTATATTTGATCTAAATAAATTTAATTACAAAATTACTATCTAGAGAAAGAGAAAAATGACGTATTATGGATAAAAAAAGACGTGAAAAAACGTCATTTACCACTAACATAACAAATAAAGTTAAAAAGCACTTTTTATATTCAATTTCTGAATTGGTGGCTACTCAAGAACAATGTGGTATTGTATCCAAAAAATTTCGATTCTTGGAAAATTATGGTACCGGTTATTTTGAATTTCATCGTTTCGATGGTCTATATATTAATATATTTGATGTACTCCTAAAACAAGACATTACAATAGATGGACATCTTTCTAAGGATTACTTAGAGCTCTCTTTTCTAATTGAAGGTGAACAAATTATTCGAATCAATGGTATTGCAACTGATTTAATTTGTGAAAGTCAGGAATGTTATATGGTATATCTTCATGAAATTCAAGGGTCGGTTGTATATCTAAAACGAAAAAGGGTAAAAGAGATTAAAATAAGGATGAGCAGTGATTTTATAACCAGACATCGCATCAATGAAGAATATGACATTAGTGAGAGATACTCATTGCGAAAACTACAAGATAGCTTCTTGCTACCTTTATGCACTAAGACACAAGGTATTCTTTCTGAAATTTTATCCGACAATAGAAAAGGGTTATTAAAACGTTTATTTCTAGAATCTAAAACACTAGAGTTAATCACCTTACAATTAGATAAATCTTCTAAAGCAAAACCAATGATAACTCAAGTAGATCACACGGTTAAGAAATTATATCAAGCTCAATATTATATTTCATCTGATCTTTCGGTACAATATTCTATACAAGAATTATCCAGAAAAATTGGTCTCAATGATTTTGTCTTTAAGAAAGAATTCAAAAATCTTTTTGGAAAAACAGTTTTTGAATATGCCACAGAATCACGAATGAATAGAGCCAAGCAACTTTTGCTTCACAGCAAAAAACCGATTTATGAAATATCAGAACTAGTGGGTTATAAAAATTCTACGCACTTTACAGCAGCCTTTAAAAAAATAGAAGGTATTACTCCTAGAAAATATAGAGATTCGGGAATTGAAGAAATAGCATAAATTTTCTACAGAAAAAGACTTAAACGCAAAAGCTAGGATAATCTCAAATTCACATTTTATGTTAATGGTTATTAAAATATCAAAACTTTTTTTACTATCTTAAACTCATAAGTTCACTTTCATATATTTATTTTAATTGTTTTATAAGTCAGATGAAATCTTAACGATATAAAGAATCATAGATTTGTAGCCTTATGTTTTTGTAATCATGTCGGTTTCATTATTTATAAATTAAACTAAGAAATATCATTCATTGATTTTTATTAAAAGTATAGAACCATTACACCTACTATTATTCGTCTCTTCTATTGTTACTATAGGAGTAGCAGCATTCTTTGATCGTTTTTTTTTAATTTATACACTTCCGGTCGTAATTACTTTAATTGGTATGCTTTATATAAAACATATTGATAACATTAATTATTGGTTTTTACTGAGCTTAGTAGTAATGATGGTTTGTGATGTATTAATCTATATGGATTTTCCAAACTATTTTTCTACCATTTGTATTTTAATAGCATTATATTTTTTCCTGTTAACTTCAGTTTTACAAAAATTCATTTCAATTAAAAAACTACGTTTTGGTTCCCTTTTCTCGTTTCCAATAATTCTAGGTACTGTTTTTATAATTTACCTTATATTTTCTATTTCTCAATTAGTACTTCCATCAATTATACATGCTATTCCATATGTTGTAGTATCTATAATTAGTATATTAATCTTTATATTATATTGTTATTTTATCCACAAAACGTATGCCTATAAAGGAAGTGTAAAACTAATAATAGCCGCCTTTATTTCAATATTTATTACTTCTTTATTACCTATTAATGAATTGTTCTATTATAATAAAGTTTTTACAGTACTTATAAACATAACGCATATTGTAGGCTTGTATGTTTTTGCCCGTTTTTTGATCGAAGCAAAACCTCAAAAAATAGAGTTCCAGGATCAAAAGTATCTGTAGTATTATGTATGCTATTTCCTAAATAAAAAATTATAGAAATATTTGGTAGCATTATTGTATCTCGTAAAAGGAAAGCACATCATTATATTCATCGAAAAACAAGACTCCCAAAACTAAGTCTTCTAAATTAGCCAAAATTGTAGGAGTTACTTTTAGAACAATTTCTGCCTGAGGCGTATTGCATTTAATTGTTTTATATGAATTCTGACAGGTACAATTTTCGATTTGACAACCTTTTCTCGCCGAACGAATCACGGATAAAAAGCCTCTTATTTCGATCATATCCATGAGAATTGCTATATCCCCTATTAGGAATTTTACTTTGGAACATATGGCATCATCGTCATACTGCGTTTTAATTGTAAAAGCACTACCTGCATTATTTTTATATAAAGGTTCTAGTAAGTACATCTGTCAAATTTTTGAAGTCAAATTTATTACATTATTTTTATTTGTTCTAAATAAAAATAATGTAATTTTGTACCATATTTAAATCGCATACTATGGAAAAAATAGCCTTGTTTTATGGATCAGATACAGGTGTTACAGATGACATAACAAAAGACTTTGCCTCTCTTTGGGGAGCAGAAGAATTGGATGTAAGAGAAATTGGAGATGTCTCTAAAAAGGATTTTGATCAATTTAATATCTTTATTTTAGGGCTATCTACTTGGTATGATGGAGATTTACAAAGTGATTGGGAGTCGTTTTTTGATGATTTTCAAGAAATAGATTTCACTAATAAAGTAGTTGCTATTTATGGTTTGGGAGATCAAATCGGTTATGGCGAATATTTTATTGATGGTGTTGGTATATTGGCTAAAGTAGTTTTAGAAAACGGCGGTCACATTATAGGGCATTGGCCTTATGAAGGATATCGATTCACAGACTCTGTTGCTATGATTGAGGACAAAGAAGGGTATTTTTACGGTCTTGCTTTAGACCACGATAATGAATCCCAATTAACCGATGAACGTCTCGAAAAATGGATACATCAAGTTAAAAACGAATTAGAACCATTCTATAATCAATATAACTGCTTGTATTGAGGTTATTTATTATAACCTTAATACACTTAACCCTCTTGCAAGATCTATTGCCAGAATTCGTTTCTTATCTTTCATTTGTGTGTAATATCTGTTTGTTTTCTACTTGTTTTTCAAACTTTTTCTGGTTCCAAGCTTGGGATCTATAGTCACTTGCTTTTTTACCTCCATCAATATGATTCCAACCTGGATACATAATCAGGTATTTGATCTTATCAGAGATCTTTTTTGCAGATTTAATATCCATCCATAATTCTTTCCAAAGTACTACTTGAATTTGCCACAAATTTTCACCATTAATATGATTTCCCATTAATCCATATACGGGTTTCTCATCTTCTAATTCTACTTGTATTGTTCCAAAAATTCGATCCCAAATAGAAAAGGTTTCTCCGTAGTTGGTATCTAAATATTTGTGATTTTTTGCATGATGAACTCTATGTAAGGAAGGAGTTATAAAAATACGCTCCAACCATATTTGACGTCCTATAAGCTTTTCGCTAGCATGCTCATAAAGTCCATATAGGTTTGCTATTAATTCAATTATAAAAATCATAAATGGATCAAATCCGAGTATTGGCAGCCATAAAATGGTATGAGGCATATGCAAAAAAATTAAAAATGAACCTCTAACAGCTACTGTTAATTTCATTTCTTCTGCAGTATGGTGTACTCCATGAATACACCAAAAGAAACGAACTTTATGTCCCATATAATGTAAAGCATAAAACACAAAATCGTATATAACGTATGCCAAAATCCAAACATACCATTCGTAACCTAGCGTGAATATACGATGTTCATATACCCACATCATTGTCCCTAATATGATAATTTTACCAAAAAGGATATAGGGAATAGATTCTAGCATGTACGATAGAATATTAACAACTCCTTCTTTATGACTTTCTATTTTCTTTGTTAAAAAAAGAACAATCCATTCTATTGCAACAAGAGTCAGTACTATAATCCCAGAAATACTCTGAAATTTATCTAATACTATTTGAATTGCTTCATCCATATTTTCATACTGTAGTTTTACTCTTCTAAGGCTTCCATCGTTTCAAAATTTGACATTGAAGCTTTTTTATATTGAGCTATTGGGTTTTGTAATTTTCCTTCTAAGATCAAACTCTGCATAGGATCGGCAAGGTTTAACATTTGTCGTGTATCTCTAAGTTGTAATCTATTTAAACAACATCGGTCAAATTCTGGTGTAAAAAGATCATACCGTTCGTATTGGGATTGTAAGCCCGGATGTTGTCGCTGGTATGTATGGATACACTCTGCCACTAATTCCCAAAATTTGTACTCAGAACACATCTGGTGCTTTTCTAAAATGGCAGACATAAAACGAAAAAAGCAATCAAAAACATCTGTAAAAATACTCAGTACCTTCATCTCATCTGATGTTTCGGTATACAACCTTTTTACTTCTTGTGGCATATCTAATTTTGGATTAAAAACAATAACCTCTTCGGTAATATCTTTCATTAAAACATATTCTGGTGTATTGTTTTCCATTACCATAATGATATTTTCTCCGTGAGGCATGAAAACCATTTCATATCTATAAAAGCAATGTAGCAAAGGAGTTAAGTATGCATTGAGATATTTGCACAACCAAGATTCGACAGTATGTAATGATGATGCTATCAATTCGCCTAATAATGCATTTCCACTAGTATCTATATGAAGAAAAGCCGCCATAGTCATCAATTGCTGCCCTTCTTTAATTTTTGTATAAGGGCTTTCTCTCCATAAAGCTGATAACATTTTGTTATGTGCATTTGTTTTTCCTAATACTTCATAATAGGTATTTTGAAAACCAACAGTAGCAACTTCTCCTAACATCGTAAAACCAACACTTTTTAAATATTCATCTCCTTTTAGTAAATCAGTTATCCACGTTGTTATGTGTGGCGTACTCTGCATATAATATGGAGAAAGGCCTCTCATAAACCCCATATTAAGTATCGACAATGCTGTTTTTGTGTACATTTTCTTGGGATTACTGCAATTGTATAAAGTCCGTATTGATTGCTGAACTGAGTAGTCATCATCACTTTCTCCCAGAAAAACAATATTTTGATTTGCGATATCTGACACAAATACGTGAAGTATCTTGTTATACCATTGCCAGGGATGTACTGGCATGAATATATAAGATTCCATATCTAGTCCTAAATCTTCCAATATTGTATTGAACCTGGCAATCATATGAACTCCAAGCTCTTTATGCATTAGTGAATTATATTCTAAATTTTTAATGGCTGTATAGGTCGCTTTACTTGTATGACCTGCAATCCAAAATATCTTAAAAGGTTCATTAGCTTCTGGTGTGTATTTCATATAATCTTCTCCATCAAAACCAAGTCTCCCATTATTAGCCACAAAACATGGGTGCCCTTCTGTCATCGAATGTTCAATCTTCTGAAAAGAGCAATCCGACAACTCTTTAGAAGTATATTTTTGATTTGCATATTTATAAGCTGCACTTGATAAAGTACTGGAAATTTCTTCGAGATACGTGGGAAGCAGATGTTCAGGAATTCCTAATATATTTCTAAACTCTAAAATAAATTCTAGGGCATCTATTCGCTTAGAGTTACTATTCCCTTTTTTTCTAATTGATGTTTCATCTATGTCCCAATGATCTAAGGATCGTTTTACAGCCTTAAACGTATAAGATATATGCTCTACATCAGAAGTTAAAATGTATGTATTATATTCCTTCCCTTGTTTAACAAGTTTAGGCACCAATACCAACTCATGTGCAAATTCACTAATAGCCTTTTTTACCAAAGCCACATTGACTGTATCCCAAACCTTTGTGGTCAAATGCTTATGAACAGATGCTGATGTATTATTAGATGTATTAGTCATTCTCATTAACTTTTCTTCTAGTATCTTTTTTTTAGCTTTTTCAAAATCTTCTCTTTCACAAAAAGCTAGTGCTGCTTTTTTTTCTGGTAGGTCTATTTCTTTTTTATATTGAAACCCTGCTTTTTTATTGAGAATATGTATTTTTTCATTACGCACATCTGGTTCGACCACTATGCGATGGATACCAGATTGACTAAAGAAATATTCTAAAACTGTAGTAAAAACATTCCAGGTAAAACCAGGTATTTTATATTCTGGCGGTGCTACTAATATGTGCATTCCGTAGTCTCCATCTTTTACATCATAATATCCGGAAATACGATCCTCAGAAGCTTTGTATTTTTCCATTAAAAAAATCGGATTGTTTTTATAGTAACCAATACATACTTCATAATGCTTCATGCTCATTAATCGAAGGTATTCCCTTAAAACTTCTTCCTCAGATTTATCTAACATCCCCCAATACGATGCATATGACTTTGTTACCCAACTATGAATAAAGTCTATATCTCTTTGCGGATTTAGATATCGTAATTGTATTGTTCCAAAACCTTTAATGAATCTTGAATAAATAATATCGGTTGTCTCCATAGTATACTTATAATTATCTTGCTGGTTATGCTTCTATCTTTATACTATTTTTTCTATACGTAGCAATGGGATTATTCAGGGTTCCTGCAAATTGTAACAATGCCACCGGATCATCTAAATCAATCATTTGCTTGTGATTATTTAACTGAAGTCTATTGAGGCAGGATAAATGGAAATCCGCAGCAAAGAGGTCATATTGTCTGAATTTCGGTTCAAGTTCAGGGAAACGCTGTTGATACTCTTGGATAGTTAAAGCAACTATTTTCCAGAATTGTTCTTCCGAAAAATTTACATGAGCTTCTAATATATGCGACATAAACCTGAAAAAGCCATCAAAAATATCTGTAAATATGGACAGTAATTTCACATCTTCTGGCACAGGTACATACATACGTTTTAGATGATCTGGAAGTTCTATATCTGAACTAAGAATACAGGCTTCCTCAGTAATATCTTTTAGCAATATTTTCACAGGTATGTGATCTTCCAGCACTATTATGATATTTTCGCCGTGAGGCATAAATACCAAATCAAAATAGTAGAAACAATGTAGCAGTGGATTTAGGTACGCTTTTAGATAATTGCGCAGCCAGTCTTCTATTGAGGTCTCCGCTGCCTTTATGATTTTAGGCAACAAGGCTTCTCCGTGATGATCTATGTGTAAAAAAGCCGCCATTGTCATAGCTTGTTGCCCCTCGGTGATAGCAGACATTGGACTTTCTCTCCAAAGTGAAGCTAACATCTTATTATAATCATTATGTGTTCCGAATTCTTCGAAATAAGGGTTTACATAACTTACCGATGCGATTTCCCCTAACATTCTAAACCCTGTTTCCTGTATATAGGTATCATTATATAAAAGTGCTTCTAACCAAATTGCCATTTTTGGAGCTGTGCCTAGATAGTATAATGGTAATCCTCTCATAAAGCCCATATTTAGAATAGACAATGCAGTTTTAGTATAAAACTTATGAGGGTTTGTACTATTAAACAGGGTTCGGATGGATTGCTGAGCAAGGTATTGATCCGGGCTATAACCTAAGCAGATTAGATTTCCTGTGGCTATCTCTGGTGAAAATATATTGGACAGCTTATTAAACCATTGCCATGGATGTATTGGAATGAAGAAATAGTCGTCCGGATCAAAACCTTTATTTTTTATAATTTCGTTAAACGATATTATAGTTGTAGCATCTAATTCTTGCTGAATAATTTTATCATATGGCAAATCTTCTATCGCTGCATAAACTGCCTTACTCTTATGTCCGGCTAACCATAATAGAGAAAAAGAATTCCCTACTTCTGGAGCATAGGCTCTATAATCACTACTATCAAAACCTATACGGCCATTATTAGCTACAAAACCAGGATGTCCTTCGGTCATTGATTGTTCAATAGTCTGAAAATCGGCATCTACAAGTTCCTCTGATTTAGGGTTTCCCTTAAGAAATTTAAAAGCACTTCCGTACAATGTACTTATAATTTCTTCAAGATAAACTGGCATTTGCTTATTATCTATGCCTAATTGTTTCCTTAGTTCTTTAATAAATAGAATTCCATCAAGTACTATAGATTCACTTTCTTTATACTTCTTAATTGAAGCTGTATCTATCCATAAATGATTTAATACGAGTGGTTTTGCAATAAACTGATATTGAATCGTTGAGTCATCTGTTTTTAAAATATAACTATTCCAACCTCCTTCTAACTGTTCTAAGACGTGTGGTTTTATCAATAATTCATGAGCGAACTCACAAATTGCCTTGGCAATAAATAATGTATTTACCTTTACCCATACCTCTGGTTGTAAATGAGATATTGATTGTTGAGGCGAAATGGCATTGTCTAAGGTATTCATAGCACTTCTTTTATTGATGTTTGGTAAAAATTTAAATTGTTGGTATGTATCTTTTTCTAAAAATGCTAACTGTGCTGTTTTATGCGGAAGCTCTATAACTTTATCTAAAGAGAATCCTATACGCTGACATAGGGCAAACATTTTTTTATTTCTTATATCTGGTTCGACTAAAATTCGATTGACAGAAGTATCCTTAAATACGAATTCCATAATAGCAGTAAATACGTACCAAGTGAAATTCGGAATTCTGGTATTGGATGGGGCGACAATAATATGTATCCCACAATCATCAAATTTTGCGGGATATAATGTCCCCACGACATCTAATTGTGGATGATACCTTTCTAGTACAAAAACTGGTTGATCTTGATACATACCAACAAAAATATCGTAGTGATCTGGTTCGAGTAATTTTGTATATTCTTGACGTACCTGATCGACAGTATATCCCTGCATACCCCAAAAAGCAGCATAATCCTGATTCACCCATTGATATAATGTTTCGCTATCTTCGGATATGCTGAAAGAACGGATTGCAATTTCTCCAAAATCTTCAAAGGATGTGAAAAATATATAATTAGTATATATATGGGCGCTATTTTCTTTATTGTTATCCATTGATTGTTTAATACTTACGTTTTTATTAACTTCTTAGAAGACGTTTTCAATTCTATTTTAAAAACAAAATAGTATACTATTAAAGTAATAGCGAAACCTGCAAATGCAATTATAAAAGGGATTTGTAATCCTTGGTTCTCTACTAAAAGCCCTACAGAAAAAGAGGATATCAATACTCCTAAATTTTGAAAAAAATGGACTTTGCTATAATCTATCGCATAAGAGTCCGGTGTACTTAATTCAAATAATAATACATCGAATTTTACGACTCCCTGAAAGATTGCCCATCCATAAATAATTCTGCCCGCAATAACAACTATCTCTAATGGAATGCCTTGTAATAACACCCCCAAAGCCCCTAAAAGCAATACTGAAATAATACCTTGGAAACCGCTCTCATTAGTGTTACGTTTTGAATTTATCCATAAAGCTAATAATGCTACAAACCCAGGAATTGCATACATCGTTCCTGAAATCAGCTTAGAATCATATGTTGATATACTTTCCCAATAGGTTGCGAAAAAAGGACGGATCAAAAAATCACTGAAATATAAAATCATGGTTACTATTCCCACTTTAAGGATGAAACCTTTAGGAATCATTCTTTTACCCATCTCTTTATTTTCAACCAATTCTACTGTTCTGGAAGTGTTATATTTTTTGCTATTTAGTATGTACATACTCATTCCCATCTGGATAAAGTCTCCTAATGCCATTATTAAGAATATATAACTGGCATCAATCAAGTCAACCGTTAGTCCTCCAATAACCGCTCCTAAAATCCCTCCAAGATGCACTACTACCGATAGGATACCAATAGTCTTAGGATGCTCTTCTTTCGTAATTATTTTAAGAATATATGGATATACCAAAAGGTAACTTCCCTTAAACAAAATCATTATTAGCGAGATGATCCAAAATAAATGATATGATGTGGTCCAATAGCAACATAACGCTAATATTCCGGCAATACATTGAGTGTATATTAGTATATTAAGCTCGACTGTTTTTTTGGAGATATACGCCCAAAAAGGAAAAGCTATCATTACCATACAACAAATTGCTGCAAAATAATATCCCACATATTCGGGATTGGTGATCCCGAAACGAGCCTGAAAAAACTGTGGATAAAAGGGATGTAGTAAATAATCGCTTATTACCGCTACAAGCGTCATTAGGATAAGAAAATTCTTTAGTTTCATCTATCTTGTTTACTTATGTCTTAGTAAAATTGTGAATATCTGATCTCACAGGTTTAAAAAACCTATGTTATAACTAGTTCTTATTGCAGTATAGATGCTTCTATTTTGATTTCCTCTTCTTTGGTCACTCCAAACTGCTGGAAAGCAATTCGTTTCTCAATAGGATAATGATCTGTACCTGTTAGTTCTTTGATGATATATGAATTTCGATAGCAAGCCATTCCTAAATCTGGGGTTACGAAACCATGCGTATGCAATTCTGCATTTTGAACAAAAATATCTGTACCAGCTGTATCAATAGCATAATTACGATGTACATCATACCGCCCTTTTTCATCCCAACGAATTTGGCTTTTTATACCTTCAATAAACTTAGGTTGTCTATAAGTATATCCTGTTGCCAATACCAAGCCTTCTGTTTGATGTGCATAATATTTGTCTTGCTCTTGCTGATGTATTTCTAAATAGAATTTTTCTAAAGCACTATCATATGAAGTGTTTTTTAAGGTAGAATTTGTTCTTAGGTTGATTTTTACCTCATGACTCAATTGCTTGGTATAGATTAAATCAAAAATATTCGCTATTAAATCCTGATTAATTCCTTTATAAAGATGTTTTTGATTGGTAATCAAATGTTCTCTTTTCTCACTAGGTAAATTGTAAAAATAATCTACATATTCAGGAGAGGTCATTTCCAGAGTTAATTTGGAATATTCTAGAGGAAAGAATCTAGGAGATCTTGTTATCCAGTTTAATTCATATCCTTTTTGATCCACATCCTGTAATAAATCATAAAATATTTCTGCAGCACTTTGCCCGCTTCCTAAAACCGTAATTGATTTTTTGGATTGTAGTCTTTCTTTATTATAAAGATATTTAGAAGAATGTATTACACTTTCTTTTAGTGATTTACAACACTCTGGAATATACGGTTCTGTTCCCGTACCAAATACTAATTTCTTTGTCTTATAGACTTTTTGTTGATCGGTTTTTAAACATTTAGTATGTACTAAATAATAATGTTCAGTGTCATTATATACTATTTCTAAAACTTCCGTTTGAAAATGAACGGCAGAAAGTTTACTTATAGCCCACTGACAATAATGATTATATTCTTTTCTTAATAATAAAAAATTCTCTCGAATATAAAATGAATAAATCCGTCCTTGTTCTTTACTATAATTAAGAAAGCTAAATGGGTTTGTTGGATCGGCTAGCGTTACCAAATCCGCCATAAAAGGAATCTGTAAGGTAGTATCTTGAAGCATCATTCCTGGATGCCAGTCAAATTTTTCACTTTTATCCAGAAAAATTCCATTTACATTCTCTATAGTTTCTGTAAGACATGCCAACCCTAAATTAAATGGTCCTACTCCTACTGCTATAAAATCTACTATATTATCTTCATTTTTGTGCATCGTAATCATTCTAGTTATTAGTTGTATATGTACTTGCTGTCTGCTTAATCATCTGAATAATATTCAGTAAATCTTCTATCGTACTTTTAGGATTTAGTAGGGTGAACTTAAGATAGGTTTTACCATTCATTTTGGTACTTGCTACTGATGCTTGCCCTGATTTAAAAAGCGTATTCTTTATATAAAGATTGATGGTATCGTGAATAGTATCACTCTCTACTCCTTCGGCTTTATATCTAAATACTAGTGTACTTAATTCTGGTTTATGAGCCACTTCAAAATTGGTATCGTATTTAATACTATGATATAAATCCAACGCTAAATAGTGTACTTTTTCTAAAAAATGACCAATTGTTTTTTCTCCAGTCATTTTTAGCGTAAACCATAGTTTTAGGGCATCAAACCTACGTGTTGTTTGAATTGATTTTTCGATTAGATTAGGTGATGAAGAGTCTCTTTGCTCTTTAGGGTTCAGATAATCGGCATAGTGTGACACATAACGAAAATGATTTGTATCTCTAGTCAAGAATGCGCTCGAACAAACGGGTTGAAACATGGTTTTATGAAAATCAATGGTAATCGAATCGGCTTGTTCTATTCCCGCCAAAACATTTTTATGTGTTTCGGTTAACACATAACAACCTCCATAAGCTCCATCCACGTGAAACCATATATCATACTCTTTTGCAATTTTAGAAATAGTAATCAATGGATCGAAACTTCCGAAATCTGTTGTTCCTGCTGTGCCGACAATTGCAATAGGAATATTTCCTGATTGTTTTTCCTTCTCTATTGCCTGAACTAGCGCTTCAGGTTGCATCTTCATTTTATCATCGGTCGAAACAGGAATCACGGCATTATATCCCATTCCTAATAAAGCAGCATTCTTTTTTATACTGAAATGCGCCTTATCAGAACAGAAAAAACGAAATTTACTTACTATATCCGACCATCCATTTTCTTTAAGATTTAATGCATAATGTTTAAAAGCATAATGATCTCTGGCGATTAACAGCCCCATAAAATTGGACTGAGTACCTCCACTTGTAAAAACCCCATCTGATGTTTCGGGTAATTTCATTTGAGAACAAATCCATCGGATCATCTCCTGTTCTATAAGAGTGGCAGAAGTACTCTGATCCCAGGTTTCTACAGCAGTGTTTACAGAAGAGGCTATAAGATCTCCTACGATAGCGGGTAATAAAACCGGACAATTAAGATGTGCTACATAGTTTGGATGATGAAAAGAGATTGCATGATCCAGATATAACTCTTTGATCTCATTTAATGCATCTTCTATGGATAATACTTCATTAGGATGTGCGGAAATCAGGCTTTTTTTGGACACTAAATTACCTGAAGATTCCCCACTATAAAAATTCTCATTATCTAAAAACTTAGACACATATTGTATTGCCTTTTGTATATATTCTTCATAAGTAAACTTGGACTGTGGATCAAAAAAATGATTGATTTTTAGATCGGAAATTAAATTCGTTGGTGTGTCGAGGAGCATATTGCTTTTATTTAATCTAAATAAGTTTTACAAATTTAATTCTAACAAAAACATATCCCTGACGTATTCGGGATAAAAAATGACGTTGTCATTATTTCTCACAAAACTTACTACTTTTTACTTAGTATATCCAGATTTTGAAAATGATACTTATACGATTTATAGATAAGAAGTTCGTATAAATAATTTCAACGATTTTTCACTAGATTGATGAAGAAAAAAGATCACTACAAAAACTTTCAGATAGTTATAGTTGTACGCCTTATAATTATTAGAAATGAGAATTTACCTTAAAATCTATCTTCTAAGAAAAGCTTTTAAATAATTTTCAAAAATTGGATGCTTATAAACAATTCACTACTGTATATCAATTTTGGCAATCATACGAAACCACGGCTTTTTATAAACTTCGAAGCTTTTTATATTACTGTTCTTAATAATATTCTTTAATTCATTTCTTGTAAAAGCTCTTTGTATTGCAATTAACCCATCTTCTTTTGCAATTCTCGAAATAGGTAAGAAAAAACCTGATATTTTAAACAAATAATACGCAATTCTACTTCTATTTAATTCACTGAAAATAGCACGTTTAACTTTTTTTTCAGATAATTGATTTAAAAAAGACACTAATTCTGAATCTTTAAAATGATATATAAAATGACTACTAATTAATAGGTTACAACTAGGGACAACAAAGTCTTTATTTAGAATATCCGATATAGTAAAACTCATATTTCTCTTATTTGGATTTCGAGATTTGGCAATAGCTATACTTTCTGAATTACCATCAATACCCATAAAAGTAGCTTTAATGTTATGCTTTCTTAAAATCTTATCAATCTTATAAATACAATCTCCTCCTCCACATCCAAGGTCTACAATATGTAAAACTTCTTTTTTAGATTGTTTTTTACAAACTTCTAAAACAGCATTAGTCAACTGTTTATGATTACCTAATAATGAGTTGATTATTTCTAAGCTAGATAGAGCGTTTTTCAATAATGAACCAGATAGAGATAAATCATCTAGTTTTTCGTTTCTATGTAATCGAATTTTTGGATTCAAGATATCTGATAAAATGTAAAAATATTTTAGTCTGAATAATACTAATAATATTACAAAAACATGACAACAATAAGAAAAGGGTAATATTCTATAGGTAATCAAAAGCATAAGTTTATACACACAATTTTTAGACAAATAAGATATCAATAATTTGATAATCAATATGTTAAAATCAACATTATATATTTTAAGATCAGAATATAACTTTTTCACTTTTTTGGATATTACTTTTTCCGCATACTTTACCGTATACCTTATTAATTTGTGAATCAAATTTAGCTTTATTTTTAGACATAAAACAAGGCTTAAATCTCTTTAAGCCTTGTTTTAGTGTGTTTTAGTAACACTTCTATCTAGTAGTGGAAAGGATTGAAGGATTTAACCATTCTATTTACAATTTTATCAAGATCTAATTATAGGTCTCTTTAATGTAAAAAAGATAGTTCATTATTACTTAGAAGTATCTTAAAATGCTATCGGGTTATTTAGAAATAATCTTTTATTACAGCTCAAGAGGTGTCTCTGGATCTCATGTTTATGTTAAAGTCACTTAAAAAGTAAGCTTTTAGGTAGTTTCTTTTTAACTACTCTTCTTAAACGAATATAGACTATTTAATTTATTCATTTCATTACGCGGTTACTGCTAGTCAATTTTTTTAAAATTTTAAATAGGAATAGGTCTATATTTCGATGCATAAGTATTGAAACGGTATCTCAACCATATTGCATACCAATAATACGAATTATAAATTCTGAATGAAGCAAAGTAGTATTGCTCTAAAAGAAGAGTAGTATAATTAGTTTATTAAAACGTTTGGGCTTTGCCTTTATCAAAGCTAATGAGGCAATTTATCTCTCAATAAACCATATAAAAAAGTACCAAGAATTGAGGAGATAATTACAATTAAAACAGGAACATACCCAACTCCTACAAGCGTAAACATTGGTCCTGGACAGGCTCCTGCTAATGCCCAACCTAATCCAAAAATAATACCCCCAAACATATAGCGACTAAAGCTTTTTGCTTTTGGACTAAAGTGTATCCTTTCGCCATAAAAGGATTTTATGTTAAACCTCTTAATAGACTGCACTATAACAATTCCAATAACTAAACTCGAACCAATAATGCCATACATATGGAAAGACTCAAACTTGAACATTTCATAAATACGAAACCAAGATGCTGCTTCCGATTTAAACATTGTGATTCCAAAAAGGATACCGATAAATAAATATGTTAGTGTTCTCATTATTTAGAATATTAAAGGGAAAAGAAAGTGAATCATTGCCAAGCCTCCTATAAAAAAACCTATAACAGCAATTAAAGAAGGTAGTTGTAAATCACTCAATCCTGATATGGCGTGTCCAGAAGTACAACCTCCGGCATAACGTGCTCCAAAACCTACAAGAAGCCCACCTATGACCAGGATTAGAATTGTTTTTAAATTAAGTAAAGATTCTGTTTCAAAAAGTTCATTTGGCACATAGGATTTACCTGCACTATTAAAACCAAGTTCATTTAAATCACTAATAGTTTTTGGATTGATAGCTACGGCCATATCCGTTGTTAAAAAGTGAGAACCAATAAATCCACCTATTACTGCTCCTAGGATAACTATTAAATTCCATTTTTGCGATTTCCAATCAAATTTAAAAAAGTCAGCTTTCTTGTCGGCTCCACAAATAGTACACATTGTACGCAAGTTTGCAGACATTCCGAAATTCTTACCTACCATTAGGAGTAAGAACATTATCAAAGCTATCATTGGGCCTGAAACATACCAAAGCCACGGTTCGTAAATCCAATTCATCTAATTTCTTTTTGACAAAGGAATATTAAAAATCAGATTTGGTCAGTAACTAATGTTACATTGATTAAATTTATTTATGATTGAAAAAAACTAGATATACTTAATTTCTGAATTAGGTTGAATTAATAGATATATTATACCCCTTTGGGCTAATCTGAAAATAAAAGCCTCCGTTTTTAACCTATAAAATAAAACGTCCAGAGCAAATCTGGGTGTCTTTCCTAATTTTTCGCTTTCGTGAAAGCGAAAACTAACTTTTGTCATTTTTTTGATTTGTAATACCATTTGTCATTTGAATTTACCGTAATAAAATGTTCTTTTTTTTCTTTTCCAGTAAATTCAAACAACAACTGGTATAAGAGCCATAGTTTTACTCAAGATATACAACAAAAAGCAATTGATAATTCAAACACAACTCTTTATACAGGCACTACTATCATAATACTTCATTTTCTCGTTGGGTTCTTTTTGCTAGCCTACAAGTTTACTAAGAAAAAGAATGATTAATTACCCTAATAACTCATATCATCCAACTTTACCCTACCGTGAAATGTTTTATACAGAAACAAGAAATAACCTACTAGTAAAGGGGAACCTATAGCTACTATTGTTAACATAATACCTAATGATTTTTGAGACGATGCAGCATTGTAAATAGTTACACTATATTCTGGGTCAATGGTAGATGGTAATAGAACCGGATATAACTGAAAAGCAACTAGCATAAGTAAAAACATCATAGTTAAGGAAGAAAATACCAATGCATATGCATATTTCTTTTTAGAGACTAATCTGGGAACATTTGCAACAGCTAAAAATGCGAGCATCGGTATTGCAAAAAATATGGGGTACTCTTTAAATTTATCTGTCACTCCAGATAAAAAAACAAGCGTATATAAAGATGTAGCTGAGAAGCTAACTATGAAAAGAATCATCCCTTTTTTAAGTAAAAAAGTTAACCTTGCGTGTAAACGACCTTCTGTTTTTAGTAATAGGAAAATTGCACCCTGAGTCATAAATAATGAAACAGTGGTTAACCCGACCATAATAGCATAGGGATTTAAAAAGGCAAAGAACATACCTCCTTTATAACTTAGATTTTCACCAATTTCAAAACCTTGCAAAATATTAGCTAAAACTACACCTAGTAAAAATGAGATTAAAGTATTAGACACAAAATAAATAATATCCCAAGTTTTACGCCACCATAACATTTTTTCCGCACTTCTAAACTTTATTGCTGAAGAGCGTAAGACCAACAGCATTAGAAAAAGCATAAAAGGAATATACATTGCAGAGAGCATAGTGGCATACATTACAGGAAATCCTGCAAATAATGCGCCACCTCCAATAATGAACCATACCTGATTAGCATCCCATAGCGGACCTATTGCGTTTATAGCTATGCGCCTGCTTAGGTCTTTTTTAAAAAACAAATGCCATGCCCCAGCTCCATAATCAAACCCCTCTAAAATACCATAACCTGAAAATAATATTCCTACTACTAAGTACCAAAGTGTTGGGTAATCTACTCCTAAAAAAATCTCCATAGTTATGGGTTTAAACGTATTTCAAAAATTTATCTGGATTTTTAGACTCATCATAAGGCCCCTGCTTAATCTTTTTATTTACAGAATAGAGGAATAAAAGGAATAGTATGGCATAGACAACTAAAAATAAAATCAATGAAAACAGTATTTGATTTGAAGACACCTCTTGCGAGAAGCCTTCATTAGTTCTTAAGTGACCATATACTATCCAAGGTTGTCTTCCCATTTCTGCCGCAAACCAACCTACTTGATTTGCTATTTGTGGTAACAATACAGAGAAAGCAAATATCCGCAATAGCCATTTCTTTTCAAATAAAGTGCCTCGCCACCATAGGTAACTTCCATATAGAGTAAGACCTATAAGAAACATTCCAATACTTACCATTATGTGATAGAATTGAAAAATAGCGTTTACTTGACTAGGTCTATCTTCCTTAGGGAAAATATTAAGCCCCGTCACTGGTTCTTCAAAATTCTGATGTAATAAAAATGATAGGCCACCAGGAACTTTAAGTCCTGTAACTTCTTGTGATTCGTCATCCACCCAACCAAATAAATACATATCTGCTGCATCATTTGCATCATAATGACCTTCTAATGCAGCAAGTTTTGCTGGTTGATATTCTGCAACAACTTCAGCAGAACTATGTCCTGAAATTAATTGACTTAAAGAGACAACTGTTGCTAGACCTAAAGCTATTTTAAATGCTTTTTTTGAAATCTTTAAATATCTACCTTTAAGAAGGTAGTACGCGTGTACACTTAAAACTAAAAAAGCACCGGCTAAAAAGGCACCTTGCCAAACATGTATAATTCTGTCAACACTCGATGGATTAAAAACCATTGCCCAGAAATCAGTTACCTCAGCTCTAGCATCAAAACCTTCACCAACAATATGGTACCCTGCAGGTGTTTGTTGCCAGCTATTAGCCACAACAATCCATACGGCTGAAAACATCGAACCTATAAATACTCCTATAGTTGATATAAAATGTACCTTAGGCGAAACTCTGTTCCAACCAAATAGTAAAATACCAAGAAAAGCACTTTCTAATCCAAAAGCAAATAAACCTTCAGCTGCCAGTGCGCTTCCAAAAATATCACCTACATACCTAGAATACACAGCCCAATTAGTACCAAACTCAAATTCCATTATAATACCAGTAGCTACACCTATACCAAAAGTAATGGCAAAGATTTTTAACCAAAAACGCGTTAACACCTCATACTGTTTATTTCTAGTTTTTAAATACATCCCTTCCATTATAACCATTATCAGGCCTATACCGATACTTAGCGGTGGGTAGATGTAATGAAAAGCAATAGTGAAAGCAAACTGGATTCTAGCAAGAATTTCTGTATCCATAGTGTTTAATTATTTTCTTAACAAAAGTAAAAACATACGTTACTTTGCTGAGTAACATAGGTTACATATAGCAATAATTTTATGATTAATTGTCACCTATTTAAAAGCCCTATAATATTCTCAAAAAGCTTTTAAATTGTGTGTGACTTAGTCTCAATAGGCAGTAATCACTCATCAAAGTTACTGTCTCTTCATCATTTGATTCTGAGGCAATGGATAAAATTGTTCTTTCTTTTTCTAAAAGTATTTTTATTAACTATACAAATATTAGACTTAATCTATTGTTCAAAAAAAGAAGCTTTCAATAGTATTATAGAAAGCCCTTGGTTTACTTCTTAGATATTTTTTTTGGCTAGATACCAAGTAATTTTTTCTAGCGAGTTGTCTGCCAGTCTTTCGTTTAAAGCATCCAGTGATTTTGGCGGATGGCAAATTGCTTTATCTCCTCTTTTCCAATCTAATGGCATTGCTACTTTGTGTTCATCTGATACTTGTAATGCATCTAGAGCTCTTACTATTTCGTCCATATTCCTACCTACATTAAGAGGATAGTACATAATTAAACGTATTTTCTTAGAAGGATCAATGAAGAATACTGCTCTTACAGCGGCAGTTTTGCTCTCGTTAGGTTGAAGCATGCCGTAAAGCTTTGATACTTTCATATCTATATCTGCAATGATAGGAAAGTCAAAATAGACACCTGTGTTTTCTCTTACATTTTGCACCCATCCTAAGTGCGCGTGTATGCTATCAATGCTTAGCCCTAGTAATTCCGTGTTAAGAGCGTCAAACTCGGCTTTTCTTGTAGCAAAACCACTCATTTCTGTGGTACACACTGGCGTAAAATCTGCTGGGTGTGAAAACATTACTATCCATTTGTCTTTTCCAAAATTAGACATCTTGATATGTCCTTTCGTTGTTACTGCTTCAAAATCTGGTGCCGTATCGCCTATCCTAGGCATTGAAGTAACTTGTTCTTTTAATAAATTTTCATTATCCATAATATAGTTTTTAATTATAAACACCTGCTTATGGTATAAAATTAAACTATACATAAAAGCTTTGGTGTAACCTGTGTTACACAATACTTTAATTAACAACTTTTAACATATTAAAATTGTTGTTAAGGCTTAGATAGGATGTTTAAAAGAACTTAGGCAGGAAGCGCCCTGTTCTTTTTCTATAGTTAGGATAATCAACAAATACAGATGTAAGTTTTTTCTCTTCATATCTAGACTTAAAGAAAAATAAAATTAATAAGACTAATGTTACACTTATTTTATTTACTGAACCTACATATAGTGCATACCCAAATAACACAAACAAAATGCTTGTATATATAGGGTGCCTTATGTATTTAAAGGCTCCTGTTTCTATTAGTTTACTGCCTGAAATAGGAGTAGGAAAAGGTGATAAATTTTTATGGAGCTGAATGACACTTATGAATCCTATTAATAACCCTATGATAAGTAACACTATCCCCACAATTTTGACAGTGATAATAGCCGAAAAAGTAAGTCTGGTTAAAGGAATGATGTACATAACAAAAAGTATGAACTGAATGCCTACATATAAATAATCCCAACTTGTCTTTTTCATTTTAGTACATGATTAATACGATTTACACATAAAACTTCTTGTCAGAAATTCGCCTTCACTATTTTCATTCTATATAGCATTATACGTTTTGTCCTTTCATCATCTTGTTCCAATATAAATATGGCAACATAAATTTCTTAAGCATCCATAATCTCCAGTGTTCTTTGGAACTATCTTTTATGAGTAATTGTTTCAGTTTTGGGTCTGGTGTAAATTTACCGGAGTAATCAAATTCTGCAAGTACCATTTTTCCATAATCTGTAACCAATGGACAAGAAGAATATCCATTGTAGGACATTGTTCCTATTTTGTTATAATTAATTAACAAGGCCAAATTATCTACTACAATAGGAACTTGCTTTCTTATCGCGGCTCCTGTTTTGGCGGTCGGTAATGCTGCAACATCTCCCAACCCAAAAATATTAGGATATTTATTATGTTGCATTGTATGATGGTCTACATCTAACCATCCAGCATCATTTACTAAATTAGAGCTTCTTACAAACTTAGGGGCAACCGATGGTGGTGCTGTGTGCAACATATCATAGTGAATACCATAACGACCATCTTTTTTTGTAACCTTAACATCTTTGTAATTGTATTGGAAAGTTTTGTCTAAGTACTTGCCCTCATCATCTCCAGACATTATTACGCAACCGCCAGCTTTAATGTCTTTTGTAAGTTCATACCAAGCTATTTTGTTTACTCCATCAACCTCTACTAGTTTATGGTTAAACCGCAGGTTAATATCCTTACGGTCAACAACCTCCATTAAAGTATTGGCGATCTCTTCTGTTCCAAAAATCACGGTTCCTGCTGTAGCAAAAATTACATCAGTTTTTGATTTTGTATTACTTTTTGCCCAATAACTTTCAGCCAAATACATGATTTTCTGTGGAGCACCTCCACATTTTATAGGTGTAGCTGGTTGTGTAAATAGCGCCGTACCTCCTTTGAAATTTTTTATTACCCTCCAAGTATGCTTTGGGTCTGTATAATTACTGCATACCACTCCTTTATCCATTGCATCTCCCAGTCCAGGAACTAAACTAAAGTCATAAGCTAGACCAGGGGCAACTACCAGATAATCATAGGTAATATCACCGCTTTTTTCTGTTTGAACAGTATTATTATCTGCATCAAATCCTTTGGCTTTATCCTTTATCCACTTAGCACCTTTAGGAATAATGGAAGACATAGACCTACCTGTCTTATTATAATCATAAGTTCCAGCACCAACTAGTGTCCAGGCGGGTTGATAATAATGAGTGTCTGTTGGTTCTATGATAGCAATGCTATTAGTTTTCTTTTGCTTTAGCAATTGTGCTGCAGTCATTATGCCTGCAGTTCCTCCTCCGATAATTAAAATTTGATAATGTGCTGCCATTTTTTTGTGCTATTTTTTTAACTTCATAAAAATACCTGATAAAAGTCATCAATTATGTAACTTGAGTTACATAAACATAAAAAAGCGGTTAAAATGAATTAATCGCTTTATTAAATTGTAAATCACTTATATACCTATTTGATTATAAAACATCTCCGATAAAGCGAAGTTGCTTTTTTGATTTATGCCGCTATGATTATTTTTCATAGCCTTAGCTATGAAAAATATGATTAAGAAAATAAAACAAAAAATGAGCAAGTTTTAACCAGAAGTATTATGGTTAAATTCGTATTACTACATTTTTTCGGTCTTATCCTGTTTACTAACTTCTATTTTAAAACTCTTTTTATCTGCAATGTCAATTCTACAAGCTTTTCTGCGATTTTCTCACTTTCGATACCCTACTGTGCAGTAAACGACTATCTTTTTATCCTTAGGAGTACACACATCAATGATTATGGCGTTACTCTCATTTGCCACCAGATCTAACCACTCTGTTTGATTTATATTTCTTATCTATCTTTCATTAAAGTGTTGAAGGGCAAACAAATTCTGAAACAGGAACACCTGCCTCTTGTATGGCTTTGAAACCGCCCTTTACATCAATTAAGTTGTGAATACCACGACTTTTTAAAATTGAAGAAGCAATCATACTTCTGTATCCTCCAGCACAGTGAACAAAAAAAGGTTTGTTTTCTGGGAATTCGACTAAATGATTATTTATAAAGTGAAGTGGTGTATTATTTGCATCTAAAACGTGTTCTGAAAGGAATTCACTTTCTTTACGTACATCAAAAACAGGTTGTTTATCTTCTTCGAGTTCTTTTTTAAACTGTTCTGCTGTAACTGAACTCACGACATCATATTCTTTTGAAGCTTTTTTCCAAGCTTCAAATCCTTCTTTTAAGTAGCCCAAAGTATTATCAAAACCAACGCGTGAAAGCCTCGTTACAGCTTCTTCTTCACGACCTGCATCCGTTACTAAAAGTATAGGTTGTTTTACATCGACAATAAGAGCGCCTACCCAAGGGGCAAAACCTCCATCTAATCCAATAAAAATTGACCTTGGAATATGACCGTTTGCAAAATCATCTTGATGTCTAACATCTAAAACAACTGCTCCTGTTTCATTTGCAGCCGCCTCAAAGGCATCTGGTGAAAGCTCTTTTGTTCCTCTACTTAACACTTTTTCAATATCATCATATCCTTCTTTATTCAGTTTAACATTAGCAGGAAAGTATTGTGGTGGTGGTAATAAGCCATCTATCACCTCTGCAATAAATTCTTCTTTAGTCATATCTGCTCGAAGCGCATAATTCATCTGCTTTTGGTTACCTAAGGTGTCTACAGTTTCTTTCATCATATTCTTTCCACAAGCTGAACCTGCTCCGTGAGCTGGATATACTATTACGTCATCAGCCAAAGGCATTATCTTCTCCCGTAAGCTATCAAATAGAAATCCTGCTAAGTCTTTTTCGGTTAAAACACCCATTTTTTGAGCTAAATCTGGTCGGCCAACGTCTCCTAAGAAAAGAGTATCTCCACTAAAAATAGCGTGGTCTTTACCATTTTCATCTTTTAATAAATATGTTGTACTTTCCATCGTGTGACCTGGAGTATGTAATGCTGCAATTGTTACATTACCTAATTTAAACTCTTGACCATCTGTTGCAATTATAGCATCAAATGTAGGATTGGCATTAGGGCCAAAAATTATAGGTGCTCCCGTTTCCTTTGCTAGTGTTACGTGCCCACTCACAAAATCGGCATGGAAGTGTGTTTCAAAAATATATTTGATTTTTGCGTCGTCGAGTTTGGCTCTATTTAAATAGGGTTTTACCTCTCTCAACGGATCGATAATGGCAACTTCGCCATTACTTTCGATGTAATAGGCTCCTTGTGCTAGGCAACCCGTATAGATTTGTTCAACGTTCATCGTACTTATTTTTTAATTATTATGATGTGAAATTATAGAGACATTCTAATGTTTACAGTAACTTATGTTACATATAGTCTGAATTTATACCATTTGTCATTTGAATTTACCGTAATAAAATGTTCTTTTTTGTGCCTCAATTTCAGAATAAAAATAAACCGTAGCCAAGCTATGCTTAATTTTTATGCTGAAATTGAAACAAAAAAATATTTATTTTCTTTTCCAGTAAATTCAAACAACAACTGGTATTACTCCCCTTATTTTACGAATTTGAAATAATTATTAGGTATCCTTGGTTATTTAATTAGCCCAAGGCTTTTGTTTTGTGATATAATTATCTCTTGTTCTATCGTCTTACTTTCAGGTTTACGGCTATAGTCATAAGCTTCTTTTGTCGTAACAAAAAGATGATCTTTTCCAATAATATCAGTTAGGCTACTATTAAATAAAATATCTCTCACGGGTCCTATTGCTCCAGAAAGGAGTAGTCGAATTCCTTTATTTTCTAAATCTATTAACACTTGTTTTAGCATATGAACTGCACTACTATCAATATAATTAATAGATTCAGCATTGAGGATTATAGTTTTTAAAGCAGCTCCTTTTCGATGTATGTTTTTATAAAGTTCTTTTTTAAAAAAATCTTTATTCCCAAAAAATAATTGTGCATCAAAACGAATCATTAGGATGGTATCATCAACTTGGGTATAAGTAGAAAACCTTTCTGTATTTTTGAAATAATTAGTGCCTTTTACCCTTCCTAATATTGCGATATGAGGTAGTGACGTTCTATATATTAATAACAACAAAGAAATTAAAACACCTAATAGAATCCCTTCTTTGATTCCTATAACAAGGGTCATTAAAAATGTTATTATTAGTAAGAAAAATTCATCTTTTCTATTTTTAACCAATTGCAGTGGATATTTGAAATCAATCAATCCAAAAACCGCAACCATAATAATGGCTCCAAGTACCGCATTGGGTAAATAGTAAAATAATGGTGTTAAAAATAATAATGTTAACCCAACGATAATAGCACTAATAATAGGTGAGATACCCGTTTTTGCACCTGCTTGGTCGTTTACAGCCGTTCTAGAAAAGCCTCCTGTGGTTGGGTACGATTGAAATAACGAACCTACAATATTTGAAGTCCCCAATGCGATAAGCTCTTGATTAGCATCAACTTCATAATCATCGTGTTTTTCTTCTACTGCTTTAGCTACAGAAATAGCTTCCATAAAGGCAATAAGAGCTAGGGTTAATGCAATGGGAATTAATTCAGTTATTCTTGAATAGTCTATTGATGGAATTACAAAATCAGGTAGCCCTTCTGGAACTTCGCCAACTATCCTAACTCCAAAAGTATTTAATTTAGTCAGATAGATTAATAAAATACCCAAAACAACAACTATCAAAGCTGCTGGAATTTGTTTATTAATCTTTTTTATTCCATTAATTAATAGTATCGTAGTAATACCTATTGCTATCGTATACCAATTAACTTGGTTGACGGATTGAAGAACATTCTGTAAAAGAATATGAATTTGACTACTATTTTCAATAGTAACACCTAACACGTGCTTAAGTTGACTTAAACCAATAATAATTGCTGCTGCAGAAGTAAACCCGCTTATCACAGGTTTAGATAAAAAATTTACCAGAAATCCCATTCTAAATAAGCCCAAAAAAAACTGAATACTCCCCATCAATAGAGCTAAAAAAATAGCCATAGCTATATATTCTTTAATACCAGATAAAGCAAGTGCTCCCAATCCAGATGCTACAAGTAAAGAATCCATTGCAACTGGTCCTACGGCTAATTGTCTTGAAGTTCCCATGATTGCATATATCACTTGAGGTATTAGTGCAGCGTACAACCCGAAAACAAGAGGTAATCCAGCTATCATAGCATATGCCATGCCTTGAGGTATAAGCATAATACCTACAGTAATTCCAGCGGAAACGTCCCCGGAGATATAGGATTTTTTATAACTATTAAGCCAGGAAAATATGGGAAAGTACTTTTTTAACATGGATAAACTCTTTGTTATAGAAAGATGTATATAATACTAAATAGGTTTCGTATTTTATAAACTTATTATTTCAATATAATTTCTATGAAGTTCAATATTACCCATATTTTCTAATTTTTTGAGTAATCTAGAAATAACTACTCTAGAACTGTGTAATTCGTATGCGATTTCCTGATGTGTATTCCGGATGGTTTTATCATTATTAATACGGGCTTTTTCTTTAAGGTAATTAAGAAGTCGCTCATCCATATTATCAAAAGCGATACTATCCAAAGTATGAAGCATTTCATTCAACCTGTTATGGTAACTTTCGAAAACGAAATTTCTCCAAGACTTATATTTAGAAGTCCATATCTCCATTTTTTCAATAGGAATCATAATGAGTTTAGTATCTGTTTCGGCTATAGCTCTAATCTCACTTTTAGTTTGTCCTATGCAACAGGTCATAGTCATAGAACAGGTTTCTCCTTTTTCTAAATAATATAAAAGTAATTCATCTCCATTCTTATCTTCTCTAAGAACTTTAATAGCACCTGAGACGAGCAAGGGCATTCCTTTTACATAGGAACCTATCTCCATCATTTTAAATCCCGCAGGGACTTCTTTATATGTGCCAACCTGTAAAATTTCGTTAATTAGTACATCTTCAAATAGATGCCCATAGCTATTTTTTAGTTCCTGAATCATCTTGTAGACTTATTTGATATTTGTTAATTGCTTCCTTATTATATTTTATAAACATAGTTGCCCATATAATTTTTGACAATGAGTACATTATTGGCAATAATAAAATAAGAGCAATTACGAATGAAACCATCAATGATGTTGGAGTAACTGTTTCTCTAATTATATAATTTAGAATAACAACAACTACGAATAAAGTTACTCCTAATCCATAAGAAACATAATATGATCCTTGATAAAAACCTGTCTCTAATTCAAATCTCTTGTTGCATTTGGGGCATTGCTTGTTTACTTTTCCCATTGTGGAAAGCGTATAGGGATGACTTACAAAGAATTTTCCTTCTTGACATTGTGGGCATTTCAAATTTAAAATACTGTACAATTTAGTTCCTTTAAACATTTGCAATAATAATTTACAGTAAAAGTAGAAGAATTTACAACTGATGTCGGTAACATTGGTTACACAGGGTGATAAATTTCAAAGATCAGTTGAATAAATAATTTTGAGCTAGACTTTTCAGGACTAAGCAAATTAACTAACAATCCACTTATGGAGATTTTTAAAGACTCATTTAGGAATGATTGTTTATATGTAATATGATTTACGAATAAAAATTTCGTATGTAGTTCGTTTCTTTTCAGGCACCCTCGTACTGTTTAGTAGCGGATAAATACCAATAAAATGATCTCCTTTTAAATGCTTTGATAATTGATAATCATCTAGTTTTAAACAGGTTTTGTCTTTGTAATCTTTAAATGTGCCACCTCTTTGTTTATGAAGTCGATACATATAAGGATCATAAGAATACGCCGGCATATAACCACTTTTATTTGCCTTCTCCCAACGTAGAGCAAATACATCTTCACGTCCTTTGAATAACGATTTTAAAAGTTGTATTTGTAACGCAGCATCTTCCATTCTTAGAATTCAAATGCCTTATACCAATAGTAGAAAGCCTCTAGATTATGCTTTTTTAACTTATTTAATGCCGAAAAATGATGATCAGAAATAACCCAATCATTCATATCTATTGACCTATCAAAGAATTCTGAATTAAAAGAGTCAGCATTTAGTTTTGATGATAAATACGCTGCCTTAGCAACTGCAATTTGAGCTTGAGGTTCTCTAAATTTTTCTCCATAAGTAAACAACCTCCGTTAAAAACGGAGGCTTTGATTTTCAGATTAACCCCAAAGGGGTAGCAACACCAAAGGTTA